>CACPBQ010000015.1 GCA_902632125.1 Paracoccaceae bacterium | reverse complement strand
CAACGGTCGCTCCTATCGGTATCGGCCGAATTATATTTACTTTGAATTCAAGTGTTGTTTGAATTTTTCCTGCAGGTAAGGTCGTCATTACTGCACAAGCCATGGCGCTATCTAAGAGAGTTCCATACCACCCACCATGCAAAGTACCCATAGGATTACGACAGTTCACGGTAGGAGCGCCCCTGAAAACTACTTTTCCTTCTTCCACAGCATGAAGTTTATAATTCAAAATTTTAGATATTGGTGCAGGAGGGTAGGCTCCACTTAATATTCCCTGCATCATCTCAAAACCAGAAATTTCAAGTATCTCTTCCATAGCAAGAAGATCTTTGGCCTCTTTTGGAGTTAATTTATTCATTTATTTTTTCCACAAATATTAATTAGCTCTATACCTATATTTTAATCCAATTTAATCTAATTCTGAGTCAAAATTTCGTCCAAAGTTTGGCGCGTCGGTGTCTTGACCTGCCTCAATTATTTCACGGCGGACCGACCTAGTATGAGTGAAATAATCTAACAATTTTTCCCCGTTTCCAGTGCGGATAGCTCTTTGTAAGTCAAAAAGCTCTTCAGTAAATCTTCCTAAAATTTCTATTGTGGCTTCTTTATTAGAAAGAAAAACGTCTCGCCACATTATTGGATCTGATGCTGCTATCCGAGTAAAATCACGAAAACCCGCAGCAGAATATTTTATCACTTCACTGTCGGTAACCTTGCCTAAATCATCAGCTACTCCGACCATCGTATAAGCGATAAGATGAGGAGCATGACTTGTTACTGCAAGAACTAAGTCATGATGATCTGCATCCATAAACTCAACATTAGCACCTAAACCTTTCCAGAAATTCTTAACTTTATTTTTAGCTGTCTTATCTGCACTTTTATGATCGGTTAATAAACACCAACGATTGTCAAATAAAGAAGCAAAACCACTCTCCGGTCCAGAGTGCTCTGTACCAGCTAATGGATGGGCTGGAACAAATTTCACATCAGTTGGCAAGTGTGGTTCAATAGCATTAATAACTGCCCGTTTTACTGACCCAACATCACTAATTGTTGCTCCAGCTTTCAAAAACGGAGCAATTTTTAACATGACCTGTTCCATTGCTCCAACCGGTACACATAAAATAACTAAATCGGCGTCTTTAACAGCATCTTCTAAGCTATCAGCAACTTCATCACACAGCCCAATATTTCTAGCTATATTACGTGTCTTCTCAGATCGCGAGAAACCTGTAATATGCAATGAATTATCATTTCTCTTTGACGCCCAAAAAATCGAAGATGCTATTAAACCTAAGCCAATCAAAGCAACGCGATCATAAATTTGGCTCATGTTTACCCCACTAAAAATTCGTCAATTATGTTTATTAATCTTTCACAAGTCTTTCGATTTCCAACTGTTATTCGAAGTGAGTCAGGCAAATTATATCCATCAACTCTTCGCACTATAAAACCTTTTGATTGAAGGTATTGATCGCAAAGTTCTGCCTGCGATTGATTTTTAAAACGAGGAAGCACAAAATTTGTGAAAGAGTTATCACAAGCCAGCCCTGATTTTCGTAAGCTTGAAATGAACCAGTCCCTTGTGGCATTGTTTTCTTCTTTACACTTTTTTACATAATCCTGATCTTTAATCGCTGCTTCAGCTACAGCAAGTGCCGGCACTGAGAGATTGAACGGGCCACGCACCCTTTGAAGAGCGTCAATTACTGATTTAGAACCAAATCCCCAACCAACCCGCATACCACCCAAGCCATAAATTTTTGAGAAAGTTCGTGTAACGAACACATTATTGGAATTTTTTGCCAATTGGAGACCACCATCATAATCATCAACATATTCTGCATAGGCTCCATCAAGAACCAATAAAGTCTGCTCTGGTATTTTTGCGGCAAGTTCTTGTATTTCGTTATAATTTATCATCGTACCAGTTGGATTATTTGGGTTCGCTATAAAAATTAACTTTGTTTTCTCGCTACACTTTTCAATAATATTTTTGATATCTGCAGTACGATTTTTTTCTTTAACAACAACTGGATGCGCACTGGCAGCAAGTGCTGATATTTTATACATTGCGAAACCATGCTCTGTGTAGATGACTTCATCGCCCTGCCCAGAAAAAGTTTGACACAACAAGGAGATAATCTCATCACTCCCAACACCACAAATTATATTTTCTTTTGGTAAATCGAAAATTATAGATATTGCTTCTCGTAAATGACCGTGAGACGTCGATGGGTATCTGTGAAGGGCTTTCCCAGATATTGAATATGCCTCAACCGCTTTGGGGCTTGGACCAAACGGGTTTTCATTAGAAGATAACTTTACTACTTGATCTTGTCCGGATAGCTGGGATGCACCACCTTCATACAAGTCTATTTTCATAATACCTGGTTGAGGTTTTATTTTTACCATGCAAGCTCTCCAAAATACTTTGATCTTTGTATAAGCCCCTTGAATTTCTTTCCAGAAAAAAAAAGGCTGCTCCGGAATACCGTTGCAGCCCTTTTTTTTAGAAATAATTCTTTTTAATTTTGGGCATAATATTCAATTACGAGATTTGGTTCCATTATTACTGGGTAAGGAACATCACCTAAGTTAGGTGTCCTAACAAATTTTGCTGTCATTTTTGAATGGTCAGCTTCAATATATTCTGGAACATCTCTCTCCGGTAATTGAGTAGCCTCCAGTAAAACAGCAATTTGTTTAGATTTTTCTCTTACCTCAATGACATCACCTTCTTTAACTCGAAAGGATGGAATATTAACTCGTCTTCCGTTCACTAAAATATGACCATGGTTCACAAACTGACGAGCTGCAAACATTGTAGCTACAAATTTTGCCCTGTAAACTACAGCATCTAGACGCTTTTCTAATAATCCAATTAGATTTTCACCAGTATCTCCCTTAACGCGTTCAGCCTCAGAATATATTCGTCTAAACTGTTTTTCAGTCAAATCCCCATAGTAGCCTTTCAATTTTTGTTTTGCACGTAATTGCAACCCAAAATCTGAAAGCTTAGCTTTTCTTCTTTGGCCATGCTGTCCTGGACCGTACTCTCTACGATTAACTGGCGACTTTGGACGACCCCAAATATTCTCTCCCATTCGACGATCTATCTTATGCTTGGCAGCAGTTCTCTTTGTCATCTGCTGATCTCCTTCCTTTTCAATGGCTTCTAGCCGTTACGAAGGGCGTTGTCCTTTTACACTTTAGATAAAAAATCTTTCGTACGACAGGCATCTCCTCACGGAGGCCACCAACACCAATGAGGTGGCGGTATAAGCTTTTAATTAGGAGTGTCAACGGATAAAGATATGTAAAAAGGAGGAATTTTTTATGATTGCCACAAAATAATGAGGCGCTAACAGCTACTATTCGGATTGAATAGCTTTTTAGTTGATGGCATTGAACTTTGCAGATGAGGTTGCCGGGACTTAGCAAAACATTTAAGAACTTTTAAACTTTATTCATTCCCTATTTAGGATTCGACCAATGATTGATACCGTAATTGTTTCCGCTGCTAGAACTGCCATAGGTAGTTTTGGTGGATCGTTCGCCAATATACCAGCTCATGATTTAGGCTCTGCAGTACTTTCGGCTCTAGTAGAACGTGCTGGGCTTAAAAAGGACGAAGTTTCAGAAACTATTCTTGGCCAGGTTTTATCAAGTGGTCAGGGCCAAAACCCAGCAAGGCAGGCTCATGTAAATGCCGGATTACCTATTGAAAGTGCGGCTTGGGGAATAAATCAAGTTTGTGGATCAGGTCTTCGGGCAGTAGCCTTAGCTGCACAGCATGTTATGCTTGGAGACGCGGACATTGTTGCGGCTGGAGGTCAGGAAAATATGACTTTGTCACCACATGTTTCCCACTTGCGCTCAGGTCAAAAAATGGGTGATGTAAACTATATAGACAGTATGATTAAAGATGGTCTTTGGGATGCCTTTAACGGTTACCATATGGGGCAGACTGCTGAAAATGTTGCAGAAAAATGGCAAATCAGTCGAGAAATGCAAGATGAATTCGCTGTAAATTCGCAAAACAAAGCTGAAAGTGCCCAAAAATCAGGAAAGTTTAAAGACGAAATTGTACCCTTTGTCGTCAAACACCGTAAAGGAGATATTGTAGTCGATAAAGATGAATATATTCGGCATGGTGTGACCATCGAGGGAATGCAAAAACTTCGACCTGCTTTTACCAAAGATGGAACCGTAACCGCGGCAAACGCATCAGGTATAAATGATGGCGCCGCTGGTGTCCTTGTTATGTCGAAAGCGCAGTCTGAAAAAAAAGGTATTGAGCCACTGGTAACTATTAAATCGTATGCAACTGCTGCGTTGGATCCTGCAATAATGGGAGTAGGACCTGTAAGTGCTTCAAGGAAGGCTTTAGATAAAGCCGGCTGGAACGTTGAAGATTTAGACCTTGTTGAGGCTAACGAAGCATTTGCAGCGCAAGCTTTAGCGGTTAACAAGGATATGGGGTGGGACCCGGAAATAGTAAACGTTAATGGTGGTTCGATTGCTATTGGTCATCCAATCGGTGCTTCAGGTGCTCGAATTCTAAACACACTGATATTTGAAATGAAAAGACGAGATGTAAAACGAGGTCTCGCTACACTGTGTATTGGCGGCGGTATGGGTGTCGCAATGTGCCTTGAACGTTAAACCTTAAATAGATTTACGTCTTATTATTGTGTATATGGGATTAATTTAGCGAATTTGTTACTCAATGATTAAAGGGGGTTAATATGGAACGTGTAGCGTTGGTTACTGGCGGATCTCGTGGTATCGGAGCTGCCATCTCAAAAGCTTTGAGAAATGCAGGCTACAAAGTAGCTGCTTCGTATGCGGGTAATGATGAAGCAGCTTCAAAATTTTCAAAAGAAACCGGAATAAACACCTATAAGTGGAATGTTGCAAGCTATGACGAAAGCACTCAAGGGTTAAAAAAAATTCAAGCTGATCTTGGCACTATTGATACTGTAGTTGCCAATGCTGGCATCACCAGAGACGCCCCTTTTCATAAGATGACCCCAGAACAGTGGAACCAGGTAGTCGACACCAACCTTACAGGAGTTTTCAATACCATTCACCCTTTATGGCCTTCGATGAGAGAGCAAAAATTTGGTAGGGTAATAGTAATATCCTCAATAAATGGCCAAAAAGGACAATTTGCTCAAGTCAACTATGCAGCTACAAAAGCTGGCGATTTGGGTTTAGTCAAATCGCTTGCACATGAAGGAGCAAGGAATGGTATAACAGCGAACGCAGTATGCCCTGGATACATAGCCACAGATATGGTTATGGCTATGCCCGAAAAAGCTATTGAAGCAACGGTATCTCAAATACCTACCGGTCGTTTAGGAGAGCCTGAGGAAATTGCGAGATGTGTGCTCTTTCTGGCATCTGAAAAGTCGGGCTTCATTAATGGATCTACGATTTCTGCAAATGGAGCCCAGTTTTTCGTTTAGTTTCTTAATAATTTTAAATTAAAGCAGCTAATGTGAACGAATTGTTTAAATCTGTTAAAGCAAAATTAAATAGTTTCATTAATAAGCCCTTTTATCTTTTTGAACTAAACTTGGAAAAACAGCTCTTAGCAAGTCATATTTCTTGGAGTACTCGCATTTGCTTTTCAAATACACTGATAAGTGGCACAATATAACAAATCAGTTTTATTATAAAAGTCTGTCTTGAGAGAAATCCTATTGCCAAAAATTTCTTTAATAATTTTTTTAGGATCAATTTTGTTTGCACCCATTCATTTATTTTCAGCAGAAACGAAAAAAGGACAAGTCACCAACTTACCAATTCCGCGATACGTCTCACTAAAAGTTAACGAGGCTAATGCACGAAGAGGGCCCTCACTTTCACACAAAATTGACTGGATTTATAAAAGAAAGAATATGCCTTTAGAGATATATGGTGAGTATGAAAACTGGCGTCGTGTTCGTGATTTTGAGGGATTGGGCGGATGGGTACACTATACTCTTCTTTCAGGAATTCGTTTTGTTTTAGTGAAAAATGAACTTTTAGAAATGAGATTATTACCTTCAACTGATGCGCAAGTAATTGCCAAAGTACCACAGCACAACATAGCGACTTTGGACAAATGTAACAAAAATTGGTGTCGTATTTCCGATGACGGTTACAAAGGTTGGGTCCCCAAAAGTGGCATTTGGGGCGTATATGACAATGAATTAAAAGAATAGTCATGACAAATATTCAAATTTATTTTGGAAAATTCTCTTATGCTGTGGAAGCAATACTGATCTATTTTGTTCTCAATATTTTGAAAATTTTTCCATACAGAGTGAGAATTAATATAGGTAGATTGGTATTCAGATATTTTATTTCACCCTTAACGGATAATAAAAAAAGAATAGAAAATAACTTAAATTTAGTTATGCCAAACTTGCTTGAGAATACAAAAAAAGAAATTGTTAACAAATGTCTTGATAATATTGGCATGACTATGTTTGAACTTCTTTCGCCAGAAGAGTTTAAATTAGTTGGGCAAAAAGCAGAGGTGCTTGGACCCGGAGCAGCTTTATTGGAGAAATCGAAAGATACCTCAAAACCTGTAATACTCATTTCAGGCCACTATGGTAATTATGATGTTGTTAGAGCGAATTTGATTCC
The DNA here is from genome assembly GCA_902632125.1 of Paracoccaceae bacterium. Lineage (GTDB taxonomy): Bacteria > Pseudomonadota > Alphaproteobacteria > Rhodobacterales > Rhodobacteraceae > Salinivivens. The sequence continues at coordinate 35,547 of CACPBQ010000015.1, read as the reverse complement.
AAAAGGCTATCAGATTGGTGCGTTATATCGACCAATGAATAATCCGTATTTTAACGCAACTTACTTAAAAAATATATCACTCATTGGAATGCCACTTTTTGCTCGAGGTAAACATGGGATGTCAGAGATGATGAAGTTTTTGAAGGGTGGCAAATTAATTGCACTACTAATTGATCAGCATATGCAAAACGGCGAGCCATTAAAGTTCTTTGGCAAAACCGCTTTTACCGCAACGTCAGCAGCAAAAATGGCTCTAAAATACAACGCGATTCTCATGCCATTTTTTGTTGTGAGAAAAGGAAGGTCGTCGAAATTTGAATTACATCTTGAGACCCCTATCCAACATAGTGATCCAATCAAAATGACTCAAGAATTTAATGATCGCTTAGAGTCGCGAGTGAAAGAAAATCTTGATCAGTGGCTCTGGACCCACAAGCGTTGGAAAAGTGAAGCATAAGAGATTTTTCGTAATTAAGCTCTACTTCAGAAGTGAGTTTTTTATTGCTTTGAAAGACTCGTGGACCGCTACCTTGTTAACTCGTGAGATATTTTTTGCTCTGTTAGCTTTAATCAAAAGATCTTTTGCAGAAAGAGAATTAAACCGTTCAACTATTTCTTCTGCATTACAAATTTCATATGAAATCCCGTCAGAATTAAATTTTTCATATTTGGCACGGGAATTAAAAATAAAAGGTCCATGCAAAGTAATGACACCCAATTGTGCCGCCTCCACCGGGTTATGGCCGCCCTTTTCTACTAAAGAACCTCCAATAAAAGCAATTTTTACAAGAGAATACCAAAGGCCCATCTCACCCATTGTATCAGCAACATATACATCAGTATTTTTTTGTAAGCTTGCATATTCAGAACGTAGTTGACAGGTCAATCCACTTGAAGAACATAACGACATTATTTCTACTGCACGTTCTATGTGGCGAGGAACAATTATGAGAATACCACCTATTTTTTTGTGAGCACGTAAAACAATTTCATCTTCGCCACGATGAGTGTTAGCGGCGAGCCAAACATTCCTATTGTCTATAACTTGGCTAAATTCTCTAGCCAAACTGGTATCAAACTGCAAAGCTTCACGGCTATCTTTTAAGTCGCCCGTTATGAAAATTTTATCGGGCTTGAGGCCTAGCTCAAATAAAAGCTGTTCGGATTGCTTTTCAGGTACGTGAATTTGATCAAAAAGAGAAAGTAAATATTTTGCGGAAATGATATCATTCTTCATACGCTCTATCGTTTTGATTGAAAATCTTGCATTAAAAAGGTAATTAGGAACTTTTCTCTTCTTAATTTCGACAAGAATACGGGGCCAAATTTCGCTTTCCACTCTAAAAGCTAGGTCAGGTTTCCAATGATTGAGAAATCGGTTTGAAACAAAGAAAGTATCGAATGGAGACATTTGATGTATAACACGATCATCATCGTAATTTTTTAGTAGTTTAGCGGATGTTTTAGTTGTCGAAGTAACCAAGACGTTAGTATCGGGAAAATCGCCTAATATTTTTTTTATTAGAGGAAAGGTTGAAAGCGCCTCCCCAACACTTGCAACATGTACCCATATCAATTGCCCTTTTGGCCTTTTAACTCTCTTATCTACCCATCTTTCGAGCAACCATATTTTTTCCTCTTTCTTTCTTAGAATTGCAATATTTTGATAAAGAAAATAAACAGGATCTAATATGATACTTAAGATCAGATATAATTTGACTTTAAAAGGTGCTTTGTTCACTTAGTCGGATCCATTTTATCAAATTACATGCAACATGTATGTTACTTTACAGATGCTTAAAAACAGCTTTTTAATAAATTTATTATTACTTCGAATAAAGTATTTAAACCTTTTAGGTAAAAATAATTTATAAATCAGAGTTAGAAATTTTTATTTGGTGAGGACACAAAAAATTTGAACATACTTTTTGTAATGTACGATCAGTTAAGATTTGATTACTTATCGTGTGCTGGGCATCCACATCTTAAAACCCCAAATTTTGATAAGATCGCCCAAAGAGGTGTCCGTTTTACGAATACTTACGTGCAATCACCTATATGTGGCGCAAGTAGAATGAGCTTTTACACAGGACGATATACTTCTAGCCACGGAGCAGAATGGAATGGATACCCACTTCGTGTTGGAGAACAAACTCTTGGAGACCATCTTAGAAAATTAGGAATGCAATGCTGGCTAGTAGGCAAAACACACATGAAAGCAGACGCGGAAGGCATGGAGAGATTGGGACTTACACCCGATACTATTATTGGAGCTAGGCAGGCTGAATGTGGTTTTGATGTATGGATAAGAGACGATGGACTATGGGGAGAAGGTCCCGACGGGTTTTACGATCAAAAACGGTCTCCTTACAATGAATATTTAAAATCTGAGGGCTATGACGCTCATAATCCTTGGGCAGATTTTGCAAACAGTGGCATTGATAATGGAGAAAAAGCAACTGGTTGGTTTTTTAATAACGCAGATAAACCCGCTAATATAAAAGAACGGGACAGTGAGACGCCTTGGCTTACCAATCAAGCTATAGATTTTATGAAAAATCAAACAGGCGCTTGGTTAGCTCACATTAGTTATATCAAACCACACTGGCCATATATTGTTCCGGCACCTTACAACTCTAAGTTCAATTCAAACCATATTCTTCCGCCTAAAAGACATAAAACAGAAAGAAAAACTAAAAATCCTCTGTATCAATCTTATCAAAACAGTAGAGTGGCTAAAGCTTTCCAAAATGAAAATGTAAGGCAGAAAGTCATACCAGCTTATATGGGTTTAATTAAGCAATGCGATGATCAATTGGGGCGTATAATAGAATATTTAGAGAATTCGAAAGAAATTGATAATACAATGATAGTTTTAACAAGTGACCATGGCGATTATCTTGGTGATCATTGGCTTGGAGAGAAGGATCTATTCCATGAACAGTCAGTCAAAGTACCATTAATTGTTTACGATCCTAGACCTGAGGCAAATATAACAAGAGGAACAACCTGCGATGCACTTACGGAGTCTTTAGACCTTGTTGCAACTTTTATTGATTTTGCTGGTGGGCAAGTTCCAAATCATATTGTAGAAGGAAAGTCCATTATTCCGTGGTTAAATGGTGATACCCCGGAAGATTGGAGAAAGTTCGTGGTCAGCGAGTACAATTTCTCTGCCACACAACATATGCAAAACTTGAATTTAAACTCTAGTGAAGCCCGGTTATATATGATTTTCGACGGACGCTATAAACTTATCCACTGCCAGGGTGATATCCCACCGATGTTATTTGATTTACAAAAAGACCCAGATGAATATTTCGATCTAGGCCAAAGTAATCAGTATAAACCTATTCGAGATAAACTTTACGGTTATTTATATAAATGGTCACTTAGGAATTCACAAAGGGTCACAAAATCCGATGATGATATTGAAAAAATGCGTGGAGCATCGCTTAGACGGGGAATTCTTCCTTTTCTAATCGACGGTACGGAGGTACCAAGCGAATTAGTTGCAAAATATGTTGGCCCAGTATCTAAAAACTATTCAGAGGATAACTAAACAAATTTGTTTATTTATTCTCATTGCTCTCAAATAAGCTAGACAATATTTATTTACGACAACTTCTTTGGCGTGAATAGAAAAGCAAGCTACCTCAAATTGGAACTTTGTCTAAATTACAACTAATTCCAATTTTTAAATGAGATGTTCCATTGAAATTCAAAGATCACATGAATAAGACGCCACTCGTTATATTTTTATTAGCATTGGGAATGGCAATAATACCGCTCAATGACGCGCTTATAAAGCTTTTAAGCGATCGCTTTCCTTTAGCAGAGATTGTTGCGATTAGAGCTGTGCTTTGTATCTTGATTGTTTCCTTTTTTGGGGCAGGTATTCGCGAGGTTATTCAATTACCCCTGCGTGTCATTCTGCTCTTTTCACTTCGTGGTATGTGTTTGGTAATAGCAATGTATCTATACTTTATCTCATTGGGCACCCTACCGCTTTCCGAGGTTGTTTCCATATTTTTCGTTTCGCCATTACTTATTACGTTGCTATCATCAATCGTACTCAAAGAGAAAATTGGCATTCACCGTATCAGCTCTGTCCTCGTAGCTTTGTTTGGGGTAATTTTAATAATGCGCCCCGGAACGGAAAATTTTCAACCCGAAATGTTATTGGCATTGGGCGCAGCCTTGAGCTATGCTATTTTTCAGATTTTTACGCGTAGTCTAAAGTCCGAAGGAAACTTATACGCGTTGGTTACTATTCAAAATTTTTGCTATCTTTTATCAGCAATACCATTACTTTTTATAAATTGGTTCAATCCAATGGAACCATCCGGTAATTTATCAATAGACTTCCTTCTCAGAGGTCCAGTATATCCAACTTTTCAAGATTATATATATATTATTATCTGTGCATTTTCTGTTTTGATGCTTTCAATCACCTCTTCTCATGCATACCGCACAGTTGAAGCCTCATTACTAGCACCCTTTGAGTACGTTGCAATTCCATTCAGTATTTTTTGGGGAATTGCAATATTCGGTGATTGGCCTTCTAATCTTTCATGGGTTGGCATGACTTTTATCCTATTCGGAGGAATTTATGCTATTTACCGTGAAAGGGTGCGGGAAATTGAGATAATTTCAAATGTCCCAATGCCCGCTTCAGCCGCTATGTACCAAGGATCAAATTTAGAACACGGAAGTGAGGAATAGTTTAATTTTCCAAGTGCCTTTTTTCTCGAATTAGTATGTAATAATTCGATGCTACTATTATTACAGTCCCTATTACGAATTTAACGGTAATATTTTCATTAAATAAAACAACTCCAAAAGCTATACCTATGGGTATAGCGAGATAGTGAAACGGAGCTAAGGCCGATGCATCGGCATATCTATGACTTTCTGCTAGGAAAAACTGTTGAAAGCTAGCTAATAAACCAAGGCCAAGTAAATAATCCCAGGGAAGGTCTCTGAACTCTACCGAAGTATTGCTGATTTTAAGATAATTTTCGCCAATAAATAAAATAAATAATGAAACAATAGCACCAAAGGAGTTATACCATATTGCCGTTGGAATAGTCTCATTTGTTTTGCCGAGCATTCTTATAAAGACAAACATCATCCCAGAAAATACAGCCCCCAGCAGGGCGAATATTACCCCAGAAAAATTAAATGATGCATTTATCGGTGAGATTATAAAAACAACTCCCAGAAACCCTGTAATTACAGCAATAGACCTTCGCAAACCAACAATTTCGCGTGCTATTATTACGGATAAAATTGTGATAAATAGCGACATGGTATTAAAAAGTACTGTAGCCAAACTAATATCGATTGTGGCAACAGCTAAAAACCACATTACTAACCCCAAGAAACCACATACAATTCGAAGAATTAAAAGCCTAACATTATTTACATAAAATATTTTTAGTCCATGTTTGAAAAAACCATATACGGTAAGTAAGGGAAGGCTCAGCAAATATCTGTAAAAAAGGATCTGAAATACAGGAATATTCGGCTCAAGTATTTTAACAATACTTGCAATGACAAACGATAAAATAAGTTCAATGATTAAGTAAATCACGCCAACTGGAAGGTTTTGTTTTACGACCAAATTTTACCGACCTTTCAGAAATATAACTTAGTTACTGGCTTGAAAAGTATTAAGAATAGTACCCATCTTGCTAACCAATTTTGGAATAACTTTTTTTTGGGATCCCGAAAAACCTAAAACGAGGGCTTGCCTTTGAACAGGACCTAAATAGTAGATAGATAGGGGAAGTGAATCTATACCTGATTTGAGAAGTTCTAAATGCACTAATCGATCGCTTGTGCCATTTTTAATATCAGCAATAATGTGCATTCCCGCGTCGGTTTTTTGCGGTGTTAAATTATTAGAGCAATTTTTTTGCAATTCGTTAAGCAAAATGTCTCGTCTATCACGATATAAACGCCGCATTTTTCTTATATGCTCTGCAAAACAACCATCATCCATAAAATTCGAAAGAGCCTCTTCTACTATTGCAGAAGAGGTTTGTCCAAAAATATTACGTGTCTTAGCGAATGCGTCCATAAGCATTTCAGGTACTACAACATAACCTATCCGAACCGATGGGAAAAGTGACTTAGAAAACGTGCCAACATATAACACGCGACCAACTTTATCTAATGCAGCAAGCGCAGGAAGAGGCCGGCCCCGATACCGAAATTCGCTGTCATAGTCGTCCTCAATTATCCAAGAAGCATTTTCATGGGCATATTTTAGAAGGGCAAGCCGTCTCTGAAGTGACATTGTAATCCCTAGTGGTTGTTGATGAGATGGCGTCGTAAATATCAGTTTCGGTTTTGGAAAATTCGAAATTGCAAAAGGCAAATTTAAGCCTTCATCATCTATAGGGATTGGTGCGACATCACCACCAACAATTTGCATCAAATCTCGGCCAGCGATATGACCAGGATTTTCATACCAAACGGTATCGTTTGTATTCATTAATATGTAAGAAATTAATACGAACGCTTGTTGAGCACCGGATGTTATTAAAATTTGTTTTGGATCAACCTTCATACCTCTTGAATCCGCTAAATGATAAGCAATCGATGCTCTTAGTTTTTGAGAACCAAGTAAGTCTCCGTAACTAAGATTTGTAATACTGGATTTAGTCGTCGCTCGGCTAAGATATTTGTTCCACCTTTTAATTGGAAATTTATCCAACGCCGGTACGCCAGGACGAAAAGGCAAGATTGATCCATATCTTGCACTTGCTTTCGAAAACGAAATATGTCCAGCAGTTTGCGAAAAATTTTCGTCAAAGTATTCTTTTTTTATAATACTAAGTGAAGGGATTACAGGGGTCTCACCTTCTAATCCTTCGGATACAAATGTACCAGAGCCAGTTTTCCCTTGGACGTAGCCTTCAGAATTTAATTGTTCATAAACCGATTTAATTGTGATCCTCGATACATCCAATTCTAATGCCAGCTCACGTGATGAAGGTAATTTTTGACTGGGCAAAAGTACTCCGTCAAGTATCATTTGTCTCAAGAAATCTTCGATTTGGCGATAAATTGGTATCCTAGAGTTTCTATCGATTTCCAACGTTGATAGTAAGGCACCTTTTGCAGATTTTACCATATTTATTCCTAATGGGCTTAAATTTATCGCAAAATTGGGTATATACGTAAGCCCTTTATAACTCTAGTAAGTTTACAGACAACATCATTTTAGATAAATCTCTGATAAATGTAGTAGCGAATATTATAATAAGGTTAGCAGGTGGTATTAAATTTAAGACTTTTTCAAAAAACTAGTGATCTTGAAAATAAAGTAGATAGCTTCTTCCTAAAATTGGCAGAAGCTGGCGTAATTTATCGATTGGCAGTAAGAAATTATCTCCGAGAAGGTTTGTCTGAAGAATATACAACTCGCTTTGAACAAGTTTGTGATATTGAAACCAGTGCAGATACTCTGCGGAATGAGATCAAACTGGCAATTTATTCCGATATGTTGATCCCAGACTCTAGAGGTGATGTTCTGGGACTAATCGAAACTGCAGATGAGGTTTTTTCTCTGATGAAAACATCACTATGGGCTTTTTCAATAGAGGCGCCAACAATCGATGAAGAACTGATCCCTGGTTATCGGAGACTTACCAATATGGTAGCAAAAGCTGTTGATGAATTAGCAACGGGTGCCAGAATTTTTTTTCAGTCACCACATTTAGTTTCAAGCTATGTAGCGAAAGTCAATCTTTACGAAAAAGAGGCTGACAAACTAAGTACTAACCTCAAGAAACAAATCTTTTCTTCGAACCTCGAATTGGCCTTAAAACTTCATCTAAGAGAGTTCGTTGACCGAATAGACTCGATCGCAGATCATGCAGAGGATGTTGCTGACCGTTTGACTATTTATGCCATCAAAAGACAGTCTTAATGGCTATTGACCCTTTAGTTTTAATCTTTTTATCTAGCGGACTTTTTCTAGGCTGGGCTCTTGGTGCCAACGATGCCGCTAATGTTTTTGGTACCGCGGTAGGAACAAAAATGGTGTCATGGAGAACCGCGGCCATAATTTGTTCTATTTGTGTTTTATTGGGCGCTTTATTTTCAGGAGCTGGAACGACAGAAACCCTTGGAAAACTTGGGGCTATTTCAGCTCTGCCCGGTGCTTTCATGACAGCTCTCTCCGCAGGATTTTCAGTTTTTATAATGACTAAAGGCGGTCTACCTGTTTCAACATCTCAGGCAATAGTTGGGGCTATTATCGGTTGGAATTTCTTTTCTCAAAAACCAACAGACACAGTCATTTTGTTAAAGATCTTGAGTACTTGGATTTTATGTCCTCTACTAGCCGGCATTATAGCCGTTTTACTAGTAAAATTAATAAAATTTCTCGCACGGCGTATGGCTATCCATATGATAACGCTAGACGCTATAAAGAGGATAGCCTTAATAGTTGCTGGTGGACTTGGAGCTTATGCTTTAGGTGCAAATAATATAGCGAACGTTGTTGGAGTTTTTATACCAGTACAGCCATTTCCAACTCTTGAACTTGGGAGTTTCTCTTTGAGTTCAGCACAACAGCTTTTACTTTTGGGCGGCTTATCAATCGGCCTAGGCGTGTTTACATATTCTCGCAAAGTTATAGATACAGTTGGATCCCAACTTGGCAGCCTTTCGGCTACAACAGCTTTGATCGCAGTAATTTCGCACTCAATTGTTCTGTTTATGTTTGCATCTCGTGGTCTTGAAACATTTTTATTAAATCTTGGATTGCCAACAATACCATTAGTACCGGTTTCCAGCTCACAAGCCGTGGTTGGTGCTATCATCGGTATATCGATTTTAAAGGGCGTAGCCAGTATAAACTGGGCGGTATTAGGAAAAATCTTAATTGGATGGATTTTAGCGCCAGCTGTCGCTTTTATTTTATGTTTTATAGGGCTCTTTTTTCTACAGAATGTTTTTTCACTGCAAGTTGTTTAAAGAAAATAAAATATCTAAATGGGCTTATAGAAATTTTTATAATGGGTCTATATTGTAATTCCAATTTATTGTGTACAAACCGAAATTTATGAAAAATATTTTTAAGAAACCTATAAAAGAAAAAATTTAATTTCGAGTTTAAAATGGTAGATTTAACAACCTATTCTTATCCGAAAGGGCTTCACCTTTTAAAATCTTGGCAAACAGGGAACGAAGAAGGTAAAGCGGAAATCAAATCTATTTTTGATGCTGCTATCGCTGGTAATTTTGATGATAATTTTTCTATTCTTGCTCCAGCCGATGAAGTTCATTCAACCGCCTCTGTGCATATGTTAGCTCTTGCAATATTAAATGACCTATATGGTATCACTTCTGCTGAATATTATAAAACTGATCCTTACAGGTATGTGCGTGCAAATCTCACCGTCGGTAGATTATTGGGGGTAAAGAAATTATATATGACATGGGCACTCTATGCTTTTTCTTGCGAAGTATTGGGCCAAAAAATGATGTACCCAGATAAATTCCCTCCCGGATCTGATCCCGACGAAGCTTTGATCAATAAAGAAAACTGTTTTGATTTAGAAACGCCAGATTTTAGTACAGGTATTCCCAAAATAATTGACGATATATTGCGGGTAACAGAAGAGTTAACGGGTATGGAACCTTTGCTTCAAATTTCGGCACCTTACAGTCTCGCGGCTGATATATATGGTCAAGAACCACTTTTAGCAGATGTTGTAAATGATCCAGAGCATGTTAACGCTCTATTAGATCATCTGGCAGACAAAGTGATAATACCTTGGATAGAACACCACTTGACTGTTTTTCCTAACGGATGGGTAGAGCTTTCAGATGCTTCAGGTTCACCTTTTTTTATTGGGCCAGAGAATTGCAAAACAATGTCCATAAGATCAATTCAGCGCATGGATGGGGGAAATCTTTGGAACGGAAGAGTTTTTGATTGTAATTACAGAGGCGATTACGTGGCAAATGTACAAAGTAATAATAGGCGTTCCCGTAGAAGCTCAAAAGTTACAAGCGCATCGAATAAAGTAAACTTGAATGAACTTACTGATATAAAATTTAGTGTCTGTCAGAAATTTATGATGCGGCTCGAAGCTGATAAAGTTGATGTTGCGTTTTATCGCGATCAGTCGCTGCAAAGAAACATACCATTAACAACGGGTATTGGGTCCGGCGAAGTCGATAGAAACAGTATAGAAGACCTGGAAATGGCCAGAGAGCAGTTGGGAAACGCTGCTAAAGACTATGTTAAGGCTATAAAGGAAGTTTGTGAAAAGATTGATTTGCCTTTAAATAATTTTGTAAATGAGCCTTGGCCTAGCCATCTATATTTTGAGGACCTAAATGGTGAATCAGAGTTTGGTCTTGTAGAGCTTATTCTGAAACAGGTTTATGACTGCCCCAAAATCATCAGATAAACTGGTTGAAATAAAATACGTTCCAAAATACCCAAACTTGAAATACAAGAAAAGTTAAGTTTGTTTTAAGCAAGACACACAGTAAGTAAGAATTCTTTGAGTTATAGTTAATGGGAAAAAAATTTTCAAAGGTAACCACGAGCCACTGGGGTGCCTTCAATGTATTTGTCGAAAATGACAGAATAGTAAAAACTGAGCCTTTTCACGCCGACCCTGCACCCCCAAATATTTCAAAGCTGGTGCCAAATGCTGTCTATCATTCAACGCGAATTGATCAACCCTACGTTAGGAAGGGTTGGATTGAAAAAAACCCGGATACAGCAAGAGGGAGCGATGAATTTATTCCTATTGGCTGGGAAGACGCAATTGACCTGGCTGCCAAAGAATTAAACCGCATAAAGAATGATTATGGTAATAAAGCCATATATGGCGGCTCTTACGGCTGGGCAAGTGCAGGCCGTTTTCATCATTCACAGAGCCAATTGCACCGTTTTCTAAATTCTTTTGGCGGGTATGTTAGTTCTTTTGCCAGCTATAGCACTGGAGCCGCACAAGCTATTATACCTCATGTCCTGGGACTTAATTTTCATAAAATAACTTGGGGGGAAATAAATAGCTGGTCTTCGATTGGCAAACATACTGATAACCTGATTATTTTTGGTGGTATCAATCCAAAAAATTCGCAAGTTAGCATGGGTGGGTCAACAGAACACGATGTATCTGATCACTTCAAGAAATTTGGTAAAATGGGCAAAAATTTGGTTTCAATCAGCCCCCAAAAAGATGATAGCCCAAAGGAGACTCGTTGGCTTCCAATATTGCCCGGCACAGACGTCGCTTTAATGTTAGCTATTGCTTATGTTTTGGAAACTGAGAAACTGACCGACCAAAATTTTTTGAATAAATATTGCTCAGGCTATGAGTTATTTAAAACATATTTTTTGGGGAATAATGAACATGTTGCTAAAACACCTGAATGGGCTTCCGAAATAACCGGAATAAACGCCTCTGACATTAAAAATTTAGCTCGCAAAATGGCACTTGGTCGGACAATAATTAGTGTTTCATGGTCTTTGCAGAGAGCACGTTATGGTGAACATCCTTACTGGATGGCTTGTGTTTTAGCAGCTATGTTGGGCCAAATTGGCCTGCCTGGAGGAGGCATTGGCTTCGGTTATGGCGCTATTGGAAACATAGGCAAAACTGCAAAAAGAATGCAAGGTCCTCTTTTTGAACAAGGCACAAACCCTATTGCTGATTTTATACCCGTCTCGCGCATCACAGACATGCTCTTAAATCCAAATGGCCATTACAATTTCAATGGCAAAAAACGTATTTATCCAGACATCAAGTTGGTTTATTGGTGTGGTGGAAATCCATTCCACCATCATCAAGATCTAAATCGTCTTGCCAAAGGATGGCAATATCCTGAGACTGTAATCGTACATGAACCTTGGTGGACAGCGACAGCTCAGCGAGCCGACATAGTTTTCCCGGCTACCACGCAATTTGAGCGATCAGATATAGGTTGGGCAAAAGGTGATCCTTATTTGTTCTATATGCCACAAATGATTTCACCAGTGGGTAAAGCAAAAGATGATTATGATATTTTTGCAGACCTATCTAAAAAACTTTATTGCGAGGAAAAATTTACAGAAAATCAATCATCCGAAGAATGGATTCAAAGTATTTATGATAAATTTTATAGGCAGTCTAAAAGTCTGGGAATTAATGTCGCGAATCTTGAAACACTTAAAGAAAAAAATTTCGAGAGGATGTCGATTGATCTGGACGAAAAAGATTACGTGCCCTTCAAAGCTTTCCGCGACGACCCCATAAAGAATCCACTCGGCACACCATCCGGAAAAATTGAAATCTATTCAGAAAGGATTGCAAAGTTTAATTATCCAGAAATCCCAGGCTACCCTATTTTTAACAAGCCACATTTAGATGCAAAGTTTCCGTTGTCTTTAGTATCTCCACAGCCGCACGATAAATTGCACAGCCAATTACAATCTGCAATTGAAGACATAAACAAATATGCAGTTTTAGTGATGAGCCCTCAAGATGCGCGAAAAAGAGGCTTATCAGAAGGCGAATTGGTCAAAGTTTGGAATTCTAGAGGCGCTTGCCTTGCTTCTTTAGAGATTAGAAAAACGATTATACAGGGAGTAGTTTCATTAGCTACAGGCGCTTGGTTTTCGCCAAATGCAGATGGATTAGATGTTTCGGGAAACCCGAATGTTCTTACTGCTGATACAGGCACATCAGATTTGGGGCAAGGCTCTGCAGCACATAACATCGAAGTGGAAGTTGAAAAATACCAAGGAAACTAGCGGTTTTGATTTAAAATTAAAATGCTAGGTGGTTTCACTTGAAAGGACGCCGAAATGACAAACCGCATTATTCGCCCGCGCCGCAGTTTTATTTTCACTCCTGGCTTGAGGCCAGACATGTTTCCTAAAGCTCTAGCCAGCGGCGCAGATATTGTTTGTGTAGAATTAGAAGACGGAATTGCTCCAAGAGATAAAGCAGAGGCTCGAAAAAACACTCTTGCTTTATTTGAACAGCCACAGGCTGATGATGGTGTAGAAAGGATGGTAAGGATTAATTCCATACGAGAGCGTTTTGGTATTGAGGATGTAAATGCAATCCTAGCAACAAAGACACCACCTCCAGCTTTAATGATGCCGAAAGTTCGAACCCCAGATGAGGTTGTTATACTGGATCAATTACTAACTGAGGCTGGGCATAATTCACGACTTCATGTTATTATTGAAACTAATGAAGGACTTGAAGCTGCTTATGCTATAGCAAAGTGCTCAGACAGAATAGATGCTATGTTTTTTGGGGGAGTAGATATGGCTGCAGAATTAAGATGCCCAAACACATTTGAAACTTTATTTTACGCCCGCTCACGAGTCGCCCATGCATCTGCAATGGCTGGTCTAGATGTTTTAGATGTGCCCTATCTTGATTTAGATGATCCGAAAGGTATGCGCATAGAAGCTGAACGAGTTCGTGATTTAGGGTTCACGGGAAAAGGATCTATCCACCCGAAGCAGATTGCCGCATTAAATGAAGTCTTCACACCAACAAAAGACCAAATTACCCGTGCACGAAAAATTATAAATGAATTTGAAGCTGCAGATACAGGACTTGTAGTTATTGATGGTAAATTGATAGAGAAACCAGTAATGCGGGAAATGTACAGAATTATTTCAATCGCTGATCGCTTGGGAGAATAAGTAATGGAGTGTTGTGGACCCGGCTATGCAAGCCCACAAGAAGCAATTAAAGCCCCTAGTGAAAAACTACTATATACAATAGCAATCTATACTGGAACAGGTATTCAAAAACCAGACTATCTAGCAACTGTAGACGTCGACCCTGACAGTCCAACCTATAGCCAAGTTATTCATAGACTTGAGATGCCGGGCATCGGCGATGAACTTCACCACATGGGATGGAATGCCTGTTCAAGCTGCCACGATGATAGCTCAATGTCTCGAAAGTTTCTTATCCTTCCTGGTGTCCGATCAAATAATTTGCATATCGTAGACACCGCAACAGATCCACGGGCTCCACGCATTCATAAAGTAATAGATGGAGCAGAGATAAAAGGAAAAGCCAATTTATCTGGCCCTCATACTGTACATTGCTTAGGGTCGGAGATCATAATTTCATTTCTTGGTGATGCCAAAGGTGAAGCCCCCGGTGGGTATCTACAGCTAGACAAAGACTTCAATATTATTGGCCGGTGGGAAAACTCGATGGGCGATATAAAGTTTGGATATGATTTTTGGTATCAACCTCGTCACAACATTATGGTAAGTTCTGAATGGGCAGCACCAAATACATTTATGCCTGGGTTTGATTTAGAGGAAGTAGGCCACCTTAAGTACGGTCGAGAACTACATTTCTGGGATTTCAAAAAGAAAGAACCTATCGAAAGTTTCTATTTGGGTGAGGATGGTCTTCTTCCTCTGGAAGTAAAATTTCATCATAATCCAGACAGTACTCATGGGTTTTGTGGGGCCGCACTTTCAACCAACGTTATCCACTGGTGGAAAGATGATACCGGCACTTGGAAATGGGAAAAAGTTATTGATGTGGAAAATGAAATGCATCCCGATTGGCCCATTCCTCTTCCTGGCGTTATGTCTGCAATTCTCATTTCAATGGACGATAAATATCTTTACCTCAACAATTGGTTGCATGGCGATATGCGCCAGTATGATATTTCTGATCCCCATAATCCTGTTTTAACCGGACAAGTTTTTATGGGTGGTCTGCTGGGGAAAGCACCTCGAGTTAATGGTGTGGAGGTTACGGGCGGTCCACAAATGTTCCAATTGAGCCTTGACGGAAAACGTCTCTATGTAACCACATCACTTTTTTCGACCTGGGATAATCAATTCTATCCAGAGATAAGAGAAAAAGGTGGAGTTATGGTTCAAATCGATTGTGACCCAGTCAATGGTGGAATGAAAATAAATCCAGACTTTATAGTAAATTTCGGTGAGGAGCCCCATGGCCCAAGTAGATGCCACGAGGCGCGATATCCAGGTGGCGACTGTACAAGTGATATTTGGCTATGACGAAGCATACTGTAACCATTACAAATCGCGATAATAAAAAATACGAAGTTGATAACCGGCGCCCTCTTTTGGATGCTCTTCGAGAGCAGGGCGTGGATTTGCCTTATGGTTGTAAGTATGGAGGATGTATAACTTGCGCTGCTAAATTAACCAGTGGTGAAGTGAACCAAAAAAGGCAAGTTGCACTTAATAATAGGCAGATTTCAAATGGATATATTATATTGTGTGTAGCGCGAGCAAAATCTGACTTGAAGATTGAAATTGGTGTAGAAAGCCATGACAAACTATATCGAAATCCATTTCTTGATCCATTAAAACCTCATGAATTAAAGTCCGACATCGCGACTTCAAAGGAAATTTAAATGCCAGAAGCTGATATTGACCGTCTCTACGATTACGATCCTAAATATCTCGCTGAGATCCTAAGTTCAGTTAAAACCATAGCTATGGTTGGAGCAAGCGGTGATAAAACAAAGTTTAGTTATGGTGTACTTCGTCAATTGAATGAAATTGGCTATGATATTTTACCCGTAAACCCAAACCCAAATATATCAGAGATCCGAGGTTTAAAAGTCTTTCATTCGCTTGAGGAGATAGAAAAACCAATTGACATGGTAGATGTTTTTCGTCCCAAAGAAGAACTCTATTCAATCGCTGAAAAAGCGATATCTGTTGGTGCAAAAGTTTTGTGGGGACAGATTGGTGTTTATGACGATAAAGCCGCAGAACTTGCGGAAAATGCAGGCCTTCAAGTTGTCATGAACCGTTGCCCTAAAATTGAGCTCTTCAGACCATTTTGGAAACCACGTCTTGATTTAAAAATCTAGCCAATAAAACTTAAAAAATTTAACTAGCAACGAGTTTTGCTTTCCAAGTCCCTTCTTTAACCATCTGTTCTATTTCATTAGTTATAAGTTTTAATGCAGATTGCGTAGCCCGAGTATTTTTTCTATCAGGCGCCATTGCTAAGATAAGTTGCCGCTTTATCGTTGGAGAAATAAAAGTTCTGGCCTCGAGTGTACCCTCATTCAGCTCTTCATTAATAGCTGAAAGGGGGATAAATGCATGATAATTCCCAGTTTTAACCAACGACTTTAATACTTCAAAAGCGTCACCACTTATTGCAATATTCAATTTTACACCAGCCTTGGCTGTTGCGTTGTCAACAAGTATTCGTATGCCATGGGGGCGACTTGGTAAAACAATTGGTAAATGAGCAATATCGTTAAGCTCTATTTCTTTGCCCAAGCCTTTCAATTTACTAGGGGCACTTATCAGCGCGATATCTTCGTAGAGAAGTTCTTTGCACCACAAATGCAAATCATTTGTAGGCCCATAAAGAAACGAAATATCCAAATCACCACGATGTAACCACTCAATTAAATTTCCAGAATAACCTTCAACAATTCTCAGAGTTACATGTGGAAGCTCATTTTTTATTTTTTCAATCAAGCGAACTGCCAAAACTGAATTTATGCTTGGCATTAACCCTAAAGCAACACTGCCAGTAATGCTTTCTGCGCTTGAGCGCACTTCATCCACTGCCTGTTCAAGCTGACGAATAATTCCTGAGACCCTTGAAAGAAGCTTCTCGCCACTTTCGGTAAGCGTCATTCCTTTAACAGAACGATGGAATAATTGGGCGCCGGATTTATGCTCTAAAAGTTTTATTTGTCTTGAAAGTGCAGGCTGAGCCAATCTTAATCGATCAGAGGCTGCGCTAAGTGAACCTGTCTCTGCAACACAGATAAAAGTTTTTAATTGTTTGATATCCAATAATACAGCCTTCGAAAATTGTTATTGAACCTATATAAAGTTTTACTTTTTGTTATACTATGTCAATGGATTATGGTTTATTAGAATTACTTTTAGAAAAAGTCTTGGCGTAGAATGAAACATAAAAAGTATGATAACTTTAAAACCAAAAGTGTTTCTTCATCGTTGGTTAGATTTGCTATCGATTTCCAACCAGAGTTTGTTTCAGACGAAGTAAAGCAGATCGCTCAGCTCTCACTATTTGATTGGTTTTTAGTATCAGTCGCTGGGCAAACAGAGCCCGTTAGCAATATTATTAGAGGTCAAATTAAAAGCGACGGTGGCACAGAAGAGTGCACAGTAATAGGGACTACACAACGTTTCCCAGCCAGAGCTTCGGCCCTTGCAAATGGAACAATAAGCCACGCGCTAGATTATGACGATACTCACTTTGCCTATTTGGGGCATCCAAGTGTGGCTATCATACCAGCTGCAATAGCTATTGGAGAGAAAACTAATGCCAATCCTGAAAAGTTTTGGAGTGCAGTAATTTTGGGCTTAGAGACCGTAACACGAATTGGAGCTTGGCTAGGACGCGATCATCATTTGGCCGGATATCATTCAACAGCAACGGCAGGGGCATTTGGAGCAACAATAGCGGCCTCCAAATTGCTCAGCCTAGATGAAAAAACTACCAATTATGCCGTAGGTTTAGTATCTTCTATGGCTTCAGGTGTGAGAGCTCAATTCGGTACAATGGCAAAACCATTACATGCTGGGATGGCAGCTGCAAACGGCGTCGAAGCTGCACTTTTTGCCAAAGCAGGTCTAATTTCAAACCCCGACGCACTTGAAGTTGAACACGGCTTCGCCAGAACCCACACAACTCAAGACCCAGTTGCAGAAATAGCTTTAAATGAACTAGGCAAATATTGGATGCTCAAAGAAGTTCTTCACAAATATCATGCTTGTTGCCATGGACTACATCCAGCGCTTGAGGCCCTAATCCAATTGCGAGAAAACCATAATATTATCGCTGCAAATGTTGAGAGTGTTTCCATCTCAGTTCCACCTAGATATCTAAAAATTTGTAATATTCCTAGCCCCACTACTGGATTAGAGGCAAAGTTCAGTTTTCGTTTATCTGCGGCGATGGTTCTTGCCAAACAAGATACAGCAGCGCTTTCTACATTTTCCAGTGAAGCTTGTTATGATGCAAATTTGATCGCTTTAAGAGATCGAATTTCTGTCACGCCAGACATAAAATTAAGCGAAACCGAAGCTTTCGTCCAACTGCGAACAACCAATGGTGAAATTTTAAGTGCAAATTATGATATTAACAAAAGTCTCCCTTATAAATCTCGAAAAGAAAAAATAATGAATAAAGCTTTTGCTTTGCTAGGTGAGGATAGCGCTATTAAACTATGGGATTTAGTGGCAGCCGGCGATCCTATGCAATTTTATAAAGTAAATAAAATTGGGCTCACTTAATCAATTTCACTTCAAACATTTCAATATAAAAAGATTTTATATTATGTATTCTAGCAATTGAATTTTTTAAACAAGCAGTGGGCTATAACCTGAGCGTAAATAACACTGATTAAAATTTAAAAAGAACGGAGAATATTGTGGGCCACCAGCAAAACGAAGCCATAACTAAGAAACTCTCGGAATTTGCCTTCAATTTCCGTTACGCCAATCTACCGCATGAAGTTATAGACCAGGCAAAATTATTTATTCTCGATACTCTTGGATGTGCTCTTGGGGGAAGGACACAAGCCAAAGAAGAAGTATCTTGGATAACAATGTTTACAGACACTCAGAAGTCAAAAGGTAACTCAACTATTTTCGGAGAAAAAGAAAGAACCAGCGCCGCAATAGCAGCTCTGGCTAATGGTGCAATTGCGCACACTATTGATTTTGATGATACGCACATGCCTTCAATCACCCATCTGGGCTCATCTTTGGTGGCAACAACATTCGCTCTTGGTGAAGAACTAAATTCTAACGGTGAAGAAATAATTGAAGCTTTCGTGCTGGGCTTTGATGTCGCTGGTCGCGTAGGGCGATGCGCTATGCCCAGTCATTACAGATACTGGCATCCAACAGCTACTTTTGGAGGTATTGGCGCGGGCGTAGCGGCAGCAAAACTTCTAAAACTAGATAGCCAGCAGATCGAAATGACAATAGGCCTTGCAGCTGATGCGGCTGGAGGTCTTCGATATGGTGTCGACAACGGCGATTTTTCCAAAAGTTTACATCCAGCTATGGCCGCGATGAAAGCGGTACTGTTCGCCCAGTTAATTAAAAATGGGGCGACGGGCCCATTAGGAATCCTTGAATATTCCTCAGGATTCTTCAATGCCTTTTCAGAAGAACCAAATTTTGAACCATTGCTTGATCGTTTGGGTGAATATTACGAAATAAGTGTTGGTGGGCTAAAATCTTTTCCTACTATCCAATGTAGCCACACTGCAATTTCAAAAACCCTAGAGCTGGTTAAAGAAAACGGATTGAAAAAAGATGATATTGCGGAAGTTAGTATCATTCAGTCTGAGACAATGCCTGGCCAAGGAATGAATTATACGCCTAAAAGTCCTTTGGCGGCCCGCTTGAGTACACCCTTTGCCGTATCACTTGGCCTTCAAGACGGTGCAGTATCACTTGAAAGATTTACGGAAGACACTCTAGCTGATCCAGAAATAAACGAAATAATGTCGCGCATTAAAATTGACTCTAGTACTCAACTTGCTGAAGAACACCCAAACACTGTTGCATCGATAGTAGACATCAAAACTCAGGATGGGAGGAAATTCTCTGGCAAACAAATTTTTGCAAAAGGCGATCCAAACAATCGGATGACTTCAGGGGAAATACAAGAAAAATTCCATAAACTAAGTTTACCTGTTCTCGGAGTAGATAAAGCAGGGCAAGTTGCTAAAAAAATAATTAACCTGGAAGAAATCAGAGACCTCGATGAAATTACCAAAATGTTGCGATAACCAATAAAGAATAAAAAGGACAAAGATTTGGACAACCCATTTTCTGATTTTCTTGTTGTTTCTCTAGAACAGGCACTAGCAGCGCCTTTGTGTACATCAAGGCTGGTTGATATGGGTGCAAGGGTCATAAAAATTGAACGTGCTGAAGGGGATTTTGCCCGAGGTTATGACTCAGCCGCTAATGGTGATAGTTCTTATTTTTTATGGACCAATCATGGAAAGGAATCCATTGTCCTAGATTTGAAATCTGAAAAAGATATAAAACTTATGCACCAACTGATAAAGAAAGCAGATGTCTTCGTTCAGAATCTGGCTCCAGGGGCAACGAAAAGATTAGGCTTTGGTTCAGAAGAAATACGAAAGCAAAACCCCAAACTAATTACTTGCGATATTTCTGGTTACGGAGAAACTGGGCCGGCAAGCGAATTGAAAGCTTATGACTTTTTAGTGCAAGCTGAAAGTGGGCTTGTTGATATATCAGGAGGCCCAAATGAACTTGGTCGTATTGGTGTATCAATATGTGACATTGGCGCTGGCATGACTGCACATGCAGCAATTGTGGAAGCTCTTTTTTATAGAGAACGCACTGGTGAAGGTTATGGTGTCAACATATCTTTATTTGGTGTTGCATCAGATTGGATGAATGTACCTCTACTACAATATAAATATGGCGGTAAAAGTCCAAAAAGAGTGGGGTTAATGCATCCATCTATCCAGCCTTATGCAGCATTTTCTGTTAAAGACGGTTCTAAGGTCATAATTGCGATACAAAATGAACGGGAGTGGGCGCGATTTTGCGCCCAAGTTCTTAAAAAACCTGAGCTAGCAAACGACCCCCTGTACAGTAACAATAACGCAAGAGTAAAAAATGTTGAAGCACTACATAAGTTGATTAATAGCACTTCCAATCAACTATCAGTCAGCGAATTTACTAACTTACTTACTAAAGCTGATATTGCGTTTGGTTCGGTCAATTCAGTGAGTGCACTCTCCAACCATGTAGGGCTCAATTTGGTTAACGTAAAAACAACCAAAGGCGACGAAGTAACAATGGCAGCGCCACCTATTAATCGGACGATAGACAAGAATGAGAGTTTACCTTCACCACCCAAATTGGGAGAACATACTGCGAAGATTTTTAAAGAATTTGAAGTATGAATGATAAAATTGGATTAATATTTGAAGATGACACATTATACCAGCTATGATCTTATTGAATGGGCTAAACCATTTGAGAAACGAAAAAACCCACTCCCAAAACCCAAAGGCTCGGAAGTTTTAATTCGTGTTACAGCTGCGGGTTTATGTCATTCAGATCTACATGTCCAAAAGGGGTATATGGACTTGGGAAACGAGGGCCGGTTAACCTTTGCAGAGCGCGGTGCTGAATTACCAATGACATTCGGTCATGAAATTGCAGGAGTGGTAGAAAAAAATGGACCTGATGCTAGTGCTTTTAAAATAGGTCAGCAAGTGCTGGTTTTCCCTTGGATTGGTTGCGGAGAATGTGCAGCATGTCAGGAAGAGCGCGAAAGTGATTGCGCATCAATGCGGATCATTGGGCTAAAACAAAAGGGAGGCTTTGCCACGCACTGCCTCGTCGAACACGAAAAATTTTTAGTAGATATCGAGGGGCTTGATCCTGCAGATGTTGTACCTCACGCGTGCTCAGGGATTACGGTTTACAATGCTTTAGAAAAACTTGGTGAACTGCGTACCGATGAATGGATGGCCATTTTAGGATGTGGTGGGCTTGGAATGAATGCCATTGCCATCGCGCGAGCCCTTGGGTTTGAAAATATCATAGCTGTGGATGTTGATGATACGAAATTAAACACCGCCCGCGAAATGGGTGCAGTGAAAGTTTTAAACAGTAGAGATGAAGGATCCGTGTCAAAACTACAAAAGTTAGCGAATAATAAACTTATGGGAGTACTTGATACATTTGGCGGATCGGCCACCGCGCAGCTTGCAGTCCGTGCATTAGCTAAATCAGGCCGTTTCTTAATAGTAGGTCAGGCAGGTGGAGACTTTAACATGCCTCAAGTTTGGTTGCCACAAAAAGCAATGACCGTTCGTGGGAGCCACGTAGGAAATTCACCACAACTGCAAAAAATAATTGATATGGTGCGCAGTGGTAAGATTAAACAAATCCCAATAGACAGGCGTCCACTGTCCGAAATCAATCAAGCTGTACATGATCTTGAAAACGGTAAAGTCACCGGCCGGATTGTGTTTCAACCTAGTGAGAATGACTAAGAGAGGTTCGGTAAATAATGAAAATATATAATCACTTCATTAATGGCGAATGGGTTGAACCAGCCAAAAATAAATATTTTGATACTGAAAATCCATATACTGGTGAAGTTTGGGCAAAAGTTGCCCGAGGGTGTGAGAAAGACGCTGATCAGGCTGTTAAAGCCGCAAAAGCTGCATTCGATGGCGGGGCATGGGCGGATATGCGGCCAACGCAAAGAGGCAAGCTGTTGGTGCGGCTTGCTGAAATTATTGAGCGCGAAGCTGAAAGATTAGCAAATCTAGAAGTTCGTGATAACGGTAAGCTAATTACCGAAATGAGTGCACAAACAAAATATTTAGCAGAGTGGTACCGCTATTTTGGAGGCCTTGCTGATAAAATAGAAGGAGCAGTTCTACCAGCTGATCGACCTGGTATTTTTAATTTCACAAGATATGAGCCATTGGGTGTAATTGGAATGATTACAGCCTGGAATTCTCCTCTCTTACTATTAGCCTGGAAGCTGGCCCCTGCCCTTGCAGCGGGTAATACAGCCGTAATTAAACCCTCTGAGTTTACTTCTGCTTCATCTTTGGAATTTATGGAGCTGGTCAATGAAGCGGGTTTTCCGAAAGGAGTTGTAAATTGTATTACTGGTTTCGGAACTGAAATAGGCGCTCCGATGGTAGAACATCCAGATTTAGCCAAAATTGCCTTTACAGGATCTGACTTTGCAGGCCAAAAAATTTATGAAACAGCTGCAAAAAAGATTATGCCTGTTACCTTAGAATTAGGCGGGAAGTCACCTAATATTGTCTTTGAGGATGCTGATTTTGAAGCTGCGGTCATGGGTGCAATATCAGGCATATTTGCCGCAACTGGCCAAACTTGCATAGCAGGTTCACGATTACTGGTCCAAAGAAGTATTCATGATAAGTTCGTTAAACGTTTAGTTGAAGTTGCAAGTGAAGCAAAAATTGGAGATCCAATGTCAGTAGAAACACATGTTGGACCCGTGACTACCGCGCCCCAATACGAAAAAATTATACAATATATAGAAGTTGCAAAAGAAGATGGAGCAACCTGTGTTCTAGGAGGTAAGCCTTATACCGGTGATGACATTCAAGGTGATCGCTTTGTTGAACCAACAATATTCACAGATGTAAAAAATAATATGCGAATTGCACAAGAAGAGGTGTTCGGGCCTATTCTATCGGTTATTCCTTTCGATACAGAAGAAGACGCCATCCGTATTGGAAACGATATAGTGTTTGGCCTCGCAGCCGGCGTATGGACTTCTGATTTAGGTCGGGCTTTCCGAATGTCTGAAAAACTAAAAGCTGGCACTGTTTGGGTAAACACATACCGCGCCGTAAGTTTTATGACGCCATTCGGCGGCTACAAAAGATCAGGTCAAGGCAGAGAAAGCGGTCAAGAATCAATTAAAGAATTCATGCAAGTTAAATCCGTTTGGATCGCTCAGCAGACGACCAGTTCTAATCCGTTTATAATGCAGTAAATTCGATAGTACTTTTAGTAGATAAGCAATTGTTTTAACGAGAAATAACCTGTAAATTCTAGATTTTATATATAAACATGCCATAAATATAAAAAATATTTATAAACGTATAAATTTTTTATATTGTGCTACCTAGAACATTTCGTTGCTATAATTCATAAAACTGATACCGTCATCCCACATAAAGTTGATTGTACCAACGCGTTTGGCGCGATTTTATGCAACTTGATTAGTGATGTAGGGAGGACATCTCGATGAGAAACTACTTAACCAAACAAACTATGAAAGCAGTCAAAGCTTCCGTGGTTATGTTAACATTCTTCGGCTTAGCTGGAACGGCTATGGCTGATAAAAAAATTACTTTTAAAACCCCTTCAGCTTTCGGAACTAACCTGCCTATAACAGGTTCTACTTCTGTATATTTTGCTGACGTTCTAGAAAAAGTTTCTGGCGGAAATATGAAAATCAAAATGTTTGAGCCAGGGGAACTTATGCCAGCTTTTGATATTCACCAAGCTGTATCAGACGGACAAGTACAGGCAGGCTACACCTGCGGAGCTTATCTAGGTGGTTCTTTGAAAGAAGCTATTCCATACTGTACAATGCCATTTGGACCAGAACCTCACGTAATGCTAGGCTGGTTATATGAAGGTAACGGCACAAAACTTTGGGAAAAGTTTTATAGTGATGCTGGATATAACGTTAAAGTATGGCCTCTTGCTATCTATGCAAACGAAGGCGCAGGTTGGTTTACCAAGAGAATTGAGAAAGTTGAAGACTGGAAGGGAACGAAAATCCGAATTGGTGGGTTTGCAGGCGGTACTGTAACCAAATTAGGCGCTGTTCCGACACTAATTCCTTTCGGCGAAATTTTCCCAGGTCTTGAAAAAGGCGTGATTGACGCAGCAGAAATGGGACTTCCAGCAAATGACTTAGAAGCTGGGTTGCATAAGGTTGCCAAGTATTACCATATGCCTAGCTGGCACCAACCTTACACAATCATCGAAATTGTGATGAATATGGATGTTTGGAACGGCATGAGTGAAGCTCAACAAGCGCAATGGGAAGCGTCCGTAAGACAAGCAAATGTTTGGTCCATGACACACTCAAATGCTATTCAAAATGCTGCACTTAAGACATTACAAGAAGAAAAAGGCGTCGAAATTGTTAAGTTTGACGACGAGATGCTCAAAGCAATGAGAGCTGCATTTAACGAAACAATGGATGAGCTTATGGCAACCGACCCTGAGGTCAAAATGTTGATGGACGATCTTACAGCGTTTATGCAAGATTATAAGGCCTGGGAAAACATTGGCTCCATTGGTCGCAATAGTTTGTGGGACTAGTAGTTCCTCGATGAAAAATTAGCAATGCAAGCAGCATGCTTGCATTGCTAAGACAAACTAAAAGACTTCAATAAAACAGGTAAATCTCAAAGTGAATTTTGTTCAGAATATAGAAAGACAAATTATAGCCTTGGGTCACGCAATCAGCTGGCTTGCACTCTTTCTCGTTGCCATTGTCTGTTTATCAGTTTTTCTTCGATATGCACTTGGCCTGTCCAGTTTAGGATTTGATGAGCTGCAATGGCACATATACTCTTTTGGATTTATGATGGGGTTTTCATATTGTACATCTATGGAAACACATGTTCGCAACGATCTTTTTTACAGCAAGTTTTCAGAAAAAACAAAGCTTTGGATAGATCTTGTCAGTCACGTTGTTGTGCTGCTGCCATTTATTATCGTCATTATATATCACTCATGGTTTTTCATGATGAGGGCCTATGTGACCGCAGAGGGCTCAATTGATCCTGGGGGGCTGCCACACAGATGGATCATAAAATCAGTTTTAGTGCTTTCATTTGTATTATTTGGGATTGCAACGGTGGCTAGATCAATCGCCATTTTTGCGAAACTGAGAAAATTAACAGGAGTTGCCAACTAATGTTTGTTGAAACCATTCTGCTGACAGCTCTTTTTGTAACCTTTTGCGCTATGCTTCTTGTGGGTTTTCATATTTCCTACACACTTTTTGGCGTCTCAATTTTATTTACTGTGATAGCAATGATTTCCGATCAATATTTTGATACGGCTACTGGTCTGGACTTCTTTTACTTTGGCATTGTTGTGAAGCGTATCTACTCCGTGATGACAAATTGGATTCTAATAGCGGGAACCCTTTTTATTTTTATGGGATTTATGCTCGAAAAGTCTGGAATAGCTGAGCGTTTACTTACTTCAACTCAAGAATTGTTTGGTAATGTCAGGGGTGGAATGGCAATAACGGTTGCTTTAATAGGAACGTTGTTGGCTGCAAGTACTGGAATTGTTGGAGCATCCGTGGTGCTACTTGGCGTATTAAGCCTTCCAATAATGATTAAACAAGGCTATTCCAAAGAACTCGCAACGGGAACTGTGGCTGCTTCTGGCTGTCTTGGGATCATTATACCACCGTCAATTATGCTGGTTTTTATGGCAGATCAACTCAATCTGCCGGCTGGTGATTTGTTCATGGGCGCTTTTATCCCGGGGTTAATGCTTGCAGCACTTTATGTAATCTACATACTCGGATTTTCATTCCTTAGACCTGAAGCAGCACCTTTGGCAGAAGACAGACAACCGGTAGGATTTAAAACTCTTTTTAGGGTCCTATTAGATGCAGTTCCCATTCTGGCTCTTATGTTTTTGGTTTTAGGATCAATCATAGCCGGTATTGCTACAGTAACTGAAGCCAGTGGAGTTGGTGCTTTGAGCGCAATGATATTGGCAGCATTTTATCGGAAACTAAATTTACCAATGTTGAAAGAGGCTCTTTACGGCACTTTCAATACCATGGGCTATATTTTCTGCATAATAATTGGCGCAACTGTTTTTGCTTTTGTTGTTCGCGCTTTAGGTGGAGATGAAATCATAGAGGAGGCCCTGACGTCATTACCCTTCAGCGATAATGGCATTATTCTTTTTGTAATAGTCTGTGTATTTCTACTTGGCTTTTTCCTAGATTGGATTGAAATAACTTTTATTGTATTGCCACTGCTTGTTCCAGTTATTGGTGCCATGGACTTAGCGATAAGCGGTTATGGAGTGGTCGACAAACCAGTGCTCGTTTGGTTCACGATTTTAGTGGCAGTAACACTCCAAACGTCTTTTTTAACCCCACCAGTAGGATACGCCCTCTTTTATATGAGAGGCATCAGCCCCCCTGGTGTGGCAATGAAAGATATTTACAAAGGCATAATTCCTTTTGTAATTCTTCAGCTCATAGCTATTTATTTAGTTTTTCAATGGCCCGCTCTAGCCACTTGGCTACCGGCATATGTTTACGGGTAATACCGTATGGATGGGGATGTTAATCAATGGCAACAAATAAGGAATTTGAATTAAGACGCGATGACTCTGTAGCCAAAGCCATCGCCTACTCTTCTACTTTTATAGCTGACCGAGCAGAAAATACTGAGATATGGGACGTTGAAGGCAAACGGTACATAGATTTTTGCGGTGGGATTGGTTGTCAAAATACAGGTCACCGTAATCACAGAGTTGTGGACGCTATAAAAACCCAGCTGGATACGCTAACCCATACTTGCTTTCAAGTCACACCATATGAAAGCTACATAGAACTAGCTGAACGCTTAAACGACATTTATCCAGGTGATTTCAAAAAGAAATCCATGTTTTTTTCCGCTGGGGGAGAAGCAGTTGAAAACGCCGTTAAAGTAGCTCGGTATTACACAAAACGCCCTGCAATTATTACTTTTACCAATGGATATCACGGACGCTCATACATGGGGATGGCATTGAGTGCGAGAATGATACCATTCAAACAAGGATTTGGCCCGTTCCCAGGCGATATTTACAGACTTCCCTTTCCTGACGAATTCCGAGGCATAACTTTGGAAGATACAAAAAGGGCCTTTGCAACATTATTCAGAAGTGACTGCCCAGCTGATCAAATTGCAGCAATATTTTTTGAACCTGTTCAAGGGGAAGGCGGTTATAATATAGCCACTCAGGAATTTGTGTCGTATTTACGTGAGTTATGTGATGAGCATGGAATTGTCATGGTCGCTGACGAAATTCAATCAGGAATTGGTCGTACTGGCAAAATGTTTGCTATGGAACACTTCGGTATTGATCCAGATTTAACTTGTGTAGGAAAAAGTATAGGCGGAGGTCTACCGATATCTGGAGTAGTTGGAAAAGCTAGCGTTATTGATACCGTCCCACCTGGGGGTCTAGGTGGTACATTTGGTGGCAATCCAATGGCCTGTGCAGCCGCTCTTGCAGTATTAGAGACAATTGAAAAAGATGGTTTGCTGGCAAAAGGCTTAGAGATTGGGGAAGTCATAGATAAGCGTCTTAGAGAAATGTCTTTAAAAAATTCTATGCAAAATATTGGCGATGTTCGCGGCCTAGGTTGTATGAATGCTATTGAGCTCGTTAAGGATCGTGAGTCTCTAGAACCAGACGGTGATATGGCCGCTAAAGTAGCTCAAATAGCACTTAAAAAAGGCCTTATCCTTGTAACAGCAGGCCCAACGCGAAATGTTATAAGAATTTTGGTACCTTTATCAGCAGATCTCAAAGTTATAGGAGAAGGCTTGGATATTCTGGAAGCTTCATTGGAGGAAGCCGCAGCCTAAAAACTCAAATTAAATTTTATTGTGGGTGACATTATGAAAATAAAGGCAGCAGTTTTACGTCAATCGGGGTTACCCAGACCTTACACTGAAAGCAAACCACTCTCTATTGAAGAAGTTGAGCTAGATCCACCAAAATCAAACGAAGTAATGATTAAAGTCAAAGCCGTTGGTCTTTGTCATTCCGATTTGGTTGCAATTAGTGGTGAGCGTGGAAAGCCTATGCCAATCGTACTAGGACATGAGGCGGCTGGTATTATTACCAAAATTGGGGAAAACGTTGAAGGCTTCGAAATTGGTGATCATGTGGTGCCCTCCTATGTTGCAAGCTGTGGCCTCTGTGAAATGTGTAGCTCCGGCCGACCGGCCCTCTGCGAACCTGCTACAGTTGCAAATGCAAAGGCAGTTTTGAGAGATGGAACAACCAGGCTGAGCCAAAAAGGTAAATCGATCCACCACCATTCCGGTGTTGCTGGGTTTGCGGAGTACTCAGTGTTATCAAAAGAAGCATTGGTTAAGATTGACAAATCGATCCCGTTTGAACAAGCAGCACTTTTTGGTTGTGGAGTGGTAACCGGCGTAGGCTCAGTGATTAATACTGCTGATGCTAAAGCTGGTCAGTTCATTGGTGTCGTAGGACTTGGTGGTGTTGGGCTAAGTGCAGTTTTAGCATCTTTAGCTTTGGGAGCAGGGAAAGTAATAGCCATAGATTTAAGTGAAGAAAAACTCGAATTTGCAAAAGCACTTGGAGTTCATCATGCTATCAATGCAGCTGACAACGACGCTATTGAACAAGTACATAAAATAACCAACGGAGGCGTGCATATTGCCGTTGAAACCGCAGGGTCGGGCCGCGCACTGCAGACAGCATACGAAATAACCAGACGGGGCGGAACAACAGTTGCAGCAGGCATGCCAGGGCCTGAAGCTGAAATCAATTTATCACATTTAAAAATAGCTGCAGAAGAAAGATGCCTTCGAGGTTCATATATGGGGAGTTGTGTCGCTAAACGCGATATACCTCGCTATTTGAATATGTTCCAAACAGGTGTTCTACCAGTCAACAAACTCATGTCTCGTAAAATTAATTTTGGCGACCTAAATGAGGCAATGGACCGTCTTGATGATGCAAAAACAATCCGGGAAGTACTGATACCCTAAACTGAGAGATAAATAATTTTGGATTTTAACTTTTCAGCTAACACCGGTTATTTGTGGAAAGAATTGCCTTTTATTGACCGATTAAAAATGGCAAAGCGCCATGGCTTCAGCTCTTTGGAGTTCCATGACGAACCTCACAAAGAAAATTTAGCTGGATTAAAAAATCTACTTTCAAAGATAGAGTTAAATGTGAACGGAATGAATGTCAGGATGGGCGATACTTTTGGGTGTGCGGCAATTCCTGACCAATTAGACAAAGCCAGAAATGAAATCAAAGACGCTATAACAATAGCAGAAGATCTTGGAGCAAAAGGCCTCCACATCTTGTCCGGCATCACAGAGTATAATAAAACTTCGAAAAGTACATTTATATCAAATTTAAAATTTGCACTGGATAATTCAAAAATTTCTATTCTGATTGAACCCGTCTGCGAAGAACAGTTATCTGGTTACTTTCTAAGAACAATTGAACAGGCAGCAGCTATTATAGATAAAATCGATCATCCAAGATTAAAAATAATGTTTGATTGCTACCATATCTACAAAGAAAGTGGCGACTTAGTTAAAAATTTTGCAGATCATGCTGATAAAATTGGACATGTTCAAATTGCTGCTGCTGAAAATAGAGCTGAGCCATTCCCAGGAGCTCTAAACTATAGTGATATTTTACCAGAATTTAAGCAGCTTGGGTATCAAGGAGCTTTTGGCTGTGAGTACCGTCCGTCTGGCTCAACAGAAGGTGGTTTAGGTTGGCGAGATCCCTTTTTTAAGATGGAAAACCAAGAATGAGACAAAAATTTGATACTAAATCACAGACAGGTTTAACAGAAGGGGATGTCAATTTTTCTAAACAAAGAAAAGAATGGGCTAAAAAACACATAGACCCCAAAACACGGAAACTCTTAGAAGACGACGCACAATTCTTTTTGCATCAATCTCTATCAAGCCCATGCTTAAATATTATTAATAAAAGTGAAGGTATATATATAGAAGATATTCAAGGTCGTAAAATTATGGATTTTCACGGCAATAGTGTTCACCAAGTGGGACACGGACATCCAAGAGTGGTAAAAGCCATCAAAGACCAGTTAGACCAACTACCTTTTTGTCCGCGAAGATATACAAACCAGACGGCAATAGATTTGGCTCGTAAGCTCGCCGAATTAGCTCCCGGTAATCTAAACAAAATGCTATTCGCTCCCGGAGGCACAAATGCGATAGGTATGGCCTTGAAGCTTGCTCGATATGCTACAGGCCGACACAAAACAATCTCAATGTGGGACAGTTTTCATGGTGCATCTCTAGATGCAATTTCAATTGGTGGTGAAAGTCTATTTCGAAAAGATGTTGGGCCACTCATGCCAGGATCGGAGCATATTCCTCCTCCAAGGCGAGGGAGATGCCACTTCAATTGCCGTGATGAAAATCATGATGGCTGTATTGAATACTTAAAATATGTCATCGAAATGGAAGGAGATATAGGGGCACTAATTGCGGAACCCATGCGATGGACGACTGTGGAGCTCCCACCAAGAAATTATTGGAAACGGGTAAGAAGTATTTGTGATGATAACGATATCTTGTTGATATTTGATGAAATCCCGTCAGCGATGGGTCGTACGGGTAAAATGTTTGTTTGTGAACACTTCGACGTTGTCCCTGACATGCTGGTTGTTGGAAAAGGTCTAGGTGGTGGCATTTTTCCAATGGCTGCTCTCATAGTTCGGGAAGACCTAGATATTGTTGGGGATAGAGCTCTTGGTCACTATACACATGAAAAGAGTTCTGTTGGATGTGCGGCTGCTCTTGCAACAATTGAATGTCTTTTAGAAGAAAAATTAATCGACAACTCAGTGATACTTGGGGGAAAAGGCCTGAAACGCTTAGCGGAAATAAAATCAAAATATTCAATCATTTCTGACGTAAGAGGTTTAGGTTTATTTTTTGGCATAGAACTCACAAAAAACAGCAAACCTGCGCAAAAAGAAGCTGAAGAAGTTCTTTATCATTCTCTGTCGAATGGATTGAGCTACAAAGTTGGCGGGGGTTGCATTCTAACTCTTTGTCCACCAATGACAATTACCGAAAGAGAATTAAACGAAGCTTTTGACGTTATAGAGGCTGGTATAAAAGAAGTGTCCTGACCTCCTCTAAAGAGCCAGAAAAATAATCCCACAGAATACTATACTTGCTGCACCAAGACGATAACCAATTGGTTTTTCTTTGAACCAAAATACCCCAATAAGAGTGGCAATAATAACAGAAGTTTCACGTAATGCCGTAACAATTCCAAGTGGAGCAAGGCTTTTTGCGTATAACGCTAAACCATAAGCAACTGTAGAAACAACTCCAGCAAAAAAGCCCAGCAGTATTTCAGAAAGTGATGATTTTAGTAGTCTCAACCTGAACCTGCCAAAGATGTAAAATACTACAAAACCTTCAGCAATAAATAGCCAGACTATATAAGAAAGTGGATTTTCTGTAAGGCGCACTCCAAACCCATCAGTTACAGAATAAGCGGCAATTAGCATTCCTGTTGTCAAAGCAAAGACTAAAGCAGTAATGGACTTTTCATTAGATAATGACCTCAACCCTAAAAATAAAATACCACTTGAAATCAAGAGCACACCACTCATTTCCACCCAGCTCAAACGCTCATCAATCCAGAAAAAAGCAAAGAAGGTCACTATCACAGGGCTTATTCCCCTCGCAATTGGATAAATCAGAGATAGGTCTCCAAACTTATATGCCGTGGTTAAGCCGTAATAATAACCCCAGTGTATCAAAGTAGAGGCTATTATAAATGGAATAACTTTAATATCGGGAAGCGGCAAAATCGCAGCACCGATTAACCCCAACACCATATGGCCCAAGGCAACCAGACCAATGGCGATTGTCTTATCACCAGTGCCCTTGATAACAGCGTTCCAAATCGCGTGAAGAGCCGCAGCCAGTAAAACCAGACTGAAGACCGAAACGGTCATCTAATTTTCTCAAACCGAAACTTTTTGATGGTCAGCTGGGCCAAGGAAGCGAATAAGTCTTAACATTTGTGAAGAATTTCATAGCTTCGAGAACACCTTCTTTTACACCGTTACCAGAGTCTTTTATACCACCAAAAGGAGACATTTCTATTCGATATCCTGGTTGCTCCCAAATATTGACTGTTCCCACGTCAAGTCCCTCAATGTAGTTTGTTGCCCGGATTAAATCATTTGTACATACTCCAGAGGAAAGGCCAAACTCAGTGCTATTTGAAATAGCCATAACTTCTAGATCGTCGTCAGGGACTCGAACTATCGGTACAATTGGACCAAATGTTTCCTCCATGACTAAATCACATTCATGAGGCACGTGGTCTATCACTATTGGGGGCAGTAAAGCGCCATCACGACCTGGATGATATAAAATTTTTGCGCCCTTAGCTTCTGCCTCGAAAACTCTTTTTTCAAAAAGCTCGGCTGCTTTAGCATTTATAACGCATCCAAGTTGAGTATCTGGATCCATTGGGTCTCCATATTTGATAGACTGAGCTTTTTCGAGTATCAGTGGAACCACTTGATCCGCAATACTTTCCTGAATTAATATTCTTTTCACAGCAGTACAGCGCTGACCAGAGTTCCCAGTCGCACCTGCTACTGCGATAGTGGCGGCTTTGTCAAAATCACCTTCCTTGAGATCATTCAAGATTATCAAAGGATCATTACCTCCAAGCTCTAAGGCAGTCCTTTTATACCCTGCCTTTTCAGCAATCATTTTCCCCACTGGAACACCACCAGTAAAAGTAATGATATCAATATTGGGATTTGTTATCATTTCTCCTCCAATATCTTGGGGCAGACCTGTTACAATTTGAAACATTTCTGGGGGTAAACCAGCATCATACAATATGTCAGCCAAGGTTATGGCCGTAAGCGGCGTCTGTTCTGTTGGTTTGCAAACCACACAATTATTTGTCGCAATAGCAGGGGCTATTTTATGGGCAACCATATTCAGTGGATGATTGAAAGGAGTAATCGCTGAAATACTACGGACAGGTTCTCTCTTCGTGAAAATTTTTCTACTTTTGCCATGAGGTGTTAAATCACATGAAAAAATTTCGCCATCATCTTGGATAGCGAGTTGGCCGGCTAAAGTAAAAACATCGTAAGACCGTCCTGTTTCGTATAGAGCGTGTTGTTGACAAATGCCTAACTCCAAAGTTAACCAATGGGCAATATCTTCACGTCTATCTCTTATAATTTCTGCAGCGCGAAATAATATTTGTTGTCTCTCATACCGTGTTAAAGAAGGCTTGTAATTTGATGCAATTTCAAATGCCTTCTTTGCATGTTCTGCTATGCCAGCAGGCACCGTGGCTATTACTTCTTCAGTATAAGGGTAAGTTACATCGACAGTTTTATCAGTGAAGATTTTCTCGCCACCAATGCGCATTGCTTCGTTACGAATAGTTCGTTTTGACATAATAAGTGATCTCCTTATTTGTGACTAAATTCGTTTATTGAAAGTTATTGCATCACGTATTTGCTGCAATACTTGCATAAAAGAAGGCATCGTAGTTTCTTAAATTTGGCACTTCAGGCAAATCAATTTTACGATTTACTATAAAAGGAACTTCCTGTTCAGTTAAACCCCCATGGCTTCTTAACGGCTCTTTCAAAGCTTCAAGATCATGACGATCAACAGAAGTTCCCAAGGTCATATTCTCTGTGGAAATAATAACGATATCCCCTATCCTATCCGGCGGAAGGTCAAATCTTTTAACAGCTTCTGATTTATTAATTACTAATAAAATTCCCTCAATATTGGATAACTTTTCAGTTATTTCAACAGTATCTACTTCTGCAGGCAAATACGCAGTTGCAAACGATCCAAGTGCGCCATGATGAACAACATAGGGATCGGTAATTGGTAAAATCACTCTCGCTTTTGCCTCGCCCAACCATTGATCTAATAGATCTTGAACATAAACAACCATAGGCTCTCCATTAGCGTCGTGTTTTGGCTTCATCCCATGATCAGCTGTTACTACCAATGCGGCGCCCAAAGCATCAAGTTCGCCAATATAAGCATCGGCCATAATATAAAAATCTTTGGCACCCTGTTGATTTGGTGCAAATTTATGTTGAATGTAATCAGTGGTTGAAAGATACATAACATTTGGTGACCACTCTTTTAAAATCTTTACACCAGCGGCCAGGACAAATTCTGAAAGATCGGCTGAATATACTTCGGGAACTGGCCGACCGAGCCATTCGCTGGCATTTTGTATGCCATTATCACCCTTTGTCGCCTGGTCAGCCTTCTCCGAAGAGAAACAAATGGCCCGCCCTTTGTCAAACTTCAGGCCATCACCCAGTAAGGCTCTAAGCTTATCTTTTGCGGTAACTACAGCAACTCTCGATCCAGCTTCATAATATTTTGAGAATAAAGTTGGTGCACGCAAGAAACGCACATCATTCATCATAACTTCTTCGCCAGTGTCAGGATCAAATAAAAAATTACCACAGATTCCGTGAATGGCGGGAGGACGGCCAGTAGCGATGGACATATTATTTGGATTTGTAAAAGATGGAATAACTGAATGAGCGAGTGCATCTGTACCCTCTGCTCGGATACGTTTTAAGTTAGGCATTAATCCTTCGGATATTGCTATATCTAAGTATTCTGGTTCACATCCATCAAGACAAATTACGACCGCACAATTTGAAGCCGGATTATATGTTCGCCCATTTGCTTCAACCTCTTTTTCAATTCTCATTAAGAATTCCCTTCATTCTTGTAATTCTGATAGTCTTTGTCTTTCTAGAAATGCAGCCTCAGGCGGAGCTGCGTTTTCTACACCCATCGCTTCAAGTGCTTTTTTTGCAGCAGATACAACACCTTTCATGACATGGCTGTCCATTCTACCAATACAGCCGATGCGAAAGCTATCAACAACAGTTAACTTGCCTGGATAAATAATATAGCCTTCACTCTTCATAAGATCATAAAATTTTGTAAACTCAAATGCTTGGTCTGCAGGACAAAAAAACGTCACGATAATTGGCGACAGCCACCTCTCGTCTAGTAGAGTTTCAAAGCCCAAATCGCGCATACCGCTAACCATTACGTCGCGATTATTAGTATATCTAGCCCCACGTCCAGCAACACCGCCCTCCTCTTCATGTATTTCTAAAGCAGTTAAAAAAG
>CACPBQ010000014.1 GCA_902632125.1 Paracoccaceae bacterium | reverse complement strand
GGCGAAAACTTCTCAATGAAGGGCCAGATGACGCACCATGGATCCCTCTTATTCGCGAGCAAATTAGAGAAGTCGCATGGCGAGCTGGAAAAAATCGATATGAGGTTCCTTCAAAAACAAAAATTTCTAAATCTGGTCCAACCAAAGCCGATATTGAAGCTTCCAGCGAAATGGAAACAAAAGAAAGACAAGAAATGATTTCTAACATGGTTGAAAGCTTGGCAAATCGTTTAGCAACTGAAGGAGGAACATCAGACGAGTGGGCCAGACTTATCAAGGCACTTTCAGTACTTGGTGACTCAGATCGTGCAAAAAAAATATGGGCAGAAGCCCTAAATATTTATAGTAATTCACCAGCGGACCTGAGAGTCATTGATAATATTGCAAAGGAAATTGGTATTTCAAGATGATATACGAAGACGTTTCCGAATTTGCGAATGAACTCCAATCGAATAATTCCTTAATCGGCTTAGACTTAGGAACGAAAACAATTGGCGTTGCGGTAAGCGACATCATCCTTTCTGTCGCCACACCGATTAAAACTATCAAACGGAAAAAGTTTTCAATAGATTCTGATCAATTATTGGGTATCATTTCCATTAAAGATTGTTGCGGAATCGTTTTTGGTTTGCCAAAAAATATGGATGGGAGTGAGGGACCAAGAGCACAGGCCACGAGAGCATTTGCTAGAAATTTTTCAAAAAAAACAACGCTTCCAATTTCTTTTTGGGATGAGCGGCTGTCAACAGTAGCCGCCGAAAAAGCTTTATTGGAGGCGGATACAACACGAAAACGTCGTGCAGAAGTAATAGATCATGTAGCAGCAGCTTATATACTTCAAGGGTTCTTGGATCGATTAAAGATTTTAGACAATTATTAAATTCTAAGTGTCTTTTGGGAGGAAACTAGTTTTGGGTAGTGAAGTTTGGACAAGAGATGAAATCCAAAGTCCTTGCATCAAAATATGTGTAATTCACCGTAGTGAAAGGCTATGCACTGGATGCCATAGAACAATAGAAGAAATTTCTTCTTGGTCACGTCTGCCCTCGGAACAAAGAAACCAAATCATTAACGAATTACCAAAGCGTGCATTTAGATTTAAAAGACGTCGTGGCGGCAGGGCAGCCCGTGTCGCGAAATTATGATAATTTTGGCCAATCAGCCAAATGTTGAAGTTCTGGTCTAAAATAAGCTATTTTTCGTCCTTCATTAAAGTTTTTGATCTCAAGTTCCCAGGGACTTATTCCATGAAGGCAAAGTCTGTGTATCATATAACTTTCGCCTAAATTTGCATGCAGCACGCGTCTTTTACATTTTTCAAATATGCTTTTTCTTGTTTGCATATAAACCTCGCGAACATCCAAATCTTTCCATTTTTCAGGGTCTCGGTTCAAAAATAAACTATTGAATGCCTTTGAAATTAAATGATGAGATCCCTCCCAGACCACAACAGGACTTGCGCCTTTTGGTGCTTGATTTAAGGGAATTCCAAGCACATAGGCATGTGGCTCTTTTAACTTTCTTGGTCCCCCGGGAAAATCAGCTATTAAACCATCTACATGAGCTGCGTCTCTTTTTAATCTAAAGTTGAAAGAACTTTCGCTTTCTTGATCTCTAGGCTTTGGGTAGCCTTCGAAAATTATCGAAACCTGAGCCGCATGAAGGCCGCGAGCTTCGGTACGCTTCATTAAGCTTTCAAATGGTCCACTTAGTGATATTTCGCCTAAGGCTCCATTTGTATCATTTTCTAAGGCATCTACACCAACAAACCAAGTTCCCTGACAGGTTAAATTACTATCAAAAATTTCTTTATTCTTAAGCTTTGAAGTAATCTTTGAATTAGCAGTATTAGCCCAAAGGGCTACACGCTGATCAAACTTAAATTTAATCCAGCCCTTTTGCTCAAAATCACTAAGCTCTTTCATGTCAATAAATACCCCTTGGGCTCTTTCAATTGACTCAAATAGCCTTACTTAATTCATCTATTACACGAAGCTTTTCAATCAGTTTTTGCAAATCAGCCACATCAATCATATTTGGACCGTCGCAAGGCGCATTATCTGGTTCTTGATGCGTCTCAATAAAAACCGCAGCAACACCAACTGCACAAGCTGCCCGAGCAAGCGCAGCCACAAATTTTCTTTCTCCACCGGAACTATTTCCTCTGCCGCCTGGTTGTTGAACAGAATGAGTGGCGTCAAAAACGACTGGATATCCAGTCTCAGCCATTATTTCTAGACCACGAAAATCGTTAACCAATGTATTATATCCAAAACTAGTCCCACGCTCACAAAGCAATATTTTTTTATTCCCAGTGCTAGCTATTTTCTCCGCAACATTTGTCATTTCCCAAGGCGCTAAAAACTGCCCCTTCTTAACATTTATTGGTTTTCCAGTTTCTCCAGCTGCAATCAACAGATCAGTTTGCCGAGATAAAAATGCCGGAATTTGCAAAACATCCACCACTTCAGAGGCTGTGACACATTGAGAAACATTATGAATATCTGTAATAACGGGGCAATTGAAAGTTAACTTTATTTCTTCTAGGATTCTTAACCCCTCTTCAATACCAACTCCCCTAGCTGATGCAATCGAAGATCTATTTGCTTTATCAAAACTGGATTTAAATATAAAATTTGATGAAGATGGCGCACACAACTTAGTTATTTTCTCCGCCATAAACATTGCGTGGTCACGATTTTCTAGTTGGCATGGCCCCAAAATAAAGGCCAGCGGATTATCTCCTCCAACCGGTATATCACCAATTTTTATAACATTACTATCAGACACTTAGAATAAAACTTCCTCTATTAGCCGGACATCGTTTGGATTATTTAACTCCCAAAAAATACGCCCTTTGCTATTTACCTCGACACACTTTACTCGTTTGTTCTCGAATAAAAACCTTAATTGCTCCAAGCCCTCTAACTTTTCTAAGTTACTTTCAGGCCACCCCAAATAGTCCCTTAAGATATTCGTTCTGTAAGCATAAACACCAACATGATGGAAACATGGTATTTCGTCATTTGAACCAAGTTTGGATATTTCAAAAAAAGGTATTAATTCTTTCGAGAAATAAAGAGCGTACATATCTTTATTAAATACCACTGTGGTTCCTCCCACTCGGTCAGATTTTCTATCTTCAGAAAAAAGATTATAACTTTTTCGATCTAATCTCAAAACTGGAGTAGCCATATCAACACTTTTATCAGCCTTCAAACCAGCAATTATTTCCTCTACAAACCAACTTGGGGTCAAAGGTGCATCACCCTGAAAGTTTACAATAATTTCAGCGTCTAATTGCGCATTATTTACTGCTTCTGCGCATCTTTCCGTACCATTTTTACACCTTGACGAGGTTCGAATAACCTTCGCGCCAAAGGTTACTGCGTGTTCCTCAATTCTTTTGTCATCCGTTGCAACGTATATTTCTGTTATACCAGAAACTTTATTAGCGGCTTCCCAACTAAGCTGAATAAGAGATTTTTTTCCTTCTCTCGTTCTAAGCTCTACAAGCGGTTTTCCTGGGTAACGTGTTGAACCATATCGAGCAGGAATAATTATAACGGCTTTCATGCAACTCCTACCCTTAACAAATCCTGAATATGAATGACCCCAACAGGTTTGTTATCGGCAGAGGTTACAATTAATACGCTTATTTTCCGATCCTGCATTAAACTTAAAGCATCAACCACCAAAGTTTCTCTAACTACCGTAATTGGCGATAAGCTTGCAATATCCCCTGCATTTTTCCCCATAAGATCATCTATATGCCGGCGAAGATCACCATCCGTTATTACCCCGACTAAGGAACCAATTTCATCAACTATAGCAGCTATTCCAAAACCTTTCGTTGACATAGTTAGTAAAGTTTCCTTCATTGAAGTTTCAGTCTTTACCAAAGGTATTGCATCATCTTTATGCATCAATTGGCTTACTGTCATCAATTTTGCCCCAAGTTTGCCCCCCGGATGGAAAATCTTGAATTTTTCAGCGTTAAAACTTTTTGCCTCCATTAATGCAACCGCTAAGGCATCACCGAGAGCTAGCATCATCGTTGTCGAGGTTGTCGGAGCCATGCCTATCGGGCAAGCCTCATCCGCCATTGGCAAGCATAATTGAAAGTTTGCCGCTTTGACTAAGGTACTTTCACAATTTGACGACATAGTAGCGATCGGAATGCTAAAGCGACGGGCATGAGTTAATATATCAAACATTTCAACCGTCTCACCAGAGTTGGAGATAAGTAGACAGAGATCTTGCTCAGTAATCATACCTAAGTCACCATGACTGGCCTCAGTAGCATGCACAAAATAAGCCGGAGTACCCGTACTGGCTAGTGTTGCAGCAATTTTATTTCCAATATGGCCAGATTTTCCCACTCCAGATACAATTACTCGACCGGTCAAATTCAGTATGAATTCCACAAGGTCACTAAAATCAATCGGCAAATCATCTTTAAGTTTTTCAAGAGCGTCAGCCTCTGTTTTTAAAACTTTTTTTGCAGATTTTGTAAAAGAATTTGCCATGATTCATTGTCCAATAAATAGAGGCCTCGCGAGAGCTTATAGAATTAAAAGAATTAATTTCAAAGGCTCAAATTTTTTAAAAATGTCAACATCTAAATGTAATTTGAATTTTAAGCCAACATTAATCGGCCAGTTTAACGACGACAAAAGTAACAATTTAACAACATTTTATTCTTAATAATTAATTTGACTTGGCCTTGACCAATCTGTTCAGTATAGCCGCATTAATATAAAATAATTGCTTTAGAAAGAACGAGCCAAGCATGCGTAGTGGGAAAATTGAAAGAAAAACAGCTGAAACAGAAATCTCTGTGTCGTTAAATTTAGACGGCACAGGCAAATACGAAATCAATACAGGTGTTGGTTTTTTTGACCACATGCTGGAACAATTGGCACGCCACTCATTGATTGATCTAGAAGTCCACGCCAACGGTGATACTCATATTGACGATCATCATACCGTCGAAGACACTGGTATAGCTTTTGGACAGGCCTTTACTCAAGCCATTAGCGATAAAGTAGGGATCAATAGGTATGGTTGGTGCTTATTACCCATGGATGACACTTTAATAAGAACGGCATTAGACTTATCTAGTCGACCTTTTTTATACTTAGATATTGATATGCCAACTGACAAGATAGGTAACTTCGATACCGAACTCGTCAGAGAATTCTTTCAAGCTGTTTCTACTCATGGCGGAATAACTCTTCATATGGAGAAGTTACATGGGTACAACAGTCATCACATTGCAGAAGCTACTTTCAAGTCATTTGCAAAGTCTCTTAGAGCTGCCATTCAAAAAGATACTCGAAATCTAGAAGCTTTGCCTTCTACAAAAGGTACACTTTAGTACATGCTTACCGCTATAATCGATTATAAAAGTGGAAACCTTCATTCCGCACAGAAAGCATTTGAAAAAATCACCGCTTCAAATAACTTAGGTTCCGTTGTTGTAACAAGTGATCCAAAAATCATTTCTTCTGCTGATCGACTAGTACTTCCAGGGGATGGTGCATTTCCTTCTTGCAAAGCAGAATTGATGTCGTCTGAAGCGTATGAGGCCATGGTGTATGGTGTAGTTGAGAAATCCCGGCCTTTTTTGGGCATCTGCATCGGCATGCAATTAATGGCAACAAAAAGTTATGAATACCAAGAAACTGAGGGCCTTGATTGGATTGATGGAGAAGTCAAAAAAATAAATCCTAAAGATAAATCCTTTAAAATCCCTCACATGGGCTGGAATACATTAAACATAGAAAGCAAACACCCAGTTCTCAGAAGCATTCATAATGGTGATCATGTTTATTTCGTGCATTCTTTTCAGATGATACTAAAAAAGCAAGGGCAACGCCTAGCTCACACAGATTATGGAACAGATATTACCGCTGTAGTCGGCAAGGATAACATGGTGGGACTTCAATTTCACCCAGAAAAAAGTGGTCAGACAGGGCTAAAAATGATAGAAAACTTTCTTTCATGGAGTCCGTAGCAATATGTTAAATTAATCACTAACCTGTGATTATTTAACGCGCGTCCAGTCTTGCTTACGACATATTATT
Organism: Paracoccaceae bacterium; assembly: GCA_902632125.1. Classification (GTDB taxonomy): domain Bacteria; phylum Pseudomonadota; class Alphaproteobacteria; order Rhodobacterales; family Rhodobacteraceae; genus Salinivivens. The sequence continues at coordinate 36,988 of CACPBQ010000014.1, read as the reverse complement.
GCTATGCATCCAGAAACTTTCAGATCATTATCACCGACTAGATTCATCTTTGATCTATAAGTTTTATCCTCATCGGGAGCCCAGATCTTACCTCCACCGTATTTACTGCCTTTTTTAGGTGACATCCCAATAATAATATTACGGCCAATATTTTTGGATTCAACTTCTTTATCAGAAGAGTCAAACGCTTTGATCAATTCTCCACAAATCTTTCCATCACACTCTTTAATTTCCACATGAGCATAATTTCCTTCGTTTCCTGGCTGAGTTTTCCACACACCAAATATAGGGTCCGCAGTTGCCGTGAAAGCTAAAAATAAGCCAGCGAACGTGACCGATAAAAATGTTTTCATTAATTTTCCTCCCTAACATTACAGATGTTGACCATCTTCACGCCTAGTTTCAAGCCTTTTGTTGTCTCGCATTGCAAATTAGATATAAAGCTGCGAAATACCCGATTGGTGAGTTGAGGACTTTTATGATTTTATACCCGGCGATTGACCTAAAAGACGGAAAAGCAGTTAGACTGCTCCGCGGCGATATGAATAAATCAACCGTATTCAACGATAGTCCAATCGATCAAGCATTGAGCTTTGTCGATCAGCAATGCCAATGGCTACATCTGGTGGACTTAAACGGCGCTTTTGAAGGGAAACCCATTAATGCGGACATAGTAGAAGATATTACTAAAAAATGCAAGATTCCAATCCAACTAGGTGGAGGGATTAGGGATATCGAAACGATTGACATGTGGCTTTCAAAAGGTCTTAACCGCGTAATTCTAGGGACAGTAGCAGTTGAAAACCCATCACTGGTAAGGCTCGCGGCGAATAAGTACCCAGGAAAAATAGCCGTTGGAATAGATGCAAGAAATGGGCGCGTAGCTACGGATGGCTGGGCGAAAGAAACAAATGTCTGGGCCACAGAGCTTGCCAAAAAATATGAAAATGACGGTGTTGCAGCGATCATTTATACTGACATTGATAGGGATGGGGCAATGATGGGTCCAAATGTGATTGCTACCGCTGAAATGGCCAGTGCAGTTTCTATCCCTATTATAGCGTCAGGCGGGGTCAGCTCCCTAAGTGACCTAAAAGCACTTAAGGAATGTGGAGCCCAACTGAACGGTGCTATTTCGGGACGAGCACTTTACGATCAGAAATTTACTATTCAGCAGGCATTAGATATTCTCAATGCTTAAATGTCGAATAATTCCATGCTTAGACGTTGCCGACGGTAGGGTTGTAAAAGGCATTAATTTTGTTGGATTAAGAGACGCTGGCGACCCGGTGGAAGCCGCGGAACGTTATGACACAGAAGGCGCAGATGAACTCTGTTTTCTGGATATCAACGCCACTTATCAAAACCGGGCAACGACTTACTCGATTGTCCAAAAAACAGCTGAAAAATGTTTTATTCCGCTGACAGTCGGCGGAGGCGTTAGAACGTCAGACGACGTAAGAAATCTTTTATTGGCAGGAGCAGATAAAGTAAGTTTTAACTCTGCTGCTGTTAAAAATCCTAACGTTATTTCAGATGCTGCCAATAGATTTGGTTCTCAGTGCATAGTTTGCGCAATTGACGCAAAAGCTGCTCCATCTGGAAAGTGGGAACTTTTCACTCACGGAGGAAGAAAACCAACGGGTATTGACGCAGTTGAGTTTGCCCGTCTCATTGAAAAAAAAGGTGCTGGTGAAATACTACTTACATCAATGGACAAAGACGGGACAAAATCAGGCTTCAATTTGGAAATGACCCGGGAAATTTCGAACGCTGTAAAGATACCAGTTATCGCTTCTGGAGGTGTCGGTAATTTAGACCATTTAGTTGACGGGGTATTAAAAGGCGGTGCGTCTGCTGTTCTAGCAGCTTCTATATTTCATTTTGGTGAATATACTATAAAGCAAGCGAAAAAACATATGGACAAAGCTGGAATACCAGTCAGATTGAACAAATGAAATTAGAAGATTTAGTTAAAACGATTAATTCGCGTGCTAACGCTGATCCATCAGAAAGTTGGACAGCTAAGCTTCTAGCTCAGGGACCCGAGAAATGTGCTGAAAAGTTTGGAGAGGAAGCGGTAGAAGCAATCATAGAAGCTGTAAAAGGCGACGAAAGGGCTCTTATAGCGGAAGCGGCTGACGTTATTTTTCATTACCTAGTTATGCTAAAATCTAGAAATATAAATTTTGACGATGTAATGAAAGAATTAAATAGGAGATCAAATAAATCTGGGCTTGAGGAAAAAGAAGATAGATTATAAACGCGATGAAATTATGTTAGTCGCAAACCCTGCTTTTCTAAGATCGCCAAACAACCTTTGATGCTCTATTTTTGGACATCTGTCTTCGATCACATTTAACCCTAATTGTCTTGCTTTTTTAGCCGAAGTTTCGTGTTTTATTCCAATTTGCATCCAGATCGTTTTCAAGCCTTTCAATTTAGTCAAGCTATCATCAATGATTTGAGGAACTGCCTCCGGTTTTCTGAAAATATCCACCATATCAACGGGTTCATCAATTTCATTAATGCTAGACTTCACTAACTGACCAAAGAAATATTTTCCCCCATGTCCTGCATTTATCGGTATAATTTTGTAACCTCGTCGATGAAGATATCGTCCAACAAAATAACTCGGTCTGGTCTCATTCATACTCAGGCCAACCATCGCAATTGTTTTGGTAGACGTCAGAATATTCTTCAAAAATTCGTCCGAAAGGTTCATCACAATCTCATTGTAAAAAGTTATTTTTTATTCTGCGGCCAAGTTGCCTGAGTTGATCATAGACCAAATCTTTTCGCTGGTAAAAGGCATATCGACTTGCTGAATGCCAATTTCCCATAATGCATCTTGAACAGCATTTGCAACTGCTGCCAGCGCTCCAACTGTCCCTGCCTCACCGCATCCTTTCATGCCCATAATGTTAGCCGTCGATGGAACGCATTCGGTTTCGAATTTATAATATGGGAGATCTTGAGCTCGAGGCATTCCATAATCCATAAAAGAGGCTGTCAGTAATTGACCCTCTTGATCAAAAACTACATGCTCATATAAAGCCTGACCTATGCCTTGAGCAACTCCACCGTGCACTTGTCCTTCAGCCAGCATCGGGTTGATTAAGTTACCAAAATCATCAACAACCGAATACCTTACAACTTGCACAAAGCCCGTTTCAGGATCAACTTCGATCTCAGCAAAATGTGCTCCGTTAGGAAAAGATCTGGCTTCCAGCGTAGCTCTTGCGGAATGCGTGACAAGATCTAACCTCTCATCTTCATATGCCATTTTCGCTACTTCAAGCATATTTGGGCTATAATTTGAGCCGTTTATTCGAAATGAAATATCATCGAATTCAATATTTTTAACATCAAATCCTAGCTTTTCTGCAAGATATTGAGAAAACGACTGGATAACCTTGTCAACTGTCGCCAAAGTAGCGTTATTTTGAACAGTTACAGATCTTGATCCGCCCGTTCCTCCACCATTAGGTATAAGATCACTATCACCCTGGATAACAGTAATTTTTTCGGTAGGTATACCAGTCTGATCAGAAAGAAATTGAGCGAAAACAGTCTCGTGTCCCTGACCATTGGATTGGGTTCCAACGAAAATCTTAACCTCACCATCTTCCTGAAAAACTACTTTTGCTTCCTCGCTGGGATCTCCCAAAATGCTTTCTATGTAATAACACAGTCCTAAACCCCGCAACTTACCTGTAGCTTCAGTTTCTTTTTTACGCCTTTTGAAGCCTTTTATGTCAGCAGATATCTCAGCAGCTGAAAGCACTCTATCAAAATCTCCGACATCAATTATTTCTCCAGTTGATGAGCGATAAGGAAAACAACCTTTTTTAATGAAATTTTGGCGTCGCAATTCCAGAGGGTCAATTTTTAATTCCCGAGCTGCACGATCCATCATACGTTCGAGCAAATAAATCGCTTCTGGACGCCCTGCCCCCCGGTAAGCATCGACTTGAGTAGTGTTAGTGTAAATACCCACCACGTTAAGATAGGTAGTCTGAACGTCATAAACCCCCATGAGTACCTTTGAAAACAAAGCTGTTTGAATATTTTGGCCAAACCGGGAATTGTATGCGCCAAGATTGCAAAACGTATTGACTCTATAGGCTAGAATTTTATTGGCTTTGTCGAAAGCCAATTCCGCAAAATGTTTTAGGTCTCTACCCGCGTTATCACTTAACATGGCTTCAGTGCGCTCAGACATCCATCTGATAGGTTTTTCCAACTGAATAGATGCAAAAGACACCAGAAACTCTTCAGGATAGCCCATCGCTTTCATTCCAAAACCACCACCGACGTCCGGGTTTGTTACTCTAATTTGATCACCTTTCAATCCTAATATTTCTGATAAAAATCTTTTATGAGTCCACACGCCCTGTCCACTCACTGACAGATGCAACTTATTATTTTCCCACTGAGCATAACAACCGCGCGGCTCCATTGAGTTGGCAATAATTCTATTATTTGCCACCTCCATCGAAACAACTTTGTCTGCATTCTTAAAAACCGCGTCTGTTTTAAGTTTATCTCCCAATTCCCATTCGAATGCCACGTTTCCGGGAGCCTCAGGGTGAATTGTATTTTTACCAATCGCCAAATCTATCGACACTGGCAAATCATTATAATCAATGTCAACTAATTCGGCTGCATCTTTTGCATTTTCAGTAGAGTCGGCGATTATTAATAGGATAGGTTCACCAACAAAGCGAACCCGATCCGTTGCTAGTAGCGGCCTTTTTGGACAGGCACCGTCAGTTCCATCGCGGTTCTTTACTGTGACACCTACTAAATCATTTTTGACATTATTATTTTTTAAATCTTCAGCTGTAAAAATTGCCCTTACGCCAGCAGCTTTCTTAGCATCGTCGATACAGAGGCTTTTTATTTCGGCATGCGCTACTTGGGCTCTCAAAAAATATGCAAAAAATGAACCTGCGGGAGTGGCATCGTCGATGTATCTGCCTTTGCCAGTCAAAAAACGGTTATCTTCAGTACGTAATACTGATTGGCTTTTACCAAACTTTTCCATGGGAGCCTCTATTGTTTTATCTCTTACCCAGTTTGACTTAATTTAACAAAAGCAAAGTCAATAGATCAAACATTTAAATGCCCAATATAAACTAATATTTATCTTTGCATTGCGATTTTTTGTAAACTTGATATAGCACGTTCATTCTAGGACACGAGCCAAATACAAATGAAGAATACAAAGAAGCTATACGTTAAAACATACGGCTGCCAAATGAATGTTTACGATAGTGAACGCATGTCTGAAGCACTCGGCGAAAATGGATATGAAAAAACACTTAATCCTGATGAAGCAGATATGATACTTTTAAACACCTGCCACATTAGAGAAAAAGCAGCCGAGAAAGTTTATTCTGAGCTAGGAAGATTTAAGGATTTAAAGACTTACAATCCTGATCTGAAAATTGGTGTAGCAGGGTGCGTTGCTCAAGCCGAGGGTGAGGAAATAATTAAGCGGCAGCCTTTGGTAGATTTAGTAGTAGGCCCTCAAAGCTATCAAAATATTGCTGATTTAGCAGCAAATGCAGTGGAAGGCAGAAAACAGATTGATATTGATTTTCCAAAGGAAGATAAATTTTCGATGTTGAGAGGAGTACGTTCAGCTCAAAGAGGTCCTTCGGCTTTTTTAACGGTACAGGAAGGTTGCGATAAATTTTGTGCTTTTTGTGTAGTTCCTTACACACGCGGCGCTGAAAGTTCCAGGCCAGTTTCGCGGATATTAGACGAGGCTAAACAATTAGTTGACAGCGGAGTGAGAGAGATCACGTTGCTCGGACAAAATGTAAATGCGTACCACGGGGAAGGATCAGACGGAAAGGAACGGAGTTTAGCTCAGTTAATTTGGGAATTGGAAAAGATTGACGGATTGGCTCGAATTCGCTTTACCACTAGTCACCCCAATGATATGACAGATGATTTAATTGAAGCCCACGGAATATGTAAGAAACTAATGCCATACCTGCACCTCCCTGTACAATCTGGCTCTAACAGGATTTTGAAACGGATGAATAGGTCTCATGACGCGGAAAGTTATCTTTCTTTGATCTCAAAAATTAGGGAAGCTCGCCCAGACATCCTCATTTCGGGCGATTTTATTGTAGGGTTTCCAGAAGAGACCGACGAAGATTTCAATGATACAATTTCGTTGATCAAAAATATTGAATACGGACAAGCTTTTTCATTTAAATATTCAACGCGCCCAGGTACTCCTGCTGCAGAACGTGATCAGGTATCTGAAGAGATTAAAACTGCGAGACTTCACGAACTTCAAGATCTTATTAAGAAACAGCAAAAAAGTATACAAGACGAGATGATTGATAGAAAAGTTCAGGTATTGTTCGAGCGCAAAGGTCGATTTGACAATCAGCTTGTTGGGAAGTCAGAATACTTACACGCCGTAAACGTAACTGATCCAACAATATCGGTGGGTGAATTAAAGCAAGTACATATCACAAAAAGTAACGCTAATTCCCTTAGTGGATCTGTTGTAAATTAATGCTATGTTTGACAAATGCTCAGTCGAGTTTGGCGCCTTAAGCCTGAAACTTAAGAAAGGAATTGTTGGTGATCTCTAGAACAGCTGACGGAATAGAAGAGCGACAACAACAAGATCAGACAAATATAGTGTTTCCTGAAAATAGGCTTTTAATTGATCTTTGTGGAGAATTCGACAAAAACCTTGCAGAGATAGAGCAAAAGCTAGCATTGCAAATAATTAGAAGAGGCAATGAAATAATTTTATTAGGAAACGAATTTGCAAGGTCCAATGGTCAAGTAGTTTTAGAGGCACTGTACGCCCGTCTTGAAAATGGCAAATCACTTGGTAGTGGTGATATTGATCGTGAATTGCGTGAAGTTATGGGTAACAAAAATTTGGTGGATGCTGATCAACGGGGCAATCAAGTTGATTTACTCAAAAAACCCAACTTGGAAGTAAAAACTCGTAAAAAGACGATTGAACCAAGAACAAATGCTCAGAAAGCTTTTGCATTTTCTCTTATGAAAAATGAATTGGTATTCGGCATAGGTCCTGCAGGAACGGGTAAGACCTATCTTGCTGTGGCTGTAGCGGTATCAAAATTTATAAATGGCGAAGTAGACAGAATAGTGCTTAGCCGTCCAGCAGTAGAGGCAGGAGAAAAACTTGGATATCTACCTGGTGATATGAAAGATAAAGTTGATCCTTACATGCAGCCTTTGTATGATGCTTTAAACGATTTCCTTCCAGGCAAGAAACTTTCCAAACTGATAGAAGAAAAGCGAATAGAAATTGCTCCTCTAGCGTTTATGCGTGGTCGCACTTTGTCACACGCCTTTATCGTACTCGACGAAGCTCAGAATGCCAGCTCAATGCAAATGAAGATGTTTTTAACAAGACTTGGGGAAGGGAGTAAGATGGCCATTACTGGCGACAAATCACAGATTGATTTACCCAAAGGCACGACGTCTGGGCTTGTAGAAGCTGAACGATTACTCGGCTCAAAGCCAAAGATTAGTTTCAACTATTTTTCAGCACGTGATGTTGTCCGCCACCCTCTTGTAGCATCAATTATTGAAGCGTATGACGAGGATAGCAAACGAAAATTAAATAGTGTTAAATTGGATAAGTAGCGAGATGAGCGTCGATTTAATTGTGGAAGATACTCGTTGGAAAACGGTAAATTTACTGCAGATAGCAAATGCTGCTTTTAAAGAAACACTTTCGCAGTTAAACCTAAAGTCAGAAAATTTTATTTGCTGTATTCTGGCATGCAGTGACCGAAAAATAAGAGGGTTAAATGCCCAATTTAGAGGCAAAAATAATCCAACGAATGTATTGTCTTTCCCCTCCACGCCTAAAACTCGTTTAATAAAAAGCATTTCAAAACTTGAGTCAAATGTTGAGCCTTTTGAATTAGGCGATATAGCAATCGCATATGATTTATGTAAAAAAGAAGCAGATACTTCAAAAATCGATTTTGAACACCACTTATACCATTTGATTATCCACTCAGTGCTTCATTTGCTGGGCTATGAACATCGAAAGGACGTAGATGCTACAAAAATGGAAAAAATTGAGGTGCAAGTACTTGCAAGTTTGGGTATAAATAATCCATATTTGCGAAGTTTGTAGCGCTTTTTTGCGGAATGGAGAGATGAACGAAACAGACGGATCCTCGAGTGCAGCGCGTAGCGCGCAGTCAAATAACGATATTTCAGATCGAAAGCCATTGAATATTCTTGAACGAATTGCAGGGGTTTTTAAGTTTGGTAGTAAAGAAGAGCAATTGGATAAGAATGAAAAATTTGTGGATCCAAAGCGTGAGGCGAGTAATGAATTAGGCAATCTTCTTAGGCTTAGAGTAGAAGATGTTTCAATTCCAAAAGCAGATATTGTAGCCGTTCATGAGTCGATAACGAAAAATGAGTTATTTGACACATTCAAAAATACAGCACTAACGCGTTTACCTGTTTATGAAAATACCTTAGATAGTCCACTGGGTTTCGTACACTTTAAGGATTTTATTTTAAAGTCAAATTCTAATGACAACGCCAAACCGTTTCTTGTAAAAAATATTTTAAGAAACCTTCTTTTTGTTCCACCTTCTATGTCGTTGGGAGTTTTGCTTGCGAAAATGCAAGCTGAAAGAACCCATATGGCTTTGGTAATTGATGAGTATGGTGGCGTTGACGCACTTGTCACAATTGAAGATTTGATTGAGCAAGTAGTTGGAGATATTGAGGACGAGCATGACGAAGCAAACCAAAAAGATTGGCTTCTTGAAAAGCCTGGTCAGTATTTAGCTACAGCAAAAACCTCTTTAAGGGAGTTTAAAGAAGAAACAGGGCTAGACCTAACCAACGAAGAATCTATCGATGCTGAGGAAATAGATACATTTGGTGGTTTAGTTTTTATGTTAGCTGGTCGAGTTCCCGTTCGTGGGGAGATTGTACCCCACCCTCACGGTATGGAGTTCGAAGTAGTAGAGGCAGATCCCCGTCGAGTAAAAAAACTTCGCCTGAGATTACCAGATGCGATCAAAGCTGCCGAATAAGCCAAACATTTTTTCTTTAATTTTAGGAAGTGTATGTGCACTGGGGAATAATCCTTGGGCTCTATGGTATTTGAGTATTCTATCATTGATCTTATGGTTTCGGCTTATGATTAATAATGACTTTTCTAAAAAAATCTTCAAAGAAACATTTCAATTTGGATTTGGATATTTTGTTATTTCTTTAATATGGATAGTGGAACCTTTCTTGGTTGAGCCTTGGGTTCACGGTTGGATGGCTCCAATTGCTTTAATAGCCTTACCAAGCTTTTTAGCTTTAATTTGGGCGCTATTTGCCTTTTTAGGTCATTATTATGTTTCGTCTATCGGACTTGTGATAGGTTTATGTTTGGCAGAATACTGCCGTTTGTATTTATTTACGGGATTTCCCTGGGCCACTATTTCATACGTTTTGCTAGATACTAAAGCAGAAAAGTGGTTCTCTCTGTTGGGGCCTTACGGATTAAGTTTATTTTTACTATTAACCTGTTTTACGATTGCTTACACTCTGCAGATGCGAACAAAAACAAATACATTTTTGGCTATTTTTATTATCTCGTCTCTATTTTTTGTTCCCCATTTTTTCAAAAAAGAACCTTTAAAAAATTTAAATGTGAGTGTCCGTTTAATTCAACCCAATGCGGTTCAAGAAAAAAAATGGTCAGAAGAGTTTGCTCCCATTTATTTTGAAAACATGATCGAAATGACCTCTCAGCAGCCAAAGCCTGATATAGTCATATGGCCAGAAACGTCTCTGTATTTACCTTATACCTCGGCAGTTGAAGAATTAGAAAAAATGAGAAATGCCGCAGGGGAAAGTATACTAATATTTGGAGCCTTGAACATTGACTCAAAAAACTTTTTAAAAAATTCACTTATCATTGAAAATAATAATCATGAAACCGTTTTCTATGATAAAGCTAAACTCGTCCCCTTTGGGGAATATATGCCTTTTATAAATTTAAAAAGTTATTTTAAAATTTCGGAACGGTCGAACTTATTTGGGTGGGGATTCAAAAGAGGAAAAGGGCCTGCTCTGTTAAATTTACAAAATGGGTTAAATTTTGTTCCTTTGATATGTTACGAAGCTATATTCTCAAATTTCTTAAAACCTTCGGTCAAAAATGCTGATTTCATTTTGCAAATTACAAATGACGCATGGTTCGGGAAGTCAATCGGACCACAACAACATTTGGCGCAACTTCGTGTAAGAGCGCTAGAATACGGCGTGCCTGTTATCCGCGTAGCTAATACTGGAATTTCTGCGATTATTGATGCCAATGGTAATGTTATTGAAAGTATTTCAGTCAATAGAGCAGGTTACTTGGATTCTATTATTCCCTCTCGCAAGCTTAGCACTGTATATGGAGTATATGGCAATCTGATATTTGTATTATTATTTCTTTTGACTGTAGTTATTGCATTTCTAAATAAAAAATTTATTAATCAAAAAAGTTTTGGAACACAGCATTAAGGTTCACAATCTGGAGATAAAATTTGAGCAGGACTAACTTTACATTTACATCAGAGTCGGTGTCTGAAGGACATCCAGATAAGGTTTGTGATCGAATATCTGACGCCGTGCTCGACGCTTTCATCTCAGAAGAACCTGAAGCGAGAGTGGCATGCGAAACATTTGCAACAACTAATAGGGTCGTTATAGGAGGCGAAGTCGGGCTTACTGATAAAAATATTCTAAAAGAGTATATGGGTCAGATTGATGATATTGCGAGGTCATGTATTAGGGATATTGGATACGAACAAGAAAAATTCCATCATCAGACAGTAGAAGTAACAAACTTATTGCACGAGCAATCAGCGCATATAGCACAGGGAGTTAACGCTGGAGTTAATAAAGATGAAGGCGCCGGCGATCAGGGAATAATGTTCGGATACGCTACTGACGAGACTGAGGATTTGATGCCTGCCCCTATTCAATATTCTCACGCAATGCTTAGAAGACTCGCAGAAGTTAGAAAAAATGGAACTGAGCCAACTTTAGGGCCTGATGCTAAATCGCAATTATCAGTAAAATACCAAAATGGAATGCCCACTAGCGTAACATCTATTGTTTTATCAACCCAGCACCTGGATGAAAAAATGACCTCTACAGACGTTCGCTCTGTTGTCGAACCGTACATTAGAGAAGTTTTACCCGATAATTGGATATCGAATGAAACTAAATGGCATGTAAATCCAACCGGAAAATTTGTTATAGGCGGTCCTGATGGGGATGCTGGTTTAACAGGCCGGAAAATAATTGTCGATACTTATGGAGGCGCAGCACCACATGGAGGGGGAGCGTTTTCAGGAAAGGATCCGACAAAGGTTGATCGTTCAGCAGCTTATGCTGCACGTTATTTAGCCAAAAATATTGTTGGCGCCGGTCTGGCAAAAAAATGTTCAATACAGTTAAGCTATGCAATTGGGGTAGCAAAACCGCTCTCTATATATGCAGACACGTTTGGTACCGGCATCGTTTCCGAAGAAATAATAGAGAGGGCAATTGCCTCTTGTATGGATTTAACACCAATGGGGATAAGGACGCACCTGGGATTAAACAAACCTATATACCAAAGAACTGCAGCTTATGGACACTTTGGCCGCAAGCCTGAGCAAGACGGTGGGTTTAGTTGGGAAAAACTCAATTTAGTAGACGAACTTAAAGCCAAATGTAAATAAAATAAAATGCAGTCTGATCAAAAGTCAGTGATATATATTATTGATGTGTAGTGAAATTATTCATCATAAAACTGGAACAAAATGGCGAAATTTTTATGGCCGTTTCAAAGGAAAAAGTCTAAGTGCCGCACAAACGGACGCCCTTCTCAATCAGTTTGAGAAGTATTCTCTTGGAAATATTTCTTGGCAAGAAAACCCTCAAAGAAAGAAAATTAAATTATCTGAAATTTTTGATAAAAAAGCCGTTTGGTTAGAAATCGGGTTTGGTGGAGGCGAACATCTTATTCATCAGGCAAGTCTCTATCCCGACATAGGCTTTATTGGCTGCGAACCTTATCAAAATGGCGTAGCAAAATTAATGGCAAAATTAAGTGTTAATCCTTGCCAGAATATAAAACTGTATGATGGAGATGTACGAAATATCTTTGATGTTTTAGTAAAGAATTCAATTTCGAATGTTTTTTTATTGTACCCAGATCCATGGCCTAAAAAAAGGCACCATCGTAGGAGATTTGTAACACAGGAATTCCTGGCTCCTCTTTATGAAGTCATGAAACCTGGGAGCATACTACGTATAGCCACAGATATTGAAGACTATGTGAGGCAAGCCCTACAAGAAGTACCCAAGGCGGGATTTAAGTGGTTAGCAAAAGATGCTTCGGACTGGCGCACTCCATGGCAAGATTGGATCTCAACACGGTACGAATTAAAAGCTTTGAAGGAGAAAAGAACTCCTTACTATCTCTCGTTTATAACTTGATTTTTTTGTATTCAATCAAATGTGGGTGTCAATCGGAAAAAATTCACTCAACAAAATTAGTCAGAATGATTTGGTAATGGACGCTTTTGTTTTCATCAGGTATCAGGTCGAAATAACAAGGTAAGTTAAAGAATGTCTCAGCTCGAAAAACCTATTCCGATGTCATCCAAACGAGTTACTAATCTATCCGGTCAGGCCAATGTACCTGGTGATAAGTCAATATCTCATAGATCATTGATCTTAGGTGCATTGTCGATTGGGAAAACTAAGATCAATGGCCTTCTTGAAGGTCAAGATGTTATCGATACTGCAAAGGCAATGAGTTCATTTGGAGCATTAGTTGAAAAACACAAAAATGGAGAGTGGACAGTTGATGGCTTTGGTGTTGGAGGATTTGCTGAGCCTAAAAAAGTAATAGATTGTGGCAATTCAGGTACAGGGGTTCGCCTTATAATGGGAGCTATGTCGACTTCCAATATTACAGCAACTTTTACAGGCGATGCCAGTCTTAACAAAAGACCCATGGCAAGAATAACAGAACCTTTGAATTTATTTGGGGCACGAACTTATGGTCGAAAAAATGGTCAACTTCCAATCACCGTAGTGGGATCGAAAGCCCCTATTCCAATAACATATCACACGCCAGTTGCTTCGGCTCAAATTAAATCAGCTATACTGTTTGCAGGCTTAAATTCTCCTGGAACAACCAAAGTTATTGAAAAAGAAAAAACCAGAGATCATACTGAACGAATGCTGAAAGCCTTTGGAGCTAACATCACTTCTGAGCAAACTACTGCGGGGCATATAATTAAGCTCGATGGATATCCCGAGCTGAACGCCCAAGAAATAATTGTTCCAAGAGACCCCTCAAGCGCAGCTTTTCCTGTTTGTGCGGCATTAATAACAGAAGGGTCGGATATCCTTGTTCCCAATATTGGTCTCAACCCAACGCGCGCCGGCTTATTTGAAACTCTCAAAGAAATGAATGCCGACATAACTTTCGAGAATGAAAATTTTCAGGGTGGTGAACTGATGGCCGATATTCGAGCAAGGTTTTCACCTAACATGATTGGAGTAGATGTTCCTCCTAAACGAGCAGCAAGTATGATTGATGAATATCCCATTCTATCAGTTGTTGCTGCATTTGCGAAAGGAACAACCATGATGCGCGGAGTCCGCGAGTTGCGAGTTAAAGAAAGTGACCGAATAGACGCGATGGCAAAGGGGTTAAAGTCCAATGGTCTTAAAATAGAAGAGGGCGAAGATTGGTGGTCAGTTGAAGGCCGCGAAATAGATGGGGTCAATGGAGGTGGTTTTTGCCAGACCTTTCTCGACCACAGAATAGCAATGTCATTTCTTGTTTTAGGTATGGCCAGTAAACACGAGCTTGTTATTGACGATAGTCGACCTGTTAACACTTCATTTCCAGTTTTTAAAAGTTTAATGTCCCAAATAGGAGCAAACTTTAGCATATTAAAAACATGAGTAATAATGTAATCGCCATTGATGGACCAGCCGCTTCGGGTAAGGGAACAGTTTCGAAAGCTATATCAGAAAAATTGCAATTTAATTATTTGGATACTGGAAAACTTTACAGGGCGATTGGAGCGAAGTATCTAGAAGGTTATGAACCGATTTCTGCCGCTCAAAACCTGGATAACAATGATCTAAAAATATATGATCTTCAAAAACCGGAGATAGCCCAAGTAGCGAGTGAGATAGCTTTGATTCCAGAGGTAAGAGCCGCTCTTCTTCAATTTCAAAGAAATTTTTCAAAAAAGTTACCAGGCGCAGTTTTAGATGGTAGAGATATTGGGACAGTAGTTTGCCCAGATGCAAAGGTTAAAATTTTTCTTACAGCCTCTTTAGACTCAAGAGCTAGTAGAAGATATTTTGAACTGGTCAAACAAGATACAAAAATAAGCTTAGAAACAATTTTAGATCAAATTAGACAAAGAGACGAACGAGATCAAAAGCGAAGATCTTCGCCGCTGGTTGCAGCAGTTGATGCTAAAGTAATTGACACTTCAGATTTATCAATAAAAGAAGCAGTAGATGAAGTTTTTGCTTATGTACGATCAAAAATTTAACTTGAATATAATATTTTTTCATATTAGATCGCCCTTTAATGTTGAAGAGAGAGATAAGCGCACAACCGCGCAGTATTATATCGGGTCGGATAGTACCGGCCCTTTTAATGTTTATTGATTAAAATAGTTTAAAGACCAGCGGAACCAACCACTTGGCCAGAAACGTAGAATAGAAAAGGAAGACGAGACCTCATGGCTCAAAACGCAACAATGGAAGAATTCGAAGCTTTGTTAAATGAAAGCTATGAAATAGAGACGCCGCAAGAGAATTCGGTAGTAAAGGGTAAGATTATTGCCGTAGAAGCAGGGTTTGCAATAATAGATATCGGTTACAAAATGGAGGGAAGGGTTGAGCTAAAAGAGTTTGCTAACCCTGGAGAAGCTCCGGAGGTTGCCGTTGGTGATGAGGTTGAAGTATATCTGCGTCAAGTTGAAAATTCAAAAGGAGAAGCGGTTGTTTCCCGAGAAATGGCGCGAAGGGAAGAGGCCTGGGACAGGCTTGAAAAAGCTCACTCAACGGACGAGAGGGTTGATGGCGCTATATTTGGAAGAGTAAAAGGCGGCTTTACGGTTGATCTGGGCGGGGCAGTCGCATTCCTACCAGGTTCACAAGTGGATGTTCGCCCCATTAGAGATGCTGGGCCACTGATGGGTATGAAACAGCCATTTCAAATTCTTAAGATGGACCGACGTAGGGGCAATATTGTTGTATCCCGCCGTTCAATACTTGAAGAGAGTAGAGCGGAACAGAGGGCCGAAGTTATAGGGAACTTAGCTGAAGGTATGGACGCAGAAGGCGTAGTGAAAAATATTACTGAGTATGGCGCATTTGTTGATTTAGGTGGTGTTGATGGGTTGCTTCATGTCACCGATATGGCTTGGAAAAGAATTAATCACCCATCAGAGATCCTCACAATCGGTCAGTCAATAAAAGTACAGGTCATCAAAATAAATAAAGACACCCATCGTATAAGTCTTGGAATGAAGCAACTAGAAGAAGATCCGTGGTCAATAGTTGAGACTAAATATCCTCTTGAATCTACACACAAAGGCGTTGTTACTAATATAACTGACTATGGAGCGTTTGTTGAGTTAGAAGCTGGTGTTGAAGGCTTAGTCCACGTGTCAGAAATGTCATGGACAAAGAAAAATGTTCATCCAGGTAAAATTGTCTCGACCAGTCAAGAGGTTGAGGTGATGGTGCTTGAAATAGACGATTCTAAAAGACGTGTATCTTTGGGATTGAAACAGACAATGAAAAACCCATGGGAAGTATTTGCCGAAGCTCATGCAGAAGGAGCAGAAGTCGAAGGCGAAGTTAAAAATATAACTGAATTTGGGCTATTTATAGGTCTTCAAGGGGATATAGACGGGATGGTTCATCTAAGCGATATTTCATGGAATGAACGTGGCGAAGAGGCTATTAAAAATTTTAAAAAGGGTGACACCGTCAAAGCTATTGTATCGGAGGTTGACGTTGAGAAGGAACGAATAAGTCTATCAATCAAAGCTTTAGGTGGCGATAAGTTTGCTGAAGCAACAGGAAACGTGAAGCGTGGTTCAGTTATCACAGTCGAAATCAAATCAATAGAAGACGGCGGGATTGAAGTAGAATATGAAGGCATGAAGTCTTTTATCCGCAAATCTGATCTTTCCCGAGACCGAGCTGAACAAAAACCGGAAAGGTTTAGTGTTGGTGATAAAGTAGATGTGCGAGTGACTAATATCGACAACAAGACGCGAAAATTAGGTGTTTCGATAAAGGCTCGAGAGATTGCCGAGGAAAAAGAAGCAGTTGAGCAGTACGGTTCTTCGGACAGTGGTGCCTCGTTAGGAGATATTCTCGGCGCTGCTTTGAAAACTGAAGACTAGTTTGTCAAAATTTTTAGATAATTGTCCTTGCAAATTCAGGGGTAAAAAAAGTCGATTCGGTTTTTGAAGTAATTCAACACGTATTTTTAGTTTAAAAATAAATTCAAAATTTATAGAAATTCTCTATTTTTAGTAAAAAACTTTAAAAAAGTACCTTATGAGTATAGACCTGAAGAATAAATGTCTTTTATCAGTAGCTATTGTGTTTATACTATTTGTTTGTGGGACATTTATAACAGCGGGGGTTTTTACAGATGATACGTTCGGAACTAATTCAAATAATTGCTGACGAAAATCCACATCTTTATCAGCGCGACGTAGAACGTATTGTTAATACAGTTTTTAGTGAAATAACCGAGGCTTTGGCGAAGGGTGACAGAGTTGAGCTCCGAGGCTTTGGAGCTTTCTCCGTAAAATCAAGAGATGCTAGGATGGGAAGAAACCCGCGAACTGGAGAAGCCGTCAAGGTCGAAAGTAAGGCAGTCCCCTTTTTTAAAACAGGTAAACTGTTACGAGATCGTCTCAACGGAAGAGCTTAGTTAATATGCGTTTCATACGCACCGCATTTCTGATCTGTTTAGCGATATTTCTTTTTTTAATTTCCGTAGCAAATAGCGGAAAAGTGAATTTGAAATTTCTACCCGAGAGTTTATCGTCTCTTTTGGGAATAAATGCTGCCTTGAATATTCCGGTGTTTTTAGTTTTCTTTTCAGGTATTTTTATTGGACTAGTTTTTGGATTTATATGGGAGTGGCTTCGGGAATATAAATTTCGATCAGAGGCAAATAATTATCAAAAAAGACTTTCTCAAGCTGAAACCAAACTATCAGAGCTGCAGGCCGCAGATAACGAAAAAGACGACGTTCTTACACTTTTGGAAAAAGTTGAAGCAAAAAACTAAATAAATGAATTCAAAAATACGTGTCAAAATTTGTGGTATAACAGACATAGCGGATATGGATACTTGCTTAAGATATGGTGTTCACTACGTTGGTTTGATGTTTTTTGAAAAATCTCCGCGGTTTTTAGATTTAAACCTTGCGAGAAAGCTCAGTTTACACGCGGGAAATCAAATTAAAAAAGTGGGGGTCACAGTCAACTTAGACAACCAGACTATGGATAAAATCCTAGCAAAAGTTCCACTTGACTTTATTCAATTGCACGGTCGCGAGTCTCCTGGAAGAATATTGGAAATTAAGGCCCGATATAACTTACCAGTTATAAAGGCAATCGGTGTTTCAAAAAAATCTGACCTTGAATCAATTTTACTTTTTAAAGACGTGGCTGACCAATTACTGATAGACGCAAAATCTTCGTCACCGTCTGTTTTGCCCGGTGGAAATGGGTTAAATTTTGATTGGAATTTGCTTAAAGGCTTTAATTTTGAGTGCCCTTGGTTGCTTGCAGGGGGTCTAACTAGTGAGAATGTCAAAGAAGCCATTAAACTCACAGGAGCAAATCAGCTCGATTTATCATCCGGCGTGGAAAAAACCCCTGGGCAGAAGGATGAGGAGAAAATTTCTTTGTTTATGTCTTCTATATAATTTGTTGGCATACACACTTTACGTTTGTTTTATGGCAAGCTAAACCTTTTTGAAAAAGAGATAATTATATGGCAAACGATCTTTTTAATAGTTTTATGCATGGACCTGATGATAAAGGCCGTTTTGGTAAGTTTGGTGGGAGGTTTGTGTCTGAAACATTAATGCCGCTCATTCTTGAGCTTGAAAAGCAGTACGAAAAAGCCAAAACTGATCAATCTTTCTGGTCGGAAATGAACGATCTGTGGACAAACTATGTAGGAAGACCTAGCCCTCTTTATTTTGCGGAACGTCTGACAAATCATTTAGGTGGTGCAAAAATCTACTTTAAACGAGATGAGTTGAACCATACAGGCGCCCATAAAATCAATAACGTACTTGGGCAGATAATTCTTGCTAAAAGAATGGGAAAGACACGAATAATTGCAGAAACAGGAGCTGGCCAGCATGGGGTCGCTACAGCCACTGTCTGCGCTAAGTTTGGCCTAAAGTGTGTTGTTTATATGGGAGCTCACGATGTTGAAAGACAGGCTCCAAATGTTTTTCGTATGAAACTTCTTGGTGCGGAGGTTATCCCTGTCACTTCAGGCCGAGGTACCTTGAAGGACGCAATGAATGATGCACTGCGCGATTGGGTTACTAACGTGAATGACACTTTTTATTGTATAGGAACGGTTGCCGGACCCCATCCCTACCCAGCCATGGTGCGAGACTTTCAATCTATAATTGGAAAAGAAACAAAAAGACAAATGCATCAGGCCGAAGGTCGTCTTCCCGACACATTAATAGCCGCTATTGGCGGTGGTTCTAATGCCATGGGTTTATTCTTTCCTTTTTTGGACGATAATTTAGTCAATATCATAGGTGTTGAAGCCGGAGGAAAGGGTGTGAATGACAAAATGCAACACTGTGCCTCGCTTACTGGTGGCAGACCAGGGGTTTTACATGGAAATCGCACTTATTTGTTACAAAATGAAGATGGCCAAATATTAGAGGGTTTTTCTATTTCCGCGGGTCTCGATTACCCGGGAATAGGCCCTGAACACGCTTGGCTGCATGAAATAGGCAGGGCCAAATATGTCTCAATTACAGATATTGAGGCTCTTGAGGCTTTTCAGCTAAGCTGTACAACCGAAGGTATCATACCTGCATTAGAGCCAAGTCATGCGCTTGCGCATGTTATGAAAATTGCACCAAACCTTCCTAAAGATCACATAATTTGCATGAATATGTGTGGAAGAGGAGATAAAGATATTTTTACTGTTGCTAGTCACCTTGGATTTGATATGTCCAGCCCTGAAGGAAGAAATATCGAATAATATTTTGGAACATTTTTAAAATTTACAGCTGGGAAGCAGCAGCAGACAATTTTTTTTGTTCTTCTACTCGCAAGCTTAAATTTTCTTGGGTCTCTAAAACTACTTCTTCAGGAGCACTTTCAATAAACTTTGTATTCTGTAGTCTGCTTTTAAGCGCAGATATCTCTTTTTGAAGTTTATCAAGTGATTTACCCAGGCGCTTCTTTTCTTCGTCGATATCGATAATTTTTTCAAGTGGAAGAGCGAAGGTTGCCCCTTTTGCAGTTAAAGCTATGCTACCTTTCGGTATCTCATTCGCATTTTTTAATTCAGTAATTCTAGCCAATTTTTTTATCATCTCATGATTATTTTCCCATGCTTTTTTAGCTTCAGAATCCATATCTAAGAAAATCATAGGGATTTTTAGTCCAGCAGGCACTCTCATTTGAGCACGGGCTGAACGTATTGACTCTATTAGATTTACAACCCAATTCATTTCGTGATCTGCTGACTTATCTAATAAGCCACTGTCAAATTCAGGCCAATCACAATGAACAAGCATATTGCTTCTTTGTGCTAGAGTTTCCCACAATTCTTCAGTAATGAAGGGCATAATAGGGTGTAATAATATAAGGCATTGGTCTATTACCCATCCCATTGTGTGCTGCGTTTCATTTTTCACATTATGATCGGCAGAATTTAACAACGGCTTTGCGAGTTCAACGTACCAGTCGCAAACGACTCCCCAAATAAAGGAGTAAAGCGCCTGTGCGGCATCATTAAATCTGAATTGATCAAAAGCAGTATTAACCTCTTTCAGCGTCTTTGCTGTTTCGCCTACAATCCATCGATTTATTGTCTCCTTTGCAATCGGAACTGACGTGCCAAATTTTGCTTCGTTAAGTGAGGCAAATCTAGCTGCATTCCAAAGCTTGGTCCCAAAATTTCTATAACCAGCAATTCTTTGTATATCTAATTTTAAAACCCCGCCAATCGAAGCCATTGATGCATTTGTAAACCGTAGAGCATCAGCGCCATACTCATTAATAATATCAATTGGATCTATAACATTTCCAGTGGACTTAGACATTTTTTTACCTTTTGCATCTCTGACCAATCCATGTAAATAGACTATTTCAAAGGGAATTTGATTTTTAACCGCGAGCTGCATCATTATCATTCTGGCAACCCAAAAAAACAATATATCCTGACCTGTCACTAATGTTGACGTTGGGAAATATTTTTCCAAAGCTTTATTGTCATCCGGCCAACCTAATGTTCCAATTGGCCATAATCCCGAGGAAAACCAAGTATCTAAAACATCTGGATCCCTAGTAAGCTCAACATTTGGCCCAGCCTGTTTTTGAGCTTCCATTTCCGTAACAGCACAATACTGATTTCCATATTCATCAAACCAAACTGGAACTTGATGTCCCCACCAGAGCTGACGAGAAATACACCAAGGCTCTATATTTTTAAGCCAATGATAATATGTTTTTTCTCCACTTTCTGGTATTATTTTGATATCTTGCTTCTTTACTG
The DNA here is from genome assembly GCA_902632125.1 of Paracoccaceae bacterium. Classification (GTDB taxonomy): domain Bacteria; phylum Pseudomonadota; class Alphaproteobacteria; order Rhodobacterales; family Rhodobacteraceae; genus Salinivivens. The sequence continues at coordinate 16,123 of CACPBQ010000014.1, read as the reverse complement.
CATCCAAGGCTGGCTTAACAATTTTAGAAGTCTCCACAAACCACTGATCCGTTAACATTGGCTCAATAACAACCTTAGATCTATCGCCAAAAGGTTGCATGATAACTTTACTCTCCACAAATGGCTTTGTTAAGGTATTTCCATCTTTATCTTCAACCTGTATCATTACCGCTAAACCCTCGGCCGTAATTTCGGACACTACTTTTTCTCTCGCCTCAAATCGGTCTAATCCTCTATAATCGTCAGGAACTAAGTTTATAGAGGCAATTAGATTTTCGTCCCAAGCGATTTCTTTTTCTATAATAGCTCTCACTTTTTCCACTTCATCTTTGTAAGGCAAGCCGTCGCTACGCATCACACCCCTTTTATCCATCAAAGAATACAACGGGATATTAGCCCTTTTGGCCACTTGGTAATCATTGAAATCATGAGCTCCCGTAATTTTAACAGCTCCAGATCCAAATTCTGGATCAGGATATTCATCTGTGATTATGGGTATTAATCGACGATACTTTTTTGGACCCACTGGGATTTCACAAAATTTACCTACAAGTGGTTTATATCGTTCATCGGAAGGGTGAACTGCAACAGCACCGTCGCCCAACATCGTTTCAGGACGAGTTGTTGATATTGAGATATAGTCTCGCTCTTCTTTTAGCGTAATATTGCCATCTTCATCTTTTTCAACATGGGTATAGTTTTCTCCATCTTTTAAAGGGTATTTAAAATGCCACATAAATCCGGAAACTTCAATATTTTCAACTTCCAAATCAGAAATGGCAGTTTCAAAATGCGGATCCCAGTTTACAAGCCTTTTGCCCCTATAGATTAAACCTTTATTGTAAAGGTCAACGAAGACTTTGATTACTGCATCATGAAAATTGCCATCCTCATCCTTCGGAGCATTTGGAGCGCCAGACATAGTAAAGGCTTCTCGATCCCAATCACAAGAAGCACCCAAACGTTGAAGTTGGCTTATAATTGTTCCGCCTGATTTTTTTTTCCATGTCCATATTTTTGCAAGAAATTCTTCGCGGGTAAAATCAGTGCGCTTTTGATCCTCTTCAGCTAGCTGTCGCTCTACAACCATTTGAGTGGCGATTCCAGCATGATCAGTGCCCGGTTGCCAAAGCGTATCGAAACCTTGCATTCGTTTCCAGCGGATGAGAATATCTTGCAGAGTATTATTAAAAGCATGCCCCATATGTAACACACCTGTAACATTCGGAGGCGGTATCATTATTGTATAGCTTGGTTGACCATCTTTAGCATTCGCTCCAGCGCGAAAGGCTTTTTGACTAATCCATTTTTCAGAAATACGTTTTTCTGCCAGTGCCGAGTTAAAATGCTTATCGAGTGCCATAATTGAATAATCCAAAATATTTATGTTGGAGATAGCCTGTCTTTAATTGAAGTAAAAGCTTTAGTTTTGATACAATTATTTAAATTTACGAAACTTGGGCCAAGTATAAAACATCACAACTACCACTCATATATTTTCTGATTGTGGCATACCCAAAACGTGATACCCACCATCAACACATATTATCTCTCCAGTCGTGTAAGCACCTGCGTCGGACGCAAGATAAACTGCGGTGCCACCAACAGCCTGTAAGGTTGCATTTTCACGCAAAGGAGAATTCGTCTCAGTATGCTTAAAGGTTTTTCTCGCACCGCCAATAGCAGCACCAGCAAGTGTTTTCATAGGACCTGGAGAAATAGCATTTACTCGAATTCCATCAGGACCAAGATCATTTGCCAAATAACGGGTTGTCGCTTCAAGAGCTGCCTTCGCAACACCCATTACGTTATAAAAGGGAGTCACTCGGTTTGAGCCCTGATAAGTTAAAGTAAGTAAAGTGCCCCCGTTTTCAACCATTAACGGCTGGGACCGCCGGGCAATGTCGATTAATGAATATGATGAAATATCAAGAGAATTTTTGAAGTTCGCTCTGGTTGTATTTACGAACCTTCCAGTCAACTCATTTTTTGCAGAATAAGCAATTGCATGCACAACAAAATCTAGTGAACTCCAACAATCCCTTAATTGCTCAAAGGCTTTATCGAGGGAAGCATCGTCAGTAACGTCAACGTCAAACATTAAATTAGCACCAACCGACTCAGCTAAAGGCTTCAATCGCTTCCCAAAATTCTCACCTTGGTATGTAAATGCCAACTGAGCCCCAGCATCTGACATAGCTTTTGCTATCCCCCAGGCAATGGAGCGTTCGTTAGCAACACCCATAATAAGTCCACGTTTATCCTTAAGATGTATCATTAATAACCCCGGTTTTTAAGACTTCAGTTCTTGTAATTTGAAAGTAGCATTGATCCATTTGTTCCACCAAACCCGAAACTGTTTGTCATAACGGTATCCAACTTTGCTTCCTTTACCAGTGAGGAAGCTATCTCGTATGGTTTCAGCTGAGGATCAAGCTGATCAATATTTATTGAAGGTGCTATAAAATCATGTTTGAGCATTAAAAGGCAATAGACTGCTTCTTGCGCGCCTGTCGCTCCCTGACTATGACCAGTCATAGATTTTGTTGAACTGACTAATGGGGTTGAGCCAGCTCCAAAAACACGTCTCACTGCTTCAATTTCACCCACATCTCCAACGGGAGTAGATGTTCCATGTGCATTAATGTAACTGATGGATCTTTCTTTGGGAAGCGTTTCAAGTGCCAAACGCATCGCTCGTTCCCCTCCTTCGCCAGAGGGAGCCACCATATCGTGCCCGTCAGAGGTTGCTCCAAATCCAGTTACTTCAGCATAAATTTTGGCTCCACGAGATATTGCATGCTCTAGATTTTCTAATACTAAGATAGCTCCACCACCACCTATAACAAAACCATCCCTATTAATGTCAAAAGCTCTAGATGCTTTCTCAGGCCTTTCATTGTACTTTGAAGACATGGCGCCCATCGCATCAAAAAGACAAGACAATGTCCAGTCCAGTTCTTCTCCACCACCAGCAAACATAATGTCTTGCTTACCCATCATAATTTGTTCTGTTGCATTTCCAATGCAGTGCAGCGAAGTGGAACATGCTGATGTTATGGAATAATTAATCCCTTTTATTTTAAACGCGGTTGATAGATTTGCAGAAATTGTGGATGACATACATTTTGGTACGGCAAATGGCCCTATGCGCTTTGGAGAACCAGATTTCAAAACGGTCTGATGTGCCGATAGCATTGCTGATGTTGAAGGTCCACCCGAACCAGCAATCAAGCCGGTTCTAAAGTTGGAAACTTCTTTTTCTTCTAAACCTGCGTCTTTAATAGCCTGCTCCATAGCTATGTGAGCATAGGCGGCACCAGGACCCATGAATCGTAAAGTCCTTTTTTCTACAAAATCTGTGATATCTAAATTTATATTACCCGCTACTTGGCTCCTAAATCCATACTCAATCATATCTGAATTGGAGGTAATTCCCGACTTTCCAGCCTGCAAACTATTGAGAACTTCTGTTGCGTTATTGCCTATTGACGAGACTATTCCAAATCCGGTTATAACCACTCGGTGCAAAGTCTTCTCCTTTTCAAAATTGATAAGCCCCAGCTTCGGTATATAAAAAAAGTCAAAGGAATGATATCCAAACCTTAACTGGCGGATAAAGCAACCTTCATATCTTTTACTTGATAAATCAGCTCACCATCAGCTTCAAGCGTCCCATCAGCAACACCCATCGTGAGTCTTCGTGTTTGGACCGCTTTTGTGAAATTTACATTGTATTTTAATATCTTTCTATCTGGACGAACCATGCCCGTAAGCTTCACTTCACCTACTCCTAAAGCGTAGCCTCGTCCCTGCCAGCCTCGCCAACCTAAATTAAAACCCGTTAATTGCCAGAGGCCATCTAAACCCAAGCATCCTGGCATTACAGGATTACCAGGGAAGTGACAATTGAAAAACCAAAGGTCAGGTTTGATATCATACTCAGCTATCACTTGACCTTTTCCATTATCACCACCATCAGAGCTAATGTGAGTAATTCTATCCATCATGAGCATAGGGGGCTCTGGAAGTTGCGCATTGCCTGGTCCAAACAACTCACCTCTTGCACACTTAAGAAGGTCATCACGACTAAAGCTAGATGGGTATTTTGCCATTTTGAGAATTCTTTCCTGCTCAACATTACCTTTTTAACTAAGGTTGTTTATCACTCCAAAAGACTAGCTTGCAAGTCTAAGAAAAAAATGCTGGCATTTGAGAGTATAAAAAGCGTTGAACTTTTGAGCTATTTTGATTTAGTATAGTGCTAGAGAAACAGGAAGAAATCAGAAATGACGTCTACTCAGAGAGCAACAAGTTGGCTTTTAGGCTCAAATCTGCGCCCAACAAAACAACGTTTGGTGCTAGCTGAAATCTTGGTTGGAGATGGGAAGCATCGGCATGTTACAGCTGAAAGCCTTTTCGAGCAGGTGAATAAGCGTGCTGATAAAGTATCTTTAGCGACAGTTTACAATACTTTACATACGTTTTGTGACGCGGGCCTGGTTCAAGAGATTACCGTTGATGGATCGAAAAGTTATTTCGATACCCGAACAAATGATCATCCGCATTTCTATTGGGAAGAAGAGCAAAAGCTAACAGATGCACCAGCTGATCAATTAAAAATCTCTGAATTACCAAACGCACCCAAAGGCGCAGAGATTGCATCTGTAGATGTAATTATTCGTCTACGTCGGAAATAATTCTTGAAGGTAATTGGCTACGAAAGATTTGGTCGTGCATCCGAAGTTTTACAGGTGCGGGAAATAGAAATACAAAAGCCCAAGCAAAGAGAAGTTGTAGTAAAGTTGAAATATTCAGGCGTGAACCCGTCAGATGCAAAGGCCCGAGCGGGAAACAGACCAGGAGTTAGTAGTCCCGAATATAGCTTAGTTGTACCACATTCAGATGGATCGGGTGTAATTGAGGAAGTGGGTCTAGAGCTGGATAAATCGTTAATTGGAAAACGTGTTTGGGTCATGAATGGTCAATGGAAGAGACCATTCGGAACTGCAGCAGATTATATTACAATTGGAATAGACAATTTAGTTGAAATGCCAGACGAAATGACATTTCAGGAAGGAGCTACAATGGGTATCCCTGGCCTCACAGCTGCGCACGGTGTTTTTGGAACAGGGAACGTCAAAGGTGAAACATTGCTTATTTCAGGTGGGGCCGGATCAGTTGGTCACCTAGCCGTTCAATTAGCCAAGTGGGGTGGAGCACAGGTTATTGCAACAGGTTCAAATCGTAACGCGGCGGCTGTAATTAACAATGGGGCTGATTATTTCTTTGATTATTCCAGTCCTGAATTGGTATCACAAATTAATGAGATTGCACCGAATGGAGTTGACCGCGTAATAGAAGTTGAATTCGGTTCAAATTTAAATTGGCTGCACCAAGTTTTGAAGCCAAATGGAACCTTGGCAGTTTATGGTTCTGCCAAAGAAATGAACCCTATCATGCCATTTGGTCTATATTTGTATAAAGCTGTCAAAATTGATATATTTTTAATTTATATTTTACCATCTAAAGAAAGAGAAATAGCAGTAAATTATCTCCACTCAGCTCATAAACAAAAAGCTTTAAAACCAAAGATAGATAGTATCTTTAGATTTGAAGATTGCGACCGAGCCCAGGACAGAACTCTGAAAGAAGGCAGAAAGGGAGCCGTTCTTCTGGAAATTTAATAAATTCTAAATCTTTTAAAATTTAAGTAATTTTTTGGGAATTTTTATATGTCTCTGAATACATGTGTCTTTGATGCTTATGGTACACTTTTTGACGTAAATGCAGCCGCGAGGGTAGCAGCTAACGAGCCAAATCGAAGATTATTTAAAGAAGTTTGGCCCAGCGTTTCGAGCTTATGGAGAACGAAACAACTGCAATATACTTGGCTAAGATCAATGACAAATTCATACGTTGATTTTTGGTCAATTACAAAAGACAGTTTAGAATTTGCTCTAGAAGCTCATAAATTACTCAACGATTTATCATTAAAAGAAAGGCTACTAGCCCTTTATTGGGAGTTAGAGCCGTATCCTGAAGTTTTTCAAATGTTAAAAGAGTTGAAAAAAAATGGAACCAAAACCGCAATATTATCTAACGGATCCCCTAAAATGTTAAACAGTGCGGTAAAATCTTCTAATCTGTACGAAGTTATCAATGAAATAATATCCGTCGAAACGGTAAAAATTTTTAAACCTGATGCAAAGGTGTATAGCCAAGTAGAAAATGTACTTGGATGCTCCAAGTCTGAAGTGTTATTTGTATCGTCGAATGGATGGGATATTGCTGGAGCGTCCAGCTTTGGTTTTAAAACTGCTTGGGTAAATAGGTCACAAGATCCAATAGACCGATTACCTCACAAACCAAACTATATCTTAGAAGATCTTAAATCTATACCTAATTTTTTTGCGGATTAATCCGTTTTGCCGTTAAAGACTTGAAAGTAATGATAAAACGTCATTGCAATAGCTTCAAAAATATTCATCATGCTCACAGCATCTATTTATTTCAATTAGAAAAGATAAAATATGCAAATTGAAGAGATATTCGAAGCTGATAAACGTTTAAATAAGAAAAAACGGACGACACCCCTGTTGAACTCGCCTTTTCTTGATGAAATTGCAGATCGAAAAATTTTTATAAAAGCTGAATGTCTACAGCATACAGGCAGTTTCAAGTTTAGAGGTGCCTACTCTGCAATATCGTCAATACCAGTTGAAAGACGCAAAAAGGGTGTAATTGCGTATTCGTCTGGAAATCATGCTCAAGGTGTAGCTTTTGCTGCAAAAATTCACAAAATTCCCGCTACAATTATTATGCCTGAAGATGCTCCAAGAATTAAAATTCAAAATACAAAAGACTTAGGTGCTGAAGTTATTCTTTATGATCGATTAAGTGAAAGCAGAGAAAAAATAGGGCAAAAAATTTCAAACGAACGACTTTTATCACTCATTCCACCGTATGACCATAATGATGTTATAGCTGGCCAAGGGACTGTAGGGTTAGAAATTGCAAGCCAAGCTAAGCAAATCGGAATAGGACATGCTGATGTGTTAGTTTGCTGTGGTGGTGGCGGACTAACCTCAGGAATTGCAGTCGCTCTTTCAAATTTGATGCCCAATTTTGTGACGCGACCCGTTGAGCCTGAAGGTTTCGACGACGTCGTTCGCTCATTGAAAATTGGAGAGCGGCAAATAAACAAAAAAATCAGTGGCGGCCTTTGTGACGCAATTATAACCCCAACTCCAGGCGAATTAACCTTTCCACTAATGAAAAAATACTGTGGTGAAGGGATTGTTGTGACAGATGAGCAAGTAATGAAAGCTATAGCTTTAGCTTTTACACGGTTACGCATTGTTGTCGAGCCAGGGGGTGCAGTTGCACTAGCTGCTGCTCTTTTTCATACCAATAAATGCGATAATGAGAGTGTAATTGCAATCGTATCTGGAGGAAATATTGATCCAGGTATTTTTAAAAAAGCACTAGATCCGGCTTAGAAAAACAAGCTTAATATGAGGGTGACACATGAGCACCGTAATAAAGGTTAACGGAATTAACATACACTATAAACTTGAGGGCCCAGAGACCGGTCCTGTGTTAGTATTTTCAAATTCACTTGGAACCGACATGCGTATTTGGGACGGAGTTATATCTTACTTACCCAAAAATTTAAAAATACTGCGATATGACAAGCGCGGTCACGGTCTTTCAGATTGTCCCAATTCGCCCTATTCAATGGATACACTTATACGCGATATTGAATTACTAATGGACACCCTAAAATTACGAAATTCTTTATTTGTTGGTTTATCAATCGGTGGAATGATTGCCCAAGGATTAGCTGTTAAGAGGTTAGACCTAGTTAAGGGAATAGCTCTTTCAAATACTGCGGCAAAGATAGGAAACCATGAAATATGGGAAAATCGTATAGCTAAGGTCAATTCATCGGGTATAAAATCGCTAGCAGAGGAAACCATGAAGCGGTGGTTCAGTAATCAGTTTCTCAAGAGCAAAGAAATTAGTCTTTGGCAAAATATGTTCGAGAGACAACCAGCGGAAGGTTATGCTGGGTGTGCCAGTGCTATTTCTGGAACAGATTTTTATACTCCCACTTCAGGCTTACGTTTACCAACAATTGCAATAGCGGGTTCAGAGGATGGTTCCACGCCGCCTGATTTAGTACGCGAAACTTGTAATCTGGTACCAGGGTCCAAATTTAATTTAATTCAAGGGGTTGGCCATATTCCATGTGTTGAGGCACCGAAGAAATATGCAAAGATTTTATCTGATTTCATGAAAGAAATTGGGCATGTCTAAATTTTTATTGGTCCATGGCTCGGGTCATGGCGCCTGGTGTTACGAAAAACTAGTCAAAGAGCTCCAAAAAAAAGGTCATATTGCATATGCAATAGATTTACCTGGGCACGGCAAAAACAAGATCTCAATAAAAGAAGTAACTCTCGAAAAATATAGTTCTGCAATACTGAAGTCGCTTGATAGCCCAACGATTGTTTTAGGGCATTCAATGGGGGGATATCCTATTAGTTTAGCAGCCGAGATAGATCCGACACACATCAAACATTTAATTTTTCTTACGGCATTTATTCCACAAGATGGAAAATCGTTAGTAGAGATGCGCAGCACGGTTAGTAAATACCCGCTTGCGTCAGTTATCAAGAAAACAGAAGATGGTCTTGGCTTTTATGTTCCCAAAGAATATCAAAAAGATATTTTCTACCATGACTGTTCAGAAAAAGATATAATCTTAGCCGCGGAAAAATTATGCATACAAGCTATCAAACCACAAAATACACCCATTAGATTAGGTGAAAATTTTAAACAAGTTTCAAAGTCTTATATTAGCTGCCTTGATGACCAAACAATACCATTAGAACTCCAAAAAAAAATGTCTAGAGACATTCAAAAAGAAAATAAGTATGAAATAAATTCGGGACATTCGCCATTTTTTTCGAAACCAGTAGATTTAGCAAATATATTAGAAGAAATAGCGTCAAAAATTTATGATCATTAAAAAAAATTTACCCATAAAAATTATAGTTTTCACCGTAATTTTGGATTCAATTGGTATAGGTATAATGATCCCAGTTCTACCAAACCTTATGACAGACGTACTGCCCGGTAGAACGGTTGCGGAGGCGGCTGTTTGGGGAGGAATTCTGGCCAGTATATTTGCAATTATGCAATTTATTTTTGGGCCAATTCTGGGGAGTTTATCAGATGCCTTTGGTAGGCGACCAGTAATCTTAATTTCGTTGATTTTTATGGCATTAGATTATGTGATTATGGGGTTGGCAACCAGTGTTTGGGTTCTTCTTTTTGGAAGAATTTTAGGGGGTATAACCGCATCGACGCATTCGACCGCTGCAGCATATGTTGCAGACATTTCCAGTTCGGAACAAAAGGCCGCCCGTTTTGGTTATATTGGAGCAGGATTTGGCATTGGATTTGTTCTCGGGCCTATTCTAGGTGGTATACTAGGCGAAATTGGACCACGGATACCATTTTTTGCAGCGGCTTTTGTTTCGGCTTTAAATGCAACAGCCTGCTATTTTTTCCTGCCAGAAAGTTTAAATGAAAAAATCAAAAAACAGTTCACTTTTAAAAATATAAATCCCTTTAAAACCTTCGGCGCTATTGCTAAATTTGACGGTTTGAAAGTTTTTTTACTAGTTTTCTTACTCTACTCAATAAGTACAGCCGTCTATGCAGCGATTTGGCCCTATTTCACTGCAGAGCGGTTTTCATGGTCACCTGGAATGATAGGGTTGTCACTCACGGTATACGGGATTTGTTTTGCGTTTATTCAAGGTGTATTGGTTCAACCCACTATTAATTTGATCGGTCGTTATAATACAGTTTTACTCGGGTTTGGGACTGAAATAATTGCGATGATTTTAATTGCAATTATAACCAACGGCTGGTTTCTTATAGCATTGACACCTTTAGCCTCACTAGGGGTGATTGGACAACCGGCTCTGACCGCTTTAATGTCAGATCAAGTCGATGAAAGGAACCAAGGAAGTCTTCAGGGGGTGATCGCTTCACTAACCGCTTTTTCCATGATCATAACGCCGTTGTCCATGACTTGGATATTGTCTCAGTTTTCTAAAAGAGATTCAGAAATATACTTCCCAGGAGCACCTTTCGCTACGTCTGCTTTTTTGTTATCCATTTGTGTTTTAGTTTTTTTATTTTGGGCCCCAAGAAGTATGAAAGCCAAAAATTTAGAGAATTGACTAAATCGAGTTGATAATACTTAAATTAAAAAAGTTGCTAAAAAAGGGGTTATCAAAATGGTAAAAATAAAAGCTGCTGTTTGCCAGAAGTTTGGAGCTCCTTTACAAATTGAGACAATAAACTTGAGAGAACCTTTAACTGGTGAAGTAGAGGTAACTTTAGGAGCAGTTGCCGTGTGTCATTCTGATATTTCTTTTGCAGCTGGTGACTGGGGAGGAGAGTTGCCGGCAGTTTACGGGCACGAGGCCGCCGGTTTCGTAAGCAAAACTGGAAATGCTGTAAAAGGTTTTGAAATCGGCGACCGAGTAGTTGTCACTCTAATAAAGTCGTGTGGGAATTGTAATAACTGCTTGGAGGGAAATCCAACAATATGCGAAGCTAACAATCTTGCAATGCCTCCCATTTTAAGTGCCAAAAACAAAACCATTCAACAGGCTATGAATTGTGGCGCTTTTGCTGAAAAAGTCGTGGTTGATCAAAGTCAAATCGTGAAATTAAATTCTGATTTAAGCTTTGCAGCAGCTTCGCTCCTTGCTTGTGGTGTAATAACTGGAATCGGAGCGGTCGTGAATGCAGCAAAGTTACGACCAGGCCAGGACGTCGTAGTTATTGGCGCAGGAGGAGTCGGTTTAAATGCTATTCAAGGTGCCCGAATAGCTGGAGCACGACGAATTGTTGCAGTCGATACAAACAAAGATAAACTGACTACTGCTAAAGAATTTGGAGCAACAGACGGTGTTCTAGCAACTGAAAAATCTCCTTGGCGCATATCTAAATCTTTAATTGGTCGTGGCGCCGATGTTGTTCTCGTTACTGTTGGCAATAGCGCAGTGTATGACGTAGCACCAAGATATCTCGGTTACGGTGGAAAAGTAGTAATGGTCGGAATGCCAAAATCAGGAGATAGATCAACTTACGAACCGGTAATGATGGCAGCAGTTTCTCAGGGGATGATCGGTTCAAAAATGGGAGATGTTGTGATCAAGAGGGATATACCGTGGATAGTTGACCTTTATAATCAAGGTCGCATAAAGCTAGATCAATTGATTTCCAAAACATGGAGGCTGGAGCAAATTAATGAGGCCATAGCTGATACTAAGTTAGGTGCAGCTAAAAGAAATGTAATTGTTTTTGAAGAATATAAATAACACAAGAAATGAAACTAAAAGATTTAAAAATAATAGTAACCTGCCCGCCACCTCCAGGCTGGGGTGGGCGATACTGGATTTTTGTTAAAATCACAGCTGACAATGGAATTAGCGGATGGGGCGAATGCTACGCTTCATCTGTTGGCCCAGAAGCAATGAAGGCAGTAATAAACGATGTTTTCGAGCGTTATTTTCTGGGCGAAAGCCCTTCAAATTTTGAGAAGATTTTTAGGAGAACCTATTCATCTGGCTTCACACAAAGGCCTGATTTAACTGTAATGGGTGCATTTTCTGGATTAGAAATTGCATGTTGGGATATTTTAGGGAAAGCATTTGATTGTCCAACTTGGAAATTACTCGGTGGAAAAATCAACGACCGCATACGTGCCTATTCTTATCTTTATCCTTTAGAACACCATGATTTAAACGATTTCTGGACCTCGCCAGAAATGGCTGCAGAATCCGCAATTAGTTTCATTAATAAAGGTTACACAGCAGTAAAATTTGACCCTGCAGGCCCCTACACTATGCGTGGCGGCCATATGCCGGCGATGACTGATATTTCATTATCTGTAGACTTTTGCCAGGCGATCAGGGAGGCCGTTGGTGAAAAATCAGATATATTATTTGGAACGCATGGCCAATTTACAACTGCGGGCGCCATAAGGTTAGGGAAGGCGATAGAGCCCTACTCGCCAATGTGGTTTGAAGAACCAATTCCACCCGATAATTTATCAGAATTTAAAAAAGTGCAAAGCGCTTTAGCTATCCCCATTGCAACTGGAGAAAGGTTCACGACGAAAATGGAGTTTGCTGAGATTCTAAAATCAGGAGGAGCTTCTATAATCCAGCCTGCTCTTGGGCGAGCTGGCGGCATCTGGGAAATGAAAAAAGCCGCGGCGATAGCTGAAGTTTTTAACGCACAAGTTGCGCCTCATTTATATGCTGGACCTGTGGAATGGGCAGCAAATATTCAATTATCCGCATCAATACCAAATTTACTGATAGCTGAAACAATCGAAACGCCTTTTCACCAATCTTTAATAAATGGAAAAATTACTGTTGAAGGTGGTTATATCCAAGTTTCAGAAGAAGCTGGCTTAGGCATCGAGCTAAATGAAGAATTAGCAGAAAAACACCCTTATAATGGCACAGATTTACATTTAATGATGCAAGACGAGCCATGCGATTATTCAGAGGGTAATTCTTTTACAGGGGGAGCTCCTCCTTTAAAATCTAATCGAGTTTAAAATATTCTCTCCCAAATATCATCGAGTTTTCTAATTTCCTCAGTGTCATATTTTTCTAAATTTTGCCAATAACGTCCAGTTTCATCTAAATAATCAAGCTCCCTTTCTCGATCTAACGCTTCAGAAATTAAATCCTGGTTTAAGCTAGGCGATTTAAGCCAAGATTTTTCTTTGGTTATTCGGGGAAATGTTAACTTACTTGGGCCATCTGAAAGGTTTCCAACAAGGCAATTCTCATTTTGACACATGTGTAAAAATCGATTTGATTTGGCTTTAAGACTCATTAAAGAAATATCTTCTCTTAGAGGATCAGCCGTTCCAGTTCCATAAAAATGTGTTTTACCGAACTTTGGATAATGCATGTCACACCCAATAAAAGAAATGTGACTTGGTTTTAAAGCTCCCAGAGCCCAATACCCTGCTGTAAATGCCATGGTTGCTCCAGCATAAATAAACCCGCCATATTTGTTTTGAATCGGTACAAATTCTTTCTCTGTTATAATGGTTTGCGAAAATTTAATCTCTTTTGGCCACTTTTCTTGAGGAAAATCAAAAGGAAAAACCAGATGAGTCCAATCTGGGCGTATTTGCCAAGCATTATTAATCACTACGATCGCATCAAAAGCTGTTTCCAGTTCAGTTGCTTTCAAAGCATTAGGACCAGATCCAATTATCAAAACGTTTTTTTTGAACACCATTTTTAAACCGATAAGCTAGATGGCTTAAGTGGGCGAGATTAAAAAAATGCTAGTTTTTAGCACGTTGCCAAGGAACAGCAAATTCACCTAAAGCCTCGTTAAGAACACCTTCGTCTTCATTCGACGAAACATTCGCGACTAATCCAAGTTTTTTGTCATCATCAACAGAAGTAATAGACGCATTTACATTTGAGTCGCTTAAAGTTTGCGAAAAGACCCTCAATATTGCTCGTTTTCGTAAGTCCGGCTTAAATACTTTACCTACAGCAGTTTTTGGTAACTCTTCCAAAATTTCTACGTGTTTTGGTTGAGCGCCAGGTTCTTTAACATTTTCTTTACAGAAGTCGTCTAACTCTTCTGGTGTTACTTTTGCTCCACCTACTAATTCTACATAAACGCACGGTAATTCACCAGAATGTTTATCGGGTTGTCCAATGGCGCCAGCAAAAGCTACAGCCTCATGTCCAAGCAGTGCTTCCTCAATTATAGCTGGATCTATATTATGTCCGCCACGAATTATAAGGTCCTTTGCTCTACCGGTTATCCAAAGATATTCATCACTGTCTTTTCGACCTAGATCACCAGTGCGAAGATATTTTTTCTTGTAATACAAGTCCACGTTTTTATCTGCTTCCGTATATGTATTCCCAGCAAAAACCCCAGGATTAGAAATACATATCTCTCCAACCTCGTCAGTTTTACATTCAACTAATTTACCTTTTTCAGACTTAATTATTTTGATATCGGTGTAAGGAAATTTTAACCCAACAGATCCAACTTTTTTCTCACCTTCAACAGGATTACAAGAAACTAAACACGTAGCTTCTGTTAAACCGTAACCTTCCACAATGGTCACACCCGAAGCTTCTTCAAACCTTCGGAAAAGTTCTAATGGTAAAGGAGCAGAACCAGAAAAAGAAGTTTTAACGGAGGATATATCTGCATCAACTGGCCTCTGCATCAGTGCAGAAATAGCCGTGGGTACTGTTATGACAAAAGTTATTTTCCACCTTTCTATTAACTTCCAAAAATTATCGAAAACGCCTTCACCTCTATATCCTTGAGGTGTTGGGAATACCACATGCGCACCTGAACTCACCATTGCCATTAATATCACATGGCAAGCGAAAACATGAAATAACGGAAGCGGACAAATAACGTTATCCTCTTCAGTAAAAAGAAGTTCGTGACCCAGCCAGCCATTATAAATCATCCCAGAGTAAGTATGCTGCGCTACCTTTGGCATTCCGGTAGTTCCTCCAGTATGAAAATAAGCAGCAACTCGATTTTCTTCTATATCTTCAAAATCCAGCACGCTGTTCTGAAGACTTAATAAACTATTGAAATCATATATTTTAGCGGAATGTTCAACAGGATTTTTAGGCCTAATTAATGGTACTATCCATGATTTTGGAGGCGTGAGATATCTGTTTAGGTCAACCTCAATGACGGAAGTTACATTTGGAGCCAAGGATACTGCTTTTGCCGCTTTTTGAGCTACATCTGATTTCGGAAACGCTTTCATTGTAACAACAACTTTAGCATTTGTTTCCCTAAGAATTGCTCCTATTTGCTCTGGATCTAGAAGCGGATTTATTGGATTTGCTATCCCAGCAATTGCACCGCCAAGAAGGGTAAGGACAGTTTCATTTGCATTTGGTAAGATGTATGCGACAACATCATCACTTCCAACACCAAGTGAGCGAAACATGTTTGCGGCTTGAACAGTTTTTTTATGCAACTCAGACCACGTTAATGTTTCGGCTTTGTCTTTTGGGCCAGATAAAATCTGATAACTTACTGCAGGTCTATTAGGAAAGGACTGAGCCGTACGCGACAGCAAGCCAAATAATGTTGATGGTAAATCGCGGTCTTCCCACTTAATTTTGTTTTCAATAGCTAAAAGATCGTCTAAATTTGCAAAACCCATTTTGTCCCCCGTAGCACCCTATCACACTATAAACACAGCGCAGTGTGCGGTGAATATTACGCAAAGGCAAGTACCTTTAAAAAATTAAACCGCCTTACTAGGAAAAAGAATTTACTCTGTGTTTTTAATTTTTCCCATTAGCGAACTGTAGACTTGCCAAATGAGCATAAAGCCCTTTTTGACCGATAAGCTTTTCATGATTTCCCTGCGCTATTATCTTACCCTTATCGAGCACTATGATCCTATCAGCCTTTTTAACAGTTGCTAATCGATGTGCCACAACAATTGTTGTTCTATCTTTTGAGATATGATCGAAAGCTTTTTGGACTGAACTTTCGTTTTCTGCGTCAAGGGCACTTGTTGCTTCATCAAGTAAAAGCACTGGCGCATCGCGTAGAATAGCCCGAGCAATAGCAATCCTTTGCTTTTGACCACCAGAAAGCATAACGCCCCGCTCGCCTAAATACGTCTGATATTTTTGTGGTAGCCCACTGACAAATTGATGTGCTGCCGCCAATTTACTTGCTTTATAAATCTCTTCATCACTTGCATCTGGTTTGCCAAATCGAATGTTTTCCATAACAGTTGTAGCAAAAATTACCGGGTCTTGGGGAACCACGGCTATCGATTTGCGAAATTCTAACCGGTTCATTTTCTTTATATCTATACCATCAAGTAAGATTTTGCCCTGCTCTGGATCATAAAATCTTTGTAGAAGTTGAATGAATGTCGATTTGCCAGCACCTGATCGGCCAACAATTGCTACAGTTTCTCCGGGTGTAACTGTTAGATTGATCCCTGAAAGTGTGACTTCGCCTGATCTTGCTGGATAGG
>CACPBQ010000013.1 GCA_902632125.1 Paracoccaceae bacterium | reverse complement strand
TCACTTACATCCATTCCAGAACCAGCGGCTATCCGTTTCTTTCTGCTTGCTTGCAAAATTTGAGGGTTTGCACGTTCTCTTTTAGTCATTGAATTGATTAGTGCGATCTGCTTTTTGAATACCGTGTCATCCATTCCCATTTCAGAGGCTTGTTTAGCCATTTTCCCCATACCGGGCATCATACCCATTATACTTTCAACACCACCCATTTTCATCATTTGTTCGATTTGTGTTTTCAGATCATTCATATTGAATTGGCCCTTTTGAAAGCGCTTCATCATTTTTTGGGCTTGTTCTGCCTCAATAGTCTCTTGGGCTTTTTCAACTAATGAAACGATATCGCCCATGCCGAGAATGCGACCAGCAACTCTCTCAGGTTCGAATGTTTCGAGCGCATCTATTTTTTCACCAACACCAACAAATCTTATTGGTTTACCAGTGACCGCACGCATTGATAACGCTGCACCGCCCCTTCCATCACCATCCATTCGTGTTAGAACGACGCCACTAACTCCAATTTTGTCATCAAATTCAGTGGCAACGTTGACAGCATCCTGTCCTGTTAAACCATCAACAACCAAAAGTGTCTCTCTAGGATTGGCAACGTCTCTGACGGCTGCAGCTTGGGCGATTAACTCTTGGTCGATGTGGAGGCGACCTGCGGTATCGAGAATATAAATATCATAACCGCCCAAAGAGGCTTGAGTTTTTGCCCTTTTTGCTATTGCCAAAGGATCCTCCCCTTTCACAATAGGCAGGGTATCGACTTCAATTTGGGAGCCAAGAATTTGTAACTGTTCCATAGCTGCCGGACGATTTACGTCCAAGGATGCCATTAAAACCTTTTTCCCATCTTTTTGTTTAAATCTGTTCGCTAATTTTGCTGAGGTTGTTGTTTTGCCTGAGCCTTGAAGTCCCACCATAAGAATGGGTGCGGGTGGATTATCGATTTTGAGTTTGTCAGGGTCCTCTTCGCCCGCCAAAAAGTATACAAGCTCATCGTGAACAATTTTCACGACTTGCTGGCCCGGTGTGACTGATTTTGTTACAGTTTGACCTGTTGCTTTATCTTGTACAGCTTTTATGAAATCTCGCGCAACAGATAGAGAAACGTCAGCCTCTAAAAGAGCTACCCTAACTTCTCGAAGAGCTGTTTTTACATCATCTTCGGACAGGGCACCTTGTTTGGTCAGCCGATCGAAAACACCGGAAAGTCTCTCAGATAAACTCTCAAACAAATTCAACTCCTCAAGTTCAATTTAATTCAGCTATTCCCATCAGTTGCTTTAAAACCCAATTACCCCCGTGGGCGAAACTCGCTGACGGGGGGCGATCCAACTTTTAGGACCGGAAGACTACTCTCCCAGATAAATTAACCCGCTATAAACACGGGTTTTCAAGTTGTGTCAAGAACGGGCACCAAGATCAAGATAATATTAAGTTGTCTCAGGCTTATTTAATAATTTTTCTTTTTTTAAAAACTCTTCAAATGAATCAAAATTGATGGGGTCGAGTTGCCCAAAGCTTTGTATCCAAATGAAAGCTGCATGCATGGATTCCGTATCTAATTTGCACCATTTTACTCTCCCTCGGCGTTCTTGTAAAATTAATCCCGCGTTACTTAAAACAATTAAATGTTTTGAGATTGCAGCGAGTGACATATCAAAAGGTTCTGCTATGTCGGTAACCGCCATATCATCTTCTAGGAGCATCATGAGAATATCCCGTCTTGTGGGATCTGCCAGAGCGGAAAATATTTGATTTAGCTTATGGGCCATTGCGACAATACTTTATTCAACCAAATAGTTGAATAATAGAATTCACCACAAATTTAATCAACTGACGTTTCTGTAAAAAAATTTTTTTAAAATTTATATATTAATCAATGATTTATACTTACTTTGTCTTCGAAATCATTATTGACTTACTGGCTGTAACTTCTTAAACATACATTGTTTTGATGGTGCTTATACATGGGTGAGGGTAACACTGAAAATCCTCTTAAATCTTTAGAAGAAAAGATAAGGGCTGCAAAGAAAGCGGTTGAGCCTGAAGAGCCAGTACAGAACAAGTTCTCTGCTGCAGAAGTTGGTTGGAGAATGATAATTGAGTTAACAGCTGGAGTTTTTATAGGCTTTGGTTTGGGGTATGGTCTGGATTTTTTGTTTGGTACAAAGCCAGTTTTCATACTTCTTTTGACACTGCTTGGGTTCGCGGCTGGTGTCAAAACTATGATGAAATCGGCGCGCGAACTACAAAAAAAAGAAGTTTCTGCTCAAGGTAGTACGGAAGAGGATAACATAGATGGCAGGTAATGCTGATGTAAAAGATGAGGGGTTAGTTTTTCACCCTATGGATCAGTTTATTGTTGAACCGCTTTTCGGTGTAGGACCAGTACACTGGTACACAGTTACGAATGTGACCCTTTGGATGGCTTTATCTGTTGTTGCCTTGCTGTTAATTATGGTTGTCGGAACATCGAAGCGCGCATTGGTTCCCTCTAGGGCCCAATCCATAGGTGAACTAGCTTACGGTTTTGTTCATAAAATGGTGGAAGACGTAGCAGGCAAAGATGCTGTTCCATATTTTCCCTATGTTATGACACTTTTTATGTTCATCGTATTGTCAAACTTTTTGGGCTTATTACCCATGTCCTTCACAACTACATCCCATATCGCGGTGACAGCGGTCATGGCCATGGTAGTGTTTTTGTCGGTGACAATTATAGGGTTTGCAAAAAACGGTTTGGGATTTTTATCTCTTTTTTGGATTTCGTCTGCACCATTGGCTCTAAGACCTGCTCTAGCGCTTATTGAAATTATTTCATATTTTGTAAGACCCGTAAGTCATTCTATCCGGCTTGCTGGCAACATGATGGCAGGTCACGCAGTCATCAAAGTGTTTGCAGCATTTGCAGGGGTAGCGCTGATATCGCCGCTTTCTGTTGTTGCTATTACTGCAATGTATGCTTTGGAAACATTAGTCTCATTTATTCAAGCATACGTTTTTGCTATTTTAACTTGCGTCTATTTGAAAGACGCTCTTCATCCACATCACTAAAATAAATTAATCAAGGAGAATTTTTATGGAAGGCGATATTGTACAAATGGGTGCATACATTGGAGCGGGTCTAGCCTGTACGGGCATGGGTGGCGCTGCTGTTGGCGTTGGTCACGTGGTTGGAAATTTTATAGCAGGAGCGCTTCGAAATCCTTCTGCTGCAGCTGGACAGACGGCAACAATGTTCATTGGTATTGCTTTTGCTGAAGCTCTGGGCATCTTCTCTTTTCTAGTCGCCCTTCTGTTAATGTTTGCTGTGTAAGCGACGATTAGAAGAAAGCCCTGAAAGATGGGGTTGTCTTTATTTTAAGATCACCTCAACTTTACTTGGTCTTTAAGGAGTAAGATATGGCAACAAAAACTGATGTTTCTATGAGCACCTGTATTGATAGCTATGGAAGTGCAATCGGTATGCCTCAGTTATGTACCGATTGGGCAAGCAACCAGATATTTTGGTTAGTGGTCACACTGGTGGCGATATTTTTCGTTCTTTCAAGATTAGCACTTCCCAGAATTTCTGCAGTGATATCTGAAAGACAAGGCACAATCACAAACGATCTCGCAGCTGCAGAAAATTTGAAGTCAGAAGCTGCACAAGCAGAGGAAGCATATAAGAAAGCCCTTGAAGATGCGCGTTTTGAAGCCTCTAAAATAATAGAGTCTGCCAAAGCTGAAATAAAACAAGAGTTGGACGATGCAATTGAAAAGGCTGACGCAGACATTTCCGTTAAAGCTTCCGCAAGTGAGGAAGCAATTGCTGATATAAGGAAAGACGCTCTTGTAAACGTTAAGTCAGTGGCAAAAGATATTACGTCCGAATTGGTTACAATTCTTGGCGGTAAGGTTGATGCGAAAACTTTAACGTCCGTAGTTAATGCGAAAATGAAAGGTTAATGGGCATGTTGAAAAACATAATAGCTACTGGAGCAACGCTTACATTTGCGAGCCCTGTGTTGGCAGCTTCTGGTCCTTTTTTTTCTCTTCGCAACACAGATTTTGTTGTTTTAATAAGTTTTATTTTGTTTGCTCTTGTTTTGGTTTATTTAAAAGTGCCTTCAATGTTGGGTAAAATGCTAGATCAGCGAGCAGCATCTATCAAGACCGAATTGGATCAGGCTAGAGCTTTGAGGGAAGAGGCACAAACGATTCTTGCATCTTACGAGCGCAAACAAAAAGAGGTCAGTGAGCAGGCTGCTCGTATCATAGAAGATGCTAAAAATGAAGCCAAAGCAGCTGCCGACCAAGCAAAAATTGACCTTGAAAAATCAGTTCAGCGCAGGATGAGCGCGGCAGAAGAAAAAATTGCGTCTGCACAGGCATCTGCAGAGCGAGAAGTCAGGGATGCAGCGATTAATGTAGCTGTTTCAGCAGCAAGAGAGATCTTGAGCAGTCAAATGTCAGCTGATGCTGCTGAAAAATTGACTGAAAATGCGATCTCTGAAGTCCAAACAAAATTTCATTAGGATTAGAAAGTGATTAAGTCTCGCTTGGTGAGAATGAGTTTTTCAGTTTTCTTACCTTCACATTCTAATATTTTTCGACGTAATGTTTAACGTTTGCCGTAGTAAAGGCCTACAACGTGTTCGGCTTGAGCAAAGAATAGCCACCTAATTATAAAAATGCCAGCTATGTGAGAAATGACTGCAAGTAATACCATCAAGTGAGAAAATGGGATTGATAAAAAAATTATCGGTATGCCAAAGGCCAGTATAATGCCCATTATACGCAATCTGGCGCTATGTTTTCGTCCAACTTTATAAACAAATTCCTGTAAAAGGTAGTTAGTACCAGTATGAGGTGCTTCAAATGAACGAACTTCTTTTGGATTAGCTGTCAATCCAGTTGCTGTGGCTAAATTTGTGCCGGATTTGTCAAATGCCTTATCGCCCAATATCCATGATGTGACTTGTACCACACCGGCTAATGCTAATAATGGAAGCGCGAGCGAAACTTGCCCGGCTAGTAATGCTCCGCCTGCGATTGAAAATATAAGGAAGGCCATTGGTGTTAATCTCGAATTCCACCGTGGCACTGTCTTCAATTGTGCATATATCATTGAGGTCGCAAAAACTGTCGCAACACAAAAGAAAGCTGACAACAAGCCAATTAGCTTTAACTCTATATCGAAAAAAATTCGACCTAATGCATATATTCCAGATAATGCTAAAGCAAAAAGCGAAAGCCATGCCTCACGGCTTAACCAACTCGATTTCCACTGAGAGAAAGCCTTTATAGCTCTTTCTGGATGACCCAGGTGAAAAGTTGATGACAAAAGACCACCAATGGCCAGTCCAAACCCAATTGCGAAAAAAATGAATCCAATTACGCCTCCCACGCTCGGGAATCCCAAACAAAGGAAAATCAGTAATCCAAAACCTAATCCGGAAAGCGTTGTAAAAATGATTACTGAAGGGGCAGGGTGCATATTAAATTCTGTCTAAAGTTTTATCCAACCATTTGAAAAAACCATCTGGTTCATCGGCTACAGGTTCAAGATACGGTGCTAAAATATCTGTATCGTCCATTTGATTTTTTGGTCTAGGTGGCAAGTATTTATTTACCGGCATAGTTCCTTGCTCTGGCATAAGATCGGTCCCACCTCGCTCCTCTACTAATTTACTAACATCGCTATTTGGATCCCCGAGGTCGCCAAAGTGTCTTGCTCCAGCCGGACAAGTTCTCACACAAGATGGAACTTGATCCTCTTCAGGTAAATTGTCGTTGTAAATTCTATCCACACATAGGGTGCATTTTTTCATTACTTTTTCGACAGGATCCATTTCTCTTGCTCCATAGGGGCAAGCCCATGCGCATAATCCACAGCCGATGCAGTCAGTTTCATTTACGAGTACAATGCCATCTTCAACTCTTTTATAGCTGGCTCCGGTTGGACAGACAGTAACACATGGAGCATTTTCACAGTGTAAGCAGGATTTTGGGAAATGTACCAAATGCGCAGGTTTATCAATCGGTGAAACTTCATAGGAATGAATACGGTTTAGAAATGAACCCACTGGTTTTGCGCCAAATGCATTTTCATCTGACAAAGGAGCACCATAATTTTCTGTATTCCAACCTTTACAGCTCACCACGCAAGCATGACATCCAACGCAGGTATCGAGATCTATAACAAGGCCAAGTTTCTTTTCAGTGTTTTCTGGAAGCAAAGTCATTAATTTCTCACTTTCCAAGAAATGTTTTTTGGACCGGTTCCAACTGGAGACTTTATTTCGTCAAAACTCGGTTGACTTTCTTCAGGTGCAGTAGCTTTTTCTAATTTTACTTTTAGGTCGAACCAAGCAGCTTGACCAGTCACGGGGTCAGAATTTGACCATCTAAGGCCATCTCCTCTAGCAGGTTGCAGTTCATGGATAAGATGGTTGAGTAAAAATCCTTTTGTTGCTTCTGGTGCATTCGGATCCAGTGCCCAAGCACCTTTTCTTTTCCCAATTGCATTCCAAGTCCATACTGTATTTTCGTTCAAAGAGGCCATCTCGGCTACAGGAACAATTATAGTATTATGACTAGAGCTCAGTTTAACCCAATCACCTGTTTTCAAATTATGTTCTTTCATAATTTTCGTCGGTACGTAGAGCGGGTTCAATCCGTGAATTTGTCTTAGCCAAGCGTTTTGGCTTCCCCAGCTATGATACATCGCCATGGGTCTTTGTGTTAGAGCGTGAATTGGGTATTTAGTATTTTCTTCAAGATCACCTTCATTAGAATACCAGATAGGAAGTGGTGACATTACTGACTTTAATTGATCTCTCAAATGGTCGGGTGGCTGGTGCTCCCCAAACCCCTCGGCAGCAAGCTGAAATTTTCGCATTGGTTCTGAATATAAATTAAATATATACGGCATTGGAGTGTCATAAAGCCCTAGATCAACCGCCCATTTTTGATAGGCGTTATTCCACGGCTTAAAATATTTTGCTCCTTCAGGAATATGCGCTACGTAAAACCCACCATTTTCAATATAGGACTCTAATTGTTTTGGGTTTACATCGCCTCTACCTACAGCAGAACCATCCCCACGAAATCCAGCTAATGGACCAATATCTGGCTTTCTTAGGTGATTTACAATGTAATCAGCGTAGTCTTTATATTTGGCGGAACCGTCTTCATTTATAAAACCTGGAAGTCCTAACCGCGCACCAAGATCTATTAGAACTGATTGAAAGCCTCTTACATCTCGGTCCGGCTCTATTACTGGCCACCTTATAGCATCTGCTGCTCCATCAGCTTCGCTAATCGGTCTATCAAGTAACGAAATACAGTCGTGCCGTTCTAAGTAAGTTGTATCAGGCAAAATTAGGTCCGCATATGCAACCATTTCTGACGAATAAGCATCAGAATAAATTATTCGTGGAATGACATAATCGCCCTTTTTGTCTTTATCAGTGAGCATTTTCATAACCCCACTGGTGTTCATAGAACTATTCCAGCTCATGTTCGCCATATACATAAACAAAGTGTCGATTTTATAAGGGTCACCTGCATAGGCATTTGAAATCACCATATGCATCAGCCCATGTGCACTCATAGGGTTTTCCCAACTGAAGGCTTTGTCGATTCGAACTGGTTTTCCATTCTCGTCTAATGCTAAATCTTCTGGACCGTGGACGAAGCCTAAATGTGGGCCATCCAAGGGGGCATTGGGCGTCACTTTAAAGTGTGGTTTGGGATGAATAGAGGATGGCTTAGGGTAGGGAGGCTTGAAACGAAATCCTCCGGGCACCTCAACAGTCCCAAGTAGAATTTGGAGTATATGTAAGGCTCGACAAGTTTGAAAACCATTAGAATGGGCTGAAATACCTCTCATAGAATGAAAACTTACTGGCCTTCCTTTCATTGACGTATGTTTTTCACCTCGAAAATCAGTCCATTCAATTGGAAGTTGAAATTCTTCCTCAAATGCCACTCTTGCTATTTCATTTGCCAGCGCGCGAATTTTCGGTGCTGAAATACCGCAAACATTTGCAACTTTTTCAGGATCATATTCTGGTGAAATATATTTTTTAATGATCGCGTGAAATACCGTATTACTAGTTACGTCTCGCGCTTTATAAGTAGCGTTAAGATCAGGATAAATACCTTTAGTATCAAAAGCGCATATCTTACCAGTTATTCTATCTTTAACGAGTGGTTTATCATTTTTATCTCTTAAAATTAAACCTGATTCTGGGTCGATAAAAACCGGAGCATTCGTATACTTGGCTAAATATTCCAAATCAATTTTACCAGCCTTTATCAGCACGTTGATCAGAGATAAAATTAATAATCCATCCGTCCCAGGGGTTACTCCTAGCCATTCGTCAGCAACAGCATTGTATCCAGTACGAATTGGGTTAACGCCTACAATCTTCGCTCCTCGTTCCTTTATTTTTCCAATACCCATTTTAATTGGGTTACTGTCATGATCTTCCGCTACTCCAAATAATATAAAAAGTTTGGTATAATCCCAGTCTGGTTGTCCAAATTCCCAAAATGCACCACCCATGGTGTATATTCCAGCTGTAGCCATATTTACGCTACAAAACCCACCATGTGCTGCATAATTGGGCGTTCCAAACATTTGTGCAAAGTAACTTGTAAACGACTGTGACTGATCTCGACCGGTGAAAAACGCTAGTTTTTCTGGTGCTTTTATTCTTAGCGGTTTTAACCATTCGACCGCTAAATTAAGTGCTTCGTCCCATGAGATTTTTTTAAATTCACCAGAACCTCTTGGACCAACTCGTATCATAGGCGAGTCAAGTCTAGATGGCGCATTCACTTGCATAATTCCTGCACTACCCTTGGCGCATAGCACACCTTGATTAACAGGGTGATCTTTATTGCCCTCGATGTAAGAAACCTTACCATCTTTAAGGTGAACATTTATCCCGCACCGGCAGGCACACATATAACACGTTGTTTGCTTTACTTCGTCTGAAACTTTTGGGGAAGTTTCTAAGTATGGCTGATCTTTCATTGTTATTTACTCACCCTATCAATCGGATCAATCCGACTAAAGAAAACGATATTAGCAATCCCAGTGAAAAGGGTCGATAATATTTCTCAAATTTCTGCATAAACAAAATTGACCCCAGTACAACCCCAATAGAGGATGGAAAAGTTAATAATACACCTCGTGCAAACGCTTTTTGATCCATTACGTCGAATATAATTAGGAAAATAAAAGTTGTGATAGAATTTAGCAATATATACAGGATTAGTGACGCTCTCATCCGTCTTGCAGAATTTTGACTAGCTAAGACATAAGTGGCCACAATCATCCCACCAATACTTGCTAAACCTGTTGCAATTCCCGCAAAAACCCCTGATGCGATTGTGCCTACTGTTGTTGATAAAAATTGAATTTTAACGTTTCGCAATAAAATTAATGCTAAAATCAATATCAAAACTAAAGCGATAATTTTACTAGTTTGGAAATCTAAAATTATTGTTAAGGCTATACCCATGGGTAATCCAAAAATTGCCCCAAGCCAGAGGATTACCGATATTTTTTTATCAGAGTCCTTCCAACCGTTTTTGATCATAAAAACACTAGCAACAAATTCCATCCACCAACAAACTGGAATTAATTCAATAGGTGGGATTATTGTCAGTGCCAATGACATTATAAAGGCTGATAAACCGAAGCCTGAAAATCCTCTTATAAGCCCTGCAAAAAAGCAAATTGAAATTAAGATTAATAGATCGGAAATATCTAAAGCTAATGTCGCAAACATTATTGTGATTTGCTAGCCTGTAATATTGTTACAGCTATCATTTGAGTGACGTCATCGGCACTGCATCCTCTAGATAGGTCATTTGCTGGTTTTGCTAAACCTTGAAGAATTGGACCTATAGCTTCTGCGCCTCCTAGCCTTTGGGTAATTTTATATCCAATATTTCCAGCATCTAAGTTAGGAAATATCATTACGTTTGCATGGCCAGCTATTGAGGAGCCTTTGGCTTTCAATTCTGCAATTTTAGGAGAAATGGCAGCATCAAACTGCAACTCACCGTCAATTTTGATCTCAGGGTTTCTCGATTTGACGATTTTTGTGGCCTTCACTACTTTGGAAACCTTGGGGTGATTTGCGCTTCCTTTTGTTGAAAAAGACAACATAGCCACAATAGGTTCAATTTGTAGCAATTTTTTACATGATTGAGCAGCCATAACTGCTATGGATGCAAGTTCATACTCATCAGGGTTAATAACTAATCCACAGTCAGAAAATACCATGGGAAACGTGCCTTTTGGGTACATTAAAAAACAGCTTGAAATAAGCTGTGCATCATCGGATTTACCGATTATTTGGATTGCGGCCCGGACGACATTGGATGTTGTTTCTACCGCACCACCCACTGTTCCTGTAGAATACCCAAGTCTGACCATCAATGCAGCGAAAATTAAGGGTTCTTTTATTTTAGTCTGGGCTTCTTTAATTGAACCACCTTTTTTCTTGCGAATATTAAGATATTCTTTTTCGAATTCGGGAAGCAGTTCTGATTTTTCAGGATTAACGATGCTTATGTCTATTGGTAGGTTTAAACCCAAGTTTTTACATTCATTTTTAATTTCAAGTTGACTGCCAAGTAGAATGATTTGGCATATCCCTGAATTACAGGCAGCGATAGCGCCAGCAATTACGCGGGGATCGTTGCCTTCACTCATTACTATTCTTGGCTTTTGGTCTAAAGCCAGCCCTTCTAAAACCTCTAAGGGTAATTTATGTTCAATTTTAGAAGGGCTCATAGCTTAAACTAAACTTGTTGCGGTCGCATATCCTCAGCGTCTATACCAGCTACGGCTACAGGTGCAGTCATTGCATCACGTCGGAACGGCTCGCCTAGCTCTTGGTTGATCATTGCTTCTATGAGGGTTGTAATTCCATTTTCCATTTGGTCTTTAATTGCTTGATTTAAAGCGGCAGTGAGATCGTCCATTGTTCTCGCCACAACTCCTTTCAAATTGCAAGCCTCTGCAATACCAGCATAAGACACTTCATAATTTAGTTCAGTTCCCACGAAGTTATCTTGATACCAAAGCGTTGTATTACGTTTTTCAGCACCCCATTGGTAATTACGAAAAACAATTTGTGTAATGGCGGGCCAATCTCCTCGACCAATCGCTGTAAGTTCATTAACAGCTATACCAAAAGCGCCATCCCCAGAAAAACCTACAACTGGGACCTCAGGACAGCCTATTTTTGCGCCTACAACTGATGGAAGTCCGTATCCACATGGTCCAAATAATCCAGGAGCCAAATATTTCCGGCCTTCCTCAAAACTGGGATAAGCATTTCCTATAGCGCAATTGTTACCGATATCCGAAGAAATAATAGCGTTTCTTGGTAGGGCTGCTTGGATTGCACGCCAAGCCATCCTTGGACTCATCCAGTCTGGTTTATCTGCTCGTGCCCTTTGATTCCAAGTTGTGCCTGGGTCATCGTCTTCATGATCCATAGAAGAAAGTTGCTGGGCCCACTTTGATTTTGTCTCTGCTATATTGACTTTCCGGGCTTCTCGATTTGTGTCGCCAGCTGTCTCAGACAGTTGAGAGAAAATATCTGTGGCAACTTTGCCAGCATCTCCGACAATTCCAATCGATACTTTTTTAGTTAATCCGATACGGTCTGGATTTATATCAACTTGAATAATCTTAGCCTCTGATGGCCAATACTCTAAGCCATATCCTGGCAGTGTAGAAAAAGGATTTAGCCGTGTTCCCAGGCAAAGCACAACATCAGCTTCTTTAATCAACTGCATCGCTGCTTTTGACCCGTTGTAACCAAGTGGACCTGCAAAAAGTGGGTGGTTTCCAGGGAAGGCATCGTTATGTTGATAGCCGACACATACCGGTGCATCCAAACGTTCAGCGAGCTTGATAGCAGCATTTATTCCGCCTTTTGATAAAACGACACCCGCGCCGTTTAAAATGACTGGGCTCTCTGCTTCACTTAATAAATTTGCGGCATCTGAAACTGACTTACTGCCACCACCTGAGTGTTCAAATTCAATCGGCTCTGGAATTTCTATATCTACAACTTTCGTCCACATATCTCGTGGAATGTTTAGCTGCGCTGGGGCTGATTGTCTTTTAGCTTGTGCGATCACTCTTGTGAGTACCTCTGCTACTCGTGAGGGGTCTCGAACTTCCTCCTGATAACATACCATGTCCTCAAATAATTTCATTTGCTCAACTTCTTGGAAACCACCCTGTCCTATTGTCTTGTTAGCAGCCTGAGGGGTTACTAATAATAGCGGTGAATGGTTCCAATAAGCAGTTTTGACAGCTGTCACAAAGTTAGTGATGCCAGGACCATTTTGCGCAATCATCATTGACATTTTACCTGTTGCTCGTGTGTAACCATCGCTCATCATCCCTGCACTTCCCTCATGAGCACAGTCCCAAAACTTAATTCCTGCTTTTGGAAATAAATCTGATATTGGCATCATTGCTGATCCAATAATTCCGAACGAGTGCTCTATGCCATGAGTTTGAAGTACTTTTACAAATGCTTCTTCAGTGGTCATTTTCATAGTTATTCTCCTGCAGGTAGTTTTGGTTGGCTAAATTCAAAGTTTGCTTCACAATATAAGCTTAGGCTTTTTAATCTCTAAACGGCGGATTCACAACCAAATTATGTCTGTATTCACTTTAAGACATCAAGTTTTTTTATATTTCAGACCAACAAATTTATTTCAATTTAGGCATTTTCGTTATTTATCGATTAACAGCTATACGATGATAATTATTTATTTAACTGAACCAGAAAAAAGTTTGTAACGGCTTTGATTTGGTATAAACGCTGCGCATTAAAGAAATGTAATCCAGTTGATAAAATAGCGAATAATACCGGGCTCAAGTCGATTCAAAATCTTTGGAAGTCAAGTCTCAAATTTTTTGGAAGTTTGGCGCAAAAAGTCAGCCAAAAACATTTTTTAATGCAATATCAACTGACTCCGTTATTGCGTCGATGTCATTTGGCGTGGCAATAAGCGCTGGACTAAAGCAAAGCGTATTGTTTAAGCCAGGTAGTGATCTATTAGTTGCGCCAATAATTACTCCCTGCGCCATACAGTCCGCCACGACAGCTTGCACTAACTTTTCCTGCGCCGGCGTTTTATCCTGTCTATCTGAAACCAACTCTGCACCACAAAATAAGCCAGCACCTCGCACATCTCCGATTACCTCGTGCTTTTCACTCAAGTTCCGCAAGTTTTCCCTCAATCGTTCTCCCATCGCTAATGTATTCTCCAGGAGATTTTCTTCCTCTATGATATTCATATTTTCGATTGCAGCTGCTGGGCCAGCAGTACATCCACCAAAGGTCGAAATATCTCTGAAATAGTTCATGGGATCGCTAGAGTCGTCTTTGAACATGTCAAAAACTTCCTCTGTGGTTACCAAGCACGCTATAGCAGCATAGCCAGATGCCACCCCTTTCGCCATAGTCACCAAATCCGGTTTTACTCCAAAGTTTTGGTAACCAAACCATTTTCCAGTGCGGCCAATTCCACAAACAACTTCGTCTATGTGCAATAAAATTTCGTACTTTTTGCAAATTTCACTTACGCGTTCCCAATAGCCTGGTGGTGGGGTGATAACTCCACCGCCTGCTGTAACTGGTTCCAGACAAAGACCACCAACGGTATCAGCACCCTCAGCGAGGATAATTTCCTCAATAGCATCGGCGGCCCGTTTGCCGTATTCTTCACCACTCAAATCCCACTGCGCTCGGTATTCTAAACAATGCGGCACGCGAATGAAGCCGGGAGTATATGGCCCATATTGTGCATTTCTCTCATCTTGCCCGCCAGCAGAAAGAGTAGAAATGGTAGTTCCATGATAATCTCGATCTCGGTACAATATTTTATTTTTTTTACCGCCATATTGTTTATGGGCAATCTGCCTTATCATTTTAAATGCTTTTTCATTGGCTTCCGAACCAGAATTACAATAGTAAACCCGGCTTAAGCCTGGCATTTTTTCAATCAATTTTTCAGCAAAAATTGAACCGGGAACTGATCCAGCAGCTCCAGCGAAAAAATTTAGCTTCAATAATTGGTCTCGCACAGCATTTGCGATTCTTTCTCGGCCATAGCCAACGTTTACTGTCCAAACACCACCCGAAACGCCGTCTATGTGTTCTTTTCCATTTTGATCCCAAACCCTAATGTCTTTACCTTCTACAATTATACGAGGTTCGCTTGTTTCAAATGGTTTGTGTTGAATTAAATGATGCCAAATATGTGCACGATCTGCTTCAACAATTTTTGAAATATCATTATCACGAGGCGCTCCGTCCATGACTAAATTCCTTTACAAATTACCTTTAATAACTTGAGCCTAATTTTTGTTTGAATCAATAGAAAAAGTTTAAATATTAATTTTAATATAAAAACAATATTTTAATAAGTTTATTCTAAACATTCATAATTTAGGCGGCCACACCCTTTTTAATGGTCATTATGGCTGACAGGATTACATCTGAAATATTTCTACATTCGTCCTGAGACAGTTTCGGTGGTAATCTTACATCGCACGCCGTCATGAGCATCTTTCGTGTTTTTGGTAATTCAAAAGTTTCTGGTAAAAATTTCCAATTCCAAAAGGCTCGTGCATTGTTTTTTGTACGTCCGAAGATTTGTATATTCAAGCCCGATAAGCTAGTGATTTTCTCAAATAAATCGATCTCACCCGAATTCATATCGATCAGGTTGAACTGTATGGAATCCGGAGCACGTGTCTCAGGTCTTAATTTTTCAGGTACACAAATCCACGGCGATCTATTAAGACGTTCGGCAGTAAAATCGTGGTTGTGCCTTCCTTTTTCAATTCGTTTATTTAATTCAGGAAGCTGAGCACGAATTATAGCTGCCGACAAGTTATTAATGCGCATGTTATAAAGTGGTAACTTGTTTTGCCATTTTTTGAAGCTAGCGTGCTCACCCTGGTGTTTCATCCAATTATGTTCATAAGCGCCCGACATTATTACGGCTTTTGCGAATAATTCTGCGTTGTCAGTCACAAAGATACCACCCTCACCGGCATTTAGCATTTTATAGGATTGGAAGGAAAAACAACCGGCATCGCCCAGAGTTCCAATTTTATTTCCGTGCCACGTTGTTCCAAGCGAGTGAGCGGCGTCTTCAATTAAAGGAATTTTAGCTTGTTTGCATTCGGAGATAATAACGTCCATGTCAGAGGTATGCCCTCTCATATGGCTAATTAAAACTGCGTCTGCTTTTTTGATTTTTTCACTGAAATCGTTCAAATCAATTCTGTAATCGTCGCCACATTCGCATAGGACTGGAATAAAGTTGGCGTGTACCACTGATGAGGGTACCGCGGCAAAAGTAAAAGCGGGCATAAGTACCCGTGCACCATTAGGAAGATCTAAAGATTTCAATGCCAAAAATAAAGCGGCCGAGCAAGATGATACCGCCAGCGCGTAACGTGTTCCCATGGTTCGTGCAAATTCAACTTCCAATTTTTCAGCAGGTGACCCTTCGGAATTGTATCTAAAGAGGTCTCCATTGTTCATCAGTCTAGAGATATCAGCTAAAGCCTTCTCGGGTATCGGTTCGGCATCCTTAACATTTGGAATATTTACCATATTTTACTTCAACCTATTTTGTTCACGTTAAAGTTGGGTCGCACGTTATTGTATAACTTGTTATTAAAACATTTTTTTTCAAACAAAATTCTTATTACTAGAGTATATCGTATTAAATTAATCAAATTGACATGAAAAATTAAAACTTATTGTTCCTAGGAAAACCGCGGGGAGCCATTTTCCCGGCACTTGCTCTTTTTGATTTCCACTCACTTAACTCATTTTCAGTTCTGGTACGGCCGGCGGGATCCAACCAAGTTAGGCCGTCCTCGAAAAAAAATGTTGTAACATCAGATAATCCACCATCCTTATATTTTTGTAAACGAACGCCTTTGCCACGTTGCATTATCGGAAGTTCTTCTAGAGAAAATATTAAAACTTTTCTATTTTCACCCACAGTTGCAACATGATTGCCAACGACTTTTTTGCTAACTGCTGCTCGCACAGAACCTTTAACATTTAAAATTTGTTTTCCATTTCTAGTTTGTGCCAGAACCTCTTCCATCGGCACAATAAAGCCATCTCCTGTGGTTGAGGCTACAAGTAAATTATTTTTAGGATTGAATGTATGAATACTCACAATATCGCAATCATTTGGAAGATCGACCATTAATCTGAGTGGCTCTCCTGTTCCCCTGCCACCTGGTAAATTAGATGCTGATATCGTGTAGAAGCGGCCGTTACTTGCAAATATTAGTAGACGGTCTGTTGTTTCTGCGTGAAAAATAATATTTGGGCCGTCACCATCTTTAAATTTTAGTTCCCTTTCGAGGTCGATATGGCCTGTCATGGCTCTTACCCAACCCATTTTACTACACACTACAGTAATAGGTTCCTTTTCAATAAGCGCTTCAATTGGAACGTCTTCAATTTCAATATATTTGGAAAATTTTGATTTACGTTGTCCACCTTTATATTCCTTACCAAACTTTTTTTTCGTTTCTTTCAATTGTTCGGCAATACGATTCCATTGCTGATGTTTGTCAACTAACAAATCATCCAGCTCAACTCTCTCTTGCATAAGATCGTCTCGTTCACGTCGAAGTACCATTTCCTCGAGGCGGCGCAGGGAACGCAGTCTCATGTTTAAGATGGCTTCAACTTGGATCTCAGAAAGTTCACCTTCGCCACCACTAGGCGGCATGTAGTCGTTTTCATCAGTTGCTCGAGGATGGTCTAAACTCCAATCTTCACTGATGAGCGCTATTTTTGGATCGTGGTCATATCTGATTATATCAATAACGCGATCTAGATTGAGGAATGCTATTATTAGTCCTTCAAGAACTTCCAGGCGTTTATCTATTTTTTGAAGCCTATGTTTGGTTCGTCTTATTAAAACTTCACGCCGATGATTTAGAAATGCATTGAGTACCTCTTTCAGGCTACAAACTTTAGGGGTCACACCATCAATCAAAACATTCAAATTAAGAGAAAAACGTGTTTCTAAATCAGAATTTTTAAATAGTAGGCCCATCAAAACCTCAGGATCGATATTTTTTGATTTTGGTTCTAGAACCAGCCTGATATCGTCAGCGCTCTCGTCCCTCACATCCGCTACTAAAGGAGTTTTTTTTGTTTGTATTAATTCAGCCAATTTCTCGATTAGTTTTGATTTCTGGACTTGATATGGAATCTCGTTGACAATGATTTGCCATTGTCCCCTATCCAGTTTTTCAACTTCCCAGTTTGCCCGAAGTCTAAAAGAACCCCGGCCTGTTTTGTAGGTCTCGGCAATAGATTCTGAATTTTCAACAATTACGCCGCCGGTAGGGAAATCTGGTCCAGGAACAAATTTTAGCAAGGTTTCATTTCGGGCATCTGGTATTTTTATAAGATGCAAACATGCATCACACAGCTCTGCTATATTATGAGGCGGAATATTAGTTGCCATCCCGACAGCAATCCCACTCGCTCCATTCGCCAGTAAGTTTGGAAATGAGGCGGGGAGTACTATTGGTTCATTTAATGTACCATCATAATTTTCACGAAAATCAACAGCATCCTCGTCTAAACCCTCTAACAATGCTTCAGCAATAACGGTCATTCGTGCTTCAGTGTAACGGCTAGCTGCAGGGTTATCCCCATCAATATTTCCAAAGTTACCCTGGCCATCTACTAGTGGATATCTGACATTGAAATCTTGTGCCAACCTGGCCATAGCATCATATATCGCAGCATCACCATGTGGGTGGTAATTTCCCATCACATCACCCGAAATCTTTGCAGATTTACGAAACCCACCGCTAGACGCTAGTTTTAATTCACGCATAGCAAAAAGAATTCTTCTGTGCACCGGTTTCAGTCCGTCACGTGCGTCCGGTAGGGCTCGATGCATTATTGTTGATAGAGCATAAGTTAAATAACGATCCCCAATCGCTCGTCTTAAGGGTTCGGTGAAAATTGGGCTTATCTTGTAGTTATTATCTGTTTCGCTCATATATGTTGTGATATATTGTGAATTTAATGAGGTAAAGAAAACTATTCAATAATTTGAGATTTATTACAGATATTTTTACTCTTTAAACATTTGTTGTATATTATTGGCCAGTTTGTTTTAAAAATGGCTTTTTTGTAACAAAGCGAATTTAGTCTAGAGGGGTGGTTAAACAATTTGAAGAGTATTTTGATAACAGGCTGTTCTTCTGGGATTGGCTATGATGCAGCATTTAGATTAAAAAAAAATGGGTGGAGGGTATTTGCTAGTTGCCGGTCACAAAGAGACTGTAATCGTCTTTCAAAGATGGGATTTGAAACGGCACAGCTGGATTACGCTAATGAAGATTCGATAAAATCCGCTGTTCAAGAAGTTTTGAAAAGGACAGATGGAACATTAGATGCGTTATTTAATAATGGGGCGTTCGCCTCTCCAGGAGCGGTTGAAGATCTCCCTACTGAGGCTTTAAGACGAGTATTTGAAACCAATTTTTTTGGATATCATGAGTTAACCAGACGAGTTATTCCTGTAATGAGGCGGCAAGGATACGGACGTATAGTAAATTGCTCTTCTGTATTAGGGTTTGTCACTTTACCTTGGCGAGGGGCCTATAATGCATCTAAATTCGCTCTTGAAGGGTTAACGCATACTTTAAGAATTGAAATGCGTGATACACCAATAAAAATAATTCTGATTGAACCAGGGCCTATAACTTCCGATATTCGTAAAAATGCAATACCACATTTTGAAAAGTGGATTGATTGGGAAAAATCACCTCTCTCTGAAAAGTATAGAAAAATCTTTATCCCTAGATTGTATGCAGACGGAAAAAAAGACAGGTTTGAACTGCCTGCAAGTGCGGTCACAAAAAAATTGATACATGCCTTGGAGGCAAAATCTCCTAAAGCTTGCTATTACATCACAACATCCACATACTTGGCTGCCCTTTTAAAATGGATTTTGCCAACAGAATTTTTAGATCGGATACTTGCAAAAGTATAATTTAGATTAACTTAAATTAAGCAGAGTGTTTTAAAACAGATATCAAATAAGTTTGATATAGAAATATCAGGAAGAAAAATGGCGTCTGATCCTTTATTTGTGCTTGTAATCCTCTCCATGGCTGTTGTTGCGATCGTTCTTTTGACGGGAATTGGTGGTTTTGGTCGAGGTGGTGAGTTTAATAAAAAATATGCTAATAAAATTATGCGGCTGAGAATAATTGCTCAATTTTTCGCTGTTATTTTAATCCTG
This sequence comes from Paracoccaceae bacterium, assembly GCA_902632125.1. Taxonomy (GTDB): domain Bacteria; phylum Pseudomonadota; class Alphaproteobacteria; order Rhodobacterales; family Rhodobacteraceae; genus Salinivivens. The sequence goes on along the minus strand of CACPBQ010000013.1, from coordinate 28,200 downwards.
GCCTTTGTGTATTTTAGCGGAGCTGGAAATTGATATGGTGATTTTGAATAAAATTTATACCAAAACCGGAGATAGCGGTGAAACAGCGTTGGGAAATGGAGCCAGAGTGGCTAAGTTCTCCTTGCGAGTTGAAGCCTACGGTACAGTTGACGAACTCAATTCTCAAGTAGGTGTATCACGTTTGTACTCCTCTGGAGAAATGGACGAGTGTTTAATGAGTATCCAAAATGATCTCTTTGATCTCGGTGCTGACTTGTGTCGGCCTAATTTTGAAAAAGATCAAGAAGAGGAACATCCACCATTACGAATTATTCCCGGCCAGGTTACCAGACTAGAGAACGAGATTGATAAAATGAATGAAAAGTTAGAGCCGCTGAAAAGCTTTATCCTTCCTGGAGGCTCAACATTATCTGCTCATTTGCATGTATGTAGGACGGTAGCGAGGAGGGCTGAAAGGCTTGGTTTTGAACTCGCTACAATGGAAGAAATTAATCCAAGCTCAATTAAGTTTTTAAATAGGCTTTCTGATTGGTTCTTTGTGGCGGCCAGGCTCGTCAACAATAATGGCTTAGACGATGTTCTTTGGGTCCCCGGTGCGAACAGATAAATATTTGTAAGTTAAAATGGACCCATGCGGCGTTGAATTATCTTGGTGTGACGATTTTGACCTGTTTAAAATAATTATAAAATAATAACGTTAAAAAGGATTGGTAACGCGAGTCGCACCAGTGACTAAACAAATACAGGAGTAACGCATTATGAAAGTCTTGGTACCCGTAAAGCGTGTCATTGATTATAATGTAAAAGTTCGTGTCAAGGCGGACGGAAGTGGAGTGGATCTTGCAAACGTAAAAATGTCTATGAATCCATTCGATGAAATTGCTGTTGAGGAAGCAATTAGATTAAAAGAAGCGGGGAAAGTTGAAGAGGTTATCGTCGTATCTATTGGAGTTGAAAAGTGTCAAGAAACGCTTCGAACTGGTCTAGCTATGGGTGCAGATAGGGCCATATTAGTGAAAGCTTCTGATGATGTACATAACGATGTCGAACCACTAGCTGTGGCGAAGATACTTAAGGCGGTTGTTGACCAAGAAAATCCTGGTTTAGTAATTTGCGGAAAGCAGGCTATTGATAATGACCTGAATGCAACAGGCCAAATGCTATCTGCCTTAATGGGTTGGTCGCAAGCTACTTTTGCCTCCGAATTGAATGTTGAAGGGGACTCTGCAGTCGTAACAAGAGAAGTAGATGGCGGCCTACAAACGGTAAAAGTTCAGATGCCTGCAGTAGTCACAGTAGATTTACGTTTAAACGAACCCAGGTACGCTTCGTTACCAAATATAATGAAAGCAAAAAAGAAGCCGTTAGATATAAAGTCAGCAGAGGATTTCGGTGTTGAGACAAGCCCCCGTTTGGCGATTGTAAAAACAGAGGAACCTGAAACCAGGGCAGCGGGAATTAAGGTTGAGTCTGTTGATGAATTAGTTGGTAAATTGAAAGAAGTGGGAGCGGTATAATGGCTGTTTTACTATTAGCAGAAATGAATGGGGCTGAACTATCGCTGGATGCGACTTCGAAAACGGTCACTGCAGCAAAATCACTAGGCGATGTTACAGTTTTATGTGCTTCATCTGGTTGTGACGGAGCAGCAACAACAGCTTCAAAAATCGAAGGTGTTTCGAAAGTATTGTGTGCTGACGATGAGGCTTATGGTAACGGCTTAGCCGAACCCATAGCAGATCTCATTGTGGCGCTTTCTTCTGATTTTGAACACATAGTGGCACCGGCAACAAACTCGGCAAAAAATATCCTTCCTCGTGTAGCGGCACTGCTAGATGTTATGGTTATTACCGATTCTACCAGCGTGGTCGATGGCAATACCTTTGAACGCCCAATTTACGCCGGTAATGCAATTCAGACCGTCACGACTTCTGATAATGTAAAGGTCATTTCTTTTCGGACAGCAAATTTCGATGCTGCTGCGACTGGAGGTTCTGCAACAATTGAAAAGGTTCCATCTACTGTAAATCCAGGACTGTCTGCCTGGGTTGAAGATAAAGTTCAGGAATCGGACAGACCTGAATTGACGTCGGCAGGCGTTGTTGTTTCAGGCGGTCGTGGAATAGGCTCTGAGGATGATTTTGCAATGATTGAAAAACTGGCAGACAAACTTGGTGCAGCGGTTGGAGCTTCGCGGGCAGCTGTCGATAGCGGATATGCCCCCAATGATTGGCAGGTTGGACAGACTGGAAAGGTAGTTGCGCCAGATCTTTACCTTGCCGTTGGAATATCAGGAGCAATTCAACATTTAGCAGGTATGAAAGATTCTAAAATAATTGTTGCGATAAATAAAGATGAAGAGGCGCCTATATTTCAAGTTGCTGACTATGGATTGGTAGCCGACTTATTTGAAGCGGTTCCTGAACTTACGGATAAATTATCAAGTTGAAAAACTTAAATTATATTTGTTTTATATTGAGCTGACATTTAGATTTTAATTTCCGTGATAGGAAGTAATAAACTCAAATTAGTTGTCTGTTCATTAGTTTGCGTCTACGTTTGAATTTTATATTTAGTGGACGTACAACTTGGAAGTAAAAGCACCGTTAAATGGTCCATTTATAATGCACGCTACATGTGTCGATGTTGAAGGCGCTGGCATATTAATTGTTGGCCGATCAGGATCTGGGAAATCAAGTTTGGCAGTCAGCTTGCTTGCCTTGGGAGCGTCTTTGGTAGCAGACGACCAATGTGAACTGATTTTCCAAGATAACGGTTTTCTTGTTACTAAACCACTTTCTCTTCCAGATAATATCGAAATTAGAGGTATTGGATTGGTTTCTGTGCCCATACTTACCGATACCAGTCTTTGTTGGATTGTAAATATGGATGAAACTGAAAAAGAGCGTATGCCAAAACCAAAATTTACGGAAATTAATGGTTACAGGGTTCCTACAATTTTCGGCAAAAACGTGGACGATTTAGCATCACGAATATATGTTTTAGTAAAAAATATAAAATCTTGAATTTAATATGAGGGTCAATTGACACGAACTAATCAAGAAAAAAAGATACGCCTAATAATGGTTTCTGGTCCAGCAGGAGCTGGCCGATCAACAGCCATAAGATCATTAGAAGATTTAGATTTTGAGGCTATAGATAACCTCCCGCTTGATTTAGTTAAGTCTGTTTTAAAACCTAAAAGATTGAGTGCAAAGATTGCAATAGGCCTCGACACAAGAAGTCGAGACTTCTCAGTTGAGAGCTTATTAGGTTTATTGAAGTTTCTCTCAGAACTACACGATGTCGACTTTCAACTATTATATGTATCTTGCACTATGGAGGTTCTACTTAGACGGTATTCTGAAACGCGTCGCCGTCACCCGCTCTCTAATGGGAATTCTCCTCATGAAGGAATTGAAAAAGAATTAATCTTATTGGAACCTATTCGTAACAAAGCAGATATTTTGATTGAGACAGCCGAACTTACACCACACGAATTAAAATCAACAATAAGAAAACTCTTTTTAAAAGCCGAAGGAAACCTGCTCTCAGTATCCTTAAAGTCATTCTCATACAAAAGAGGTCTACCTCGAGGCGCTGATATGGTTTTAGATTGTAGGTTTTTGAAAAATCCTCACTGGGAAGAAAAATTACGCAAAAAAACAGGTCTTGAGGCTGATGCCAGTAAATTTGTGGCAAGTGATCCAAAATTTACAGAATATATTGAGCACGTGAAAAAATTACTTTTATTTTTACTACCTTTATTCAGAGAGGAAGGTAAAAGTTCTGTTGAGATTGGTTTTGGTTGTACCGGTGGTGTACATCGATCCGTTGCTGTCACGGAAACTGTCGCAAAGGAGCTTGCAGATTCAGGGTGGAATGTGTCAATAAAACATAGAGAAATTGAACGGTTGGATCTTTAATTACCGTCTGGCTGGGGAAAACTTTTGATTGGTATTGTAATTGTTGCTCACGGTGGTCTTGCGCAAGAATATCTTGCAGTTCTTGAGCATGTAGTTGGCAAGCAGGTAGGTATAACAGCAGTATCAATAAAAATTGATGATGACCGGAAATCAAAACAGGATGAAATTTGCTTGGCAGCAGATAGTGTAGATAGAGGGTCTGGTGTGGTTGTGGTTACTGACATATTTGGTGGAAGCCCATCTAATTTAGCCATGCTAGCTTGCCGCCCAGATGATCGTAGGATAGTCTATGGCGCAAATTTGCCACTACTTCTAAAATTGGCTAAATCTAGAAATCTAATGATTGACGAGGCAGTTAATGCCGCACTTTGGTCTGGTCGCCAATACCTTGATGCCAAAAATATTCCAAGCAGCGATTAATCAATGTCAATTTCAGAGCGTAAATTCACAATATTAAATGATAAAGGTCTTCACGCCCGTGCTTCTGCAAAATTTGTTGAAGTTGTAGAAAATTTCAAGTCTGAAGTTATTGTAGAAAAAGACGGTTTAGAAGCTTCTGGAAGTAGTATTATGGGTCTTCTTATGTTAGCTGCTTCAAAAGGAAGTACAATTAAAGTCACATCGAATGGAGTTGACGCGGAAGAATTGACCTTGGCATTAGACAATTTGGTAAAGTCTAATTTTGGTGAAGATAAATAGGCGGAAAATTAGGTGAATAGTACGAACCAAAATTTGGATCAAACTTTCGAAAATAAGAAAGAATTGGAAGAGCCTTATGATCGACGGAAACTTTCTTATGCCAACACGTTCACCAACCCGATACAAAGAAATATAATAAAATCTCTCGAATTTTTAACGGGAAAATTATATCTCTTAAGAAAAGTAAGGCAGTTTGAAAAAATGGGTATTCCCGTTGGTCAGCCTTTTTGGAGGCAGGCTTTAGATTTACTCGGTATAAATTTACTTACCAAACAAAGCGAAATTTCAAAAATTCCCAAAGAAGGATCTTTAGTGATTACAGCCAATCACCCACATGGTCTGGTTGATGGAATGGTATTGGCCGAATTAATAGGAAAAGTTAGGACTGATTATAAAATCCTCACTAGATCCCTTCTGACCGGTGTTAAACAAATTGACCAATTTATGATCCCAGTACCCTTTGATCATGAAGAAAATGCTCTGAAAAAAAGTTTGGAAATGCGAAAAAAAGCCATGGATCATCTGGAAAAAGGCGGAGTGGTTGTCGTTTTCCCATCTGGAAAGGTTGCTTCATCTAAAACAATGTTTGGCAATGTTGTGGAAGGTGAATGGAACCCATTTACCGCTAAGCTGATACAAAAATCGGGAGCCAATGTTTTACCCGTTTTTTTCCCTGGAGCCAATTCTCGAATATACCAAATAGCAAATCAAATATCTGCTACTTTGCGGCAAGGACTATTAATTTATGAAGTTGTGCATGCAATGAATAAACCTCAAAAGCCATTGGTTGGAGATTTAATTAAGCAAAACGAACTTTCATCCTGGAAGGATGACCCTCGTGGCTTTATGCGATGGTTACGAGACAAAACTTTAGAACTCGGTTCCTAAGGTTTATTTATCTAGATGGTGTCGGCTGATCGCCTTTATAATCATAAAAACCTTGGTTAGTTTTTCTTCCCAACCAGCCAGCTTCAACATATTTGGTTAACAGCGGGCATGGTCGATATTTTGTATCTGCAAGCCCGTCATGCAAAACATTCATTATTGCTAGACAAGTATCCAATCCAATGAAGTCAGCGAGCTCCAACGGACCCATAGGGTGATTTGCCCCAAGTTTCATTGATGTATCAATAGCTTTCACAGAGCCTACGCCTTCGTATAAGGCATAGACGGCTTCATTAATCATTGGCATCAGAATCCGGTTAACGATGAAAGCTGGAAAGTCTTCTGCACTAGCAGCTGTTTTGCCCAATTTTTCAACAACCTGAAGGCAACTTTCGTAAGTATCTTGGTTTGTAGCTATACCTTTTATGAGTTCAACTAACTGCATTATCGGAACTGGGTTCATAAAGTGAAAACCCATAAACTTTTCGGGTCTGTCAGTACAGCTAGCCAGGCGTGTAATCGAGATTGAAGATGTATTGCTAGTTAGTATCGTATGATCCTGAATGTGTGGCAAAAGTGAGCTAAGAATTTTTTGTTTTGTAGGCTCATCTTCGGTAGCTGCTTCAATAACTAGGTCGACCTTATTAAACTCCTCAATCGAAACAGAATATTTGATATGTTGTAACGCTAAATGACTTTCCTCACTTGAAATTTTTCCACTATTAACCTGTCTTTCCAAATTCTTCTTAATAGTTTCTGAAGCTTTTTCGAGGATATTTTTATCGATATCATTGAGGATTACCTTGTACCCGCCAAGCGAAAGTACATGCGCTATACCGTTACCCATTTGTCCCGCGCCAATTACACCAATATTTTTGATCTGCATTTGAGCCTCACTCTGTATATGTTCAACATTATTATATTGTTCCTGTTTGATACAAGGCATCTCTTTGCTTAAAAATTAATTTTTGTATGCACTTGATCAAAACATTAAAAAAGCATACCCAACTGTTGAGATAGGGGTATAGCTCAGTTGGTAGAGCGACGGTCTCCAAAACCGTAGGTCGCGGGTTCGAACCCTGCTGCCCCTGCCAAAACAAATCCATAAAATGAATAATTCAGCAAAATCGCTAGCGTTGCGCTTCTGTTTTAATTCAATCTAACCGAAACTTGGAAGAGCAAAAGATGTTGTTAGAAAACTTGATAAGATTAAAATGCCGGAAGCTATCAAAATTTCAAGTCGTATTGAGTTTCCTAGACGTATGCGTCCTTGTTCAGGGTTAGAAATCAACATTGGAACTATTCGAAACTTGTTGATTGCGCCTAGTGACAAAATTAAACATACAGAAAATAATTTTGCCACAAAGATGTTCCCGTACGTCGTATTAAATAATTGTTGTAAATCGGCAAATAGAAAGCACGCGTAAGAAATTCCAGCAATTAAGAGTAGGCCTATATACCTCAAGGCTAAAAAACCGAACTTTTCAGCTATAGAGTATAACTTATCTGCATTAGAAAAACTACAGAGCCATTTGAACGGCAATAATGAACCAAGCCAGAATGCGACACCAATTATATGAATTATGAGCATCAGCGAAACAATTGGCCCTTTTCCAGTTGAGTGACCTACGAACAAAAAAGATGATAAAAGAATTAATGAGCCGAGAAACTCAATTATACCCTCAAATCTGTCAGAGAATTTTGATGCCGTTGCTATTAAACAAAATCCCACAAGTCCAATAACGGTAGCTAATCCCAATTTCGTTTCGAGGGTTAAGCGCAACATAGAAATGTCAAGCGCACTTAAAAAATCTCCACCCAAACTGCCTGCAATAGAAAAAAAAGACCCAAGCGAAATTACTATTCCAACTATAGAGCTTTTTTTCGTCAAAGTTTTTAAATAGCATAACCCGTCAGCTGATTGCAGATCTTTAAAGTGATATAAAAACAGAATAGCGCCAACGGAGGTAAAGCACGAAAAATACAGAAAAGTTCTTAACATAGGATTAATTAAAATCCATAATTCCATACTAGTTTCCTACAACTGAGAAATTAAATTCACCTTTAACTAAGTGTCCATCGACACCGATGACTCGCCAAAAAAAGGTATATTGCCCTGGATTTAAAGGGTCCAACAGCAAATTATGTACAGCCGCGTTTTTTATGACAAACTTGTTAGCAAAAGGAACAAGAAGCCCCTTTTTTCTTCCAAGTATTTTGTTTAGGGTTGAGGCTTTTTGACTATCGTCATTTTTATATAATTCAGCTTTTATTAGTTTGACTGGTTCCTTAAAATTCAATTCTACTGTTGAAGGAGACTGGACTAAATAAGATCCATCTATTGGTGATGAGGATAAAAGGGGTGAGTGAGCTAAAGAAGACAGAGGACAAATTAAAATTATCAATATAACAAAAATTCTAGTCAATGAATTTGCCTCAGATAAAAGTTTGGCTATTTTCCTAGCTGACGTTTTAAAATCATTCAATAGGCGGCCGAAATTGAGGTAAATATGCCGCGGCTTGTTGAATAAATATTTTATATAGTTTGATAACCATTTAAAAAACTTGTCAAATTATCGCCTAGTTCATCTGATAGATAACCACCTTCTTGTACAAACAAGGTAGATGTATTTAAACCTGCGATCGCAGAACCAATTCGACCAAATCCTATAGTTGTGATCGCTAATCCTTTTAATGGATCGTTTTCATATGCATCCAGACCAAGTGCTACGACGACCACATCAGCACCAAACGTTAAAATTGCGTTTAACGCGTTTTGCAAAGCAGCTAAATATTCGTCGTCTTTCGTGCCTCTATTCAAAGGAATATTTAAATTGTAGCCATTTCCAAACCCCAAACCGCGTTCTTGGGATTGTCCCCAGAAAAATGGATAGAAACGTTCAGTATCCGCATGCAGGGAAACGGTAAATATCTCATTAGTTTCGTAGAAAATGCCCTGCGTTCCGTTTCCGTGGTGCACGTCTATATCCAAAATCGCTACGCGTTTCCCGTGTAATGATAAATATTTCGCTGCGATCGCTGTATTATTAAGAAAACAGAACCCGCCTGCAAGGTCTGCAAAGGCATGATGTCCCGGTGGGCGTGACAATGCATAGGCGCAAGCGTTTCCTTTTATTATAAGATCCGCAGCGGTAATGGCGGTTTGAGCTGACCAATAAGCAGATATCCAGGTATCACCGTTAATTGGACATGCTGTATCGGCTTGGTGGTACCCTGCCTGACCAACTGCAGATTTTGGATAGCTATCAGATCGGGATGCAGGATGGACATTTGGAATTACTTCCTCTCCACTTCCATGAAGCCGGTTCCAACGGTTATAAATATTTTGCAAAAACGTTAGATATTGAGGAGAATGAATCGTTGCAATTGGGCCCATTCCAAAATCTTTTGGTGGCTCGAAGTTTGCGCCGGCAGCAATAGCACCATCTTCGAGGACTTTAATTCTGCGTGGTTGCTCTGGGTTTGGCAAAACTTTGCCAGTTGCCATAAAGTATTGTGGGTTATGATACGCTTGACGATGATCAACAATTGCTTTCATGCCCCAACTCCTTTTGAGATTAAATAATTGAAATATTTAATATGTTGCTGATATTTTTGGCAATATACTTTCCGGAAGTATGAAAAATCGTAATTTATTAGATTTGAAAATATTATAATTTATATGAAAAATACATAATGTAGTGAAGCCTATCTCTCAAAACTTGAGATTAATTGACACTTAAAACTGAATAAGTATGTTCAATAAATGCTTCACAAAATCATAGTAATCGTCCTTGGCTTCATCTCTATGACTTATATAAATTTGTCCGTTAATGGAGATGCAAAAACGTTAGACGAAAAGATTGATAGTCGCGCAGTTTCTATTTTAAATGGCACTATAACTCATGTGCGTGATGGAGATACCTTCGAAGTAGAGGGAATACCTGTCCGTATTTCAGCATTGGATTGTCCGGAGAACAAAACAAGCGCAGGACAAAAGGCTACGCGTTTCGCACAGCAATTCAAAGGCAGGCAAGCTGTTTGTGAATTAACTGGCGCAACTACATATGATAGAATTGTCGGCTATTGCTCAATTGAAGGCAAAGACTTTGCTAAAATAATGGTAAATAATAAATTCTGTGAGTTTTGGCTAAAGTATGATGTTTGGAATAGATATTAAAAAAAGGAAAGTTGAAATGGCAGGTATGATTAATTGCATGAGATTTAGGCCTAAAGACGGTCAAGCGGAAGCGTTGTTTAAAGCATTTGCAGAATATGTCAGGGATTATCCTTTTGATGATATAATGCATAAAATTATCGATTTAGGTGATGGAGAATTTGCATTGATAGGTGTACATCATAGTGTTGATACTTTTATTGCTATTATGAATAGAGATAATCGTGTTAGCGAAATGATGCGGCAGTTTGTAGAGCCTTATGACGATGGAGAAAGTTTTCATTCTTTTTCAGGTCCGGTTGTAAATTATGATGACTACTTGTGAAGTTTATTCTGCGCCGCGACATTTTGTTTATCGCCTCTGTAATTTGGTCGGCTAAATCTTATGCCAGGAAATAATACGAGGAGATTAAAATGCTGCTACCAATTAAGTTTTTAGCTGCCAGTATTTTCGTTTCAGGCATGACCGCAGGAGCCGTGTGTGGAGCAGTTGTTGGATATACATTTTCTAGTCCAAAGCGGGTAAACCAGCTGAAAGATTACGTAAAGAAAGTGAGTGAAGCTTGCAAAAAATAACTTTGTTTAAGGCAGATATATTTTGTTAAATAGTAGCCTTTGATGAGATGGTTGAGTCATAAAAATAGGATATTTTATGTTTAGATTAGTGAATATATTTGTGCCGTTCTTATTTGTTATAGGTTGCGGTATGAAACCCTCGATTGAGGATGCGAAGCTTTCTGATAAGAATTTTTCTTTGGAAGAGTTCTTTGACGGCGAAACAATTGCATATGGCCAGTTTCAAGATGTTTTGGGAAATGTTTCTAGGCGCTTTTTAGTAGATATAAAAGGCTCATGGGATGGATCGAAACTCGTTCTTATTGAGGATTTCAAATACGAAGATGGTTCAGAGGAACAAAGAATTTGGACACTAACAAAAGCCGGTGACAGTCGGTGGCTGGGTTCAGCCGATGGTGTTGTTGGTACTGCGGAAGGAAAGACTGCTGGGGATATGTTTTATTGGGCCTACACAATTGATTTACCTACGCCTAGCGGTGACCGAAGAGTTTCATTTAAGGATTACATGTGGATGTTGTCCGAAGATAGAGTTTTAAACAAAGCATATATGTCAAAATGGGGAATTCCACTTGGAGAAGTGACCATTATATTTGAAAAGAACTCGTGATTTTTGACTTGGTTTGAATAAAATCCACAGGTAACAATTGCAAAACTTATCGACTTAGATAAAGTTAAATTGAATTATAACTTTTCGCTTAATTACGGTTGTTTTTTCGGGAAACATTAACAGGGAGTTTATGTATGACTGTTCAACTTGCTCCGAGACCTAAAAACGAACAAAGAAGAGTGGTTGCAGTAAAGCGCACCGGGATAATAGATAATAACCAAGAGGGAAATTTTTCTATTTTTTGCGATCTAGGGAGGGAATTGACCGGGTTTGACTATGTCGCTTTCAGCCTATTTGATGAAAATTTTCAGTGTAAAATTTCTGCGACTGATGGTTCCGCAAATGAAAAAAGCGAACGTGATGAATTTAATGTTTGTTCTTACGTTCTTTTGAGTTCTGAACCGACATTGATACATGATTTGTCCAAGCACACAAAATGGAAAAGCCATCCCGAAATAATTTCGGGAGAGTCAAAATATCTGGGTTATGCAGGATTTCCAGTTATAAACAAGGATAATTATGCCCTAGGTACTTTATGCCTGCTAAATGGTAAGCCATTGTCGCTGAGCCAAAGACAAATTGCGCTTATTAAAAGTTTAGCAGAACGGATTGCCCATCAAATAGATTTGCAAACGGATCAAAAGGAAACAACTTCTGATACGATGCATAATGCAATTTTAAAGTTTTCTAATCGAGTGAGGGTCAACGATTTAAATTTGCTCAACATATTTCTAAATGTTTGCTCTGGGAAGATAATATCTGAAGAAGAATTCAAGCAGCTTAATGATATTGGTTTAGCAAAAAAAGATCAGTCTAATGAAATTATCCTAACCGAAGGCGGTAACTCACTCCTCTCTGAAATGAAGTTACAACCTAAGGTAATGAAACGAAATGTAATTGATACGGGTGAAAGGCCAACTTTCTTAGATGATTTGCTAGGGGAGCTGTAGATGTTTGCAAGAATTTTTGAGTATAAATTTAATAACCTAGAGCAAGCTAAAGTTGCTGCTAATCATTGTTCTATGGAGTTGGGTGACAAGATAGATAAATTTAACATTCAGTCTCTTAGTATAACTATTGGTAAATGTGCAAGTTTATCAATAGTTGCAAAATTTGATAATAACAGTGATCTTCAAAAGTTCGAAAAATTTGCTCTTAGCTTACTTCAACAGTTACGAAAAACATTTACTTTTAAAGAAGGTGGTTTTCCAGGGGTAACAATATTTAATTACGAGGGTGAGGCTTCATTGGAACGGATCAAAGTAAATTGAAAAAAATTTTTGTTTAAAAAGTTTCGACCCAAGGGCGGACCTCTATCTCCCAAGCCCACGCACTTCTATGTTGTTTATGAAATTCAAGGTAGGTTTTCGCAATTTCGTCTGGTTCAAGCATGTTATCATCTCCATTTCCTTTTCTATCTGAGCGTGTATCTGATTTAATACCGCCATCGATAACAAAGTGGCCTATGTGAATATTTTTTGGGTGTAATTCACGAGCTAAGGCTTGAGCCAATCCTCGTAATCCAAATTTTCCCATTGCAAAAACTGAAGAATTTGCAAAGCCTTTGACACCTGCGGAGGCACCTGTGAAGAAGATACTGCCACTACCTCGCTTCAACATCCTTTTAGCTGCCTGTTGCGCAACTAAAAAAGCTCCAAAACAGGTAACGTCTAAAGCTTCCTTTGTTTTCTCCGGGTCAAGAGTTTCAATTGCTCCTCTAAACCGAGCGGAGGGATTATAGACAACTAGCTCTGGTATTCCCAATTCCGTGTCAAGATCTTTGAATAGATTTGCAACGTCTTCAATTTTTGAGGCATCGCACTTGTGTAGACTAGCTTTGGTTTCGATACTTAAATGCTCTAATTTCTCGATATTGCGGGCTGCTAGTGCCACATTCATCCCTAAATTTGAACATTGCAAAGCAAGTGACGAACTTAAACCAGCACCAGCGCCGACAATCAAAACGGAACGGTTCATATAAAGCCTCCAACATTATATTTTGTCCCTTAACATGAACATATTTCGATAAAGCTGACAATTTATTTGCTAGCAATTAAATTGTTTGGCACGATGTATGTGTACTGTTATTATTTTATCGCAAGTCTTAATTGTTAGTAAAAATTAAAAATAGGTATTTATAATGGCTCAATCTTCTGCGGTATGTGATTTTGGCTGGAAAGCTCCACAATTTAATCTGCCTTCAACTGAAGGCATTGATGTCAATTTAAAGAACGCGAGTGGAAATAATGGAACGTTAATAATGTTTATTTGTAATCATTGCCCTTATGTTGTGGGTGCACTCGATGATATTGTTTATGAAGCCTCTGCTTTACAGAAAATTGGTGTAAATGTTTTAGCAATATGTTCAAACGATGCGGAAGAATATCCACAAGATAGCTTTGAAAATATGAAGAAATTTGGTATGGATTATTCGTTTACATTTCCATATTTACATGATGCGGATCAATCCGTGGCTAAATTATTTAATGCAGAGTGCACGCCTGACTTTTTCGGGTTCAATAGCAACTTAGAACTTCAATACAGGGGAAGAATTAACAATAGTAGAGAAAATCCGACTGTGCTAAAGCGGGATTTATTTGAAGCAATGAGTATGATCGCTGAAACTGGTGCCGGTCCAAAAGAACAGTTACCATCGATTGGTTGTTCAATTAAGTGGAAAAGTAAATGACAAATTATTCTGAAAAAATATGTGAAGCATGCCTGCCCGACGCTGATCCAGCGACAAACCAAGAAATAAGTGAATTCTTATCCAATAACTCGGATTGGTGTCTTGTTGAAACAAGTGAAATGAAAAAAATAGAGAGAAATTATAAATTCAAAAATTTTGAAGATGCACTGGAATTCACAAACCTGGTTGGTGAAATCGCTGAAGTTGAAGGCCATCATCCTCAGATTATAACAGAATGGGGCAGCGTTTTGGTAAGATGGTGGAGCCATAAAATTGGAAATGTTCATCTAAACGATTTAATTTTAGCTGCTCGTTGTGATCAGCGATTTAGCAAATTACAACCTTAAATAAATATTATTATGTTTAAGAATTGTCTTTATTTTTCCTGATTATGTGCTCCTTTAATTCTTGATGTTTAATTTCATTAAGATAGGAGAGGTTCCGAAGACCACTTGGAGCTCTGAAGAAACCCTTAATTTAAAACCAAAAGTAAAAACTGTTTTTGCTCTAGTGGCAGGTTTAATGCTTTTTGGCTTTGGAGAGGCTCTTCTTGTCACTTCTCAAATAGGCGTCAGCCCCTGGACAGCTCTTGCTCAAGGCCTTTCTAATGTTACGGGATTAGGTCTTGGTTTAATAACATTTTTTATAAGTGTTTTCGTTCTCTTTTTATGGATACCGTTAAAGCAAAAGCCGGGCATAGGAACTATCTTAAATGCGATAATTATCTCTCTTGTTTTGCATTACGCTATTCCCGTATTGCCAGTTTTTGAAGAAAATATTCTAAGATTGGGTCAAGCTATATTGGGTGTCTTTATTACTGGGTTAGGTGGCGGTATATATCTGATTGCAAATTTAGGGCCCGGTCCACGCGATGGTTTAATGACTGGCTTGCAACGGGTTACAAATTTTCCAATCGCATGGGTACGCAGCAGTATTGAAATTACAGTATTAACAATAGGTTGGTTACTAGGTGGAGTTATTGGCTTAGGGACAATACTTTTTGCTTTTGGGATAGGACCCTGTCTGGCGCTAAGCTTAACAATTTTTGGTTCATTTAAGCCGCGGAGTGATTTTCAATAAAAGTATTTTATGGCACTCGGTTATATTTTCCATACTAAACTAAGCTAAACACTTGTAATTTTGAAATGTTAATCTTAATAGAATTCAAACATTGGTGAGATGAACATGGCAACAACAAATCCGTTTCAATTTATTCAACAGGTTAGATCCGAGGTCTCAAAAATAACCTGGCCTACGCGGAGGGAAGTCCTTTTGACGACCATTATGGTTTTTATAATGTCTGCTATAGCTGCATTAATATTTGCTTTAGTTGACCTGTTAATTCGCTCAGGCATACAATCCGTATTAAATATTTTTGGCTAGGTTTGCTAAACAGAAATATCTAGTCAAATTTTAAATTTGAGTAATTGTAATAATAACTATACATCGAGCTTGAAATCCTCTTACGAGTAGAATACCCAACCATAATCTTTACGGGATTGTTTCATTTGATTCGGTAAGTTGACATTTTTGTTTTTATTATTGGGATTTAACATAAATCATAGGAACTCACTTTATGGCAAAACGTTGGTATTCGGTTAGTGTTCTTTCTAATTTCGAAAAAAAAATAGCTGAACAGATAAAAACTGCCGTGTCTGAAGCTAGTTTGGAAGCCGAGATTGAGGAAATATTAGTGCCAACAGAAGAAGTTATTGAAGTCAGACGTGGTAAAAAAGTTACTACGGAGAGAAGATTTATGCCTGGTTACGTTCTTGTTCGTATGGAAATGTCTGACCAAGGTTACCACTTAATAAATTCTATCAACAGGGTAACTGGATTTTTAGGCCCTCAAGGTCGGCCTATGCCAATGAGAGATGCTGAGGTAAACGCAATTTTAAATAGGGTTCAAGAAGGGGAGGAAACTCCTCGTACACTTATTAACTTTGAAGTGGGTGAAAAAGTCAAAGTTAATGATGGGCCATTTGAAGACTTTGATGGTTTAGTTGAGCTTGTGGATGAGGCCAACCAACGGTTGAAAGTTACCGTATCTATTTTTGGTCGTGAAACACCGGTTGAATTAGAATTCACACAGGTTACAAAGCAAACCTAGTGTAGGAGCCGTGGAAGGTGAGGACTTCGCGTGTCTGAACCGCACCACACAACATAACTGACTTGGTGACCGCGTTCATTGAGTGTTGAAAAAAGGAAATGGTCAAATGGCCAAAAAATTAGTAGGAACTTTAAAACTCCAGATACCCGCGGGGGAAGCTAATCCCTCACCGCCAGTTGGCCCTGCGTTGGGTCAGCGCGGCATAAACATTATGGAGTTTTGCAAAGCTTTCAACGCAAAGACTGCAGATATGGAGCAGGGTGCTCCCTGTCCAACTATAATAGAGTATTTTCAAGACAAGTCGTTTTCAATGGAGATAAAGACTCCTCCTGCTTCATATTATTTAAAGAAAGCTGCGGGTTTGAAGCCGGAAGGAAAACGAAATCGGCCTAGAGGTGCTGAGGCTCCGGGACGAGAAGTAGCTGGCTATGTCACAGCTGAACAAATTCGAGAGATAGCTGAAGCTAAAATGAAAGATTTGAGCGCAAATGATGTTGAAGCTGCTATGCAGATAGTTCTTGGATCTGCAAGATCGATGGGTATCGAGGTGAAGTAATGGGAAGTTTAGGAAAAAGAATGAAGCAGGCTCGTGCTTCAGTCGAAGGTAAAGACAATTTATCTATAGAAGAGGCGGTTTCTTTGGTGAAAGGTAATGCCAAGGCTAAGTTTGATGAAACCATCGAGATTGCGATGAATTTGGGCGTAGACACGAGGCATGCAGATCAAATGGTTCGAGGTGTTGTTGGTTTGCCCAACGGAACTGGAAAATCCCTTCGCGTTGCTGTGTTTGCCAGAGATGCTAAAGCTGAAGAGGCTAAAGCTGCGGGTGCTGATATTGTTGGCGCTGAAGATTTGATGCAAACTGTTCAGTCTGGAACAATTGAATTTGACCGTTGTATTGCAACACCGGATATGATGCCTGTTGTGGGGCGACTAGGAAAAGTTTTGGGTCCCCGAAATCTCATGCCAAACCCAAAAGTTGGCACGGTTACGGTTGATGTAAAGGCCGCAGTACAAGCAGCAAAGGGCGGAGAAGTTCAGTTTAAAGCCGAAAAAGGCGGGGTTGTGCATGCTGGGATAGGAAAAGCGTCCTTTCAGGAAGACCAATTAATTGCGAACGTCAAAGCTTTTGTTGATGCGGTAGCAAAGGCTAAACCGCCTGGTGCGAAGGGAGCTTACATGAAAGGGATAACTTTAAGTTCAACGATGGGGCCAGGTGTTACAATATCTATAGACAAGGCTAACTCTCAGTAATTTTAAGCGAAGTAAGCAATTAGTTAAAATAAATTTGAATTAATACTGTTTTGCTATTGGCAAATTTAGAAAAGTGCCGTATATGCGCGTGAATCTTTGGTTTAACGCTGAAGGTTATGTCCGAGACGGAGGGTTGGTACTACCTTTAATTCCTTCCTGAGATGAAAACCGAGTAAGTGGGCCACAGGATAGTATTTAGCCTTGGACAATTTAATCTCGGGTCATCTTGTAAAGAGGACCCTTTTAGTCAGTTTACAACTGGCAACTATGAGCCGGGGATAGTTCCCCATAACTGGAGTAAAATTGTGGATAGAGCAAGAAAAGAGCAAGTGGTCGAGGAACTTGGCCAAATCTTTGAAGGCTCTGGCGTAGTCGTGGTATCACATTATGCGGGTCTCACAGTTGCCGATATGCAAGACTTACGAGCGAGAGCCAGAGCAGCTAGCGCATCTGTTCGTGTTGCAAAGAATAGGCTCGCCAAAATTGCGCTAGAGGGAAGGCCGTGCGAAAGCGTGACCGAACTATTATCTGGTATGACTGTTTTGACATATTCTGAAGACCCCGTGGCAGCAGCAAAGGTCTCCGAAGAATTTTCAAAAGAGTATGAAAGTTTTGAAATACTTGGCGGTGCAATGGGAGAAAAACCATTGGACAGAGCTGGTGTAGCAGCAGTATCGAAAATGCCATCGCGTGAGGAATTAATTTCTTCTATAGTTGGTTGTTTGAACGCGCCCGCGGCAAACGTGGCTGGTTCAATTTCTGCGCCTGCTGCTAACCTTGCGAGCATTTTGTCAAGCGTTGAAGATCGCGCAAAAGCAGCGTAATTGGTAACTAAAAGCCTGCGCGGGGAATATTGCTTGCGTTGGAACACGAAAATTAAAACGGAGAGCTTAAAATGGCTGATCTAAAAAAATTAGCAGAAGAGATCGTTGGTCTAACACTGCTTGAAGCACAAGAACTTAAAACAATTCTAAAAGATGAGTATGGAATAGAACCAGCTGCTGGCGGTGCAGTTATGATGGCTGGCCCAGCTGGAGACGCAGGAGGTTCCACCTCTGAAGAAAAATCTGAGTTTGATGTTGTTTTAAAGAATGCAGGAGCTTCTAAAATTAATGTTATTAAAGAAGTCCGCGGTATAACAGGCCTGGGCTTGAAAGAAGCAAAAGATCTTGTTGAAGCAGGCGGCAAAATCAAAGAGGGCGTTGAAAAAGCAGAAGCCGAAGAAATCAAGGGTAAGCTAGAGGCTGCTGGAGCAGAAGTAGAACTAGCATAAATAAATATCTCGGCGTGGCCGAGTAAGTTTTTAGGCTGGGAGCAGAAATTCGCTTCCAGCTCAAACTATTTTAATAAGCATCTTAAAGAAAAGTTGCTTCTTTAGATAGTTTGAATGGTCGGGAGACTTTCCTTGGGAAGAAAGTCAAGAATTGACCTTAACTACCGTCTCAACTGTACCCGCCACTGGGTCCCCGACAGTGTGTGTGGATGATGAGAAAGAAAGGTTATACTGGTCATGGCGCAATCTTTTATCGGTCGAAAACGTCTTCGAAAATACTACGGAAAAATACGAGAAGTTTTGGATATGCCAAATTTGATAGAAGTACAAAAATCTTCGTACGATTTGTTCCTTAATTCGGGAGATAACGAAAGTCCTTTAGACGGTGAAGGAATTCAAGGAGTTTTTCAATCAGTTTTCCCAATAAAAGATTTTAACGAAACATCAATCATGGAGTTCGTTGGATATGAACTTGAGAAACCAAAGTATGATGTCGAGGAATGCCAGCAGCGAGATATGACTTACTCCGCACCACTGAAGGTGACCCTACGATTGATCGTATTCGATATTGATGAGGATACCGGAGCCAAATCGGTAAAAGATATAAAAGAACAGGATGTTTTCATGGGTGATATGCCTTTGATGACCCCTAATGGAACTTTTGTAGTAAATGGAACAGAGCGAGTTATCGTGTCCCAGATGCATAGGTCGCCTGGTGTTTTTTTTGATCATGACAAGGGGAAAACACATAGCTCTGGAAAATTATTATTTGCCTGCAGAATAATTCCATATCGTGGTTCTTGGTTAGATGTTGAATTTGATGCGAAAGATATAGTATACGCCCGAATTGATAGGCGAAGAAAGCTGCCGGTTACTACCTTGCTGTACTCACTTGGTATGGACCAAGAAGGCATTATGGATGCTTATTACAATACGGTAGATTACAAACTTGCCAAAGACAAAGCATGGGTAACTAAGTTTTTTCCTGATCGTGTGCGTGGAACCCGTCCCGCTCATGATCTCATCGATGCGGGCACCGGTGAAGTGGTGGCGGAGGCTGGAAAAAAAGTAACACCGCGCGCTGTAAAGAAATTAAAAGACGACGGCAAAGTAACTGAGTTAGTCGTGCCATTTGATACAATAGTTGGGAAATTTGTCTCCAGAGACATGGTAAATGAGGAAACTGGCGCAATTTACGTCGAAGCTGGTGATGAGCTAACTCTAGAATACGATAAAGATGGAGAAATGTCGGGCGGTACTATCAAAGAATTAATTGATGCCGGGTTTGATAGTATTCCAGTTCTGGACATCGATAATGTCAATATTGGCCCATACATCCGAAATACACTAGCGCAAGATAAAAATATGAACCGTGAAACGGCGTTGATGGATATTTATCGAGTAATGAGGCCAGGTGAGCCCCCAACTGTGGAAGCCGCATCTGCACTGTTCGATACCCTATTCTTTGACAGTGAGCGTTATGATTTGTCTGCTGTGGGTCGCGTCAAGATGAATATGCGTTTGGCTTTGGATGCAGAAGACACTCAGCGAACTCTAAGATCAGAGGATATCGTTTCCTGTATCAGGGCATTGGTAGAATTAAGAGATGGCAAAGGTGAGGTAGACGATATTGACCACCTTGGTAACAGGCGTGTGCGTTCTGTTGGAGAGTTGATGGAAAATCAATATCGCGTTGGTTTGCTCAGAATGGAGCGTGCAATCAAAGAACGAATGTCCTCTGTTGAAATAGACACGGTGATGCCTCAAGATTTGATAAATGCTAAGCCTGCAGCAGCAGCAGTTCGTGAATTTTTTGGTTCGTCTCAGTTGTCCCAATTTATGGACCAAACCAATCCGTTATCTGAAGTGACCCACAAAAGGCGTTTGTCTGCTTTAGGTCCAGGGGGGTTAACACGAGAGCGTGCAGGTTTTGAGGTGCGTGATGTGCATGCAACTCACTACGGAAGAATGTGTCCTATTGAAACTCCAGAAGGACCCAACATTGGTTTGATAAATTCTTTAGCTACTTTTGCCAGAGTAAACAAATATGGGTTTATAGAGACCCCGTATAGAAAGGTGGTGGAAGGTCAGGTAACCGATGATGTACAGTACATGTCCGCCACCGAAGAAATGAGACACACGGTAGCACAAGCAAATGCATCGCTGGACGATAAAGGGCGTTTTGTTAACGATCTTGTTTCAACTCGTCAAAATGGCGACTACACACTGGCCCAAAATGAAAGTGTTGATTTCATTGATGTAAGCCCAAAGCAACTGGTTTCAGTGGCGGCTTCTTTGATACCATTTTTAGAAAATGATGATGCAAACAGGGCACTTATGGGGTCAAACATGCAGCGTCAAGCCGTCCCACTTTTAAGTGCTGAGGCTCCTTTGGTTGGAACAGGAATTGAAGGCGTGGTGGCTAGGGATTCTGGCGCTGCAATTATGGCGAAAAGAGCTGGTATAATTGATCAAATAGACGCCCAACGAATTGTTATAAGGGTGACTGAGGACCTGGAGCTTGGCGATGCGGGCGTTGACATTTACAGAATGAGAAAATTTCAACGGTCAAACCAAAACACTTGTATTAACCAAACACCTCTTGTCACTGTCGGACAAACTGTTTCTAAAGGTGAGGTTATCGCTGACGGCCCGTCGACTGATATGGGTGAGTTGGCGTTAGGTAAGAATGTAGTTGTCGCTTTTATGCCATGGAATGGCTATAATTATGAGGACTCAATTCTTATATCTGAACGGGTGGCTCGAGATGACGTGTTCACATCAGTTCACATTGAGGAGTTCGAAGTTGCAGCTCGTGATACGAAGCTTGGTCCTGAAGAAATAACGCGTGATATACCAAATGTTGGCGAAGAAGCACTCCGAAATCTCGATGAGGCTGGTATCGTATACATCGGAGCAGATGTAGAGCCTGGCGATATACTGGTAGGAAAAATTACTCCAAAAGGTGAAAGTCCAATGACCCCCGAAGAAAAACTACTTCGGGCAATTTTTGGCGAAAAAGCTTCTGATGTACGGGACACATCTTTACGAGTAAAGCCGGGTGATTACGGAACTGTTGTAGAGGTTAGAGTTTTCAATAGACATGGTGTTGAAAAAGATGAAAGAGCTTTACAAATTGAGCGAGAAGAGGTTGAGCGTCTAGCGAGGGATCGTGATGATGAATTGGTTATTTTGGACAGAAATATATACGCGCGGCTTCAATCAATTATTTTAGGAAAGGTTGCCGTAAAAGGGCCGAAAGGTATAGCTGCGAATTCTGAAATTACCCAAGATCTTTTAGATAGTCTGAGTAGAAGTCAGTGGTGGCAGTTGGCACTGACAGAAGAAGCTGATGCACAGGTGGTAGAAGCGTTGAATGAGCAATACGAAGCACAAAAAAGAGCGCTCGATGCTCGCTTTGATGATAAAGTGGAAAAAGTTCGACGAGGTGATGATTTACCTCCTGGCGTAATGAAAATGGTCAAGGTGTTTATAGCGGTTAAGCGTAAGCTCCAGCCAGGTGATAAGATGGCTGGCCGGCACGGGAATAAAGGCGTTATATCTAAAGTTGTTCCAATGGAGGATATGCCATTCTTAGCTGATGGAACACCAGTAGATTTTTGTCTTAACCCATTGGGTGTGCCATCGCGAATGAATGTTGGTCAAATTTTGGAAACGCACATGGGGTGGGCTGCACGTGGGCTTGGATTGCATGTTGACGAGGCCCTTAAAGGATATCGACGAACTGGCGATTTAACGCCTGTCAAGGAAGCTATGCGCCTGGTTTATGGCGAGGATGTTTTTGAAGAAGGCATCAAAAACATGGGAGATGAGCAAATTGTCGAAGCTGCAGGGAGTGTTACTAGAGGTGTGCCGATAGCCACTCCGGTTTTTGATGGTGCTAAAGAGAGCGATGTAGACGATGCTCTTTCACGAGCAGGTTTTGATAAATCTGGACAGTCAATATTGTTTGATGGAAGAACTGGTGAGCAGTTTAGCAGGCCTGTAACTGTTGGAGTTAAATATTTGCTTAAGTTACACCACCTGGTTGATGATAAAATTCACGCTCGATCAACTGGGCCCTATTCTCTTGTAACTCAGCAGCCTTTAGGAGGTAAAGCTCAGTTTGGTGGCCAGCGATTTGGTGAGATGGAAGTTTGGGCATTGGAAGCTTATGGCGCTGCCTACACTTTACAGGAAATGCTGACAGTTAAATCTGATGATGTAGCTGGAAGAACGAAAGTATATGAATCAATCGTTAAGGGTGAAGATAACTTTGAGGCTGGCATACCAGAAAGCTTTAACGTTCTGGTAAAAGAAGTTCGCGGTCTTGGCCTGAACATGGAACTCCTGGACGCAGAGGATGGTGATTAAGCACTACACTAAATCACCCCCTTTTGTCCCTAAATTTGAGGAAATTAAAATGAACCAGGAAATTACAAATAACCCATTTAACCCACTGAATTCGCCAAAAGTTTTCGATGAGATAAAAGTATCTTTGGCTTCACCAGAACGGATTTTGTCTTGGTCTTATGGTGAAATAAAAAAGCCAGAAACAATCAATTACCGAACTTTCAAACCGGAAAGAGACGGTCTATTTTGTGCCCGTATTTTTGGTCCAACCAAGGACTATGAATGTTTATGCGGTAAGTACAAACGGATGAAGTACCGAGGTGTTGTTTGCGAAAAATGTGGCGTTGAAGTCACCCTACAAAAAGTAAGACGTGAGCGGATGGGACATATCGAGCTGGCATCACCCGTTGCCCATATTTGGTTTTTGAAATCTTTACCTTCCCGTATTGGGCTAATGTTAGATATGACTCTTAGAGATTTAGAGAGAGTTCTATACTTTGAAAATTATGTTGTTATTGAGCCAGGATTAACTGATCTTACCTACGGTCAAATGTTGAGTGAAGAGGAGTTCATGGATGCTCAGGACACCTATGGGATGGATGCATTTACAGCAAATATCGGAGCGGAAGCTATTCGAGAAATGCTTGCGGCTATTGACCTTGAAGCAGAAGCAGATCAACTGAGAGCCGACTTAAAAGAAGCAACAGGTGAGTTGAAACCAAAAAAAATCATCAAACGTTTGAAGGTTGTTGAGAGTTTTCTTGAATCAGGCAATAGACCTGAATGGATGATCTTAACCGTAGTGCCAGTAATACCTCCTGAGCTCAGACCTCTTGTTCCTCTAGATGGCGGCCGTTTTGCAACATCCGATTTGAACGACTTATATCGGCGTGTGATAAACCGTAATAATCGTCTTAAAAGATTGATCGAATTGAGGGCACCAGACATCATCGTTCGAAATGAAAAGAGGATGCTTCAAGAGTCAGTAGACGCATTATTTGATAATGGGCGACGTGGCCGAGTGATAACTGGAGCTAATAAAAGGCCGTTAAAGTCTCTGTCGGATATGCTTAAGGGTAAGCAAGGGCGTTTTCGACAGAACCTATTAGGAAAACGAGTTGATTTTTCAGGACGATCAGTGATTGTTACTGGCCCTGAATTAAAACTTCATCAATGCGGCCTACCAAAAAAGATGGCATTGGAATTATTTAAACCATTCATTTACTCGCGTTTGGAGGCGAAAGGCCTTTCTTCTACTGTTAAACAAGCTAAAAAATTGGTTGAGAAAGAAAGACCTGAGGTATGGGATATTTTGGACGAAGTTATCAGAGAACATCCCGTCATGCTAAATAGAGCCCCGACCTTGCACCGACTTGGTATCCAAGCATTTGAACCTGTACTTATCGAAGGAAAGGCAATTCAGCTTCACCCGCTTGTTTGTTCCGCTTTCAATGCTGATTTTGATGGCGATCAAATGGCAGTTCACGTGCCTTTGAGCTTAGAGGCACAGTTAGAGGCCCGCGTTTTGATGATGTCTACAAATAATGTGCTTTCGCCTGCCAATGGTGCGCCAATTATAGTCCCATCACAGGATATGATCTTAGGCCTTTATTACACTACCATCATGCGTGAGGGCATGAAGGGTGAGGATATGATTTTCGGATCCATTGAGGAAGTACAGTACGCATTAGATAACGGCGACGTACATCTACATGCAAAGATAACTGCACGTATACCTCAAATAGATGAGCATGGAACAGAGGTAGAGAAGCGATTTGAAACTACTCCAGGTAGGGTAAAGATTGGTTCTTTATTGCCCAAAAATGTAAAGGCTCCGTTTGAATTAGTAAATAATTTGTTAAGGAAAAAGGACGTCCAGAATGTAATTGACACCGTTTATAGATATTGCGGACAAAAAGAGTCAGTAATTTTCTGTGATCAGATTATGTCTATGGGTTTCCGTGAGGCATTCAAGGCAGGTATATCGTTTGGAAAAGATGATATGGTTATTCCTGAGACTAAGTGGACAATAGTTAATGATACGAGGAGTCAAGTTACTGATTTCGAACAACAATATATGGACGGGCTCATTACCCAGGGTGAAAAATATAACAAAGTTGTTGATGCGTGGTCAAAATGTAATGATAAAGTTACTGATGCGATGATGAATACAATTTCAGCACCCCAAAAAGACGAAGTTGGTGCTGAGGCGGAACCTAATTCTGTTTACATGATGGCTCACTCGGGAGCTCGAGGCTCGGTAACACAGATGAAACAGCTCGGTGGTATGCGTGGTTTGATGGCAAAACCAAATGGAGATATTATTGAAACACCAATTATATCTAATTTTAAAGAAGGTTTAAGCGTTCTTGAGTATTTTAATTCGACTCATGGAGCTAGAAAAGGTTTGTCCGATACTGCCCTAAAAACTGCTAATTCCGGTTATCTTACCCGTCGCTTAGTTGATGTTGCTCAAGATTGTATAGTCCGTATGCATGATTGTGGGACGGATCAGTCAATTACCGCTGAACCTGCAGTAAATGATGGTGAAGTTATAACTTCCTTGGCAGAACGAGTTTTGGGGCGGGTTGCTGCTGAAGATATTAAGGTGCCTGGTTCTGATGAAATAATCGCCATAAAAGGGCAGTTAATTGACGAATTACAGGCCGATGCGATTGATGAGTGTGGACTTGTATCTGCAAGAATTAGAAGTCCTTTAACCTGCGAAGCTGAAGAAGGCGTTTGTGCGATGTGCTACGGTCGAGATTTGGCCAGGGGGACAATGGTTAACACAGGCGAAGCAGTTGGGATTATTGCCGCACAGTCAATTGGTGAACCCGGTACTCAGTTAACGATGCGTACTTTTCATATCGGTGGTGTTGCTCAAGGTGGGCAGCAGTCTTTCTTAGAATCAAGCCAAGACGGTAAAATTGAGTTTGAAAATGCCACAACTCTTAAAAATACTGCTGGAGAAACACTTGTTATGGGCCGTAATATGAAGCTCCGTATTGTGGATGAGCATGGAGTTGAGAGGGCAAATCATAAACTTGATTACGGTACAAAACTATTTGTCAAAAAGGGTTCCAAAGTAAGCCGTGGTGATAAATTGTTTGAATGGGATCCTTTTACACTTCCTATTATTGCTGAAAAAGGCGGTACCGCGAAGTATGTTGATCTCGTAAACGGTGTAGCCGTTCGCGAAGATACGGATGATGCGACTGGAATGACGCAAAAGATAGTGGTTGATTGGCGTACGGCACCAAAAGGCAATGACTTGAAGCCTGAGGTTATTTTAATAGATGAAAATGGCGATCCCGTCAGAAACGATGCTGGTAACCCAATTACTTATCCTATGTCTGTGGATGCTATCTTGTCTGTCGAAGACGGTTCGGTACTAAAAGCTGGTGACGTTGTAGCGAGAATTCCACGTGAAGGAGCCAAAACAAAAGATATTACTGGCGGTCTTCCGCGAGTTGCTGAACTCTTCGAAGCCAGACGTCCAAAAGATCACGCTATTATTGCTGAGGTCGATGGTTACGTCCGATTTGGCCGTGATTACAAGAACAAACGCCGAATTTCGATTGAGCCTGCTGATGAAAGCTTGGAGACAGTTGAATACATGGTACCAAAAGGTAAGCATATACCAGTTGTCGAAGGCGACTTCGTTCAAAAGGGCGACTATATAATGGACGGCAACCCAGCCCCGCACGATATCCTTTCTATCATGGGAGTGGAAGCATTAGCCAATTACATGATTGATGAGGTTCAAGACGTTTACAGGCTTCAAGGCGTTAAAATTAACGATAAGCATGTTGAGGTGATTGTCAGGCAAATGCTTCAAAAGTGGGAAATAAGCGATAGTGGTGATACTACTTTACTCAAAGGTGAGCATGTTGATAAACTCGAATTCGATACAGCAAATGAAAAGGCTGTATCAAAAGGAGATCGTCCTGCTCAAGGTGAGCCGATTTTGCTTGGGATTACAAAAGCATCTTTGCAAACAAGGTCCTTTATTTCTGCTGCTTCCTTCCAAGAGACGACAAGGGTTCTCACGGAAGCTTCAGTTCAAGGAAAAAAAGATAAGTTGGTCGGTCTCAAAGAAAATGTTATTGTTGGGCGTTTAATACCAGCTGGTACTGGCGGCGCTACTCAACAAATACGAAGAGTAGCATCGGATCGCGACAATATCGTAATAGAGGCTCGTGAAGAAGAAGAGCGTCAAGCCGTTGCACTCGCTGCTCCAACTGAGGAAGCCTCTGAAAAATAAAAATTAATAGTATATACACTTGCTGTCTTAGGTCGGTGTATATACTGCTTCACTTCTCTGCTGACTTATCATATAGAATTTAAATTCCCTTGTATTGTGAGTACAGGCTTCAATGTCAGATAACATTCGTGGCGCCTTAATAATGATGTTATGCATGGGCGCATTTGTGCTCAATGACGCATTTGTGCGCCTCGCTGGCGCTAGTCTTCCATTAGCTCAAATATTGTTCATAAGGGGACTAATTACCACTGCTGTACTGTTAACTTTTGCGTTTTATAGTGGTATGTTTAACTTGAAAGTATCACAAAAAGACAAGTGGCGTATTTTTTTTCGCTCTATCGCTGAGGCATTAACTGCGTATTTCTTTCTGACAGCTGTTATGAATATGCCATTTGCAAATGTAACTGCAATTTTACAAATTCTGCCTATGACTGTCACTTTGGCAGCAGCTATTATTTTTAAAGAGAAAGTCGGTTTATTTCGTACTACATTAATCATTTTTGGTTTTTTGGGTGTGGTTCTGATTATCAATCCTTCGACAGATGGTTTTAATTTATACGCTATTTATGCCTTAATCGCTGTTTGCTTGATTACTACTCGTGATTTAATTACTCGAAAACTATCTAGCGAAGTCTCTACACTCTTACCAACGGTTTCAGCATCTATTGGCGTCCTTTTATTCTCAACTTTTTTGTTGATAAATACTCCCCTTCAACCATTAAACACACAAAATAGTTTATTCATCTTTCTGGCGGCTTTTTTTATTATTTTCGGATATTATACTGCTGTTTTGGTGATGCGTAGTGGAGAAATTTCTTTTATTTCGCCATTTAGATATACAGCTATTTTATTCGCTCTAGTTTTAGGCTTTATTTTCTTTGATGAAAAACCTGACGTACCTGCTTTTCTGGGAATTATGATCGTCATTTTGGCAGGTATAATATTAATGATGAGAAATAGTTCAGTTCAAAAAAATGCAATTGAGAAAAATTAGGATTTGGGCCGACAGGTCACTTTTTATGCAAACACGAATATCCTATAAATACGAAAAGTGAGGCTTTATGTCTCAAAGCAATAGTTAATTCTATATTTTTATTTTTTTTCTTCATTTTTTTCTCGAATTTTAGCTTTTATAAAGTCAGCGGCTAAACCTACTCGCGCCAGTTTAGTAATTTCATCTTGGCTGAGTTTCGTTAATGGCTCTTGATTTTTGGAGAACCATTTCAATATTTCAACTTCGTTTTTTGATAAGCTATAGGGATCATTTTCGAAACGTTCCGAAAGCTTACTAATTACTCCATCGAATGTTTTTACATGTGTTTGTCTCATAAAAACTAGAACGGCCGGAAAGATAAATTGTTTAAAAGATAAAAAAATATTTTTC
>CACPBQ010000012.1 GCA_902632125.1 Paracoccaceae bacterium | reverse complement strand
TCATAAAAATTGATGATACTGAATTTTCCTTCAGCCATCTCAGAAATAATGATAGTTGTGATTAGATATCCACTAATCACAAAGAAAACATCTACACCAACAAAGCCACCACTAAACCACTCAAACCCAGCATGGAATAAAATAACTGGCAGTACCGCCAATGCTCTTAAGCCGTCAATTTCTGGTCTGTATTTCATGCTCATGTTTTCATCTGTATAAAGTATTATTTCAGATATTTTATATTAATAACAACGGTAACTATTTCAGATTTAAATATAATAAAAGCAATGACTTAGTAGTCATAAACTACTCCCACTCTATAGTACCAGGTGGTTTGGAAGTTATATCGTATGTAACTCTATTTATGCCGCCAACCTCATTGATTAATCGGGTTGCTGTTTCGCTTAAAAATTCATGACTAAAAGGATAATAATCAGCGGTCATCCCGTCTACTGAAGTTACCGCTCGTAGCGTGCACGCGTAATCGTAAGTTCTGCCATCTCCCATAACTCCTACAGTCCGAACGGGCAATATTGCTACAAATGCCTGCCAGATATCGTTATAGAGCCCATGTTTGCGGATTTGATCAATATAAACAGCATCTGCTCTACGCAAAATTTCAAGTTTCGCTCTTGATATCTTACCTGGACATCTAATTGCTAAACCTGGACCGGGAAAAGGATGCCGACTAATAAAATTTTCAGGTAATTTTAACTCTCTGCCTAATTCCCGGACTTCATCTTTAAAAAGTTCTCTCAATGGTTCGAGTAGTTTTAAACCCATTTTCTCTGGCAAACCACCCACATTATGATGGGATTTTATTGTAACTGAAGGACCGCCCTTGAAAGACACACTCTCTATCACGTCCGGATATAGTGTCCCCTGTGCTAAAAACTCAGCATTTTCAATTCGATTTGCGTACTTTTGAAATACGTCGATGAACAATCGCCCAATTGTTTTACGTTTAGTTTCGGGGTCGGATTGCCCTTCTAATTCGCCTAAAAATAGTTCTGATTCATCTGCGTGTATTAAGGGAATATTATAATTCTCTTTAAACATTTTAACGACTTCTTCGGCCTCTCCTTGTCGTAGTAAACCGTGATCAACAAATACACAGGTAAGTTGATTACCTATAGCTTCATGGATCAGAACAGCAGCAACTGAACTATCTACCCCTCCCGATAATCCGCAAATAACTTTTTTAGAGCCCACTTCTTCTCTAATTTTTTTAATCGCGACCTCTCTATATGCTTCCATTGTCCAATTTTGCTTAATGCCTGCTATTGAAATAAAATTTTCAAACAAAATATTACCATTTGGCGTATGATGAACTTCCGGATGAAATTGGACAGCATAAAAATGACGATTAGTATCACCGATTATTGCATATGGAGCATTTACAGAAAAACCATACACTTCAAAGCCGGGTGCAATATTGCTAACATGGTCTCCGTGACTCATCCAGACCTGTTCTTTTTGGTCAAGAAACCATCCTTTTGTTAAATCTGACGAATTTTTTCCTTCAACATAAGCTTTTCCAAATTCTGCCGTTCCTGCTCCAGATTTTACTTCACCGCCAAGCTGCTGCATCATCACTTGCTGGCCATAGCAAATACCTAACAAAGGCACACCTAATTCAAATATATTTGGGTGAGCTCGAGGGCTCCCCTCTCTGTTAACACTGTCTGGCCCACCTGATAAAATAATTGCTTTTGGTGAAAGTTGTTTCAGAAAATGTTCATCTATGTTTTGATATGGGTGTATCTCACAATAAACGTTAAGTTCTCGCAGTCTCCGTGCTATCAATTGCGTAACTTGGCTTCCAAAATCTACAATGAGTACACAATCATAAAATTTAATGTTCATTAAAGCCGTCTATTATTTATCTCGATATCATACAAGATTATTAGTTAAAAATATAGGTTGCAGATCGTGAAGATTTCTATTTTGTAATATGTCGCTTTCACCACTTAATAGCCGCAAATCTGAGGACACCCAAAACGGGTTATTGATAGTCACCATAGAAACATTTGTCAGGTTGTAGGGTTCTTATTTTTGCCAAATATTGCAACTAAAAAAAGGATAAGAGGTGGCGGTGGTGCTGCTCGTCGAGCTTCTCGAACCTCTATAAGTTTTGAAACAGCAAAATTTATTGAACGAAAAATACCACTTTTCGAAATTTTAAATGAAGAAGCTTTAGAAATAGTAGAGTCTAATGCTGAACTGATGTTGGAAGAAGTGGGTGTGGCTTTTGTTAATAATCCAAAGGCACTTGAATTATGGAGAGACGCAGGAGCAGATGTGGACGGTGAAAGAGTTCATGTTCCTAAGGGGTTAGCTCATAAACTTATAAAAACTGCACCCTCTAGTTTTATGCAGCACGCTAGGAACGCTGATCGTTCTGTAAAAATTGGTGGTAATTCATTAGTTTGCGCTCCGGTTTATGGTCCTCCGTTTGTGAGAGATTTAGATGGTGGTAGACGCTATGCAACTATCGAGGATTTTCGGAAATTTGTTAAACTGGGTTACATGTCTAAATGGCTGCATCATTCAGGTGGGACACTTTGTGAACCCACAGACGTTCCAGTCAATAAGAGACATCTGGATATGTTACTAGCTCACATGACACTATCTGATAAGCCCTTCATGGGTTCAGTTACAGAGGCTTCAAGGGCGCAAGACAGTGTCGATATGTGTGAGATATTGTTTGGTGCTGAATTCGTTCAAAATAAAACAGTAATGACCTCGCTAATTAATATAAATTCTCCAATGACTTTTGATGATGTCATGATGGGCGCAATGGAGGTATACGCCACAAATAATCAGGCATGTATAGTATCTCCTTTTATAGTCGGTGGTGCAATGGCTCCGGTATCAATTGCTGGAACTTTAACTCAGGTTTTGGCCGAGGTTTTAGCAGGTGTTGCATATAACCAATTAATTAGACCTGGCGCACCAGTGATTTTTGGTACTTTTGTTTCGTCTATCGACATGAATTCAGGAGCTCCTACCTTTGGCACACCAGAGGCGAGCCATATACTTTACGGAGCAGGTCAATTGGCTCGTCGTTTAGGATTGCCGTTTAGATCTGGGGGAGGCCTCTGTGGTTCTAAGTTGCCTGACGCACAAGCTGCATATGAATCGGCTAATACTTTGAACGCGGCTTTACTCGGTGGTGTCAACTTTATGTTGCACGCCTGTGGTTGGTTAGAGGGTGGTTTAGTTTCGTCGTTTGAAAAGTTTGTTATGGATGCGGATCAGTTGGGTGTTTTACATCAGATGGCTAAGGGCGTTGAAGTGGACGAGAATGCCCAGGCTCTAGATGCTATTAGGGAGGTAGGGCCTGGCGGGCATTATTTGGGATGTGCACATACGCAGGTTAATTTTCAAAGTGCATTTTGGAGAACAGACCTCTTTGATTATAAACCTTTTGAAACTTGGCAAGAGGAAGGGGCGTTGGATACTATGTCGCTGGCTTCACGTAGAGTTAAAAATCTTTTAGATAATTATGCAAAACCGTCCCTAGAAATTAGCACCGAAGAAGCTTTAAACGCTTTTGTAAATAATAAAAAAGCTTCAATGCCCGATAGCTTTACTTAGTTGATTTACTATCTTCAAGGTGGCAGCATAAATTTTCTGAATTCCTCTTATATTTTTTTAAAATTATGTTATATAAACAATATATTAGGGTGATAGAATATGCGAGATCTTAAAGTTCCAAGCCAAAGGCATCCAGAAAAAGCTAATAAGGTTGATAATCCTCAACCTAAAAAGCCAGATTGGATACGTGTTAAAGCGCCTATTAGCGACGGGTATAAAAAGACTAGAAATATAATGCGCGATAATAGCTTAGTGACAGTATGTGAAGAGGCAGGTTGTCCAAATGTAGGTGAATGCTGGAGCCAAGGTCATGCAACCATGATGATTATGGGCGATATATGCACTCGTGGTTGTTCTTTTTGCAATATAGCAACTGGTAAACCATCCAATCTAGATATTTTTGAACCGGGCAGAGTTGCAGTAGCAGTGAAAAAACTTGATTTGTCACATGTTGTCATCACATCGGTTGATCGCGATGACCTAACAGATGGTGGGGCCGATCACTTTGCTCAAACAATCAGAGCGGTTAGAAAACAAAGCCCTAATACCACCATCGAAATTTTAACGCCTGATTTTTTAAAATGTGCGGATAGTAGTTTAGAAACTGTTGTCCGAGCAAAACCCGATGTTTTCAATCACAACTTAGAAACTGTTCCAGGGCTCTATCCAAAAGTTCGCCCTGGCGCCCGATATTTTCATTCTTTGCGTCTTTTACAAAAGGTTAAAGAGCTAGATCCATCGATGTTTACTAAATCTGGTATAATGGTAGGTCTCGGTGAAGATAGGCAATCAGTTTTGCAGGTGATGGATGATATGCGGTCAGCAGATGTAGATTTTTTGACCATTGGTCAATATCTTCAGCCAACTCCAAAGCATCACGCAGTGGATCGGTTTGTACACCCTGAAGAATTTAGCTCATACGAACGGGCAGCTTATGGTAAAGGTTTTTTGATGGTATCAGCTACCCCGCTAACTAGATCGTCCTATCATGCAGGAGATGATTTTAAAATTATGCGGGAAGCTCGAAACCTAAAAATCGGTACAACAAAAATATGAATCAGAAAAGATTGAAAATTTTAATTCTACAGATCATGTTGCCCTATTTTCTTTTTAAGGTGGGGTAAATATCTTTTAGCATCTTCCGCGTAAGGGTGAATGTTTAATAGCAATTCGTAAGCCTTCACAGCTTCTTTTATAGCCCCAACGTGAACGTTTATCATGGCTAGCCCTGAAATTGCACCAAAATGCCTCGGTTCGCGGGATAACACTTCAAATACATCTGTTTCCGATCCGGATAGATCACCAGTAAAAAACCGAACGGTAGCGCGTTTATTCCACGCCTCGACAAAATCAGGGTTTTTTTCAATAAGTTTGGTCAACTCTTTTTCAGCTTCAGCTAAATTACCACTATCCATTGCTGATAAGGCTTGCGTCATTAATTTTTTCTCAGAAGGGTCTTTGTGCGAGTTTATCCAAGCCTCTTGAATATTTACTATAATTAATTTTGCAGCATCAGCAGAAGGTGCCAATGCAAGTTTGTCGAGCAAATCTTGCGTCTGAGAAGCACTAAATGTAGGCAAACTCATACAAATCACAAAGAACATTTTAGCAATGAAATTCAAGCTTTCCTCCCTGATTGATACCTAGGAGTTAGCTTGAGTATTTTTTTGGTCAAGGATTGGTAAATTAATTAACATTTGCAATCCATCCTCCGCCAAATACTCGTGACTGACTTTTGTCATAAAAAACGCATGCCTGGCCAGGTGCAACACCTTGTTCCGGCTCTATGAGTTCAACCTCAGCAGTGTTTTGAGATCTTGGCTTTACTAACGCGTCCTGGGGTGGGCGTGTTGAACGAACTTTAACTTTCATTTTCCACTGTTCTCTCGAAAAGAAATCTTGATCACCCAACCAATTAACCTCTGACACTTTAATCGTGGTCGCTTTCAATAGTTCTTTTGGTCCAACAGTTAC
This sequence comes from Paracoccaceae bacterium, assembly GCA_902632125.1. Taxonomy (GTDB): domain Bacteria; phylum Pseudomonadota; class Alphaproteobacteria; order Rhodobacterales; family Rhodobacteraceae; genus Salinivivens. The sequence continues at coordinate 42,729 of CACPBQ010000012.1, read as the reverse complement.
TTTTCGATCTTCGACATTCAAAGAAATTACATACAGCGGTTTATCTAATCCACCAACGCCCAATCCTCGTCTTTGACCAACGGTAAAATTTATTATACCGGTATGTTTTCCTAAAATACGACCATCGGCATGTACTATTTCCCCCGGTTCTGCAGCTCCTGGTCTTAGTTTTTCGATAACAGCTGAATAGTCACCATTTGGAACAAAACATATATCTTGACTGTCGGGTTTGTCTGATACGCTTAGATTAAACTTTTTTGCCAGAGCTCTTGTTTCGTCTTTTGACTTCAGATGTCCAATAGGAAACCGTAAAAAGTTTAGTTGTTCTTTAGTGGTTGGAAACAAAAAATAGCTTTGGTCACGTTTTGGATCAGCTGCACAGTGAAGTTCAGGTCCTTTCTCCCCAAATTTCCTTTGAATATAGTGCCCAGTGGCCATACAATCTGCATCTAAATCTCTAGCAGTTTCTAAAAGGTCCTTAAATTTTACTCTTTCATTACATCTAATGCATGGTACCGGTGTAGCTCCTCTAAGATAACTGTCTGCAAATTCATCAATAACATTTTCCTTAAATAAGTTCTCATAATCAAGAACGTAATGTGGAAAATTCATGCTCTCGGCAACTCTTCTTGCATCATGTATGTCTATACCTGCGCAACATGCTCCTTTCTTGGCGAGAGCAGCTCCATGATCATATAATTGTAATGTAACACCTATAACATCGTAACCTTCACTTACTAGTTTAGCGGCAACGACAGAGCTATCGACGCCTCCAGACATAGCAACAACAACCCTTGTATCTCCGGGTGCTTTTTCAAACCCGAGTGAATTAAATTTTTTAATATTATGTTCCAAAACAATAACTTTTGAATTTCAATTTCTAGCCTATCTAAGAATAGTGTCATTATTTATAATGAGCTTAGGGTGCACGACAGCCTATTAGAGCAAATATAATTAGAAATCAATTTTTCAAAAAAAGACTTTATAGGGTTGTTATTAGACTGGACTTTTACGAAACTTTACCAAGTTTCTCAAGGAATATGGAACTTACTATGACAGATTACAAAGCTGTTAAAGATTTGTCAGGAGATATGGCTAAAGACGAGTTAACTCGTCTTGCTGATTTGTTAAATAAAGCAAATAAAGCCTACCATGGTAACGATAGTCCTATTATGACAGATGCGGAGTATGATTTTCTAAAAAAAAGAAATTTAGAAATTGAGCTCGAATTCCCTCAATACAAGAAATCAGATAGTCCAACAGAAAAAATTGGTTCTGCACCGAAAGAGACATTTTCAAAGATCAAGCACTCAAGAAAGATGTTTTCATTAGCAAATGCATTTGATTCTAAGGATCTTTTTGATTTTGATGAGCAAATACGACGATTTTTAAATTTTAAACAATCGCAATCTTTAATTTATACAGTCGAACCAAAGATTGATGGTTTGTCGTTGTCTTTACGTTATGAAAAGGGCGAACTTGTTTTTGCTGCAACAAGAGGAGACGGAACTACTGGAGAAAACGTCACTGCGAATGCTTTACAGATTTCAGACATACCGGTGGAATTACCAACAAAAATGGATATTCTTGAGGTTCGTGGGGAGGTTTATATGGAGCATAAGGATTTTCAAATTCTAAACGAAAGCCAAGTTTCTTTAGGAAAAAAGGAATTTGCTAATCCTAGGAATGCTGCCGCTGGAAGTTTGCGTCAATTGGATTCAACAATTACCGCTGAACGCCCCTTGAAGTTCATGGCTTATGCGTGGGGTGAATTGACAGAACCATTGGATATAAGCCAATTTGGTGCTTTAAAAATATTGAAAAATTTAGGTTTTAAAACCAATATCCATACCAGACTTTGTAAAAATATTAATGAGGCGCTCATTCATTACGAAGAATTAGCGAAAATACGTGCAGAATTAGGCTACGATATTGATGGTATCGTGTATAAGGTCGACTTATTAGATCTACAAGCTCGCCTAGGTTACCGCTCTACAACGCCACGCTGGGCAATTGCTCATAAATTTCCAGCTGAATACTCGTGGACAAAGTTATTATCTATCGATGTTCAAGTTGGAAGGACTGGAGCTCTAAGTCCAGTTGCCCGTCTTAAGCCAGTTACAGTCGGCGGTGTAGTAGTTTCAAATGCCACCTTACACAATCAAGATTACATAGCGGGGCGTGATAATTCTGGTAAGGAAATTAGATCCGGAAAAGATATTCGCATAAACGATTGGGTGGAGGTATATAGGGCCGGCGACGTCATTCCAAAAATCTCTGACGTAGATGTGGCAAGACGGCAAAAAAACAGCATAGCTTATCGCTTTCCATCAATTTGTCCGGAATGTGGTTCAGACGTAGCTCGGGATGATGGTGACGCTGTTGTTCGATGCATTGCGGGAATAAATTGTCAGGCGCAAGCAATTGAAAAATTGAAACATTTTGTGTCTCGTAAAGCATTTGATATCGAGGGCCTTGGAAGCAAGCAAATAGAATATTTTTTTGACGATAACACTTTGTCAATCAAAGAACCGGCTGATATTTTTACCTTGAAGCTTCGAGATCAAAATAACTTTACAAAATTAAAAGACCGCCACGGTTTTGGCAGTAAAAGCGTTTCAAATCTTTTTGACGCAATTGAAATGAAAAAAACAATAGAATTTAGTCGCTTTTTATTTTCTTTAGGGATTCGTCATGTAGGAGAAAATGTGTCGAAACTTTTGGCACGTCATTTTATAAGCTGGTCAAAATTTATGCAGTCTATTTCAATTGCTCAGAGTAAAGACAGTCAAGAGTATTTCGATCTAGTGGCCATCGATGGAATAGGAATAACTGTTGTAACTTCTCTACTTTCTACTTTTAAAGTTGGAAAAGAAAGAGACAGTATCGAAAAACTTGCGGATCACTTGAATATTTTGGAGGAAATCCATGAGGAGAGTGAAATAAACTTTTTTTCGGGAAAAACTTTAGTTTTTACTGGAACATTAGATCAAATGAGCCGCTCAGAGGCTAAAACTCTTGCTGAAAGTTTGGGGGCAAAAGTGACTGGTTCTGTTTCAGCAAAAACTGATCTGGTGATAGCAGGGCCGGGTGCGGGATCAAAAATTAAAAAAGCAAAAGAACTTGGAGTAAAAACTTTAGATGAAACTGAATGGCTTAATTTGATTGGAAAGTAATGGGAACGCGTCCTAGAGAATTATTTCATCTATTTGGTGATTTAAGCAACTTACCGGGTATAGGTCCAAAAACTATCGCTAATTTAAAAAACCTTTCAATAGAAAAACCTCGGGATTTTCTTTTTCACCTACCGTATTCTATACTAGATCGTCTACCAGTCGAAAGTATCCGTGGAGTTCCTTCATCACAATTAGTTACTGTTGAAGTTTTAGTAAAATCTCATAAAGCTGGTCGGTCACGCGCGTCAGCTTATCGCGTCAACGTTCAAGACTCAGAAGTAAGTTTTCAACTTATTTTCTTTAGTAAAAGAAAAGAATATCTTAAAAATCTTCTGCCTGTCGGAGAACGTAGAATTATTTCTGGCAAGCTCGAATTTTATGACGATGTTCCACAAATCGTACATCCTCATCATGTAAAGAAAATAAATGACGAAAAGACCATCACTCGATTTGAACCCGTTTATTCGCTCAGTTCAGGAGTAAGCCAAAAACTTATGATGGGTACTATTTCTGGCTTATTGGAAAATTTGCCTAAACTCGATGAGTGGATTGACCGCGAATTGCTAAAAATGAAAGGTTGGCCCTCTTGGCATGATGCTTTAAAGTCCGTGCATCATCCTTTATCTTCCAGCGGCGCTTCAAATACTGATCCAGCAAGGCTGCGATTAGCTTTTGACGAACTATTTTCGCACCAGTTATCTCTTTCAATTGCTAGAAATCAAATCAAACGATCTAAGGGCAAAGCGAATATCTCCACAGGATTATTGCAAACTAAAATATTTAACAATCTAACATTCAATTTCACTGAAGATCAGAAACTTGCAATTAGAGATATACTAGAGGATTTAAAAAAGCCTGAAAGGATGAACCGACTTCTTCAAGGTGATGTAGGGTCTGGTAAAACTATTGTTGCATTTCTGGGTTTAATTGCTGCGGTTGAGGCCGGAGGGCAAGGAGCAATCATGGCGCCTACTGAAATATTGGCAAGGCAACACTTTGAAACTTTGTTACCCTTAGCCGAGAAGGTCAATGTGAGTTTGAGTCTGTTAACGGGCAGAGATAGAGGAAATTTTAGGCACAACAAACTCACCGATTTAAAAGAAGGCAAAACAAATATTATTATTGGTACCCATGCCCTTTTCCAGGCAGATGTTGTTTTTAAAGATTTACGTTTTGCAGTTGTGGATGAGCAGCACAGGTTTGGCGTAAATCAAAGACTTGAATTAGGAAAAAAGGGTAGTGGTGTCGATCTTTTGATAATGACTGCAACGCCAATCCCAAGATCTTTAGCATTAGCTCAGTATGGTGATATGGACATAAGTCAAATTAAGCAGAAACCTCTTGGGAGAAAACCAATTAACACTGCACTCATCTCGAGTTCGCGAATAGATGAGGTTGTAGATAAATTGAAAAAATCCCTTGCCAAGGGAGCCCAAGCCTATTGGGTTTGTCCACTTATAGAAGAAAGTGAAGTTTTAAACTATACGGCTGCTGAGCGAAGATTTGCGCACCTTCGAGCTAAACTGGGTGAGGGAGTAGCTGAGTTAGTTCATGGAAAAATGGCTTCCGATACCAAAGATAAAATTATGGATCGATTTATTTCTGGACACACTAAGCTTTTAGTTGCGACCACTGTAATAGAAGTCGGTGTTAATGTGCCTTCAGCAAATATTATAGTTGTCGAAAATGCCGAAAAATTTGGTCTGGCGCAGCTGCATCAATTGCGGGGGCGAGTAGGGCGAGGTACCAATCAATCAACTTGTTTGTTTTTATATAAAGAGCCATTAAATATTTCTAGTAAGAAAAGATTATCTATTTTGAGAGAAACTGAAGACGGCTTTAAGATCTCAGAAGTTGATTTAAGTTTGAGAGGCTCTGGTGATGCCATTGGCACGGCCCAATCTGGTTTACCAAGGTTTAGAATGGCTGATATTGATGTGATAACAATGCTAATGGAAACAGCACATCAACAAGCAAGATATTTACTCTCTAAAGACCCTAATCTTGAAACGCCTCAAGGTAAAGCTGTGAGAAATCTTCTTTGGTTAATGGATCAAGATAAGTCCGTCCGGTTAATTACCGTTGGTTAAACAGATTTATTCTTATTTTGTTCTCTTCTATTGACATAATAAGAAAAAAATGAGAACAAAACATAAACATAAGTAAAATATTTGTGAGGTTGGTTAAATGCTAGTTGATATTAAGTCTATATTTTCGAAACAAAAAGAAGTGATTTTGCTTGATATGATAGGTTGTGTCTCATTATTCATAATTTTTGTAACGGCTTTACATATTCCATTACTGATATGAAAATTTACAACGCTCGTTGCTTTAATGTAAATATATTTTAATCTTCAATTTGACGGAATGCGGCCAAAGTTGCTTCAATAGATAGAAGTATAGAGGCGTGTCTATTTTTATAATCTGCTGCGGGCTTTAGCATATACCAATCATCAAAGGGTTTGCCAGGGGTAGGGCCTTTATTTTTTAGCATTTCGCTCAGCTCCTCGTAAGCCTTTTGGACTTCTTCGAATGTCCTGCCAACAATAGCCTTTCCTAATATGGTTGAAGAGGCCTGTCCAAGTGCGCAGGCTCTGACCTCTTGGCCGTAATGTGTGATGACTCCACTTTCTACATTAATGTCTACTGTAACCGCAGATCCACACAGCGGTGATCTTTTCGTAGCGGATGCATCAGGTTCAGATAAGCGTTCTCGGTAGACAGGTTCAGCGGCCATTTGAAGGATTTTGTCTGAATACAATTTAATTAAATCAGTTTCAGACGGCATGCTCTTTTCCTTTTTGTTTATAAACAATAAATAGTTTAACTATCAGTAGTTGCAAATGGATTATTTAAAATGGATAACTTTGAGCCAAGCACACTAACGTACAACGAAGCAGGTCTTTTACCCGTAATTGCGCAAGATGAAAGCACTCTGGAGGTCTTGATGCTTGCTTGGATGAATAAAGAAGCAATAGAGAAAACTCTTCAAACTGGTAAAGTTACTTATTGGTCTCGTTCGCGCAACGAATTTTGGATAAAAGGTGAAACTTCTGGAAATACACAGGATTTAGTTGAGTTGCGATTTGATTGTGACAAAGATGCATTGCTGGTAATTGTGAAACAAAAGGGCGCTGCATGTCACACACAAAGAAAAAGTTGTTTTTTTACTAGTGTAATTGATGGGTCTGAATTAGAAATAATGGATCCGATCGATTAAAATGAATAAGTCTTTAAATATTATTGGCGGCGGAATGGCCGGATGCGAGGCAGCATGGCAAGCGGCTAACATGGGTGTAGATGTTATTCTTTATGAAATGCGGCCAAAGGTTAAAACTTTTGCTCACCAAACCGACAAATTGGGCGAAATGGTTTGTTCCAATTCTTTTCGTTCTAATGACCATGAGCAAAACGCAGTTGGTCTTTTGCACTGGGAAATGATGCGTGCAAATGGACTTATCATTCAAACGGCTAATCAAAATAAACTACCCGCGGGTGGGGCTCTTGCTGTAGATAGAGAACATTTTTCTGCTTCTATAACCAGAAAATTACATGATCATCCGAATATAAAGATTTCGAATGAAGAAATAACAACACTTTCAACCGAGGGGAAATGGATTGTAGCTTCAGGCCCACTTACTTCTTCAAAGTTAGCTGGTTCTATTGCTAAATTAAGTGGGGCAGATGCCTTATCATTTTTTGATGCAATTGCTCCAATCATTTATTTTGACACGATAGATATGTCAAAAGCCTGGATGCAGTCGAGATATGATAAGGGAGAAACAGAGGAAGAGAAAACAGCTTATTTAAATTGCCCTATGTCCAAAGAGCAATATTATCAATTTATTGATGCGCTTTTGAATGCTGATAAAACGGAATTTAAGGATGGTGAGTCCGCAACCTATTTCGATGGTTGTCTACCTATAGAGGTGATGGCAGAAAGAGGATTAGAAACACTTAGATTTGGCCCAATGAAGCCCGTTGGTTTAAATAATCCTCACTCAGATGAAAAGCCCTACGCTGTAGTGCAACTTCGTCGTGATAATGCTCTTGGTACACTTTATAATATTGTCGGTTTTCAAACCAAAATGAAATATGGTGCTCAAAAAGAAATTTTACGAATGATTCCAGGTTTGGAGGAAGCTCAGTTTGCAAGGCTGGGCGGCATTCACAGAAACTCTTTTATAAATTCACCTTTATTGTTGGACAAACATCTGCGCTTTAAACCGAGATCAAATATTCGCTTCGCTGGTCAAATTACTGGAGTTGAAGGATATGTGGAAAGTGCGTCGATCGGATTATTAGCTGGACGATTAGCGGCCTTAGAAATTCTTGGTGGAGATATTCCTGATGTGCCAACCGACACAGCACTAGGTTCTCTGGTAAATCATATTACGGGTGGAGCAAATGCGAAAACATTCCAACCAATGAACGTAAATTTTGGCCTATTTCCATTAATTGACGGGGCAAAAGGTGGTCGAAAAGGACGTATTGAGCGCTATAAGGCTTATTCCGATCGAGCAAAAAGTTCATGGTCAAATTGGCTATCATATTTTGATAGACGCAACTTTAATTAATGCTTTAGAGTATCTTTCATGGCAAAGAGTTTTTTAAAAGACGTTTATGATGTTGGCAAAATAGATAGTCGAGAATTGTATGCTTCTTGGGCGGCAACTTATGATAAGGAAGTTAAAGAAAACGGATATGTTACACCCAAACGCATTGCAGATGCTCTCAAGGATATTGTTTCTGATCAATCCGAATTAATTTTAGATTATGGATGTGGAACGGGATTGTCTGGCTCGGCGCTCTGGTCGGTTGGATTTAAGAATATTGATGGTTTGGATGTTTCAGAAGAAATGGTGCGTCTTGCAAAGAAGAAATCTATTTATAGAAATTTAAGAGTCTTTGAACCTTCTACTAAAATACCAGTTCAGGCAGAACAATATAAAATCATAACCGCCGTTGGTGTAATAGGGGCCGGGGCTGCTCCACTTCAAGTTTTTAGTGACCTATTGTCTTTACTACCAAGCAACGGATTGCTTGCTTTTTCGTTTAACGACCATACGCTCAAGGATCCAAGTTATGAAAAAGAGGTAGATGCTTGTTTGAAAGTTGGTAAAGCATTAATGGTACACAAAAGTTACGGAAAACACCTTCCAAAAGCTAATTTAAATTCCAACATTTATATTCTCAAGAAACTTTGAAGCTTATTACTCGTTTCGCACCCTCCCCAACGGGGCCTTTACATTTGGGACATGCTTATTCTGCAATTATTTCTCATGATATGGCTCGGAGTGCAGGAGGAAAGTTTTACCTTCGGATAGAGGACTTAGATCGGTCTAGGTCGAAAAAGAAATGGGAAAATCAAATTTTCGATGATCTTGACTGGTTGGGTTTATCTTGGGATGGACCAGTAATTCGCCAGTCGGAGCAACTAGAAAGTTACCAGAATATTCTAATAAAATTTAAAAAGGATTTGCGCCTTTTTGAGTGTGAGTGTACCCGGAAAGATATTAAAAATGCTGTGAGTGCTCCTCATGAAAGCGAGAAATTGTTTGGACCGGATGGTATCATTTATCCAGGTACTTGCAGAAAAAATATGTTTTCATCCAAAATCAATTTCGACAAAGCACTCCGAATGAATATCGACTCAAGTAAAGATAAATCCTTCTGTTTCTCTGAGCTTGGGTCCAGAAAGGGAAATATTTCATTCACCGCTGAAGAATTTTCTAAAACAGTTGGTGATGTTGTTCTGTGGCGCAGAGGTTATCCTGCATATCACTTGGCTTGTGTAGTTGATGACTCAGCACAAAAAATTACGCATGTTGTTCGTGGGTTGGATTTATTTGATGCAACGAAAATACATACAGTTTTAAACTCATATCTTGGGTTTGAAATACCATTATATTATCACCATCGACTAGTTTGTGATGAAAATGGAAAGCGTTTAGCAAAGAGACATGACTCGAAGTCAATACAAAAATACAGAAAAGAGGGTTTAAAGGCTAGTGAAGTTCGCACCCTTTTAGGTTTATGATGCTAAGGCTAATCTTGTTCCCAAGCTGGTTCAAGTTTGTTTAAAAAAGCCTCAATACCTTTTTCAGTTTGGCGTAACATCATATTTTCCGTCATTACTTGTCCGGTATATTCATATGCTTGAGCTATTGGCATCTCTAGTTGCTTGTAAAAAGCTTCCTTGCCAATTTTAACAGCTGCACCTAACTTAGAGGCGATTGTTTCTGCGAATTTTTCTGTTTGTTCGTCTAAATTCTCTTTGTTTGATGTCCGATTTATTAAACCAAGCGTTTTTGCCCGCTCCGCAGTGATAAATTCTCCAGTCGTTAACATTTCAAATGCTTGTTTTTTGGTTATATTTCGGGATAGCGCGACCATTGGTGTCGAACAAAAAAGTCCAATATTAACGCCATTGACACCAAATGTAGTAGTTTCCTCAGCAATTGCCAAATCGCAGGTTGCTACTAGCTGACACCCTGCAGCAGTTGCTATTCCATGAACTTTTGCAATTACAGGTTGCGGTAATTTTTGAATGAGCAGCATCATCCGGGCGCATCTTTTGAAAAGATCTAAAAAATATGCTTTTCCACCATCCTCCGCGTTTCGACCTTTTGTCATCTCTTTGAGATTGTGCCCCGCACAAAAGGCTTTACCTGCTCCCGATATCACCACAGCTCTAATTTGATTATCATTTTTTAAAATTTCAAATTCGTTGGTTAACGCTGAGAGCATTTCATCAGAAAGAGAATTTAAGGTTTTCGGTGAATTTAATAGGATGTAAGCAACGGAATTTTTGTCGCTACGTTCTAAAATGGCCATCTTGTTCTCCTTCAAATTTTCCTTAAGTTTATGGCATCAAAAATAGAGTTTAAAGAATGTCGTTACGTTTCACTATTGAAGAGCTCAGCGATTATGTCGAGGAAATATTTCCAAATCTTAAAGAAGATTTTACGATTCTTGATATTACAGAAAAGAGCTCAATAGTAAGATTAAAGACTCATAATAAACATTTAAGGCCAGGCAATACTGTTTCTGGCCCATCTATCTTTTCACTTATAGATTTTAGCGCTTACGTCGCTGTTTTGGCTCAGGTTGGTAACGAAATTCTTGCAGTAACAACAAATTGTTCTATTGGTTTTATGCGAAAACCTTCAGGTGAAGCAGATTTAATCGCTAATTGTGAGATTTTGAAATTTGGAAAAATTCTTATTGTGGCTGATGTAAAGGTTTTCTCAGTGATTACTAAGGAACCAGTAGCAAAAGCCACAATTACTTATTCTTTAACGACAACTAGTCAAAATTAAATTTTACCTTCTGTTTCTTGTTTTTTAATAAATTCAGGTTTAGGCTTTGCGCCCGTTGCAAGCGGATCATCCTGACGTTGAACTGATCCTTCAAAATGAGCTCCAGACTCGATCGCGATTGTTTTATGGATTATGTCGCCTTCAACACGAGCTGTAGATGTTAGTCTAACCTTAAGCCCTCGAACGCGACCTATTATTCTACCATCAATAACCACATCGTCAGCCACAATCTCACCTTTAATTGTTGCTGTTTCTCCAATAGTTAGCAGATGAGCTCTGATATCGCCTTCGACTGTTCCTTCCACCTGAATATCTCCAGTGGTCTTGATATTTCCAACGATATTTAAATCTTGCGACAGCATAGAAGCTGGGGGCTTTGGCTTTGCCACCGGAATTGCAGAAGTGGTTTTTTCAGGCTCCAAAGATTTTGAGGCCTCAGGGGCTTTTTGTGCTGGTTCATTAATTTTGGTCTTAGAAAACATTTTGTGCCGCCTTAATATATTTCATTGGGTTTATAGACTTTCCGCCTATTCTTATTTCATAATGTAGATGTGTGCCAGTCGACCGTCCAGTATTCCCCATATCACCTATGTGTTGACCACGAGAAACTCTTTGGCCTTCTTTAACACGAAACTTTGAGAGATGTGCATAGCGTGTTTCGATTCCAAAGTCATGTTTTATTTTTATTAGCCTTCCATAAGCACTTTGCCATCCAACGTATGTTACAATTCCATCCGCGGTACTACGAATAGGGGTACCATGCGGCGCAGCAAAATCCGTACCATGATGCATTCTGCCCCAACGCGTTCCATAACCTGAAGTAAAACGGCTCGCAGTCTGGACAGGGTGATAGAACGGATATTTTTCTACAGCTATTCTATACAGATTTAATTCGTCCAAATTTTTTAAAATTCGTGATGCTCTATCTAAATTTTTATCGTAGGCGCCTAAAGCTGTTTCATCATTGTTGTCCAGAAAAGATAAATTATGACCGCCGTAACCTCTATATCCTTGCCTTATGGTTTCTATTACGTTTTCTGGGTTAACTCCGGCAGACCGAAACATTTTATCTAAAGGACCAACCGAAACCGACAATGCTTCCTCTATTAGACGAAATAATTGCTCATTGCGCTGTTCGATAAGCTTCATCTCCCTTTGAATTTCTTTCACGCTCAACCTTGCACTGTAAGCCTCTCCTTCAAGAGCATCGCGTTGTTCTGCCGTTTCACTCAAAACTTTAGCAAGCAGAGTTTCTTTGCTTTTTTCCGCATTTTTTAATAGGTTTGTGAAATCTTTTCCTTTAAGATCCAAATCTGTCACTTGTTTTAGTTGGTAAAGATTACTTTTAGCTATTTTTTCTTCTATTCTTGAAGTATTAAGTTTTGATTTCAGTATTTTGAGAGCCTCAGTTAATTCTCTTCGCTCAATTTCTCCTGCCATAAGAGCTTCTTGCAAAGATGAAATATGACTAAGCGCCTCATCGAACTTTCTTTGGTTTTGTATCGATAAATCTAATTGAAGGTCTCGTTCCTCAGCTAGAGACATTAAACGAGCCTGATAATTTTCTTGGTCTCTCAACGCCTGCTCTCTAAAATTTCCAGCTCCAAGACTATCCATCGCTACAATAGCTATTGCAATTATTGACCAAGCAATCATGGCGAAAATAATTAAAGAAAAACCTACTTGGGTGCTCGATTTCAAATTAATGAAATGAGTTCTTCCATTTGTTTTTATTAGCAGTTGGCGCGAAGGGATTGCCTTATGAAAGAAGCTTTCCGTCCAATCAAAGATCTTTACTTTTTGTTTTTCGTTGTTCATGCTTATTCCGTAAAAAAAATAAAGAACATCTAAATCAAATAGCAATTTTATTTTATATCATCAATATTTTGTTAAACAAAACAGTATACAAAATTTTAAAGCTCACGTCGCTTCAAATTTTTACTTTCTAAATGGTAATCTATTTTCAAAAGTTTCGAATTACCTCCAAGACTTCGTCCACATGTCCATTAACCTTCACTTTGCGCCACTCTTTTACAACCATGCCGTTTTGATCAATTATAAAAGTAGATCTTTCTATACCCATATAATTTTTTCCATACATAGACTTTTCTTTCCAAACTCCAAAATCTTCACATACATCACCTTCTGCGTCGGAAAGTAAAGAAATCCTTAAATTTTGTTTTTCTACAAACTTTTGGTGGCTTTCAACACTATCTTTCGAAATTCCAAAAACAGATACGCTTGCTTCATTAAAAAAGTTTAGATTTTCACTGAAATCTTTGACTTCTTTTGTGCAAGAGGAAGAATTATCTCTTGGATAAAAAAATATGACAACTATCTTTGGTCTGTATTTTTTTAAATCAATGATTTTGCCGGTTTCATTTGGTAAAATCACGTTGGGAGCTTGGTAGGGTTCGTTTGACATAATTTGGTCCTGTAATTTGCTTATAATGATGATAGTAGGTCACATGGGAATATTTGAAAGAAAAGATACAAATATTGAAAATATTTTTGAAAAAATTTTTAATGTCTAAAAAGAGCTCTTCTTTTTTACGTTGGGTTGCAACACTAATCCTTTCCTTTCTATTGTTTCTTTCTCTTGCGGTCATTGCTTTCGTTGCAGTTTTGCGTGATCGAGAAGTACAGATACCTCAAAGATTTGCCGACAACATTCTTCATGAGATTAACTCTCTATCATCTACCTATTTTATTGAAGCGGGCGTTTTTTACTTATCTTTAGATGACGATTTTTTGCCGGAAATAAAAATAACTGATTTTGATTTATTTGTTCCAGATAAAAAGCCAATTATATCTTTTAATTCATTCACAACTAAATTTTCTTTATCTGATCTACTTTTCGGTAAATTCCGAGTATCTTCAATAACTTTAGACAGCGCAAACTTATTTATTATGAGAAAAAATGATGGCTCATTTAAACTAGGTTCGGGAGCGGAAAATGCATCTGAGGCTGATTATTTTGACACTGTGGGCATTTTAAAGAAACTTGATGAAATTTTTACCAGTTATGAAATGGAAAGGTTTAAAGATTTAAATTTATTTGGGTTAACTGCACAGATCGAGGACCGACGTACAGATAAGCGATACACTATAGATGGTGCTCGGTTGCGCTTGGGTAGTGAAGATCAAGAAATGATAATGAGTTTTGATTTAGCTTTGTTATCGGGGGGACAAGGTGCTTCAACAGTTGAGGGTAATTTTAAAAGAACTATAGGCCAACTGGATGGTGAATTTGGCCTTTTATTTAATGACTTTTTGGCACAAGATATTGCTAATTTATCTCCAGAATTTGGATGGTTAGGTGTTTTAGAAGCTCCGATTTCTGGTGCTTTTAGGGGGTCATTAAATAAAGATGGAAATTTGAATCCTGTCAATGCGACCCTAAAAATGGGTTCAGGATTGTTGAAGCCAACAAGTGACATAAAAGCGATCGCTTTCAACTCCGCTAGAACTTATTTTTCATATTCTCCAGGAAGCGGAGAGATTAATTTTGATGAGATTTCCGTCGACAGCAACGATCTAAAGGCTACCGCAGATGGTGTTTTATTGATTGATGATATGGAGGATATTCCAGACACTTTTGTTTCACAATTAAATTTCACTAATCTTCAAACGGGGGGTTTTGGTTTACTTAATAACGGAATTTCTTCAAATTCTGCCAATGCAACTTTTAAGGTTCAACTTAATCCTTTCTACGTAGAAATTCCCCAGTTTTATATCTACGATCAAAATTCAGCGGTAAGCGTACACACAGATGGTTATGTTTCAGTTAAGGATGATAACTGGATTGTTTCTTTAAATTCGCACAGTGAAACTGCAGATTTAGAAAAAGTTTTTTATTTTTGGCCTAGAAATCATAAACCCAAAGTAAGAAAATGGGTGGCTGACCATTTCGAGAGTAGCAACCTTTTCGACATTTCAATGCAAACAGAAATTGAGAGTGGGTTAGAGCCGAAACTATCTTGGAGTTTTGCATTTTCCGAAACTAGTTTTGCTCCTTTAAAAGGTTTTTCTTTGATAGAAAAATCCTCCGGGCATTTCGTTTCTAAGGATTATTCGACAAGTGTCGTTTTAGAAGAAGGTATTATTTTTGATGATAGTGGAAAAGTGATTGATGTTGCTGGAAGTAGCTTTTTTATCAAAGATAGTCGTATTAAACCTAGTCCAGCGGAGATACAGATCAGTGCTTTTGGGGCTTTAAGCTCTATTTCCCAAGTATTAAATAAAGCTCCTTTGAAAATACTAGATAGGGTCGAGCAACCTGTAAACTTTGGAAATGCACAAGTTTCCGGCAAGGGAAGCGTAAAATTACTTTTAAAAAGTAATTTAACTTCAGATGAAATTTCTTATCAAATTAGTGGGACTGCTAAAAGGTTTTCGTCCGACGTAATTAATCCAAAATTTAATATTTCAAACGGCACTTTAAATTTTTTTGCAGATGAAAAAGGTTTAAAAATAAAAGGTGACGCAAAGGTTAAAAATTTACCCGTTGAAGCTAATTTTTCAGGCTCCATAGAAAAAGATGAAGAAAAGTTTTTGGAAATTGATTTCAATTTGTCGGAGCAAGCGCTAGAAATAATGCCATTTGATATGCCTGACATTCAAATTTCCGGGTCTGCTCCGGCAAAACTTTATTTAAAATTTTTAGAAAGTAAAAAGGTGGAATTTAATTTAACCAGTAATTTAAAAGGGGTTGAGTTAAATTATCCTCCAATTGGTTGGGTCAAAGACATGAATGTCGAGGCTGAGCTGAAAGTTTCTGGGGCTTTAGGCAATGAGTTTACTCTTTTAGATATTTCCCTGAACTCTCCAGAATTAAGATTGCAAGGTTCGGCTATGCAAAAGAAAGATGAAAATCCTGTGCTGGATTTTGATAAGCTTTTCTTGAAGGATGTGTTTGATCTTAAGTTAATCATAGAAGAGGATGGGGCTCTTCAAGTCACTAGTGGTCAACTTAACATGCAAGAATTTTTAAAATTGCCTTTGGCTAATAGTTCTTCAAAAAAAACAACCCCAGCCACAATCTATTTGGATGAGTTAAAATTATACGAAAACCAAGTTATAACAAAATTTACTGCAGCTTTGGATGCTAACGGAAAGGGTAATTTTTCCGGAAGTCTTAATGACTTAGCTTCTTTTGATGGAGATCTGGAAAGAGTGGAAGAGGGCTATAGCATAAAAGCTAATTCTAATAATGCTGGATCTTTTGTTAGAGCACTTGGTGCCGCAAAAGCAGCTGACGGGGGTACAGCACATTTAAAACTCAGGCATCTAAAGAATGCATCCGGGATGCAAGGGAAATTACAAATTAAAAATATTCGCCTGCGAAATATGCCTGCTTTGCTTGAGCTTTTAGATGCGATCAGCATTGTTGGCTTACTAGATCAGCTCCAAGGTCCTGGATTGGTTTTAAATGAAATTGAGGCCGAGTTTGTAAACTTACCTGATCAAATAAAGTTTGAAAGAGCGTCAGCATTTGGTCCTTCTATTGGCATTTCACTCGAAGGGTATTATGCAAAGGGATCAAATAATTTGAATATGCAAGGTGTTCTGTCACCTCTTTACGTTGTAAATGCAATTGGGTCTATTTTTACAAGAAAAGGTGAGGGGCTTCTAGGATTCAATTACAGATTAAAAGGAAATGCGGGCCAGCCAGAAGTGTTGGTTAATCCTCTTTCTATTTTTACCCCTGCTATTTTCAGAGAAATTTTTCGTCGGCCAGTTCCCAATTTGGAATAGTCTATGTTTTTAAGTGATTTTGATTTTGATTTGCCGGAAGAACTAATTGCAACAAGACCGGCTAGCCCGAGATCTTCAGCTCGCTTATTGGTGGCGAAGGGAGATAAAATTTATGATAGCACCGTTGATAATCTGCCCAAATTTTTAAAATCTGGTGATCGATTAGTTTTAAATGATACAAAGGTAATTCCAGCAAGAATAAATGGAATTCGAAGCCGGTTAATTGATGGTAGTGAAATATCTTCTGCCAAAATAGAGGTTACACTTCTAGCTGAAAAGCAAAATGGAATATGGAGTGCACTGATCAAGCCCCTGCGTAAAGTGAAATTAGGAGAGACAATTC
Source organism: Paracoccaceae bacterium (assembly GCA_902632125.1). Lineage (GTDB taxonomy): Bacteria > Pseudomonadota > Alphaproteobacteria > Rhodobacterales > Rhodobacteraceae > Salinivivens. Next base: position 26,131 of record CACPBQ010000012.1, on the reverse strand, counting down.
ATTTTAATAAAAGTTTTAAAGCTAAACTTTTAGACAAAGTTTATGGGCAGGGTTTGCTTGAATTTAATCGCGGTGGTACTGAATTCATGAGATATTTGGATGATCTTGGGTTCATGCCTCTACCTCCATATATTACTTCAAAGCGAAAAGCAGATAACTACGACAAGCTTGATTATCAAACTGTCTTTGCACGGAAATTGGGTTCCATAGCGGCACCGACCGCCTCCCTACATTTTGACGATGCTTTGTTGGATAAAATTAGGGATATAGGCGTGGAAATTTCTTTTGTGACGCTTCATGTTGGAGCAGGAACATTTCTGCCCGTAAAAGATGAAGATATTGAGAAGCATAAAATGCACGCGGAATATGGCGAAATCAGTCAGAAGACAGTAGAAGAGATAAACAAAACAAAAAAAAGTGGTGGTAGAATAATTCCAGTGGGGACAACTGCTTTAAGATTGTTAGAAACTGCGGCTTTATCAAATGGGAAGCTATCTGAGTGGCGTGGTGAGACCGATATTTTTATCTACCCGGGTTTCCAATTTAAAGTGGTGGATGCTTTAATGACAAATTTCCATTTGCCGAAATCTACTTTGATTATGCTCGTTTCTGCTATTATGAGTAAAGAAACTATTGAAACTATTTACAAACACGCCATAAAGCATCGTTACAGGTTTTTTTCGTATGGCGATTCGTCGTTGATATTTCCGTAAAAATATATGTTCAGTTTTTTGAGGTGTTAATATGCTACTCGTTTTGCAAGGGTCTTGGGCTCTCTTGTTGGGTATGCTTTTTTTGCAGCTTGGGAATGGCCTTCAAGGTACATTACTTGGTGTAAGAGGAGAAATAGAAAACTTTTCTACTTTTGAAATGTCTCTTGTAATGTCAGCATATTTTATAGGTTTCTTAGGAGCTAGCAGGCTGGTTCCTGAGTTAATAAGGCGTGTTGGGCATGTTAGAGTTTTTGCCGCTCTGGCTTCATTTATATCTGCAGTTTTAATCCTGTATCCTCTACTAGTAAATCCATGGATCTGGGCGGGCGGTAGAGTTATCATCGGTTTTTGCTTTTGTGGTGTATATATTACAGCAGAGAGTTGGTTAAACAATGCTGCTACAAATGAAAATCGAGGCCAGCTATTATCTTCTTATATGATTGTGCAAATGGCTGGCGTCGTCGCGGCACAACTTTTATTACTTATTGGCGACCCAGGTGGATTTGAGCTTTTTGTTTTAATTTCTGTACTGGTTTCGATTTCTTTTGCACCAATTTTATTATCGATTACTCCTACTCCTGCCTTTGAGACCACTAAACCGATGAGTATAAAAAAGTTGTTTACAACTTCGCCTTTAGGTTGCGTTGGTATGTTTTTTTTGGGAGGAATATTTTCGGCGCAATTTGGCATGGCTCCAGTATTTGGAACTAATGCCGGCTTGTCCTTATCTGAAATTTCAACTTTTGTTGCTGCATTCTATATTGGAGCAATGGTCTTTCAGCTTCCAATTGGTTGGCTCTCAGATCGAATGGATCGAAGAATATTAATTGTTGCAACATCGGCAATAGGCTTCATGGCTGCCTTATCTGCAGTTGTAGTTGTAGACGTTTTTTTAATTATAGTAGGAAGTGCTTTTTTTATTGGAGGTATGTCCAATCCTCTGTACTCACTGCTGATAGCCTATACAAACGATTTTCTAGAGTATGATGATATGGCGTCTGCCTCCGGTGGATTGCTCTTTTTAAACGGACTGGGTGCAATAAGTGGACCTTTATTTACGGGATATTTAATGATGAAAATGGGCCCAGAGGGATTTTTTATAATTCTGGCTTCTTTGTCAGGCTTATTGACAGTTTATGGCCTTTACAGAATGACACAGCGTGGAATTTCTGATGTAGATACATCTAGTTACGCGACCGTCGTTCCCACAGCTTCTGTTGTTGCGGTTGAAATTGCCCAAGAGATAGCTCTCGAGGCTGCTGAAGAAATGAATGAAATTTAGCGCTCATTTAAAAAATCACTTCACAAAAAATGAAACCCATGTCTTAATGTATCAAAAAAAGCAGGATAACAGGCATGGAACCCGAATTTATTTTGAATTTCTGGCTCGACGAAGTTGGGCCTAATTGTTGGTATAGTTCCGATGACTCTTTGGATGGTTTGATTGAACAAAATTTTAAAGAAACCTTTGAATATATACTCTCGGGTGGGAATAGCCTTTGGCTAACTTATCCCTCCGGAGCTTTAGCCTACATCATAGTGTTGGATCAATTTTCTAAAAATATTTTTCGAGGAAGTGAAAAGTCTTTTGCTGCTGACAGAATAGCTTTGGCTGCCTCCAAGCAGTCAATTAAATATGAGTTTGATTTGAAGATAAATGAACCTGCCCGGCAGTTCTTTTATCTGCCATTGATGCATTCTGAAAATTTATATGACCAGGAAAAATGTATTCGGCAAATTTTACAAAAACTTCCATTATCTGGCCATAACTTACTTAAGCACGCTCGGGCTCACCGTGAATTAATACGGAGTTATGGACGTTTTCCGAATAGGAATAGTCAGCTGGGTCGCGCTAATACGCACTTTGAACAAGAGTATTTTGAACATGGTGGTTATCAGGCGGTTCTTTCAAGAGTTAATAACTATGCAGCCTAATTTATAATATATTTGTCTGAACGATACATTGAATATCGAGAATTTATAGTTTAACGTTAAACAATATATATTTTGGAGATAAATATGTCGCGAAATGATTTTGACGTAGTTGTAATTGGTGCTGGGCCCGGGGGATATGTTGCTGCTATTCGCAGTGCGCAGTTGGGGCTCAAGACCGCAATTGTTGAGAAAGAACATATGGGTGGCATTTGTCTTAATTGGGGATGTATTCCAACAAAAGCGATGTTGCGATCTGCTGAGATCTTTCACCTAATGCATCGGGCGAATGAGTTTGGATTAAATGCAGAAAAAATATCTTTTGACTTGAAAGCAGTAATAAAAAGGTCTCGCGGTATTTCTAAGCAACTAAACCAAGGCGTAACGCATTTATTAAAAAAGAATAAAGTAAAGTCTTTTACTGGAGAGGCTTCTATTCTTGAAAAGGGGAAAATTAAAGTTTCAAAAGATAAAAAGTCTCAAGAACTATTTACAAATAACATAATTATTGCCTCTGGTGCACGAGCTAGAGAATTGCCAGGTTTGGAGGCTGATGGAGAAATAATATGGACCTACAAGCATGCTTTGACACCCACTCGTATGCCTAAAAAACTATTGGTAGTAGGCTCTGGGGCAATAGGAATAGAATTTGCCAGCTTTTATAATACTCTAGGTGCTGACACTACAGTTATTGAGTTGGTTGATCGAATATTGCCTGCTGAGGATGCTGAGATAGCAAATTTTGCTCATAAGCAATTTGTAAAACAAGGTATGAAAATCTTTACTCAGACATCTGTTAAGAAAATTGAACTTAAAGATAAAGAAGCGAATATTCAGATTGAGCATGCTGGTAAAATAATAAATGAAAGTTTTGATACAGTTATTTCAGCGGTTGGTATTGTCGGGAATATAGAGGGATTAGGCATTGAAAAAATGCCAATTAAAACTGAAAACTCGCACATAATTACTAACCTCCATTGTAATGTCGGTATCGAGGGCATTTACGCAATTGGAGATGTCACTGGAGCGCCGTGGTTGGCCCACAAAGCAAGCCATGAGGGCGTCATGGTGGCTGAGCTAATTGCTGGAAAAGAAGTCCACTCAGTTGATCCAAGTTCTATTGCAGGATGCACTTATTGTAACCCTCAAATTGCGAGTGTCGGATTAACTGAAGAAGAAGCCAAGAAAAAAGGCATAAAGTTTAAAGTTGGTCGTTTTCCTTTTATTGGTAACGGTAAAGCTATAGCCTTAGGTGAGGAAGAGGGGCTAATTAAAACAATTTTTGATGTTGAAACTGGAGAACTTTTAGGGGCACATATGGTTGGTGCAGAAGTCACAGAGCTAATTCAAGGATATGTTTTGGGTCAAAAACTTGAGACAACTGAGGAAGATCTAATGTCGACAGTCTTTCCTCATCCTACACTTTCAGAAATGATGCACGAAAGCGTATTGGATGCCTATGATCGAGCAATTCATATTTAATAATATTAGTTAAAATTTTAGTTAGAGCGGTTTTGAAGATCGATTAATTACCCTCTGCGTCTACCACCACGCCTTCGAGGCCGGCCACCTTCATCATCGCTTTCTGCTGGGGACCCGGATGGCTTGTTGAATTTAATCCAAGCTCCGCCATGTGGATCATTATTAGTAAGTAAGTTTGCCGCCCTTATTGCCTCCATTTCTTTCCCCGGACGAGGTTTAGTGGATCCCATGCCAAATAAAGCAACAAAGGTTTCGTCATCCATTGTTTCTGGAATTATTACACCTGCAGATAAAACCTCAGCTTTTTTCTCTGCAATTTTTTTCTGCGTTATGGGTAAGGCGACAGGATTCATTATGGCAGATGTCATTCCTGCACCCATAGCCATAGGTAAAAAGGCATTATTAATTCCGTGGCGATTTGGCAATCCGAACGAAACATTAGATGCTCCGCACGTAGTATTTACTCCTAACTCTTCTCGTAATTTACGAACAAGCGTGAATACTTGTTTACCAGCAGTCGCCATCGCTCCAATAGGCATCACTAGAGGGTCCACGACGATATCGTTAGCAGGTATCCCAAAATCAGAAGCACGCTCTACAATTTTTTTCGCAACTGCAAATCGGACATTAGGATCTTCTGATATGCCTGTGTCATCATTGCTTATAGCGACCACAGGAACATTATATTTTGCGACTAAAGGCAATACAAATTCTAGCCGGTCTTCTTCACCAGTTACCGAATTTAGAAGAGGGCGACCTTGAGCAGTTTCGAGACCCATCTCCAAAGCCTCGGGAACTGAACTATCAATGCATAAGGGAATGTCAGTAAGTCCTTGAACTAATTCAATCATTTTTTTCATTAAAGGTGGTTCAGTTTCATTAGGATTTGGATTTGAGTTATATACTACACCAGCATTGATATCTAAAATATTTGCACCAGCCGCGACCTGAGCAAGTGCGTCTTTTTCTACTGTTGAGAAATCACCAGCCTCTAGCTCAGCTGCTAACTTTTTTCTCCCTGTGGGGTTTATCCGTTCACCTATTACACAAAATGGGTGGTCAAAACCTAAAACAGCGGATTTAGTTTTCGATTCAACAACAGTTTTTACCATTTTTTTCCCTTACATTTGATTTGCCGGAACTCCAGCAGCCCCACAGTTTTCCGTGACCCAATTAGCATTCGTCTTTATGCCACCGAGCGGAAAAAAATGAACATTCGAAATATTAAAATCTGGGTTTTTTGCTTTATGATCCGCTAATTGAGACAGGACTTCGGTTGGTTCATACGGTAACAGAAGCTTTGTCACATCTGTTGCCCGTTTTTGTAAAACCTTTAAGGACGGTCCAACGCCACAAGCTAAGGCGAATTTTATCAATGTCTGTAACTTGGCCGGTCCCGCAATACCAATATGGATAGGTATATCAATTTCAGCTTTTTTGATTGAATTTGCCCATTCAATAATAGGGCCAGCTTCAAAAGCAAATTGAGTGGTTATTGCCATCTTTGCATTAGTTTTATTTTTAAAATTCTGTTTCCATTGTAAAGCTGCATCGACGTTTTTTGTGCTTCCGTCTGGATCTATATCTTTGTTTCCCTCTGGATGACCAGCGACATGAATATCTTTGAAATTGGCCTGATCAAATAAACCAGTTTCCAAAAGATCCATAGAGCTTTCATATTCACCATGCGGTTTGTCAACACCGCCACCCAATAAGAGGGCTTGGTTGACCCCAGCTTCTCCCTGATAGCGAGATATCCAATCATTCAGGGTTGCTTTATCTTTTATTATTCTGGCAGGAAAGTGAGGCATTGTGGGGAAGCCGTCTTCAGCAATTCTTTTTGCAGTTTTTACCATATCTTCAATTGGAGTTCCTTCGATATGAGCAATATAAACCCTTGTTTTTTCTGGCAAAAGATCTTTAAAGTCTCCAATTTTCTCTGCCGTCCTCGGCATGACTTCGATGGAAAAATCGGATACAAAACGCTCCAGCTTTTCTTTAACCTTCGGAGCTTGGAAGGTCTCAGTCTTTAATCCAAAAAATGCCATTTTCCATCCTCAATCTGCTTTAGCTAGCTCGGCCATGATTATTTACAAGCAGTATTAATTTTTCTTTATCATATTCGGTTTCTAAATTTTCTGCTTGTTCTCTTGCGATAGTCTCAGGGTCACCTGTAACTTTAAATGGTTCAGCCTTTCTCCACTCAGAAAGATAGTCATCAGTAGAACTTTGGTTCGACTTCATTGCAGCTCTATCGATAGCTTGCTCAAACCTCTCTGATAATTGTATTTTAGTAGCGCGTCGGCCCTTGCCAACAATGACTTGAGCAGGGATATCTCTCCAATAAACAATTATTACATCATGCATTTATCTACTCTCCGATAAATTTAATTTTTGGTATGGTAATTAGCCAATTTTCAACAGCTAGATTTCGACAAAAAGGATTGCAGGTGCGACGTTTGCATCCAAGAAATAGAATTTAATAATCCTTCCACAAATTAAAGACTCTTGCACAGCATTATTCTCCGACGTATCGTTAAGTTAACTGATTACGGAGGGCGTAGGCTATGGCGCCCAAAAAGCCTATAAAAAAAGCGGCTTTCCCTGGTGTGGTTGAGAGCGCATTTGACAATAAATTGGTGCCTGAGGCTTTGTATGCAGCCTTAGACCTAGGTACCAATAGCTGTCGTATGTTAATTGCGCAACCAAAAGGTGCTCAGTTTCATGTTGTTGATAGCTTTGCAAAATCTGTTCAACTGGGGTCTGGGCTTGAAAAAACTGGTACATTGAGCCGAGGGTCGATCAATCGGACTATTCAAGCTCTTCAAGTCTGTAAACAAAAGTTAGATAAGTATGATGTGAAATATTCCCGTCTGATTGCTACTGAAGCTTGTAGACGTGCAAGAAACTCAAAAGAATTTATTTCCCGAGTTTTTAAACAAACGGGCTTGAAGCTTGATATTATAGACACAGAAGAAGAGGCTCGATTAGCCGTAATTTCTTGTGCACCTCTAGTTAGCCCAACATCTGAGCAATTATTAATCGTCGATATTGGAGGAGGATCAACAGAACTTGTTTGGATTGATTTAACTTCTGTTCCTTCTCTAGAGAGACCTAAATCAATAATGCGCTTACATGCTGGCTTTAATTTGGAAGATGCTCCATTTTCAACAGCTAAAGTAGTCGATTGGATTTCTGTACCCTTGGGTGTAGCAACCTTGCGCGATCAATTTAGCGATGTAGAAGATGACGCCGCGAGATTTGCTTTAATGAGTTGGTATTTCGAGGAAAAATTAACTGATTTTGCGCCATATAAAGATAATAAAGTAGACACTAGTTTTCAAATCATAGGGACTTCGGGTACAGTTACAACTGTAGCTTCCTCACATCTTGGGTTGCGTCGCTACGACCGTACTAAGGTCGATGGCTTGAGAATGACAACCGAACAAATTGACAAGGTAATTCGCTCATACCTGGAAATGGGTTCCGAAGGGCGTAAAAACGATCCCAGAATTGGGCGCGATAGGCAGGCTTTAATAATGTCCGGTTCAGCTATCTTGCAAGCGATGTTGAGAAGTTGGCCTACTGATAAGTTAACTGTTGCTGATCGCGGCTTAAGGGAAGGACTGCTGTACGCTCAAATGTCTGCAAATGGAGCGTTAGAGGACGCGGTTGTCTGAAGAAAAGAAATAATTAATTTTTTTCGAAGTGATCAATTTATGAAAAAAACAACAAAAGCTAAAAATACATCTGGACGTGGGCAGCGTGATCTTAAGGTAAAGGTTAAATCGGCTCGAGGAAAAACAGTCAGTCAGGTCAAGTGGCTACAGCGCCAATTAAATGATCCTTATGTAAAGCGGGCCCAACTCGAAGGTTTTCGAGGGCGGGCTGCATTTAAAATTTTAGAGTTAAATGAAAAATATAATTTTTTGATACCAGGATCGAAGGTTGTTGATTTGGGTTGCGCTCCAGGAGGCTGGAGCCAAGTTGCAGTCGATTTAGTGAATGCACTCGGTGTCAAGAAAAACGTCAAAATTGGTTCAGTTATTGGAATAGATTTACAAGAAACGGAAGTTTTGCCCGGTGCCAAATTTTATCAACTTGATTTTATGGCGAACTATGCAGATCTTGAGGTTAAAAATATTCTTGAAGGAAAAGCGAATGTTGTCATGTCCGATATGGCCGCATCTTCTTCGGGTCATAAAAAGACTGATCACCTCAGAATAATCGCACTTTGTGAGACTGCAGCGTACTTTGCCTTTGATGTTTTGGAAGAGGGTGGAACTTTTGTTGCTAAAGTTCTGGCAGGTGGAGCGGAAAGCGATTTGCAAACTTTATTGAAACAAAAATTTACAAAAGTATACAACGTTAAGCCTGCTAGCAGCCGATCAGATAGTTCGGAAAAATTTGTGGTTGCGCTAGGTTTTAGAGGCTAATTTTTGTTATTGTCGCGGTTTTGTTTAAAATTGGTAAATATAGCAAAGTTTTTATTTCGTATATCTTACATTCTATAAATAGTTATTTTGGAGAAAGAGATGCCACTAAACCTAAATCGTGAAGTTTTTATAACCTGCGCAGTGACAGGATCAGGTAGCACGCAGGATCGCAGCCAGTTTGTTCCTCGAAGCCCAAAAGATATTGCAGATAGTGCGATTAATGCCGCGAGAGCAGGCGCCGCTATCGTTCATTGCCATGTTCGTGACCCTGAAACTGGAAAGCCTAGCAGAAATTTAGCCTATTACCGTGAAGTTACAGACCGCATTAGAGGTGCGGATGTTGATGTCGTTCTTAATCTTACTGCTGGTATGGGAGGTGATATAGTGTTTGGTGGGACTAAAAAACCGTTACCAGTTGCTGCAGGAACGGATATGATTGGCGCTGAGGAGAGGGTAGCGCATATTATTGAGTGTCTCCCGGAAATATGCACATTAGATTGTGGAACTATGAATTTTGCCGAAGCAGATTATGTAATGACCAATACTCCTGGAATGTTGCAGGAAATGGGTTCGATAATGACAAAGGCGGGCGTTAAGCCTGAAATAGAGGCTTTTGATACTGGGCATCTATGGTATGCAAAACAATTAGTAAAAGATGGAATCATCGGAGAAGATGTTTTAGTTCAATTATGTATGGGCGTGCCATGGGGCGCGCCCGATGATTTAAATACTTTCATGGCAATGGTCAATAATGTCCCTGAAAACTGGACTTTTAGTGCATTTTCTCTTGGTAGAAATCAGATGCCTTATGTTGCAGCAGCAATTTTGGCTGGAGGCAATGTAAGAGTTGGGTTGGAAGATAATCTTTGGCTAAAAAAGGGAGTTTTGGCCAAGAATGAAGATTTAGTATTGCGCGCAAAAGAAATTATTGAAGCCATGGGGGCTAGGGTAATTGGGCCCGAAGAGGTGCGGGACAAGTTAGACTTGGATAAAAGAAATCCAATTAACTAACTCTCAGCATCAATTTGTAATATTCTATCTGATGTAAAGGGCAATTTATGAAAAAAGTAGCTGCAATTATTGGTGGCGGTGTCATAGGAGCAGGTTGGCTTGCTCGATTTTTGTTAAATGGATGGGATGTAAAAGTATTTGATCCCGATCCAGAAGCAGAGCGAAAAGTTGACGAAGTGCTTTTGAATGCAAAAAGGGCATTGCCAATGTTGTATGATTTTGCACTTCCCAAAGAAGGAAATTTATATTTTTGTTCTACGATCAAAGAAACAGTTGAAGACGCATTATGGGTACAGGAAAGTGTGCCAGAGCGATTAGATTTAAAGCAAACTACCTTATCAGAAATACAAATTTATTGTAAAAAGACAGCAGTTATTGGCTCCTCAACTTCAGGATTTATGCCTTCTCAATTGCAAGAAAACTCATCATTTCCAGACCAAATAATGGTGTGTCATCCATTTAACCCTGTCTATTTGTTACCCTTGGTTGAAGTTGTTTCTGGAAATCAAACAAGTGATGAGCATTTTGACTCGGCAAAAATTCTGCTTCAAGAGATAGGTTTTTTCCCTTTGCATATTCGTAAAGAAATAGATGCTCATGTTGCTGACCGTTTTCTTGAGGCGGTTTGGAGGGAGGCTCTTTGGTTAATAAAGGATGGAATTGCTACAACGGAAGAAATCGATAATGCGATTAGGTATGGATTTGGCCTTAGATGGGCTCAAATGGGGCTCTTTGAAACTTATCGAGTTGCTGGTGGAGAGGGGGGTATGGCCCACTTTATAGAGCAGTTTGGTCCATGTTTAAAATGGCCTTGGACAAAACTTATGGATGTTCCTGAGCTTACAAAAGAACTTATACATAGTATTGCAGCCCAGTCTGATAGCCAATCAGGGAAATATTCAATAAGGGAACTTGAGAGAATTCGCGATAATAATTTAATCGTCATACTGCGTGCATTGAAACAACAAAATCAAGCCGCTGGCAAAATTGTAAATAGTCACGAAGAAAAATTAATTAATTTGGCAGAAATTGCTCCCAAAATGAGGACAGTTTCTCGTAAAGTTCCAGTGGATTGGACTGATTATAATGGGCATATGAATGAAGGTCGTTACGGGCAGGTATATAGTGATGCTGCTGACGGTTTTCTTTGGGCGATAGGAGCTGATAAGAATTATGTGGCATCCGGATATAGCTATTTTACCGTTGAAACATCGGTTAAGTTTCTAACCGAAACGCATGCGGGAGAGGACATAATAGTAGACACGACAGTAAAACTTATTGATGGGAAGAAGCTTAAACTATTTCACTCCATGCAGCGTGCTGAAGACGGTTGCTTACTGTCTACTTGTGAACAATTTCTACTGCATATTGATATGGAAAAAAGAAAATCATCTTTACCAATTTCTCCTGTCGCTGAGAATTTGCAAAACTTAGTTAATAAAATTTAGGATTGGATTGAATATGTTTTTTGGATTAACAGAAGAACAAGAAATGATCGTAGAAACGGTTAGAAGTTTTGTTGAAAAAGAAATCTATCCCCATGAAAATTTAGTTGAAAGCAAAGGTTTCGTGCCAACAGAAATCGCACAAGACATTAAACAAAAATGCATAAATTTAGGTTTTTACGCGTGTAATTTCCCTGAAAATATAGGTGGTGCCGGTTTAAACCATCTTGATTTTGCTCTAGTGGAGCGCGAACTCGGTCGTGGATCAATGGCCTTAACGCATTTTTTCGGCCGGCCTCAAAATATTTTGATGGCTTGTAAGGATGAACAGATTGAGAAGTATTTACTACCCGCTGTTCGTGGAGACTTGATGGACGCTCTTGCCATGACAGAACCAGATGCAGGTTCCGACGTCAGAGGTATGAAATGTTTTGCTAAAAGTGAGGGTACAGACTGGATTGTAAATGGTACTAAACACTTTATTTCAGGGGCAGAACACGCTGATTTCGTTATAGTTTTTATTGCAACGGGTGAGGAAAAAACCCCAAAGGGACCTAAAAAGAAGATTACGGCCTTTCTTGTCGACAGGGGAATGTCCGGGTTTGTAATCAGAGATGGATATAATTCGGTCAGTCACAAGGGATATAAAAATATGATTTTAGAATTTGATGACTGTCGGTTGCCTAAAGAACAAGTGCTTGGTGATGTTAACGGTGGCTTTGAGGTGATGAATACGTGGTTGTATGCTACTCGGCTGACGGTAGCAGCCATGTCAGTGGGCCGGGCAAGACGTTGTTTTGATTATGCTCTTACTTATAGTGCTGAAAGAAAACAATTTGGCCAACAAATTGGAAAATTTCAAGGCGTTAGTTTTCAACTAGCAGATATGATCACTGAAATTGATGCAGCAGATTTTTTGACGCTCAATGGAGCTTGGCGTTTGGATCAAGATTTATCCTCCAATAGAGAGATTGCGAGCGCAAAATTGTATGCAACTGAAATGTTAGCGCGCGTTACAGACAAAACTTTACAAATTCATGGGGGAATGGGTTTGATGGATGATTATCCTATCGAACGATTTTGGCGTGATGCGCGTGTCGAACGTATTTGGGATGGAACCTCAGAAATTCAGCGGCATATTATCAGCAGAGATCTGCTTCGTCCTTTAGGTTCTTAATTTTCCTTTTGAAAGTAGTAAGAATGAGCTCTCAAACCCGATTAAAACGTTTGTTTTCACCAAAAAACATAGCTGTAGTTGGTGGTGGTGTATGGTGCCGTTCAGTTATAGAACAGCTTTTCAAAATTGGTTATAAAGGAGAAATTTTTCCAGTTCATCCTACAAAAAAAGAAATATTAGGCCTAAAATCCTTCAAGGAGTTAGACGATATTCCTCACAGAATTGACGCTACTTTTGTTGGGGTAAATCGTACTTTGACAATTGAGATTGTTGGAAAGCTGAACAGCATTAATGCCGGTGGTGCTGTCTGCTTTGCGTCGGGGTTTTTAGAGGCGGAAAATGACAAAAAAGGTTCTGGAGAATTGCAAAAATCTCTCATTGATGCCGCCGCCGACATGCCAATATTGGGCCCGAATTGTTATGGGTTTATAAATTACCTAGATCGTTCGGCACTTTGGCCGGACCAGCATGGTGGAAAGGCAGTAGAACGCGGCGTTGCGATATTAACGCAGAGTTCAAATTTAGCAATTAATCTCACGATGCAGACCCGTGGATTACCAATTTCCTATATAATGAGTGTCGGAAATCAAGCTTGTCTTGGATTTGCAGAGATTGGAAAATATCTTCTTTCTGATCCCCGTGTGACAGCTCTCGGTCTTCATGTGGAAGGTATAGGAGATTTAAGAGCCTTTGAAGATCTGGCAAATGAGGCTCGAAAATTGGCAAAGTCTATCGTTGTGCTTAAGGTTGGGAAAAGTGTGCAAGCGCGCAAAGCCGCACAGTCTCATACGGCATCACTAGCTGGTGATGCAGAGGGTGCCAAAAGTCTATTTAAACGCTTGGGCATTTCTGAAGTTGATAGGTTAGATGTTTTAATTGATACACTTAAAATTTTTCACGTATACGGCCCGCTACCGTCAAAAAATATTAGATCTTTGTCCTGTTCCGGAGGAGAGGCATCACTTATTGCTGATTTGGCTGAAGAGTATGGTGTCCAATTCCCGCCGCTTGGAAAAGAAAATATATCTGAGCTGCGTTCAGTTTTGGGTGAAATGGTTGCTTTATCCAATCCCCTTGATTATCACACCTACATTTGGGGTGATGTTGAGGCCATGGCATCGACTTTCATCGCGATGATGCGCGGGCATGAAAGTATAACCACAATTATCGTAGATTTTCCTAGAAGTGATACTTGCGATCCTTCGGCTTGGAATTGTGTCATTACAGCTGCAAAGAAAGCAAAAAACGTTGAAGATAAACCTTTGGCTATAGTCTCAACTTTGTCTGAAAATATTCCAGAGCAGGTATCTTTCGAGCTTTTGGAGAGCAATATCATCACTTTACACGGGCTAGATACAGCTTTAGCTGCTATTTATGCATCATCATCCAATCAAACTTTGGTGGCTCCAAAGCCGATATTTTTATCTAATCCAAACGGGGAAAGTTATCTAGTCGATGAGTATGTTGCAAAAAAAAGTTTGGAAAAGTATGGCTTGAAGATCCCAAAAACAGAAAAATGTTTGTCGAGTGATGCTCGTTTTGTTTCAAACCAGATTGGTTATCCGGTAGTTTTAAAGGCACTTGGCTCGTCACACAAAAGTGAACTAGGAGAAGTTTTTTTAAATTTAAGAACTCAAAAAGCAGTTGAGAATGCTGCAAATAGAATATTGCAAGAGCATGTAATTGTTGAAAAAATGGTGAGTGATATCGTTTTGGAATTGCTCGTTGGAGTTGTGCATGACCCTGCACATGGGATGCTTTTGACACTTGCTGCTGGAGGAGTTTTGACTGAGATCCTTTCTGATACTTCATCTCTTTTACTTCCTAGTAGCGAGGATGAGGTGCTCGAATGTTTTTACCAACTGAGGGTATCTAAGATCGCTAAAGGTTACAGAGGATTATCGAAAGTTGATGTAAACCAAATAGTTGATGCAATCATGAAGATCCAAGAATTTGTTTTAGATAATAGAGATAAAGTTTTTGAAATAGAAATTAATCCGCTTATTGTGACAAATTCGGAAGCAATAGTAGCCGATGCTTTGATAAGAGAGGTAAGGTAATGAGTTCTGATGGCCCAGTTAAAACTAATACAACAAATCATATTTTAGAGGTTAAATTGGATCGGCCTAAAGCTAATGCTATCGATTTAAAAACAAGCCGATTTTTGGGAGAAATCTTCACAAACTTTAGGGATGATACAAATTTGCGTGTAGCAATTATAACAGGTGAGGGTGAGAAGTTTTTTTGTCCAGGCTGGGACCTGAAAGCCGCAGCAGACGGTGATGCGGTGGATGGAGACTATGGAGTTGGTGGTTTTGGAGGCCTTCAAGAGCTAAGGGGCCTAAATAAACCGGTTATTGCTGCAGTTAATGGTATTTGCTGTGGCGGAGGTCTGGAATGGGCTTTGAGCGCTGATATTATTTTAGCGGCTGAACATGCCACCTTTGCTCTACCTGAAATTCGATCTGGTACTGTCGCAGATGCAGCATCAATTAAACTACCAAAGCGAATACCATATCATATTGCAATGGATATGTTGCTAACTGGCCGTTGGTTGGATGCAGAAGAGGCAGCTAAATGGGGTCTGATAAATTATATTCACCCAGCACAAAATTTAATGGATGAGGCTTATAAATTAGGGGAACTTTTGGCTTCTGGCCCCCCTTTGGTTTATGCTGCAATAAAGGAAGTTGTCCGTGAAGCTGAAAATATGAAGTTTCAAGAGGCTTTGAATAAAATTACAAAAAGCCAATTTGAGAGTGTTGAAAAACTTTATAGGTCTGAAGATCAAATCGAAGGTGCGCGCGCATTTGCTGAGAAACGTGAGCCTAAGTGGAAAGGCTGTTAGCTAGTCTAGCTAACTAAAGGGTTATGATTATTTTTTGTAGAGTTAGACGAACCTAACTTTCCCAATAAAAGATAGGTTCCTATTTCTTTGAGCGTAATCAATTCCATACCCAACCACGAATTCATCTGGTATTTCAAAACCAGTCCAATCGGCTTTTATTTTTGTCTCACGTCGGCTTGGTTTATCCAGTAAAGCAATAGTTTTTAATTTAGTGGGACTTCTTGATAAAAGTAGGTTCGTTACATGATGCAGCGTAAAACCTGTATCTACAATATCCTCGACGAGAAGGACATCTTTGCCTTCAATAGCTCCTCTTAAGTCCTTGAGAATTCGAACCTCTTTGGACGATACCATTTCATCTCCATAGGACGAGGCCTCGAGAAAGTCTACTTCGACAGGTAGATTAAGCTCACGTACTAAATCGGCTATGAAAACAAACGATCCCCTCAACAATCCGACAACAATAAGTTTGTCTGTTTTCTTAAACTCTAATTCGATCTCTTTCGCCAAATGTTCTATTCGAGCAGCTATAGATTTTGCAGAAATAAGAGTATCAACGACGTAATTTGATTGAGACATTTGTTCCTCTTGAATTCATTTCACATTTGTTTGTAGTTAGAAATAAGACTAATTGCAAAGGCTTGAAATGACATCTCACGCAGAATCAAAATATTTACCCTACACGGCTAAAGAGATGTTTGATCTAGTTGCTGATATTTCTTCATATCCTGAATTTTTGCCATGGTGCGCTGCGGCGCGTGTCAGAAAAGAAATTCAAAAAGGAGTAATAAAACAAATTGAGGCTGATTTAGTTATAAGTTTTAAAGTATTTAGAGAAAAATTTGGGAGCCGTGTATTACTTGACGCGTCGAAATTTACAATCGAAACCGAGTATTTAGATGGCCCGTTTCGTCATATGCATTCAGTTTGGAGTTTTAATAACTCTGAACAAGGCTGCGAGGTAAATTTTAATGTTGATTTTGAATTTAAAAACGCAATGTTGCAAAGTATTATAGGATTAGTTTTTAACGATGCAATGCAGCGAATAGTTAGGGCGTTTGAGCGAAGGGCCGCAGACCTTTACACTTAACTCGTTGGGTAATTGACGCCAAAGGGTTCAACTCCGGCATCTAGAAATTAGGAATTCACATCATAAGCGCGCTCGCCATGAACGGTCAAATCAAGACCGTTAGTCTCTGTTTCTTCGTCAACACGTATTGGCGTAACTAAAGAAACTATTTTAATCAGAATATAAGTTATAAAAACGGTAAAAAGTCCCACGATAACGAGGCCTGAAAGTTGGGTTATAAACGATGTGTAACCAAAAAATCCAATCATTAATGTTCCAAAAATGCCTCCAATGCCATGAACTGCAAAGACGTCCAAAGTATCATCGATGTTTAGCATGTTTCGAACTATGTTAACGACTTCTTGACATAGAATTCCAGCTATTCCACCAATCAGTAGAGCTTGAAGCGGATCAACTGAACCTGCCGCGGGTGTTATTGAAGCTAGACCTGCGATTGTTCCTGTGACCATACCAACCAAAGAAGTTTTACCAAATTTAATCCGCTCCCACGCTGCCCAGGTGAGAGAAGCTGCTGCTGCCGAAATATGTGTCACGGTAATAGCCATGGCAGCACCGCCGTCAGCTGCTAGTTGTGAGCCTCCATTAAAACCAAACCAACCTACCCATAGCATCGCTGCACCTATCATTACAAACCCAGGGTTGTGGGGTGGGGTTGTTTTATTTCGGCGAGGGCCAAGGTAAAATGCAAGCATTAAAGCTGCAATTCCGGCTGTTTCGTGTACCACAATACCTCCGGCAAAATCGACAACTCCAATATCTCCTAATACCCCTCCGTCGGAAAGAATGCCGCCACCCCAAATCCAATGAACAACGGGTGCATAGCATAAAAGCATCCAAAGGCTTGAAAAAACCAACACAAAAGAAAAGCCTATGCGCTCCACATAAGCTCCAACAATTAGAGCAGGTGTGATTATTGCGAATGTCATTTGAAATGCAAAAAATAGTACTTCAGGTAAAGAGCCACTAAGTGTGTCTGCAGTAACCCCTGAAAGAAAGGCTTTACCTAGACCGCCCCAATAGCCCGTAGAACTATCCCCAAAAGCGATGGAATAACCAAAAGCAAACCATAATAAGCTCATCAAACATGCAATTGCATAGCAGTGCATAAAAACGCTTAAAACATTGCGAGCACGAACCAGTCCACCATAAAACAATGAAAGCCCAGGAAGTGTCATAAACAAAACCAAGGCGGTAGCGACGATTATCCATGCTGTATCAGCACCAACCATAAAATTTATCCTTTTGTACAATCTGACGCTGCTGAAACCGCAAATTTTGGCTAAAACAAAGTCCAAGATCGTTCATAGCTTATGATTTGATCAATATTTTTATTTTTTGATTAAAAAATAAGCGATAAAATAGACTGATGGCTAATTTTTCCGCAATTCAAATTTTTGCACGCAAGGTTCTTTTCAGTAACTGTAATCCATGTAGAGTTGCTGTTTTTCTAACTCTATCGCGTCCAAGAGGTCCCCAATTTTTGGTTTCGGTCAATTTAATTTTATCTTCAATAGCAATTGAAAAGCAAACCATGCCTTCTGGTTTAGTAATGGAACCCCCGGGGCCGGCTATGCCAGTAATTGAAATGGCTAAATTCGCTTTTGAATTATTTAGGGCTCCAAGTGCCATTTCACCGGCAACCTTCTCTGAAACTGCACCGTAGTAATTTAATGAATTTTCATTAACACTCAAAAGCTTTATTTTTGCAGTATTTGAGTAAGTGACAAACCCACAATCAAATATTGCGGAAGAGCCTGGTATTTCAGTGATTGTACTTGACAGCATTCCGCCTGTACAACTTTCTGCACTCGCAATCACTGCTTCGTTTAAGATGGCTAAATCGAAAACCTTTTTTGCAGTGTCAAAAATATCTTTTTTCATATCAATAAAACTAAAACTGCTACTGTAATACCGGCTGCTATGCCTGCTAAAATATCATCTAGAAGCACACCCAAAGCACCGTCCAAATTATCCGCCCAACCAATTAAACCTAGTTTGATAATATCGAAAAACCGAAAACTGACAAAGGCCCAAATCCAGACAAACCAAAACCCTTCACTGAAAAATGCATCAAAGTTCAACATGTAACCCAAAGGAAGAATGGCGATCCATTGGCCAATCACTTCATCTATTACAACTTCTGAAGGATCAGACTTCTCAGAATTTTTCTCTAGGTAATTTTTAGTACTCCAAAACCCTATCATAATAGTAAGCAATAAAATACAGAAAAAAGCTGAAAAACCAATTATAATCAATATCATATAAGCCAAAATAATTCCTGCGATTGACCCCCATGTGCCGGGGGCGGGCCGCAAAAACCCAATGTAAAAAAAAGTAGAAATAAATTTACTCAACTTTACTGACCGTAACGGTAGCAAGTGCGGCAATTCCTTCTTCTCTACCAGTGAACCCTAGTTTTTCAGATGTGGTGGCTTTCACGCTGATACGTTGTTTATCCACCCCCATGATTTCAGATATTGAGGTCCTCATTCTCTCGGATAATGGACTAATCTTTGGTTGTTCACAAATTATTGTACAGTCAACGTTGTTAATCTCATAACCTAACTGGTTTGTAAGTTGAACAGCATGCTTTAAAAATAGATCACTAGAAGCATTTTTAAATTTTGGGTCACTTGGCGGAAAATGCGTGCCAATATCACCAGCCGCAATCGCTCCATAAATAGCATCAGTCACGGCATGTAAGCCGACATCAGCATCAGAATGCCCCAATAGTTTTTTTGAAAATGGTATATTAATGCCACAAAGGGTTATCTCATTTCCTTCAGTAAAAGCATGTACGTCAAAACCATTTCCTAATCTCACATCGATCATTTAATCCAATACTTTCTTTATAATTTTATATCCAACTTTTTTTACTAAGATCTTTGACATTTTTAGAAAGTCCTCTGGCTTTGTTATTTTCATGTTATCTTTATGACCAGTTTTTAGTACCACTCTCAAACCAATTAATTTTGCTAATTCAACATCATCAAACGCATTGTGACCGGATTGTTCCTCATGCGCCTTGAGTATCTTGGGGTAGGGAAAGCCTTGAGGAGTCTGAGCTCTAAATATAAAATTTCTATCCAGCGTTTTTTCTATTTCTTTATCTGATACTTTCCAGATTGCATCGCTGATAGGCAAACCGGGAGCGGCGCCTGTTTCTTCGTTGATCGCTAAAATTATATCTGTAATGATATCTTCTGATACAGCTGGTCTAGCAACGTCGTGTATTAGAACTTTATCGGGTGACAGATTTTTTGCAGCTATTAACCCATTATACACTGAAATTGATCTAGTTTGACCCCCGGCGCAAGTAATCACATCATTTCTATTGAGGGTTTTATCTGGGGGTAAAACGACAATAACAAAGTCAACCAAATCATGATTTTTGAAGGCATCAATCGACCAATCAACAACTAACTTTCCCGCTATCGTACGCCATTGTTTGGCCACTTTACCGCCAGCTCTATTTCCTTTGCCAGCGGCGACTATAATTGCAACTGTCGACATCAACTCTCCACATTATCACTTTTAAATTTTTTATAGCTGACTCGCAATATATGGAGAATTTCGATTAAATATTAGGCAACATTTTTAAAATGAGGAAAAAACAAGCAAATATTTAATGTATATGCTTGGAATTTTGAGGAAAATAATACAGATCAACGTTATGACGCTTTTGATTGGACAACATATAATCAACCCGCCAATATTTCTGGCCCCTATGGCTGGAATTACGGACCTGCCATTCCGGCGCGTGGTTTCGCGTTTTAAAACTGGTCATTTTATTTCTGAAATGATTGCGAGCCAGGAAATATTAAGTGGTAGGCCAGGAGTAAGGCAAAAGGCTGAATTAGGACTTGATACAGATAATACGTCGGTTCAAATTTCGGGACGAGATCCTTACGCTATTTCAGAGACAGCAAAGTTGGTCGAAGCCATGGGCGCACAGATAATTGACATAAATATGGGTTGTCCAGCAAAAAAAGTCGTAAATGGTTACGCTGGATCGGCTTTAATGAAGGATTTGGCTTTGGCAGCCAAGTTAATAGAGGCAGTAGTAACTTCTGTATCGGTTCCTGTTACACTCAAAACTCGTCTGGGTTGGGATGATAATGATTTCAATGCACCCAGTTTAGCCAAGGTGGCTGAGCAGTTAGGTATTAAATTAATTACTATTCATGCAAGAACGCGTTGTCAGTTTTACAAAGGTTGTGCCCGGTGGCATTTCTTGCGGCGTGTTAAAGAGAACGTTTCAATACCAGTCATTGTAAATGGTGATATTTTGGATTCAAACTCGGCGAAGGTGGCATTAAAAGAGTCGACAGCTGATGGATTAATGGTTGGTAGAGCTATACGAGGCAGGCCTTGGTTGCTTAACCAAATAGCAGCCGATTTATGGGGATATCAAAAATACAATTTACCTAATTTTTCATCACTAACTGAACTAATCATTGAGCATTATGAAGATATATTAAGCTTTTATGGTAACGAATTAGGTGTCAAAGTAGCTAGGAAACATCTAGGTTGGTATATGGACGATGGTAATGTATCAAGTGAAGCCCGCCAATACATATTAACTGAAAAATGCCCAAATAAAGTATTGTGGAAGTTGAAAACTGTGTTTGATCAAAGGGATGCTGCATGACAAAAGTGCCCATTGACTTTGTTTGGTCTTCGCTTCCAGTTCCAGCACTGCTCATAAACCCAGAAGATGTAATTACAGAGGCCAACTCTGCCGCAGAGGGGTTTTTTAATACTTCAGGAAAATCTTTACGTGGGAAATCTATTTGGAAACAGTTGGTGGTTGGTGCTCCTTTAGAAGACAGCTTTGCTCGCGCGAAAGAGTGTTCAACATCTCTTTTTGTAAATGATGTTGAGGTTAGCTCTTTTGGCATGTCACAAATTCAATGTAATTTAGCTTTTGCTCCAGTGGTTCAGAGTCCAGGTCATTTTATAGTATTAATTGCGCCAAGAGAATTAGCTGGACGAGTAAATCAAACGAATTCGGTAAAATCTGCTGCAAAATCTGCAATTGGAATGGCTGAAATGTTAGCTCATGAAATTAAAAATCCACTCGCAGGTATTTCTGGAGCTGCTCAGCTTTTATCGATGAGTTTAGAGACTAAAGATCTCGAGTTGACGGATTTAATTGTTGAGGAAACAAGAAGAATTGTAAATTTACTTGAGCAGGTTGAAGAGTTTGGCAATTCTCGTGCACCGGAAATGAAGGCTGTGAATATTCACGATATACTTGACAGGGCTAAAAGATCGGCTCAGCTGGGGTTTGGCGCTCATATTATATTTGAAGAGGAATATGATCCATCACTTCCAGCGGCTAAAGCAGACTCCGATCAACTTCTACAGGTTATTCTAAATTTAATTAAAAACGCCTCTGAAGCTTGTCAAGATAGTGGAAAAATAAAACTAAAAACATCCTTTGACCACTCTTTTCGATTGCGTCGCTCTGACGGAACTGGTCAGGCTTTACCATTGCAGATCCAGATATGCGATAACGGTCCAGGTTTGCCTTTGGATATAAAAGATGAGGTATTTGATCCATTTGTATCAGGAAAGGAAAATGGAACAGGATTAGGTTTAGCTCTAGCTAGTAAAATTATTTCAGATCATGATGGATGGATTTCTGTTGATAGCGTTCCAGGAAATACGGTTTTTACGATTTCTTTAGCAGCAATCAATAAAAAAAA
Organism: Paracoccaceae bacterium; assembly: GCA_902632125.1. GTDB lineage: Bacteria > Pseudomonadota > Alphaproteobacteria > Rhodobacterales > Rhodobacteraceae > Salinivivens. The sequence goes on along the minus strand of CACPBQ010000012.1, from coordinate 4,286 downwards.
TAACTCTTTTACAAATGAGGTGTCTTAAATGGATGGAACAGTACTTGTTGCAGATGATGATCGAACAATAAGAACCGTTTTGACGCAGGCTTTAACAAGAGCGGGTTGTAAAGTTCATGCAACTTCTAGTCTCACAACCTTAATGAGGTGGGTTGCCGAGGGAAAGGGTGACGCAATCATTACTGATGTAATGATGCCAGACGGTAATGGTTTAGAAATGCTACCAAAAATAGCCACTGATCGACCAGGTTTACCAGTTATAGTTATTTCTGCACAAAATACGATTATGACTGCAATCCAAGCGGCAGATGCGAATGCATTTGATTATTTACCAAAACCATTTGATCTCCCAGATTTAATGAAAAGAGTGGCAAAAGCATTGGAGCAAAAAAAACTTTCTCATCGTTTTGTTTCAGAGATTGGTGATAATCCTGAATCTGACAATGGTTTGCCACTTGTTGGAAAATCGGTACCTATGCAAGGTGTTTATCGATTAGTAGCCCGGCTCATGAATACAGATTTACCCATTTTGGTCTCTGGTGAGTCTGGAACAGGTAAAAGCTTAATCGCAAAAGTTTTACACAGTTTTTCTGATCGTCGGGCCTCACCGTTCGTATCTGTTTCACCTTCTGATTTAGTAGATATAGACGGACCATCAAAAATTTTAGCTAAAGCAAGGGGTGGATCTGTAATCATTGAAGAGATTTTAGATTTTTCGCTAGAAAGTCAGGCCAGATTAGTACAAATGATCGATAACCCGGGTGAGTATTCGCCCAGATTTGTAGCTACAATGCAAGGGAGTATGACTGAAGCCGTTGAAAATGGTATCATAAGAAAGGATGTTTTTTATAGATTGAGTGGTGCAACGATTGAATTGCCGAGTTTACGTGAATGTGTAGATGATATTTTGATTTTATCAGATCATTTTTTAAAATTACTTGAAAACGAGGGGGGGCCGAAAAGGAAATTAGGAGTTAAGTCACAAGATCTTTTTCGTTCATATAGTTGGCCAGGAAACGTAAGGCAGTTACAAAATGTAGTAAAGCGACTTGGTTTGACCTCAAGGGAGTACGAGATTTCTCTGACTGAAGTTGAGCAGTCTTTGGAAAATCAGCCAGAAACGCAAGGATCATTTGGAAACGCGAGGGCAGAAAAAATGTCTAACGATATAGAAAGGCATCTGCGTAGGTATTTTGATCTACACGGTAACATTTTACCGCCTAAAGGCCTGTATAATCGTATTTTGAAGGAACTAGAAATTCCTTTAATAGCTATCTCTTTAGAGGCGACAGGTGGTAATCAGGCAAAGTGTGCCGAGTTATTAGGAATAAATCGAAATACGTTGAGAAAAAAAATAAGTGAACTCGATATAAAAGTGCATAGACGCCGTAAATTGATGTAAATAAGCAACATATACCTTGACATTTTACACTAATGCTGTTGTTTGTGATGCAAAATTACAACATTTATGTGTTTAGTTTTGTTGAGGGTATTTTGGCGTCCTTAAAAAGAAATAAGTCGCTGTCTAAATTGATTTCAAATTATTCAAATTTGAAACCTTTTCAATCTACGGTTAATGTTTCTCTCATTTTACTTGGGCCGTTATTGGCTGTTGCAACATATCTATTTTTGGGTCCATTCAACGTAGCTGGACAGTCCAATTGGTTACGTTTCTTTTTGCTGCTAGATCTTGTCTACGTACTTTTGATTGTTGGCATTGTTTTGGTCAGAATTTTATACGTTCTTTCTCAGCGAAGATCTCGGCTTGCTGGATCAAAACTTCACTTTCGATTAGCTAGTGTATTCACTACAATGTCATTATTACCGACAATCACGGTTGCTGTGTTTGCTACCGTTTCGATAAACTTGGGTTTAGAGGCTTGGTTTTCCGAGCGAGTTCAAAGCGTTGTAGGAACCTCCTTGTCGGCAGCTCGTGCATATGCAGACGAACAAGAAGGAGCTTTGGTTGAAGATGTTCTTGCTGTGGCAGAGGATTTAAAAAGTTTTCAAAAAAATAAATTTTTTATTGAAAAAGATGAGTTAAGAAAGGAGCTTGCTTCGATTCAGTTGGAACTGCAGCGTGGTTTAAAAGAAGCCTTCATCTTGAATGGGCTGGGTGATATCGAACTTCGAGGAGAGCGCTCTTATCTTTTTGATTTTGAAAAACCAGACGAGTCGCAAATAAAGGACGCTGTCGAAAATGTTGTTTTAATTAATGACTTCAATAATAATGAACTCAGAGCATTGATTTATTTGAATGGGTTTGGCGACCGATATTTGTACGTAACAAGAGAGGTCGATGGGACGCTTTTTAATCTTTTGGACGAAACACAAAAAACTGCGATTTTGTATCAACAGATGGAAAGTGACCGCACTGCGTATCTTCTCAATTTTGCAGTTCTTTACTTTGCCTTAGCTCTTTTGCTTATTGTTTCTTCAGTTTTATTTGCGCTTTGGTTTGCTGAAAGATTATCTAAACCAATAGGGCGATTAGCTGCAGCAGCAAAACGAGTTGGAGCAGGTGAGTTGTCCACACAAGTAATTGAAGATGAAGGCGATGATGAGATCGCGCAACTTGGCCGTTATTTTAATCAAATGACGAAACAGCTTAAGCATCAGAGGGATACCTTAGTTGATAATACCGAACAGATTGAAGAACGAAGACGCCTATTTGACAGCGTTCTGTCGTCTGTAACATCTGGAGTTATAGTGCTTGGTTCAGATGGAAAAGTTAGTTTTACAAATAAATCAGCTAATATTTTATTGGGCATAAATAAAGACTCTTCAGCTCAAAACCAACTTTCCGATATCTTTCCAGAGTTAGGTTCTCTGTTTGTAAAATTAAAAAAATCGCGGGCTAAAAATTTGCAATCAGAAATCAAACTGGTTCGATCAGGACGGCTAGAAATATTTTTGGTTCGTATGGCTCCAATGCAAGAAGACAAAAAATTAAGAGGTTACGTAGTAGCATTTGATGATATAACATCTCTTGTTTCTGCCCAGAGGTCCGCTGCGTGGGGTGATGTGGCACGACGAATTGCCCATGAAATTAAAAATCCACTTACACCCATTCAATTATCCGCGGAAAGAATTAGAAAAAAATTTAGCCCTCTTCTTGAAAAGAATTCAGACGGGCTCAAGGATATGGTTGATGTTATAACACGACAAACGGATGATATTCGTCGTATTGTAGATGAGTTTTCGAAGTTTGCACGTATGCCAAAACTGAAAAGAAGAAATGAAAATCTTACGGCTTTACTTGCATCTGTTGTTTCCCTTCAACAAGCTGGTCAACCAAATGTTTTGATAAATTTATCGCATCCTAAGGTTCCTGTAAATATTTCAATTGATGCAACTCTTATTAATCAAGCGTTAACAAATATTTTAAAGAATGCTGGGGAAGCTATTGAGGCGAGAAAGAGAAATAACCCATTTCCAGCTTATAGCGGTATTATTAATGTCGTGCTAATTGACGAAACCCATTCTGTTTTACTGAAAATTTCAGATAATGGAATTGGTCTTCCCCAAGATAGATCGCGACTATTCGAACCTTATGTGACTACTCGTGAAAAGGGTACCGGTCTTGGCTTGGCAATTGTTAAAAAAATCATTGAGGAGCACGGCGGCGTTTTGAAATTGGAGGATTCAGAATCATCCGAACCTGAAGACATAATAGGAGCTTTAATTTCTATCGAACTTCCAAAGTCGATAAATACATAAGCGCGAGCTGGAGAGTGAACTAAATGAGTGATATTTTAATTGTTGATGATGAAAAAGATATTCGGGAATTAATATCAGAAATTTTGACTGATGAGGGATACTCTACACGTATGTCTGCGAATTCTGCTGAATGTTTGAACCAAGTGCAGAGGGAACCTCCAAGTTTGTTGATACTCGATATCTGGTTAAAAGATAGTAATATGGACGGCATAGATATTTTAAAAAAAGTAAAAGTTGATTATCCTCATGTACCGGTGGTTATTATCTCAGGTCACGGAAATATTGAAATAGCTGTTTCTGCCATAAAGCAGGGTGCTTATGATTTTATCGAAAAACCTTTTAACATCGAGCAGCTTTTAGTTGTCGTTAGGCGGGCCATGGAAACTTCTTCTCTTCGCCGCGAAAATATTGAACTAAAACAAAAAGATTTAGTCGAATACGAATTAAAGGGTGAAAGTACCGTATTTCGTAATTTTATTGCTAATTTAGAAAAAGTCGCAAAAGCAAATAGCAGAGTACTGATTACTGGATCCTCTGGTTCAGGCAAGGAAGTATCTGCCAGATAT
>CACPBQ010000011.1 GCA_902632125.1 Paracoccaceae bacterium | reverse complement strand
TGACATATCAGTTGGTAAAGGTGAAATTGCCGTGATTGTTGGCCCTAATGGAGCAGGTAAATCAACCGCAATGAAGGCTATCTTTGGGATGTTGGATGTTCGTGAAGGTAATATTTTGTTGGATGGTATAGATATTTCAAATTTTAGTACACAAGATAGGGTCAGAGCGGGAATGGGCTTTGTTCCACAAAATCAAAATATTTTTACCTCAATGACCGTTGAGGAAAATTTGGAAATGGGGGCTTTTATCAGAGAGGATGATTTTTCCGATACACTAGAGCAAGTTTTTGAACTTTTCCCGACACTTAAAGAAAAAAGGAGACAAGCAGCTGGTGAGCTATCAGGAGGTCAAAGGCAGCAAGTTGCCGTAGGACGCGCATTGATGACGCAGCCGAAAATTCTTATGTTAGATGAACCAACTGCCGGTGTAAGCCCAATCGTAATGGATGAATTGTTTGATAGGATTATTGAGGTAAGCCGTACAGGAATTCCCATTTTGATGGTCGAACAAAACGCGCGGCAAGCCTTGGGAATTGCAGATACCGGCTTTGTGATGGTACAGGGAAGAAATGCCTACACAGGCTCAGGAAAGGAACTTTTAGCGGATCCAGAAGTAAGAAAGTCTTTTTTAGGAGGATAATTATGGATTTATTAAATGCATTAATTGTTTTTTCTAATTTTGTTTTTATACCTGCACTAGCTTATGGAAGCCAGCTTGCACTTGGAGCACTCGGTGTTACCTTAATCTATGGTATCTTGAGGTTTTCAAACTTTGCCCACGGAGACACCATGGCCTTTGGAGCTATGATGACAGTTCTTGCGACCTGGTGGTTGCAAGGAATGGGAGTAAGCCTTGGTCCTTTTCCAACCGCTATTTTAGCATTACCATTTGGCATAGTTGTGTGCTCATTATTCATTCTGGCCACCGATCGTGTCGTATATCGTTTTTACAGAAAGCAAAAAGCAAAGCCTGTAATATTAGTAATCGTTTCCATGGGCATAATGTTTATTATGAACGGTTTGGTTCGTTTTATTATCGGACCAAATGATCAACGTTTTGCCGATGGTGAAAGATTTATTATTTCAGTTAGAGAGTTTAAACAGTTAACAGGTTTACGCGAAGGACTGGCTTTCAAAACAACACAGGGAATAACAATAATCACCGCAGTTTTGGTGGTTCTTATTTTGTTTTGGTTTTTGAATAAAACACGAACGGGTAAATCAATGAGAGCCTACTCGGATAACGAAGATTTAGCTTTATTATCGGGGATTAATCCAGAAAAAGTTGTAACGGTGACTTGGCTAATTGTTGCAGCTTTGGCAACTGTAGCGGGAACGCTATATGGTTTAGATAAATCTTTCAAACCATTTGTCTATTTCCAACTACTTCTTCCCATATTTGCATCTGCAATCGTAGGCGGTTTAGGAAATCCTATTGGCGCCATAGCTGGAGGTTTCATCGTTGCATTTTCAGAGGTTACCATAACTTATGCCTGGAAAAAGGTTTTGAAGTACAGTCTACCTGAGTCTTTTGAACCGACAAGTCTCATGCAACTCCTATCAACCGACTATAAATTTGCAGTTAGTTTTGTGATACTAGTTGTGGTCTTACTTTTCCGCCCAACAGGATTGTTTAGAGGGAAGGCTTTTTAATGGAAAATTTAAAGATAGCACTTCTATTCATATTGGTCGTCTTTCTAATTTTGATAACTGGTTTTGTTCAGAGCTGGAATACCGCCTTGCTTATTTTGAATATGGGATTGATAAGCGCAATTATGTCACTCGGGGTTAATATACAGTGGGGCTTCGCTGGACTTTTCAACGTAGGAATAATGGGTTTTGTGGCCTTAGGTGGTTTGGCCGCTGTCTTAGTATCGGCACCTCCAGTCTACGAGTCGTGGTCAGTTGGCGGCATTCGTATTATTGGGGCTATTGTCTTTGGGATATTTGTAATTGTTACCATCGGGCTATGGATCAAAAAGATTGTAAATAGCCGACAAAAATTTTGGGGTGCCCTAATTTTAGCAATTGCAGGTTTTTTTATATACCGAACTATTTTCGATACTGGTGTAGTTGCAGTAGAAGCTGTAAATCCGGCGTCAACCGGTTACCTAGGCGGCCTTGGCTTACCAATACTTGTTGCATGGCCAATAGGCGGTTTACTCGCTGCTGGAGCCGCATGGGTGATAGGAAAGACTGCATTAGGACTAAGATCTGATTATCTTGCTATTGCTACACTTGGTATTGCCGAAATAATAATTGCGATTATTAAAAATGAAGATTGGTTAGCTCGTGGCGTCAAGAACGTTATAGGATTACCCAGACCCGCTCCATACGAAATAGATTTACAGCAGAACGACAAATTCGTGAATACCGCAAACAGCATTGGTATAGATCCGGTCACGGCCTCAACTCTTTATGTAAAATTAATATATGCTGGTCTTTTTTCGATTGTTTTAATTGTGATATTCATATTGGCACAGCGAGCACTTCACAGCCCTTGGGGCAGAATGATGCGCGCAATTCGCGATAATGAGGTGGCTGCTGAAGCCATGGGGAAAAATGTTACGGGTAGACATCTGCAAATTTTTATACTTGGTTCAGCCATTTGCGGCATAGCCGGCGCTATGATGACAACACTAGACAGTCAGCTTACACCAGGAACTTACCAACCCCTGAGGTATACATTTCTTATTTGGGTTATGGTAATAGTTGGCGGATCTGGCAACAATTTGGGCGCCGTGTTAGGCGGTTTCATAATTTGGTTTTTATGGGTCCAGGTTGAGCCAATCGGTCAATTTTTAATGCTTATTTTGACGTCAGGTCTTGCTGAAGATAGCGCACTCAAACTCCATTTAATGGATAGCGTTGCGCATATGCGGTTACTAACCATGGGAATTCTTCTTTTGTTAGTATTAAGATTCAGTCCACGGGGATTAATACCCGAAAAATAATGCTGTCGTCACAAATAAAGCTTAACGTAAAAGCGGTTTAAGATACTTAGCGGTGTGGCTGCATTTAGACTGCGACACTTTCTCTGGTGATCCATAAGCTATAAGCTTCCCGCCTCCATCGCCGCCCTCAGGACCAATATCTAATATATGATCAGCAGTTTTAATAACATCCAAATTATGCTCTATGACAATCACTGTATTACCTTGGTCGACAAGCTCATGGAGAACTTCTAATAATTTACGAACGTCGTCAAAGTGAAGGCCAGTCGTTGGTTCATCCAAAATATAAAGTGTCCTTCCAGTCGATCTCTTTGAAAGCTCTTTAGATAACTTTACACGCTGAGCTTCTCCGCCAGAAAGAGTTGTAGCCTGCTGCCCTACTTTTATATATCCCAAACCAACCCTTACAAGCGCATCCATTTTTTCTCTAATACTTGGAACCGCTTTAAAAAACTCTTGGGCATCTTCAACTGTCATATCTAAAATGTCAGCAATACTTTTTGCTTTGAATTTTATTTCTAAAGTCTCTCGATTGTATCTTGCACCATCACATGTTTCACAAGTTACATAGACATCAGGAAGAAAGTGCATTTCTATTTTAATGACGCCATCTCCTTGACAGGCTTCGCATCTTCCGCCTTTAACATTAAAGCTGAACCTACCTGGTTTGTACCCTCTTGTCCGCGCTTCAGGAAGACCAGAAAACCAATCGCGAATAGGTGTAAATGCTCCAGTGTAAGTAGCAGGATTAGACCGTGGAGTTCTCCCAATCGGTCTTTGGTCAATATCAATAACTTTATCTAAAAACTCTAACCCTTTGATTGTTTCACAGGGAGCAGGAGTTTGTTTTGCGCCATTCAATCGCATAGAGGCTGTCTTGAACAGTGTTTCAATCGTTAAAGTAGATTTTCCACCACCTGAAACTCCAGTAACACAGACAAATTTTCCTAGTGGAAATTCAGCGTTGATTTTTTTTAAATTATTTCCAGTCGCCTTTACGACTGAAATTTTTTTACCGTTTCCATTCCTTCTCTCTTTAGGAACAGGTATTGCCAACTTTCCACTTAAATATTTGCCAGTTAGCGAACTTTGGTCTTTTTCAATATGTGATGGTAAACCATGACTTACTATTTGACCTCCATGCACCCCTGCCCCAGGTCCTATATCAAATACGTAGTCTGCCTCTCTAATGGCTTCTTCATCATGTTCTACGACAATAACTGTGTTACCTTGATCTCTTAAATTTTTTAACGTCTGTAATAACCGATCATTATCGCGTTGATGCAGCCCAATTGAGGGCTCGTCTAAAACATATAAAACACCAGTTAATCCGCTACCGATCTGACTTGCCAATCTAATTCTTTGGCTCTCCCCGCCAGACAGCGTGCCCGCGCTTCTGGATAAAGTTAGATATTCTAAACCAACATTATTTAAAAAACCTAGCCGTTCGATTATTTCTTTCAAGATTGTATTCGCAATCTCGTTTTTTTGTTTGCTTAGAGCTTTTGGCACACTTTGACACCATTCAAGTGCGTCTTTTATTGATAACTGAACAACTTGCCCAATGTGTGACTTATTTATTTTTACGGCAAGGGCTTCAGGCCGAAGTCTGTAACCTGAGCAAGCTCCACACGGCCTATTATTTTGATAATTCTCAAATTCTTCTCGAATCCAATTACTGTCAGTTTCTCTATACCGTCTTTCCATATTCGGAATTACACCTTCAAAAGTACGACTAACCTGATAAATTCGACCTCCCTCATCATATCTGAAATTGATCTCTTCGTCGCCCGAACCATATAAGAAGATTTGTTTTACTTTGTTACTAAGATCCTTCCATCGAAAAGAAGGATCAAAAGATAAATGCTTTGCAATAGCTTCAATAGTTTGCATATAATATGGGCTCTTACCTTTTCGCCACGGTGCAAGCGCGCCATCCTTTATTGTTAAATTTTGATCTGGAACAACTAAACGTTCATCAAAATACAACTCTTGTCCTAAACCGTCACAATCGGGACAGGCTCCAAACGGTGCATTAAAAGAGAACAATCTTGGTTCAATTTCAGGAATAGTAAAACCACTAACTGGGCAAGCAAAATTTTCTGAGAAAGTAATTCGCTCAATTTCAATCGCTTCTTCTTGGGGAGCTGTTTCCAATATTGCTATGCCGTCTGCTAAGTCTAAAGCTGTTCTAAAACTATCAGCTAAACGAGTAGCCATATCTTCTTTTATCACCAAACGGTCAACAACGACATCAATATTATGTCGAAACTTTTTATCTAGAACAGGGGGATCATCCAGGTCATAGAATTCATCATTTACTTTAACTCTTTGAAATCCAGTCTTTTTTAATTCTATAAACTCTTTTTTATACTCACCTTTACGGTCTCTGACAATCGGAGCTAGCAAATAAGCTCTAGTTCCATGCTCTAGGTCAAGAACTCTATCGACCATATCCTGAACTTGTTGCGCTTCGATTGGTAGCCCAGTCGCTGGGCTGTAAGGTGTCCCAGCTCTTGCGAATAACAATCTTAAATAATCATAAATTTCGGTTACTGTGCCTACTGTTGAGCGAGGATTTTTTGAGGTTGTTTTCTGCTCAATTGAAATCGCTGGAGACAGGCCGGATATGTGATCGACATCAGGTTTTTCCATCATGTTTAAAAATTGCCGGGCATAAGCTGACAAGCTTTCAACATACCGACGCTGACCTTCAGCGTAAATTGTATCAAAAGCTAAAGAAGATTTTCCAGAACCTGATAAACCAGTGATTACTACAAGCTTATTTCTTGGAATATCTACATCAACAGACTTTAAATTATGTTCACGAGCACCACGAACTTCTATATTATTTTGCTCGGCCATCAAATTTTTAACCTCTTTTCATTTAAGTAGTGCAGAACTATTAAGTGACCATTATTAAACGATAGAAATCTTAGCAAATGGAAAAACTTTATTTAATTCTCAAGTCTTGCAGATGAACATATTAATTCTTAATAGGATCCTATAACAACAATTTAGAAGGTTCTGACTTTTGAAAACTTTAGTTGCAGACATAGGCGGAACCAATTCAAGGTTGGCATTCGCCGTAACTTCGAAAAACGAAAAAAAAATTGAACTTGAAAATATTCAAAAATTCAGAAATTCCAATTTTAAAAACTTTGATGAAGTGATTGAAGAGTACTTTTCGATTTCGGATGACACGTCTGCTAATCAAATGTGCATTGCTGCCGCTGGAATCATTTCTGGGGCTACTGTTGAAATGAGTAATCTGAATTGGAAAATAACAGCATCTTCTCTTAAAAAAATAGCAAATGCAAAGAAAGTTTTAATAATAAATGATCTTCAAGCCCAAGGTTACGCATTAGATTTTTTAAAACCAAAAGATTTAGAAACATTGATTGAGGGAAATCATTCCATAGATCCACATGATATTAAGTTAGTATGTGGAATGGGTACTGGCTTCAATGTAGCTATATCTTACCAAACACCTTTTGGTACTTTTGTTCCTGCATCTGAGTATGGCCATGCTCGTATTACAATCGCTAATAAAAAGCAAAATTCTATAATAAAAGAATTAGAGAAAACCTCTTCATTTATTTCTTACGAAAATATCTTGGCCGGACAAGGACTTAGTCGCTTGGACCAAGTTCTCAATCAGAAAATTGGCCGTACTCCTTCGGATATTTTAGCAGCTGCTGATGCAGGTGATACAGAGGCCAAAGAAGTCGGAATTCAGTTAGCTGGCTTTGCAGGGCAAGCTTTTGGTGATTTTGCTTTAATGAATATGGCAATAGGAGGTGTATACTTAATAGGAGGTGTTGCCAGAAGTTTGATGCCGTTTTTCAAGGAAGAAAATTTCAGAAGAAATTTTTATGAACGTGGTAAATTCTCAAAGATTATTAAAAAAATATCCGTTCATTTGATTAAGGACGACTACGCAGCCTTAAAAGGGTGTGCGAATTATTCTAATATTTTATCCCGTGAGTAAATTTTTATCCCAAGATACATAAGAATAGTTGAAAACAAAAAAAACAGACCAAAAATAAAATATTGCCCTTCAATACCAAAACCCAAGTCAATTAAATGTCCAGTCATCCCTGGGCCGATTGCCGAACCTAAAACCATGATTGCTGTTCCAAGTGCTTTAATTGCACCGAGGTATTGGGTGCCATAATATTCTGCCCAAAATGCCGTTGGCAATGTAGAATTTGCACCAGAACTGATTGCAAGAAAACATAAGCCAAGTGCCAATCCAACTTGTGTTGAGGCGAAATAAAAAAGAATAAAGGCCAAAATCATAGGTATCTGATAATAAGGGAGTATTCGATCTAAACCAAATTTATCTAATGCCCAACCCGATACTATATTGAATACAATAGCAACCAAAGTATAAATTGGAAATAGCGCAACTAACTGCAAGTGCGTCCAACCCTTGATTTCAGCAAAATATACTTGCTGAAAAAAAAACGATGTGACGCAAGCAGAGGGGCCAATAAGTGCTGGAAGCATAAACCAAAACAAGGGATGAGTTATAACTTGTTTTCTAGACCAAGATTTCCCGCGTAAACCGAAGGTAGTAACTTCTTTAGATAAAGACTGCGGAGTTCGCTCATTTTTCAATAAGATCCAAATTAAAGGCGCCATCAAAAAACAAAATAATGATGCCAAAACCCATAGATTTTGCCAACGATAGCTGAGCATTAAGACAGTAAATAATACTGGAAGCAGAGCCTCGCCTAACGCGTAGCCTGTATTTGAAATCGCCAAAGCTTTACCCCTTTGCGAGATAAACCATCGAGACATTGATACGGCAGAAATATGAGGTAACATTCCCTGACCTAGAAAGCGTAAAAGGAATACTGTGATAGGTAATAACCAAACAATAGGGTTTAAGGCCATCAGAAAAGTAGCCAAACCTAAACCGACTAAAACTAGAACACCTATCGTTCTAGCCTTTAAAAAGTCACTTGAAGTGCCAGCCCAAACCATGACAATTGCGGAGGCTAACGTCCCTATCATATAAATCGATCCCCAATCTCCATGACTCAGATTAAAATTTGATTGTATTTTCCCGGCGAAAATTGAAATGAAAAATGTTTGCCCAAAACTAGAATTCAAAGCCAAAATGAAGCCAGCTAGTAGCCAGGCGATATTTGACCTTATAAATTCAAAATAGCCCACTCGTTTTCTCTTTCGATTTTTCTTGGAATGTAATTACTATCTTTATCTACAGGATCTTTATGCAGACCGTATAGCTAAAACTGCATTAAGCCCTCCAAAAGCAAATGCATTGCTCAAAGCAACATCAACTTCTGCTTTCCGAGATGTATTTGGAACAACATCTAAAGCGCACTCAGGGTCAGCCTCTTCGTAGCCAATTGTTGGAGCAATTATGCCATCCTTTACAGCCATTATACAGGCGAGAAGTTCAACAGCTCCTGTTCCTCCGATTAAGTGACCGTGCATAGATTTAGTAGATGACAGCATCAAATTATCAGCATGCCTACCAAATACATCTGCTACCGCTGCACACTCTGTTTTATCATTAGCTGCTGTCCCCGTTCCATGAGCGTTTATGTAGTTTACATCCTCAGGGTTAACTTGTGCATCAGTCAGAGCACCCCTAATAGCACGAGCTGCGCCTTGCTTCGATGGCATAACAATATCACTAGCATCCGAAGACATGGCATATCCTATAATTTCGGCTAAGATTTCTGCACCCCGTTTTTTGGCTTTTTCAAAATTTTCAAAAACAAATATCGCAGCACCCTCCCCTTGCACCATTCCATTGCGGTTAGCCGAAAATGGTCTACACGCATCTTTACTCATGACCCTTAGACCCTCCCAGGCTTTAACTCCGCCAAAGCATAGCATGCTTTCAGAGCCACCAGTCACCATAACATCAGACATTCCTGACCTAACCATTTGAAAAGCTTGTGCCATGGCATGGTTTGAACTGGCGCAAGCTGTTGAGACTGTAAAGGCGGGTCCTTTTAAGTTATACTCCATTGAGACATGGCTTGCGGCTGCATTATTCATCAGTTTGGGCACAACAAAAGGGTGAACACGATTTTTTCCATCTTCGTAAACAGCCCTGTAGTTATCGTCCCATGTACTCACACCACCACCGGCAGTTCCAAGAACTACACCAGATTTTGCGGCAAGTTCACCTGAAAAAATTATGCCAGACTGATTTATAGCTTGTTTAGCAGCAATTAGTGTAAATTGAGTTACTCGATCATATAAGGACAGTTGCTGACGATTAAAAACCGTTGTGGGGTCGAAATCTTTTACCTGCCCTCCAATTTTAATATCTAAGCGATCTACATCTCGAAAAATCAAAGGTCCAATTCCACACAAACCTTCAGCCATATTTGTAAATGTTTCTTTGACCGAATGACCAATTGCATTGATCGTGCCTGCACCAGTTATCGCAACACGATTCAAGATTTCTCAGCCACTAATTTTTCAATACCTGATATAATTGATGATACTGATGATATATTGAATTCGCTATCAGATGGATCATTCGCATTAAAAGGTATTTTAATATCGAATGCCTCTTCAATTTCAAATATACTTTCTACCAGACCCATACTATCAATTCCAAGACTATCTAAAGTACTCTCCAAAGTGACGTCACCAGGATCAAGAATTGCCTGCTCAGCAATTATATCAATTACCTTTGTACCAATATCCATAAATTGACGCCCAAAATTAAAAATATAGGATGCGTTTAATCTATCTTCGTTGACTTGAAAACGGCTTTTTTTAACTTTTCAAAATCTTTAACTAATCTAGGTAATTTTCTGAGGTTTCGATAAACTTCTAGCTGAGTATCCATTTTCATTGCTGGATAGCCTAACATAACGCGGCCAGCTGGAATATTTGAAAGTACCTTTGTCGCCCCGCCTGTAATAACGTTGTCACCTACAAAAATATTATCACTAATACCTGAATGGCCCCCCAAAACTACGTTATTTCCTATAATAGCACTGCCGGCTATACCCACTTGAGCACATATAAGAGTATTATTTCCAATTTGAACATTATGTCCGATTTGAGATAGATTATCAGCCTTAACTCCATCACCAATAAAAGTAGGCCTAACTGTGCCACGATCAATACACGTATTGGCACCGATTTCTACGTCGTTCCCTATAATAACCCCAGCTAGGGAATGTATCCGATGCCATATTTGGCTATCCGTTTTATCAATTGTAGATTTGTTTAAATCGGCCCTTAATTCTTCAACAGCAGACGAATTTTCTGTTACAAATGAAAATCCATCTGCCCCAATTATTGCAGATGGCTGTGCAACAAAACGATCTCCTATTAAAGCATCAGAACCAATTTTTACGCCCTCACGAAGATAGCAGTTATCTCCTAAGATCGTATTAGAACCAATATAACATTGAGGTCCAATAATAGAATTATCACCAATTTTTACATTTGACGAAATAACTACCATTTCTCCAATAAGAACGTTCTTCCCAACTTTTGCACTTGGATCAATTATCGATGAGGAGTGAATACCAGGTTTATAGTTTTGACCTTTATCTAACATAGATGAGATTGTAGACATGGCGAACCTAGGCCGAGAAGCTATTATTGCTGCCCTTAGATCATATTCGGTCCAATCGTTACCCTCGCTAAGTAAAGCGCATTCAGCAGACGTATCCTTCAAATCATTAAGGTATTTAGGGTTAATTGCTAAGGCCATATCGGACTTAGAGGCCAATTTAGGTTCTGCAACCGATGAAACTTTAATTTTGGGGTCACCAAAAAATTTAGCGCCAATTGAACTTGCTATTTCGTGAACGGTAAATTTCATGTTTATCCTATTTGACAGGCGACCTTACGTTTTATCCAGATAATGGCGTTGCCTTTATACCGGCTTCTATAAGAGCATCATATATTGCCGCATCACGCCCATAAATGTCTCTCCTATAATTAATTAGTCCCAATTCATCTACAAAAGCAGTTCTATAAATTAAGTGAATTGGCACGGGACTTCTAAGGTATACCACAGTTTCCTCACCTGTTTCCATAGCCTCTTGAAACTGGGCCCTTGGATCGGAGGTTTGTGGTTTTAGAAGTTCGTATGCAAATTCAAAAGGTTTTTGTAATCTGATACAACCATGTGAAAATGCCCTCACCTCCAAATCAAATAATGGTTTGGAAGGAGTATCATGAAGATAAATACTATATTGATTTGGAAACATAAATTTTACCAAACCCAAAGCATTGGTAATTGAAGGCATCTGTTTCAAATCATATGGAAAAGTCTCTTCATCGAATTCATTAAAATCTACTAATGATCGCGGAATAATTTCACGATCTAAATCAACCAATTCTAAATAATCATGAGCCAAAGGGTCTTCTTGCATTTCAGGCAAATACTCTTTCAATGTAATTGATTTTGGCACATTCCAAGTAGGATTGGTAATTATGTGTTCAATAACATCTGAGAATTCTGGTGTTCGTTGTTCGTCAACTGGTGTACCGATTACATTTCTTGTTTCAAAAATCAGAGATCCATTGTCAAATAATTTGGTTGAAAAATCTGGCAAATTCACAACTACATACCGGGCACCTAAGTCAAAATTTGTCCATCTTTCTCTTTCTAGAGCTACGATCACCGATGCAAGTCTTTCGTCGGCGGTCTTTGCAATTTCAGAAAATGTCGCAGGACCTGCTATGCCATCTGGAGCCAAACCATGCCTCAACTGAAATAACTGCACTGCCCTTCGAAGTTTTCCATCATAGATATCAGAAGAATTGCGCTCTAAATAGCCTCGCTTGATTAGTGCATCACGCAGGAGCACAACATCATTTCCAATGTCACCCGGCCTTAAGAGTTCAGTTGGGAGATCACTAAACCACCCTCCTTGAGAAATAATTTTTTCCAAACGTTTCTTTTCGGAAATTAGTGAAGAATACTGTTTAGATTGTGGATGAAGACCTTTAAAAAATTCTTGCGGCTTTACGGAAGTGAGTGTTGTTAAATACGCATTTACACTTCTATATGGAACTTTGCGGACAATCTCCTTATCCACAGCAGCTGGCTTCAAAACGCCTGTTTGTATTTTAGAAGAATATTCTATAAATTTTAAAGTGATAAGGGCTTCTATTGATCCAAGCTCACTAGCTGTTCGAGCCTGTCTGAATTGATTTTTTAAATAGTCGGCATCATTAGTAAGTATCGGCAATGCGTGCGCTGACGCATTTTTTAGCTCTTTAAAAAAGTAAGACCTCCGATCTTTTGCAGATCTATTATTTTCTACCCAGATCGGTTTAAATTCATTTTGCTCATAGAACTGAGCAATTTCAGTATATTTTGATAGTGCACTTAATAAAGAGAACCTAAATTCGACACTTTTTACATTTGCAACCGATGTTGATGCCGAAAATAAAAAAAGAATAAGTGTTGATAATCTAAAAACTCTTAGAATTAACAAATTACTTGCCACGATATTACCTCAGTATTTTCCGAATACACTAACGCCATTAAACTGAATATTCGAGACAAAATTCGTGTTAACACCTAAAATTACAATTCATTCGGGTAAAGTTTAAAGAGTAAAAGGTAGTTAAAACCAAATCGCTTGCTAATCATTAACATTGTATTTCATTAGATTAGCCCTCTTATTCAACAAAAAAAGTACTTTTTTATTAAATTGAGTTATGTAATAAACTGCGCATAATTTATTCGCGGTTAAAATATATAAATATGAGTTAATTAAATAAATTGGAAAAAACTGTAAATAATAACTTGTCGAGAAGATTTATTTTGGGAGCTTTTGCAGCTTCTGCGATAACGGCTGCGCCAACTTTTTCTAAAGCGGCTGGCTTTTTGAGGGGCGCGGGAAATATTCGAAGTTTGAATTTGATTTCTAGAAGAACCGGAGAAAGATTTAAAGGCATTTACTGCATTGATAATAAATACATCCCTGAAGTATTAGAAGAGATAAATTTTGTGATGCGAGATTGGCGGCGCAACGAAACCAAATCCATCGATAAAAGAACCATAGATTTACTTGCAGCTAGCCATAATATACTGAACACCGACGAACCCTACACTCTTCTATCAGGTTACCGTAGTGCTAAGACTAATGCTATGCTAAGGCGAAGATCAAGATCAGTGGCTAGACATTCATTGCACATGACCGGACAAGCCGCGGATGTTCGCTTATCTTCTAGAAGCGTCAAACAAATTTATAGAGCTGCGGCAAAATGTAGTGGTGGAGGTGTTGGTCGTTACTATCGATCGAATTTTGTACATATGGACTGTGGTCCAGTTCGAACTTGGCGCGGCTGATAGGTAGGCACCTTACTGTAGTTGACCGTTTTAAATCTATAAATACATTTCATTAATGAAAATACTCAACAGGAAAAATAATGTTAGATAGTGACGCCCAATGCGTAATCCCAACAGAAGATTTACAGGCGGATATTCCTTTTTTTACAAAGACCTTAAAAATGCGTATGGATACTATTTATCCCGCTGATGATCCTAAAGTGGCAGTTTTTTCTGGTTTTGGGATATCTATTTGCATTGATAAAGATGCACAAGGAAGCCCGGCTAATATTAATTTATTGGTGGACGCTCCAGAAAAATTTGCAGGCGGCAAGACAGAACTTACCGCACCTAATGGAACTCAATTCAAGATTTTGCAAAAGAACCCACCACTGATTTTGCCTAAAACTCAACATGAATTTGTTGTTCGTCGTTTAGTAGACCAGGCCCCTTGGATAATCGGGCGGGCAGGAATGCACTATAGAGATTTAATACCAAACCGCTTAGGCGGATCGATAATTGCAAGTCATATAAGGATTCCGGATGGCGGACCCGTTCCCGATACTGTCCATTACCATACCGTTGGCTTTCAACTCATTTTTTGTTACCGAGGATGGGTTGATCTAGTCTATGAAGATCAAGGTGAGCCATTTCGACTATTTGCAGGAAATTGCGTCATCCAACCACCCGAAATTCGCCACAAAGTGTTATACGCAAGCGATAATATCGAAGTCATTGAAATTGGTGTTCCTGCCGAACATGTGACTACCATTGACCACCATATGGAATTACCTACAAAAAACTTAAATCCAGAGCGAGAGTTCCAGGGGCAAAAATTTGTTCATAATAAAGCTGTTGAATCTTCATGGTCAGACTTTCGTATTCCTGGATTTTCCTGCCGGGATACAACCATAGCTGAAAATACCAAAAATGTTGCTGGGGTGCAGGTAATTAAGCCCAATGGAAATACAATTAAATCAAGCAAACACGATTGCGATATTCTTTTTAATTTCGTTATGGAAGGTAAGATGACACTGACGGCCAGTGGACAATCTCCAAATGAACTAAACCCAGGAGACGCATTTGTAATTCCTCCCCATCTTTTGACCGAATATTCAAATGTAAGCGAAGATTTAGAGTTATTAGAAGTCTCTTTGCCGGGTAAATTTAAAACTTATTACGAAACGTAATATAGCTTTGATTGCCATTGAATAGCTAATGTAAATAGCTTATCGCGGGTTATACCACTGTGATTGGTTTTCCAAAATGCTTCATGCAAAAAATTCTTACTTGTTAGGCGTTTTAGCAGCGTTTGCCACTGTGGTGATATGGGCAGCTTTTCTTGTTGGAACTAGATTTGCAGTGAGTGGAAACCTCACAGTTGACGAAGTTCTTATATTGAGGCTAGTCCCAGCATTTTTAATTATGCTCCCGCTAATGTTGAAATCGGGAGTAATTATACGAGGCCAATCGATTTTTAGTCTATTCATGATCGCATTGGGCGCCACTGCTGTTTTTCCGTATCTCATTTCAACTGGTGTCTATTATGCACCTGCATCAGATGCTGGGGCATTGGCGGCCGGCATGCTACCTTTTTGGACAGCTCTATTCGCATTTACTATTACTGGAGAAAAGCCAACTAAAATCAGATTTTTAGGGTTAATCATTATATTGTTGGGCGCTATTTTAGTTGGTTCTTACAGTATTTTGTCGTCAAGCGGCCAGAATACTTGGAAAGGCCATTGTCTATTTCTTGCAGGATCTGGAATGTGGTCCATGTATACCGTTTATTTTCGAAAAAGCGGTATAGATCCTGTGACCGGTTTAGTATTTGGACTTTTCTGGGGAACTGCTGTAGTAGCACCGACTTTAGTGATTTTCGGAGACGTATCATTCGTAAAAGCATCAACTTTTGACATTTTTTCAATGATTATTCTTCAAGGTCTGCTCATCGCTATTTTGGCGATGCTATTGTATAATTTTGCTATTAGGCAATTAGGGCCTGCACAAACTGCAGCATTTGGCGCTTTAACACCTATACTGGCTTTAATTGGTGGCTTCTTCTTTTTAGGCGAAACAATTAATATTATAAAATCTCTAGGAATTTTCACAGTTGCTATCGGGGTTGTTTTAGCATCCGGAATTATGGAAAAGGCTTTATCCTCTTTTCCAAAGTAAAGAAATGATTTTTTGGTTTGTAAATATGATCAGAATGTTCACGGTTGGTCACCAAAATGCACACAAGAAATGACGCATTTAGACAATAATTAAGTGTCTAATTCGAACGCGCTTTATCACAAATTGAAAAAATTACCGAACACACTACGTTTTCGTGTCGGGATAGGTTTAAAGGCGTATGAATAAAAAAAAAATTACTGTTAAGGGAAAATTTACTCCACTGTTTTTTACAATGTTGTTTGTAATTTTATGTGCTGCGAGCATCTTCTTGATCCACCCAGTCCTTTATTTTTTAAAATATTTTGCGGCCTTTGGCCTGCTTATCGGGGTATTGCTGATCACTTATATACTTAAAACAGATGAGCTTTAATAAGTCAGCTTTTTCTACTTCTTGATAAAAATTTTTAAGATAATAAATCATTGGCCACGTGTAGGGCGTCTACCAAAGCATCTACCTCAGCCTTGGTATTATAAAAAGCAAAAGACGCCCTGCAAGATGCTGTAATGCCCAAATGGTCCATTAACGGTCCAGCGCAATGCTGGCCGGCCCTTACCGCAACGCCTTTCTTGTCCAAGATGGTGGAAATATCATGAGCGTGACCCGCATTCTCCATTGTAAAAGAAAAAATAGCCCCTTTATCTTTTGACACTCCCTGAAGTTTGAGCCAATTCAAAGAAGTCAATTTTTTAAATGCATAGTCTTTTAACCCAGCTTCATATTCTGCAATATTCTTTAAACCAATTTTCATCATGTAATTTAAAGCCACACCGAAGCCTATAGTTTGCACAATACCAGGTGTCCCAGCCTCAAACTTCATTGGTGCATCATTGTATATTATGCTATCCTTATGAACTTCTTTGATCATGTCGCCGCCCCCTAAAAACGGCCGCATCTCTGCCATTCGTTCAGAACAAACATAAATCGCACCTGAAGCTGTTGGCCCACATAATTTATGACCAGTGATCGGATAAAAATCACAGCCAATTTCCTGAACATCTATTGGCATGTGTACTGCAGCTTGTGAACCATCAATTAGGGTTGCAACTCCGAGCGCTTTAGCCTGATGACATATAGTTTTTACATCTACTATTGTTCCAAGCACATTTGACATATGTGTAATTGCAACCAACCTAGTTTTTTCATCAATAGCGTCGAGAACCGATTGAGTATCAAGATTTCCGTTATCATCTATGCCGACCCACTTTAATTCTATACCCATTCTTTCGCGCAAAAAATGCCATGGGACAATATTGGCGTGATGTTCCATTACACTTAAAACGATATTGTCACCTTCATTCAGATGCTCCATAGCCCACCCATAGGCAACCATATTTATACCTTCAGTCGTCCCTGAATTAAGTATAATTTCATTCTCATCTGAAGCATTTAAAAACTTCGCCACAACTCCGCGCACGCTTTCATATTTTTCTGTAGCGACATTAGAAAGATAGTGTAAACCTCTATGAACATTAGCGTATTCTTCTTTATATGCGCGTGCTACTGCATTAATTACCACTTCCGGTTTCTGCGAAGAAGCGCCATTATCAAGATAAACCAAAGGTTTTCCATTAACCTCTCGTGCCAGAATTGGAAAGTCTTTTCTTATTTGCGACACGTCAAACATTAAACAGTCCCACAACCAATGATAAAACCATGCTGACACTTATAAAGGCAGCGATTAAGCCAGAAAATGTGACAAAAAAAGCTTTAAACAAATTTTCCAATTTTAGAGCCACATCGATAAAAGAAATAAAAATCCAGATATAGATAAAGAAAACGCCTAACTGGAACAATGCTGCGAGTTGTATTGAAAAGAAAGCAATTAAGGTAGCCATAACCTGAAAGCCAACTTGTACAGCCTGCCCCCAAGCCAAAAGAACTAGAATATTGTCTATATTTTCGGTTCCACCAAGAATTCTACCGAAAAAACTTATTACAAAAGCTGACCATAGCGTACCAAAAATCATAACAATAGCGAGAACTAATGGGTGATGCATCAGTAAAGGAAGGATTATTGAGTTGGAGGAGCTGTTCAAATCGAGAAAGAATAAAACTACGGTAATACACACCGTCAAAATAATAGCCATGATGGAGGTTTGGCGCGATATTCCCAAAGCAATAATTTGGTTAGCTGCTTCTCTGGGAGCCGTAAGAGTTTCTACAATAAGAGACTTCAATGATAAACTCATAAAGTGCGCCCCCTGAACCCCGAATAAATGAACGAAAGAAAAGTAGCTAGCCACAGACCAGCAACTATAAAATATTGATAATTCTTTCCTAAGAAACCTTCCACTAATCCTACAAGTAATAATATTGGGGTTGCAGCCAAATACGCCCAAAAAATTATCAATCTTAATTCGGATCCTAAAATATTACTTCGAAAAATTTTGGTAAATAAGTAAAAAACTGTTGAAATTAAATAAAAAATCAATGGGAGTAAAAATAAATTTGATAACAAAATCGCTCCCATCAACTCGTCTACTGGTTGTTGATTTGTAAATGCCTGCCTTGATTGTGCTGGCCATTGAGCAACGAAACTGATAACGCATCCACCTACTAAATATGCCAGGTTTTCTTTCTCAGAAGCACCAGATGCAAACAATTTCGAATAAGTTTGTATTGGCTTGTAGTAAGTTCTTGCTATATTGATAACGACTGACATTAGTTTTTGCGCCGTGATAACCAAGCACTGATTTTTTCCACAATAATATTGGCTACATTTTTATTTTCAATTTCCTCTACAGCCTCAGCTAGAAAAGCTAAAGTCAGCATATCGGTAGCATCATTTCTTGAAATTCCACGACTACATAAATAAAACAATGCTTGTTCATCTATAGCGCCAGAAGTAGATCCATGTGAACAAGCCACATCATCTGCATAAATTTCAAGCTCTGGTTTAGCTAAAAACTGGCTATCATCGTCCAGTAAAAGTGATTGGCTAATTTGATACCCATCTGTTTTTTGTGCCCCCTCCTTTACTAAAATTTTTCCTTGAAAAACACCAGTAGCACCATTTCTTAAAACTTTTTTAAAAACTTGTCTGCTTTCACAGGCAACTGCATCATGCGTTATAAATACAGTGTCATCGTGATGAAATGTTTTACCGTCTCCTACCGAGGCTCCAGCCACATGAGCTACACAGTCATCACCCGATAAATTTAAAACACATTCGTTTCGGGTCAAAATACCATTCGCGGTAAGTGTAAATGATTTAAATTTTGCATTTTCTTTGATATCTGAAAAAATATGAGTTGCCGCTACACGATCATGATCCTTACCCTGAGTTCGAACATGTTCGAAATTCGCGCCCTTTTCTAGAAACACCTCCATCACAGTATTAAGCTTTGTAGCAAAAGAACCACTTTCTAAGAGCGTCAAAGAACAACCAGGATCAATTTTTATTATATGATGCAGCGTCGCCTCAGCCTGAACATTTTGCAAACCTAAGATTAGGATTGGCTTATCAATATTTCCCTTTACGTGTATTAGAACACCGTCAGAAGCGGTAGCAGTATTCAAAGCTGCTAACGGCCGAGCTACCGGGGTGTGACTATGTTTTTCAAGTGCACCATAGTAATTTTGTGCCCAATGTAAGTCGCCTTTATCCGCAAGTCTGTTAATACTGATATTATCGGATAAGAATTCGTCGGATAAATCAGGTTTGAATATTCCATCACAAAATATAATTTTCAGGGCGTCTACTTCAGCAAATACATTCGCCTCCTCGTGATCAGTCACGGCCAATCCGTGCAAATCATTTGTTAACAGTTCAGCAGGATTTGTGTACTTCCAGTATTCATCTCGATGATTAGGCAATCCAATACTTGATAGCCTAATCAAAGCACTTTCTCTAGATTTCTGACTCCATCCTCTATTATGGTTTTTTAACTGGGACTTTGCATTTTCAATAGGATTGAAGTTTTGCTGCTCGAGCGCCATTAAGCAACCTCCGACAGGATATCACTATAGCCATTGTTTTCAACCTCAAGCGCTAATTCAGGACCACCAGATTTAACAATTTTTCCATCTGCCATTATGTGCACTACGTCTGGTTTTATATGATCAAGCAAACGTTGATAGTGGGTTATCACTAAAAACCCCCTACCATTATCACGTAAAGAATTAACTCCCTTAGCAACCAACTTCATAGCGTCAACGTCTAACCCCGAGTCGGTCTCATCTAGAATACACATTTTTGGCTCTAACATTGCCATTTGCAATATTTCATTACGTTTTTTTTCGCCTCCCGAAAATCCAACATTAACCGGGCGCTTCAACATCTCAGCATCAATTTGTAACGAACTGGCTCGTTCTCTTACTTGTTTTAAGAAGTCGGTCGCACTAATTTCTTTCTCTCCTCTTGCCTTGCGCTGCGCATTGACAGCCGTTCTGAGGAAAGTCATGTTTCCTACACCGGGAATTTCTACGGGATACTGAAAGGCTAAAAATAATCCCGCTGCAGCTCTCTCTTCAGGCTCCATTTCGAGAATATCACTATCATTTAACACTATACTACCATGCGTAACCTCATAGCCTTCTTTGCCAGAAAGTACATAAGACAGAGTTGATTTACCCGATCCATTTGGTCCCATGATAGCGTGGACTTTTCCTGCATCGACTGTTAGGTCTACACCCTTAAGAATTTCTTTATTTTCATCTTCAAGATTAACTCGTAAATCTTTAATATTTAACATCTAGCGTCCTTAATTTAGCAAAAAATGTGAAACAATATGGTTTGCAACTTCGAAGAAAGGTTTCTCCTTTTTAACCAACACTTCCTTCTAAACTAATTGCAACAAGTTGTTGCGCCTCCATTGCGAATTCCATCGGAAGGGCTTGAAGAACATCTTTACAGAAGCCGTTTACAACAAGAGCGACTGCTTCTTCCTCATCCATCCCTCTCTGCCTACAATAAAAGAGCTGGTCATCGTCGACTTTTGAAGTCGTTGCCTCATGCTCAACGCGAGAACTATTATTCTTAACTTCAATATAGGGAACTGTATGAGCTCCACATTTGTCACCTATTAGCAAACTATCACATTGTGTATAGTTTCTACTACTTTTCGCCCTTGGGTGCATCGAAACTAATCCTCTGTAAGTATTTTGGGCAAAACCTGCACTTATTCCTTTAGAAACAATTCTTGACTTTGAATTCTTACCCAAATGCACCATCTTAGTTCCAGTATCGGCCTGTTGATGATTATTAGTTATAGCAATTGAATAAAATTCACCTTGGCTCTCTTCACCTCTCAGAATACAGGAAGGATATTTCCAAGTTACGGCCGAACCTGTCTCAACTTGGGTCCACATGACCTTTGATCTATATCCCCGACAATCAGCTCTTTTGGTAACAAAATTATATATCCCGCCATTTCCATCTTCATCGCCAGGAAACCAATTTTGAACAGTCGAATATTTGACTTCGGCATCCTCTTCCACAATAATCTCTACAACAGCCGCGTGAAGCTGGGCCGTATCTCTTTTTGGAGCTGTGCACCCTTCGAGATAAGACACATAGCTGCCTTTATCAGCTATAATCAGCGTTCGCTCAAACTGGCCTGTGTTTTCTGCGTTAATGCGGAAATAGGTTGAAAGCTCCATTGGACATCTAACACCTGGCGGAATATAAACAAACGACCCGTCAGAAAATACAGCGGAATTTAATGTTGCGTAATAATTATCGGTGATGGGAACAACACTACCAAGATATTTTTTAACTAATTCGGGATGCTCGCGTATCGCTTCAGATATTGAACAAAAAATAACACCTGCATTTTTAAGCTCTTTTTGAAAAGTTGTTCCAACCGAAACACTATCGAAAACGGCGTCAACAGCCACTTTACGCTCGCCCTTCTCAACCTCTTCATTGGCTTCAACGCCCGCAAGTAACATCTGTTCTTTCAATGGAATTCCTAATTTGTCATAGGTAGCTAGTAATTTTGGATCTACTTCATCCAGAGATTTTGGTTTTTCAGCCATTGATTTTGGTCGTGCGTAATAATACTGATCCTGAAAATTAATTTCAGGATAATTAACCATAGACCATTTAGGCTCTTTGATTTTTTCCCATCGATTGAAGGCTTTAAGTCGCCAATCCGTCATCCATTCTGGTTCGTTGTTTTTTTCGCTTATTAGCTTTACAATAGCAGCATCCAGACCTTTTGGAGCGTATTCCATCTCAATATCAGTCTCCCAACCGTATTTATACGCACCACCCACTTCTCTAACGGCGTCAATAGTTTCCTGATCAACACCTTCTTTTACATCTACACTTTCAAAACTCGCCATTATAGGCCCTCATTCAAATATTATTTTTTCTTTTTAAGTTGTTTTCAAACTTTTTTGCCCAAGTATCTGCAAACCTTATAACTTCATCTTTTGTTGTCTCTAAACCTAAAGAAACTCTGAGTGCGCAAGAAGCTTGCTCTTCTGAAAACCCCATTGCGCAAAGAACATCGCTTGGTTTTACTTTTCCGCTAGAACATGCGGACCCAGCAGAGACTGCAATGCCCTCTAGATCCATTTGCATGACTTGCGTTTCTCCTCTCCATCCTGGCGTTATTAAACACGTCGTATTAGGCAATCGTTTAGAATCCTTACCTACTAAGATAGGAACATCTGAGAATTCTTCAATCATATTTTCTAGAATCATTCTAAATTCTGAAATCTTTTCCCATTCACCATTTTCCAAGTCTTTATGTACAGCTTGAGCAGCAGCCCCAAATCCAACTATACCCAGCAAATTCTCAGTACCAGATCGCCGACCCATTTCTTGGCCACCACCTTTGATTTGAGCGGCTAAATCTGTTCCCCTTTTAACGATTAAAGCGCCTATACCCTTTGGGCCACCAATCTTATGAGCAGAAATCATTGCACAATGACAACCATTCCAATTAAAGGCGAGCGGTATCTTGCCAAAAGCCTGTGTCATATCAGAAAGCCAGATACCTTCTTTATATTCTTGAATAATTCCTGTTTCGGAATTAGCAACTTGAAGCGCAGATCGCTCTGGGTCTTGTAGATTAACAAGTCCATTCGAGCAAGTTGACAGCCTAGAGCTACACCAACTTGTAACTGCCTCATGCTCCACATTTGAACATACGATATTCCGACCTGCAAGAGCCAGTGCGGCAGACTCTGTTGCACCAGAAGTAAAAATTATATCGGCTCCGACAGCTCCGATTGCCTCTGCAATTTTAAGCCTAGCTTTTTCGATTAGAGCCCTGGCAGCACGCCCCTCACAATGAACAGATGAGGGATTTCCTACGACGTCCATAGCGTCAATCATAGCCCGTTTTACTTCTCTTCTTAGTGGCGCGGTTGAGTTGTAATCTAAATAAGTTCTCATTCAGTATCAGAAACAATCGAAAAAATAGTAGGAACTGCAGGACAGGGTGCAAGATCGTTCTCCACAACATCAGATAATCTAGTTTGATGAAGGTATACAAATACATTTGCACTCAAACCTTCCCATAGACGATTTGTCATTGACTGAGCTTTCGAACCGGATAGGCCTCCTGAAGCACCAGCACCTTGGCTCATTGCGTCAACGCTTT
The DNA here is from genome assembly GCA_902632125.1 of Paracoccaceae bacterium. Lineage (GTDB taxonomy): Bacteria > Pseudomonadota > Alphaproteobacteria > Rhodobacterales > Rhodobacteraceae > Salinivivens. The sequence continues at coordinate 26,944 of CACPBQ010000011.1, read as the reverse complement.
CTTCTACTGCCGTCAGTATATCAACAACCCGGATCTGGTGTGGGGGTTTTGCCAATTTATAGCCTCCTCCTGGCCCTCTCACCGAAGTAACTAATTTCGATCTTCGAAGTTTGACGAACAACTGTTCTAAATATGGCATTGAGATATTTTGTCTTCTAGAAATTTCCCCGAGAGTGACCAAATTTTCTTTGGCTGACATAGCAATATCGACCATTGCGACCATCGCGTATCTACCTTTTGTGCTTAGCTTCATAGCAAACCTGTTTAGTAATTATTGACCTTTTGAACTACACCGCTTAAGTGCATCTCAATGTTATTGTTAAATTTTAGAATTCTTCTAAATTTGCTTTTAAAGTAAGTCAACGGAACTATTTTCAGTTTAGGAGTTCATACTAATGCCAGAAGTTATCTTTCCTGGTCCTGAAGGTCGATTGGAGGGCCGCTACCACCCACAAAAAGATAGCGATGCTCCTATTGCTATAATATTGCATCCTCATCCTCAGTTTGGTGGAACGATGAATAACAAGGTTGTGTACAACCTGCACTACGCTTTTTTTAATATGGGCTTTACAGTTTTAAGATTTAATTTTCGGGGCGTGGGTAGATCTCAGGGAGAATACGACCAAGGTGTTGGCGAACTTTCAGATGCCGCTAGTGCTCTCGATTATTTGCAATCGATGAATAATAATTCGAAGCATTGCTGGGTGGCGGGTTTTTCTTTTGGCGCATGGATTGGAATGCAGCTTTTAATGAGAAGGCCAGAAATTACAGGTTTTATTTCCGCTTCTCCACCTGCAAACATGTACGATTTTTCTTTTCTAGCTCCATGTCCCTCATCTGGTTTGATCATTAATGGAACGAAGGACCGTATTGCGCCGCCCGAGGACACCGAAACCCTTGTCGAAAAACTGCACGAGCAAAAGGGCATAACTATAACCCATACGCAACTCGAGGGGGCAGGACACTTTTATGAGGAGCCTTACATGGATCCTATGATAGATCATGTAACAAGTTACGTGAAAAGACGGCTTACAGAAAACACACGCTAATTAAACGGCTGAAAGTTTGTTTTTTTCAAAAGAAGCGGCTATTTCGGCTAAGTCTTTAGCGATAGAGAACGCGCCTTTGAATTTGTCTGAGGTTTTCTTCCAGTCACGTCTAATAATGAGTTTATTGTCTTTGATCTTTGCCATACCTTTTTGTTTTTTGATAAATTCAACCAAACCCTCTGGAGATACAAACTTGTCATTATGAAATTGTATAGTGGCTCCTTTTGGGCCACCATCGAACTTACCAATTCCTGCCTTTTTACAAACAGATTTTATTCTTACAATTAATAGTAACGTGTTTACTTCAGGTGGTAGTTTTCCAAACCTATCTATTAACTCCGCAGCAAAACCTTCAAACTCAACTTTTTTAGTTAGACCGGAAAGTCGCCGGTACAAACCCAAACGGACATCTAAATCGGCTATGTAAGTTTCGGGTATCAATACTGAGACACCCAAGTTTATTTGAGGTGACCATTGATCATCCATTGAGGCCAATACATCAATATTACCACCTCGAATTTTTGAAATCGTCTCCTCCAACATCGATTGATAGAGCTCATATCCCACATCACGGATTTGACCTGATTGCTCTTCTCCAAGCAGATTACCTGCCCCCCTTATGTCCAAATCCTGGCTAGCTAACGAAAAGCCTGCACCCAAAGAATCGAGCGATGCCAATACTTTCAACCTTTTTTCTGCGGCGGCTGTCATTTTAGTTCTAATTTTAGTGGTCATATACGCATAGGCTCGTAGTTTTGATCGGCCAACCCTACCCCTTATTTGATACAGCTGCGCTAATCCAAACATTTCGGCGCGATGTACCACTATGGTATTAGCAGAAGGAATATCTAGACCGCTTTCAACAATCGTTGTTGCAAGGAGTACGTCAAATTGACGATCATAAAAGGCGTTCATTCGTTTATCTAATTCACCAGGAGCCAATTGACCGTGAGCAATTACATATGAAACCTCTGGTACATGTTCACGCAGAAATATTTCAATTTCTTCAAGATCAGTAAGCCTTGGCACCACGTAAAATGATTGCCCCCCTCTAAAACGTTCCCGTAACAGTGCTTCTCGAACAGTGACGGTATCAAACTCACTAATAAATGTTCGAATAGCCAATCTATCTACAGGCGGAGTGGCTATAATGGATAGGTCACGCACCCCTGCTAGCGATAACTGCAAGGTTCTCGGTATTGGAGTTGCAGTTAGGGTTAAAACGTGGATATCGCTTCTTAATTGTTTAAGTCTTTCTTTATGTTGCACACCGAAATGTTGCTCTTCGTCTATGATAAGAAGACCAAGGTTTTTGAATTTGATACTCTTCGCCAGAAGCGCATGTGTTCCGACAACAATATCGATACTGCCTCTTTCTAACTCATCCCTTGTTTTGTCCGCTTCCTTTTTGGAAATAAAACGAGATAACTGTCTAATCTCAATCGGCAAACCGCGAAATCTGTCCAAAAAACTCTTGGTATGCTGCCTTACTAAAAGAGTTGTCGGGGCTATTACAGCCACTTGAAAGCCAGCAATTGAGGCTAAAAAAGCTGCCCTCATGGCTATTTCAGTTTTTCCAAAACCTACGTCCCCGCATACTAGCCGATCCATGGGACGGCCAGATGTTAAATCACCTATCACGTCAGTAATGGTATTCATCTGATCATCAGTTTCTTGATAAGGGAATTTGGCGGAAAATGCATCCCAAACTCCAGGTGGTGGATTGAATATAGGGGCAGTCCTCAATTCTCTCTCAGCTGCTACGCGAATTAATCGTTCGGCAATATCCTTAATTCTTTGTTTGAGTTTAGCCTTTTTTGCCTGCCAAGCTGCACCACCTAATTTGTCTAGTATCCCAAACTCCTGACCGTACTTGGATAGAAGTTCAATATTTTCAACCGGAAGATAAAGACGTGAATTTTCTGCATACTCCAAAACAAGACATTCATGCAAAGAGTCGGCTGCACTGATAACCTCTAGGTTATGATACTTTCCTATTCCGTGATCCACATGAACAACAAGGTCACCTGAGCTAAGAGACGTTGCCTCGGTCAAAAAATTCTCAGCTTTTTTGCGTTTGGAAGTTTGTCGAATTAATCGTTCACCCAAGATATCTTGCTCAGAAATGACTGTAAGATCGTCAGTCTGAAACCCTTGTTCTAAACTCCACACAACTAAAAATAATCCTGTTCTATCGACCTGATTTATATTTTGGATCTGATTGGCTCCTACCAACCCTTCATCTTCAAGTAGCCCCCTCAATCGCTCTCGAGCACCATCTGTGTAACTTGCAACGATAACAGATTTCGTTTCTATTTCGGATTTAATATAAGAAGCTAATTTATTGAAAATGTTTATATTTTTAACTTTTCTCTCAACGGAAAAGTTTTTTCCAATTTTACAACCTGCATCTGTTACGTTTGAGTCTGGGATTTGTGGAAATGGACTAAACTGTAATACAGTCCTTGAGTTTAAAGCCGATTTCCATTCATTTTCAGTAAGATAAAGTTGCTCGGGCTCTATCGGTTTATAAATAGAATCCAATTTACTTTTTTGATTTAAATTCTCTTTTCGCGACTGAAATTGATTTATAATTACCTCCCAGCGCGAGGTTCGGGCTAAATCAACATTATCGTCAAGAGTTACAGTTGCTTTAGGCAGGTAATCAAAAATAGTTTCTAATTTCTCATGAAAAAAAGGTAGCCAATGCTCCACTCCTTGATATTTAATCCCCATACTTATATTTTCATATAAAATATCTTTTGAATGAGACGCTCCAAATTCTTTTCGGTAATTTTTCCTGAATCGAGAAATAGACTCTTCGTCGACAATCACTTCAGAAACAGGAACAAGTCTTATACTTTGCATTTTTGAGACGGTTCGTTGAGTAATGGGGTCAAACTGCCGAACCCCATCTAAAACATCACCAAACAAATCCAATCTGATGGCGCCAACTTCACCAGGTGCAAAAATATCTATGATGCCACCCCTTACAGCGTAATCTCCAGGTTCAGAAACAGTGGATGTTTTCGAAAACCCCATTTTACCGAGAAACTTGTATAGTAGGTTTAAGTCTATATGTTTTCCCACTTCAGCTTGAAATATCGCTGACGAAAGAATTGATCTATTTGGGATTCTTTGCGTCGCCGCGTTAACGGTTGTGAGAATAATATATTTCGAAGACACATTCTGGGCCAAATCTGTTAAAATTGATAATCTGCGCGAAGATATCTCTGAATTGGGTGAAATACGGTCGTATGGTAAACAATCCCAACTGGGAAATATTTTTATTGGAATATCTGGGGCAAAGAAGTTCAAAGCATCTTTAACTGCCGCCATTCGTTTATCGTCTCTAGCAACGTGGAGCAAACAAGTGCCAGATTTTTCAAATTCTTTTACAATTAAAGCCGCATCATACCCTTCAGGAGCACCACCCATTTTTAAAAAATTATCGGTCATTTTATAGCTTACAAGTGAAAAAATGCTTAAGTTAAAAAAAGATGGTTTTTAGATTAAAATAGGAACCCCAAGTAATGCTGCTCAGAAGCGATACTATTGCAATTATAATAGCAACACGTCTAAATAGCTTAACTTTTATAAAAACATCTTTAAACGTTACCTCTTCAATGGATCCAATAGACTGGCCTAGACAGAGACGCAAGATGAAGCAAACGATAAAGGGCCAAAAAAGCAAAAAAGCGGCCTGGAGAAACTCAACAGAATAGAAAAAAGCCACAAATGTCCAATTAACGAGAAAGAACGAAATAAAACAAATTGGAAAAAGGGTTAAATTATTATTTTTGTATTTACCTAAATTATCCATTTTTAAATAAAAAGATATTAGCATCTCTTTCTGTTGTGGTGCCCCACTATTTGATGCAGAAATCCATTTGTAATGGCTATGTACGGAGAACTTATCTATCGAGATTAACCACGCGATGATTAGTAGCGACCAGAACCATATACTAGAATAAGCATCTATTGAAAATAAAATCATAAATTATTCACATAATTCAATTTGCCAAATCATAATTTAGTTTAGACTAGCTAAACAACAAGAGCACACTAACACAAACACTTGAGGTCATATCGAATTCATGTAAAGTTGTCGAAAAAGATTGTTTTTACTATGAATTTTATCGATCAAAAATTTCCTTCGTTGCGGTTTAGGCGTACTAGAAAAAACGAAAAAATACGAAATTTGGTAAGTGAAACAAGCCTTAGTGCAAACGATTTCATATGGCCCCTTTTTATCTGTAACGGCAATAATGTTGAACAAGATGTGCCTTCAATGCCCGGAGTAAAAAGAAGAAGCATAGACCGGCTTGTAAACGCTGCTTCTGAGGCTTTTGATTTAGGAATACCAGCTATCTGTCTTTTTCCATACACAGAACAATCAAAAAAAACTGAAGATTGCGCTGAGGCATGGAACCCAGACAATTTGTCAAACAAAGCAACCAGAGCCATTAAAAAAGAAATTCCAGAGCTTGTTGTCATGTCAGATGTGGCCTTAGATCCCTATAATATTAATGGACACGACGGCTTTGTCGAAAATGGAAAAATCGTGAATGACAAAACAGTAGAGGCTTTGGTTAAACAAGCCCTCTCACAGGCTGAGGCGGGCAGTGATGTGATAGGTCCATCTGATATGATGGATGGCCGTATTGGAGCAATTAGGTCAGCTCTGGAGGAGAATGGCCACTCTGAAGTCAGTATAATGTCATACGCGGCGAAGTATTCCAGCAGTTTTTATGGACCTTTTCGAGATGCTGTAGGGGCAACTGGCGCTCTTACCGGTGATAAAAAAACATATCAAATGGATATAGCAAATTCTAATGAAGCGCTTCGATTGGTAGCAAGAGACCTTAAAGAAGGCGCAGACATGGTTATGATAAAACCTGGGATGCCCTATCTTGATATCTGTAGAAGGGTAAAGGATACATTTGGAGCCCCTACTTTTGCATACCAAGTTAGTGGCGAATATTCTATGTTATCTGGAGCTTTTGAAAAAGGCTGGCTTGATCGAAATAAAATCATCATCGAAACCTTAATGGCATTTAAGCGTTCTGGTTGTGATGGAATATTGACTTACTTTGCTCCTGAAGCTGCAAAGCTATTAAAATAAAAAAATAAGTGATCTGAAATGAAAGTTATTTTTAAATTCCTTACAATAGCCCTAGTATCTACAATTTTTTTATCATCTTGTAGTATCCCAAAAATATCTAACCCTTTAAATACCCCTAAAGCTGCTGCTCAAATTGATGCAAGAGTTTTTAAAACAATAGAGCAAATGTATTTAGAATATCCATACAGCAGGCAATTAGCAGCTAAAGCATCTGGAATTTTGGTAATGCCACTTGTGACAGAAGCCGGATTTGGCCTTGGAGCAGGATATGGCCGTGGTGCACTTGTAGTAAATGGCTCAGTTAAAAACTACTATTCATCAATCTCTGCAAATACAGGAATACAATTAGGCGCCCAACAATATGCGCACGTACTGTTTTTCATGACGGATACGGCACTTACCCAGTTTGAATACTCAATGGGTTTTTCAGCGGGTGGAGATTTGGAATACATTACGCCTAGTATCAGCGAGTCATTGAAAATCGAAACACTAACAACCCTATCTCCTGTCATAGCTTTGGTATTTGGCCAAGCAGGATTGAAGGTTGGGGCCACATTAGAGGGTAGCAAATATACAAAACTAAGGTTCTAGTATTTTGAAACCTTTCACTTTGAGTACTTGGCATAAACAGTAAATTTAAAGAATTATCTTAAGTCTTTCATTGCGCACAACATACATGCTCTGTTATACTATAAATAACAAAATATAGTATTTCTACTTGGGTGTGAAATCTTGAGCGACTCAGAAGATAAATCTGAAGATGACGGATCAAGCGTCGTTGAACGCAAGCCATACGACGGTCCATCAATTTCGATAACAAAAGAGCTAAAAACTTCTTACTTGGACTACGCAATGAGTGTCATAGTAAGTAGGGCAATACCAGATTTAAGGGACGGCTTAAAGCCAGTGCATCGGCGAATTTTGTATGCAATGCACGAAACAAGCAACACCCATGAAAAGTCATATCGGAAATCTGCACGACCTGTAGGTGACGTAATGGGTAAGTATCACCCGCATGGCGACAGTGCAATTTATGATGCTTTAGTCAGAATGGCTCAGCCATTTTCCATGTCCTTGCCTTTGCTGGATGGTCAGGGAAATTTTGGATCTATGGACGGGGATAATCCAGCGGCCATGAGGTATACGGAAGTGCGAATGGATAAACCCGCAGCCTTCCTCCTAAATGACATAGATAAAGACACCGTTGACTTTCAGGATAATTACGATGGAAAGGATCGAGAACCTTCAGTTCTGCCGGCTCGCTTTCCGAATATGTTGGTTAATGGAGCAGGAGGGATTGCTGTTGGGATGGCAACAAATATTCCTCCGCATAATCTTGGTGAAGTTGTTGATGCGACACTAGCACTAATAGAAACTCCTGATTTGAGCTCGGAAGATCTAATACAATATGTGCCTGGGCCTGACTTTCCGACTGGCGGAATGATGTTGGGTCGATCAGGCGCTCGAAAAGCCTATCTTGAAGGTCGGGGCAGCGTTATAATTCGGGCAAAAACTAAAATTGAAGAGCTTAAGAAGGATCGCTTTGCAATCATTATTGAAGAAATCCCATATCAAGTAAATAAAGCTTCAATGATAGAAAAAATTGCCGAACAAGTACGGGATAAAAAAGTAGAAGGAATTGCCCATGTACAAGATGAGAGTGACAGGAATGGCGTAAGAGTTGTCGTCGAATTAAAAAGAGACGCAACTGCTGAAGTTGTCTTGAATCAACTTTATCGATTTACTCCTATGCAAACCTCTTTTGGCTGCAATATGTTAGCTTTAAATGGAGGCAGACCTGAGCAATTAACATTACGATCATTTTTAGCCAATTTTATTGAGTTTAGAGAAATTGTTGTAGCTCGAAGAACGGCTTTCGAATTAAGGAAGGCTCGCGAACGGTCGCATATACTTTGCGGCCTTGCGGTGGCAGTCACTAATGTTGATGAGGTGGTTGCAACGATACGTTCGTCATCTGATGCTGCCGAAGCCCGTGAGAAACTAATGCTTCGACGCTGGCCAGCTGGATCGATCGCGGAATATATCAAACTGATTGATGACCCAACTCATACAATAAACAAAGATGATACGTATAACCTATCGGAAACCCAAGCGCGAGCCATATTAGAATTACGGTTACAACGCCTAACTCAAATTGGCGTAAAAGAAGTCACAGAAGAATTAGAAACTCTGTCAATAAAAATCAAAGAGTACCTTGCAATTCTAAGTTCTCGTGAGCAAATCCTGGAGATCATTGCTAGTGAATTAAAAGAAGTCAAAGCGCAGTTTGCAGTTGCTCGGAGAACTGAGATCGTAGAGTGGTCTGGCGATATGGAGGACGAAGACCTGATCGAACGTGAGGATATGGTCGTAACTGTAACTTCAGGAGGGTATATTAAGCGTACACCACTCATCGATTTTCGAGCGCAGCGTCGAGGTGGTAAAGGCCTAGCAGGCATGCAAACAAAAGATGAAGATGTTGTAACCACGCTATTCGTGGCAAACACGCATACCCAACTACTATTTTTCACAACAGACGGCATGGCGTATAAACTCAAAACGTGGAGATTACCTCTGGGTGGCAGAACCGCTAAAGGTAAAGCTATAGTAAACATTTTGCCAATTCCAGTAGGTGTTTCAATAGCTGCAATAATGCCTGTCGATGTAGATGAAAAAGAATGGGATAATTTGCAAATTATCTTTGCTACTTCTGCCGGTGATATACGCAGAAACGCGCTATCAGATTTTACCAATGTGCGCTCAAATGGAAAAATTGCAATGGATTTGAACGAGGGTACTGAACTGGTAAATGCTCGTATAGCTGGCGAAGAAGATGATATTATGCTGTTTACAAATTCTGGAAGAGCAATTCGTTTTTCAACCACTGCAGTTAGAGTATTTAAAGGCCGAAAATCAACTGGCGTTCGAGGAATTAAACTCTTAGGAAAAGATAAAGTAGTTTCTATGTCTGTTATAAGGCATTTTATTGCTACACCCGATGAAAGGTCTGCTTATTTAAAGATGCGCCGCGCTGTATCTGGGCTGGTTGATGAAGAAATAATTTCAGACGAAGACGATGTAAACGAAAATGCTACCATATCACCTGACCGTTATGCGGAAATGTCAGCGTCTGAGAATTTAATACTGACTATCACTTCTGGTGGCGCAGGTAAGCTTTCTTCAAGTCACGACTATCCAGTGAGAGGTCGCGGAGGAATGGGCGTCGCGGCAATGGACAAAGCCATGCGAGGCGGAGCCATAGTTGCGAGTTTTCCAGTAGAGCTTGAGGATCAAATAATGTTGGCTACTTCAAATGGTCAATCAATTCGCGTTCCTATCGAAGGTATTTCTTTCCGATCTAGAAGCGCTGGAGGTGTCAAAGTCTTTGACACCAAGGAAAATGAGGAAGTTGTGTCAGTGGCTTGGATAATGGATCAGGGAGACGCCGAAGATGAAGATATTCAAGGCTAACAATTTTTAGGCACCCACCGAACGATCAAGTCGACAAAATATTACTTGGTGGATATTTGGTTATAAATCTTGTTCGTAAGACAGAAACCCAAAGTAATATAGCACCAAACTGGTGAATGATGGCAAATTCCCATGGAGCCGCATACAATACTGTGATTATTCCCAAAAACATTTGAAAAAAAGCGATCGCGAAAATCAGATTAAAACCGAACTTTAAACTTTTATTCCCTGATTTTCTAACACTAAACCAACTGTAAATACAAAAGACAAAAAGAACATAACCGCTGACCCTATGAATAAATTGCACTAAACCAGGATCTTCAAAAAAGTTCCTCCACCACGGATTCAAATAAAACAAATCGGGTGGAAAAATTTGACCTGCCATCAAAGGCCAATCAGTGTAAGATCTACCAGCATCAATTCCAGCTACCAGAGCCCCAAAAAGAATTTGTAAAAAAGTTAAATATAACAAACCCGTAGCTAAAAATATAAATTTTGGTTCAGCATTTCTTCGTGCTTTCAGTAAAAAACTTTCACTTCTGCCAAGTAAAAGAACAAACCAAGTAATATACCCAAGAATAATAAACGCGAGCCCTAAATGTGTTGCCAGTCTGTAGCTGGCAACGTCTAACACTGTGCCAGTCAATCCACTTGAAACCATCCACCAACCAACTGTACCCTGAACGCCTATTAAAACCCCTATGAGTAATAATCTGAAACGCCAAGATTTTTGGACTTTTCCAAATGCCAAGAGAGAAACAAAACCAAGAAACCAAACTAAACCTATTATTCGGCCGAGCTGTCGATGGCCCCACTCCCACCAGTAAATAAATTTGAATTCATTCAAGCTCATTCCCTCATTTTGTAATTTATACTCTGGAATCTGCTTGTACTTGCTAAACTCAGATTCCCAGCTTTCCACTGAAAGTGGCGGTAACGCACCGGTAATGGGTTTCCACTCAGTTATTGACAGTCCACTGTCTGTCAGTCGCGTTAAACCACCTACCAATATAATTAGCACAATTAAAAGGAAAAGGGCTTTCAACCATATTTGAGCTGTACTCCTTGCTATATCATTGGAACTTTTTTCAATTATACCGACACTATCACTTACAAAAGGCTTTTCATTATCCGAAAACTCCTGAAATATAGCTCTTTTTTTACTCATCATTAATTACCACGACATTTCTAGCAGTAGTTACCTTCTACAAAACTTCTAAAAATACAATTAGTAAAAGTATTTATGAACTCAACTATTTTTATTTGATCTAAGTAACTGTTTAAGCATACCGTAAAAAATTTTTACATCAGATTGAGTTAAAGGCATACGAGACCACATATTTCTAAAATTAGCTTTCATACTCTCTGCTTTATTTACCGGATAAAAAAAACCTGCTTTCTCCAATGCTTCTTCAAAATGCTTTGAAAGCTTTTCCACTTTCGTAACAGTTACCGTATCTAAGTGTTCTGAAATTGGCTCACCGTTTTGAGCATTATCAGAAATAAGCATCCACTCATAGGCTAATAAAAGAACACATTGGGCCAAGTTAAGCGAAGGGAATTGTTCATTTACCGGGACAGAAACAATGGCATTAGCTTTTATTATATCTGAGTTCTCAAGACCTGATCTCTCAGGCCCAAAAGCAAATCCTACATTTTGACCCTCGGAAATTTTACTAGAGGCGAGTTTTACAGCCTCCTCAGGAGAAAAAATTGGTTTAATTAAATCCCTTGGTCTGGCTGTAGTTGCAAAAACAAAATGTTGATCGGCAATAGCATCAGAAAGAGTTTGGAAAACTAATGCCTCATCTAATATTCGACCAGCGCCACTCGCCATTGCAACTGCTTTTTGGTTCGGCCATCTATCTCGTGGTGATACAAGCCGCATACGTTCTAGACCGAAATTCCACATTCCACGAGCTGATGCGCCTATGTTTTCGCCCATTTGCGGATTGACCAAAATAAAACATGGGTGTTTGTTTTTGATTGGCACTTTTAATTCCTCTCAATCAATACTTTAATTTCAAATCCCAAAACCAAATAAAAACTATTTTCTTGATGTTGGTTATTTTCATTTTTGAGGTTAATGCTTAGTTAGTCATTAAATTGGATTTTGGAAATAATAAAATCAATGAAGTCTAAACTTTATATTGTTAGCCCAGCAAAATTTGAAATCGAAAAATTTTCAGACGATTTAAAACTTATACTAGACTCGATTGAGATTTCTTGTTTTCGACTTGCTCTCTCTACTAAGAATGAAGATGTAATTGCAAAAACTGCTGATGTTACAAGGGATATTTGTCATTCCAGAGATGTTGCAATTCTTATCAAGGATCATTTTCTATTTGTTGAAAAACATGGGCTAGATGGGGTGCACTTGTCAGATGGCTCGAGAAATGTTTGGAAAGCACGGAAAAATTTAGTAAAAGATTCAATAGTTGGTGCCTTTTGCGGAAATTCGAAGCATGACGGGCTAATAGCTGGTGAAGCCGGCGCTGATTACATTAGCTTTGGACCATTAAGAAAAACGACACTTAAGGATGGTACTATTGCCCAAAATGATTTGTTTAAGTGGTGGAGCACAATGATAGAGGTCCCGGTTGTGGCAGAAGGCAATCTCAATAAAAAGGTTATTGACAGCCTAGAAAATAATACTGATTTTTTTGCTTTCGGCAATGAACTCTGGAATGAACCTAATCCTTTAAACGAACTCAATCAGCTAATTGATTTTTAGCATTAATTTCTGCCAAAACATGTGAAGATCGTACTATTTTTTCTGCTGCTTGTGCTAGCTCTTTACGATTAGCAAAGTTAGAAACCAATAGTGGATCATGGTATCGCACCTGTATATTTCCCTGTCGCTTAGCGGCAATTGTTTTCAGTAAATGTAGTGCAAATGACATATCACCCCACCAACCATAAAACCTTGGATCCTCGTTTTTGGGGGCGAAGTAAACAACAGTTACCGGCTGAATATAACATTCTGATTTAGATCCTAGGTCAAGAAATGCTTGAAATAGAGCTGATTTAAATGGCAGAACTCTTAATCCGTCAGTCGATGTTCCCTCAGGAAAAAATAGAAGCCGATGCCTCATTTTAATTCTCTTCTCAAACAGTTTTTTCTGAACAACAGCCTCTTTTGCCTCTCGGCGTATAAATAACGTTCCTGTTGCTTTCGCCAACAGTCCTATCCCAGGCCATTTGGCCACTTCTGATTTTGAGACAAAATATAAACGCTGACCAGAATTTAATACAAATATGTCTAGCCAAGATGAATGGTTAGCAACTAAGGCACCAGGTCGTTCAAGAGGGGTCCCAAAACGCTTAACTGGAATTGATAATATATTTAAGGATATCCTGCTAACTAAAACGGTTATATATGAGGTTACAGGTCGCATATCCTTAAACAAAAGCTTTTCAAAAAGCCGAAGCATTAGCTTTAAAATTAGCCCAATTGAAATTATAAAAATCACGGCTCCACCCCGACCAAACACCAACAACCAACCCAAAATTGAGATTTTTTTGTCGATCGGTTCACCATCTTCGCTTATCCAAGTCGTGGTCAATTGAGTTCTCCTTGAATAAAAAAATTCTTTTTTCTGTAATTTATTGAAGAAGTCTCCATGATCAAGCATACATCTGTAGTATTAAATTTATGATCTATGTAGGCGTCTAGACCGACTTTACCTCCCAGCTTTATATAACTCTTTATCAAAGCTGGCATTTTCAAAACTGCTGATTTTCGATTTATTATTTCTGGTTCTAAAATATTCATTTTCTGATTGAACGGTTTCTTTGCAACTGGCCTTAAATTTTTATCAGCCAAATAATGATGGTGCAAAAAGCTTAATGGTTCCGCTAATTCCGATATATTTGTTCCATGAAAGCTTGCTACACCAAATAAAATTTCGATTTTACGCTCTAAAGCGTAGTTAGCTACTGCTTGCCATAGATAAGCTAAAGCAATGCTTCCTCGATAATCTTGTTCCAAACATGAACGGCCAAGCTCTAATAGTTTTTTACCAGATCGACGTAAAACAGCTAGATCATACTCTTGGTCACAGTAAAATTCTCCAAGCTCATAAGCCTTTTTACAAGTCATCACCCTGTAAACACCTATAATAGGGTTTTTTTCTCGAGCATCGTCAAATAAAAGTATATGATCGAAATAAGGGTCGAAACGATCGCGCTCTAGACCCAAATCGTGGTCGACCATATCTCCGCCACCGCCTAGCTCTTGAACGAAAATTCTATACCTCAACTCCTGTGCCGACGTAAACTCAGCCTTACTAGTCGCAATTTTTGTTCTAAATTTGGGAATATGTTGAAGCATCGATTTGGGTTAGCAATTTTTAAATATAGTGCAATAATTAATAAATTTGGGATTATAGTTTAATTTGACACAATTTCTAAACTAATGCGTGTGCCATCTATTACAACCTTACCAGTTTCTTCAAAATTCACCGTTACCTTTCCCTTGATAGATGATTGCACTTGCCCAACGCCCCAATCTCTTTCAGTTGGGTGACGCACATACATACCAGGTTCTAAAAACGGGTTTAAATCATCCAAAATTGTTTCCTTAACTCAAACTAATAATCAAAAATAACTGAAATAATGGTTTAAACAATTAAATTAATGCTCAATCTCTTGTCGTTCCCTGCCCTTCAACAAGATACTTAAATGAAGTTAATTGAACAGTTCCAACTGGCCCTCTTGCATGCAGTTTCCCGGTCGCAATGCCTATTTCTGCTCCCATACCAAACTCTCCACCATCAGCAAATTGTGTTGATGCATTGTGCATTAAAATTGCGCTGTCTAACTCAGAAAAAAACTTGTCTCGGGCCTCTAAATTTTCAGTAATTATACAATCGGTATGACGCGAACTATAATTTTGAATGTGATTTATTGCTTCTTCTAAGTCAGCCACAACCCTAACTGCTATTTTGCTATCTAAAAATTCTTTACCCCAATCGTCCTTATTCGCTGCAACTGTACCGGGTATTTTAATCGCCTCTCTATCTGCTCTCACCTCTACTCCAGCATCAAGTAACATTTTTACGATTTCAGATCCCAAACCCTCTAGTATTTCATTATTAATTAATAAGCACTCCGCTGCGCCACATATACCTGTACGCCTGGTTTTTGAGTTCAAGATTACATCAAACGCTTTTTTTGGGTCAGCCGCTCTATCAAGATATATGTGAACAATTCCCTCAAGATGTGCAAATACCGGAACTCTTGCCTCTGATTGCACCAGTCCAACTAGACTTTTACCACCTCTGGGTACAATAACATCAACATAATCTGTCATTTTTAAGAGGCTCTCGACAGCAGCCCTATCTCGGGTTGGAATAAGTTGTACTGCATCCGCCGGTAAATTCGCCTTCAACAAACCTTTCTGCAGACAACTGTGAATAGCAATAGAACTGTAATAACTTTCAGATCCACATCGCAAAATTACTGAATTTCCCGCTTTTACACAGAGTGCACCTGCATCCGCTGTTACATTTGGACGACTTTCATAAATTACACCAATAACACCTAATGGCGTACGAACTCTCTTGATTTCCAAACCATTTGGTCGCTCCCATGCCTCCATTATTTCACCAATAGGATCGTCCTGATTAGCAATTGCTTCGAGCCCAACAATCATTGAAGCTATTCGCTCTGGATTTAACAGCAAGCGATCCATCAAGGCATCTGACAAGCCTTTTGATTCCCCAAAATCAAGATCTATTTTATTATTTTTAAGTATATTTTCAGTATTTTCCTTGATCAATTTAGCTCCATAAATCAATGCATCTCTTTTTTGCAAACTAGATGCAACAGCTAAGCTAAGAGACGCTTCTCGAGCTCGCCTGCCTATATCAATAACTAAAGAATTAATCTGAGACATAACTAACCTTAGATTGCTAAATCATCTCGGTGAACAATTTCGGTTCTTCCAGCATAGCCGAGAATATTTTCTATTTCATTACTATTTTGGCCAATAATTAATTTAGCTTCTGCTGCCGAATAAGCACATATACCTTTTGCTAATTCACGTCCATTGCTTGAAAATATGCTGATTACATCGCCTCTTGAAAAATCACCCTCAAGACTGCTTATCCCAATAGGAAGAAGACTTTTTCCGTCTATGAGAGCAGTCATAGCACCCTGATCAATGATTAATTTACCAAAAGACTTTTGTGATGAAATCCATCTTTTCCTGGCAGTCTGTGGATCTAAATTAGGCTTAAACCAAGTACAGTTAGCCCCATTCTCCAATGCTGTTATCGGATTAGGAACGTCCCCTTTTGTAATTACCATAGCGCAACCGGCTTGAGTGGCCGTTCGAGCAGCCATAAGTTTTGTCACCATTCCACCTTTAGAAATACCGGAAACGCCCTCCCCTGCCATTTCCTCTATTTCCGGAGTTATTTCTTCAATAATATCAAGTCTTTTTGCATCTGGATTTGTTAACGGATTACTCGAATACAAGCCATCAACATCAGATAATAAAATTAAATTATCAGCGCTAACCGTCGCCGCAATCTGAGCAGCCAATCTATCATTATCTCCATAACGTATTTCATCGGTAGCAACAGTGTCGTTCTCATTAACTATTGGTACAACCCCGAAAGTGAGCAACCTTTCCATAGTGGCCCGTGTGTTTAGATATCTTCTGCGATTAGCACTATCCTCTAAAGTTACTAAAATTTGCGCAGTCTTTACAGAGTATGGCGCCAGTACTTCTTCATATGCACGGGCTAACTTAATTTGACCAACTGCGGCCGAAGCCTGACTATTTTCCAAAGAAAGCTCAGTATCTTGCAAACCAAGAGTTCCACGTCCAAGAGCAATAGAGCCAGAAGAAACTAGCACAACATCAATCCCACTAGATTTAAGGGACGAAACATCAGAAGCCAAAGAGTCAAGCCAAGGTAGGTTCAAATCTCCAGAGGTTTTATCCACTAAGAGAGTTGAACCTACTTTGATTACTATACGTTTCGCCTTACTTAAGGATGCCATTCTAGCGAACCTTGTTCTTCTTCGACACCTAGGCCTTTACCCTTATCAACTTCTAAACGAATTGCTCTAAGCAGATTTTCTATGCCTTCTCCACTAACAGCGGAAATCATAAATACTGGTTCGTCAATAATTTTCGCCAGTTGTTCTCTATAAAAAATTCTTTCATCTTCCCCTAGCGCGTCGATTTTATTCAAAACTGTTATACGCGGCTTATCTGACAGGGCATTTCCATATCGATGAACTTCTTTTACTATAATATTGAAATTATTTAAAAAATTGTCATTTGTAACATCTATAATATGCACTAATACAGAACAACGCTCTACATGCCCAAGAAAAAGATCGCCCAACCCATTTCCTAAATGAGCGCCCTCAATTAGGCCTGGTATATCAGCAACGACAATTTCACTATCGTCAACGCCAACCACCCCGAGATTCGGATAAAGCGTCGTGAAGGGGTAATCTGCTATTTTGGGCCGGGCGTTTGAAGTGGCAGAAAGAAATGTGGATTTCCCAGCATTTGGCATACCGAGAAGTCCAACATCGGCAATTAACTTTAATCGCAACCAAATGGTTCTCTCAACACCCTCTTGGCCCGGGTTAGCCTTCCTTGGGGCTTGGTTAGTCGATGATTTGAAATGTAAGTTTCCAAAGCCGCCGTTTCCTCCCTGAGCCAATAAAGCACGATTTCCTACGTCTGTTAAATCAGCTAATAAAGTTTCTTGATCTTCATCTAATATTTCTGTTCCGACTGGTACTTTCAAAACTTTATCATTTCCATGAGCTCCAGAACGTTGCTTTCCCATACCGCTCTTTCCATTGTCGGCAAAGAAGTGTTGCTGATAGCGAAAGTCTATCAGTGTATTCAAACCTTCCACCGCTTCTACCACTACAGAACCACCATGCCCACCATTACCTCCATCAGGGCCGCCATATTCAATATTTTTTTCACGGCGAAAACTAACTGACCCCGCCCCTCCAGAGCCTGAGCGTATATAAACTTTGACGAGGTCCAAAAACTTCATGAAACGACTTTCATATCTTTTTCCACGCGATAAACCTTTTATTGAAATGTCTCAAGCCGTTCATTTAAAAAGCCGACTTAAATTATCTTTGCTCAAACAGAATGTTAAATTGTCAGCTTGAAATAGCAAGGCCGACAAAAATTACTGTAAGCGCAGCAAAAATGAGCATCATATAACGCTCATATACTGTTCCACTCACTAAAATTGCTATTCTTTCACCAAAAAGAGTCCATATAGGGTGACAAACGACCTGAACACCAAACAAACAAAAGGCGACAGTTGCAGTGGAATAAAAAACGGGACTTATTGGATCGACGAAATTAGTAAACCCAGTTGTGATCAGAGCCCAGGCTTTTGGATTAATAGGATGCACAATGAGACCAGAAAAAAAACTAGGGGCAGTTTTATTAGGAGTTTTTGTTGATATACGCATATTGGCTATACGCCAAGCCAACCATAAAATATACCCAGCTGAAATATATTTAAACAAGATAAAAATATAAGGATAATCTTTATTAAGGAGCAGTAAGCCAAAACCGATCGGCCAAATTATTATTTGCTTTCCTACAATCACTCCAAATACAAAAGGAAGAGCTTTGCGAAAACCATACTTTGCCCCTGTAGCTAGCATAATCATATTTGCTGGCCCTGGAGTACCAACTTGGCTGAAGGCAAATAGTAAAAAATGAAATAAAGAAAGCACCATTAAATTTTTCAAACTCTAAAAAAAAAGCTCGGCAAATTTGCCGAGCCTTTTCGCAATTATACAAATAATAATTTATTCTGCAGCTTTGTTTGAAGGCAAGACTGATATAAAAGTACGGTTTTTCAATCCTTTATGAAACTTCACGTTTCCCTCCACTGTTGCGAAGATAGTGTGGTCTTTGCCCATTCCAACACCCTCTCCTGGCCACATTTTTGTACCGCGCTGGCGAACAATGATATTACCAGGAATAGCAAATTGGCCTCCAAATATTTTTACTCCAAGTCTTCGACCTGCTGAGTCACGTCCATTCCGAGATGACCCTCCAGCTTTTTTATGTGCCATACCTAGTTCTCCTTATCCCTTAAGCTTATCTTTAGCTTGATCGATCCAGCCTTCCTTTTCAACGCGGCCTTTCGATGAAATTTTCTCATTAATCGCTTCTACGTCCTTTGCAGACCAGGCGGCTATTTGCTCAAAACTTTTGACACCAGCAGCGTGCAGTTTTTTCTCAAGCGCGGGACCAACACCCGATAACTGTTTCAAATCATCAGAAACTGAAGCCGTTACCTTTTTCTCTTTTACCGGCGCCGACTTTTTAGTTTTTGCATCTTTCTCAGGCCTAGCTTCCTTAACTGGTTTGGCCTCTTTTTTAACTGGTTCCTTCGGAGATTTTTGTGTTTTTGTTTTCAATTCAGCTGATTTTTTTGGTTTCACACTGTCGACAAACTTAAAATCGACTGACCCCGAACCAACGGCTTCCTGCACTTTCGACTTATCTGCACCAGTAGCCAAAATATCTGTAACCCGAACTAAAGTTAAGTATTGACGATGTCCGCGAGTTCGCTTTGAGCTGTGTTTACGTCTTCGCTTGACGAACTTTATAGTTTTCTCACCCTTAATCTGGTCAATCACATCCGCTTGGACCGCTGCTCCAGCGACCAAGGGAGAGCCCACAACAGGTTTATCTCCACCAAGCATCAATATTTGATTGAATTGTACCTTATCACCGGCGTTTGCGGCCAGTCTCTCTACACGCAAAATATCGCCTGTCTGAACTTTATACTGCTTTCCGCCTGTTTTTACGACAGCAAACATTCTTTTTTCCTTAATAATCGCGTTCTTTGGCCACAAGAGTGTTTTGGTTAACCCGCCGGGAACAGCGCGCCTTTCAGCGTTGTGTGTTGAATTAGTATTCGCGGTATATGTTTATTTTTTTGTAACTTGTCAATGGAACATTTACAAATAATCCCATAATTTAGAATATAAAAAATTATTGAAAAATTTATTTAAATTCACCTTAAATTCTCTATATTTGTAAAACAGAAAATACTTTTAAGGTTTTCGATTTAAAATTTAAAAAAATGACTAAAAAAATTTTAACATTTGGCGATAGTAACACGTACGGAACACCTCCAATGCTTCTAAGAGACGGAAATAATGCTCGATATGGAGAAAATATCCGATGGCCAATGATTATGCAAAATTATCTTAGTCCAGACTGGAAAGTTATAGAAGAAGGCCTTCCAGGAAGGACAACCTCCTTGCCCGATCCAGAAATGGGTGATTATATGAATGGGCAAATTGGTTTAAAGATTGCATTAAACAGCCATGCTCCAATCGATTTGCTGATAATCATGCTTGGAACAAACGATAGCAAAATTCAGTTTGGGTTACAGGCAACACAAATCGCATCGGGACTAGCTAGTCTTTTGAATATCGCAAATACGCCTGAGATGCAGCGCAAACATGACAATTTTCAAATTCTAATTATTACACCTCCGCAAGTTAAGGAGCAAAACGCTTTGGAAAAAATTTTTTTTAATGCAAAAGAGAAAACAGCCGCATTAGATCATTTTTATAATCAAATTGCTGAAAAGTACGAGGTCAACAAATTAAACGCTGGTGATTTTATAGAAACTAGTGAAACCGATGGCGTTCATTTTGAACCAGAAGCACATAAAATATTGGGCAAAACGGTAGCAGACTATATCTCGGCAAACTTATCATAAAAAAGTTCTGGAATACGTCAAAACAAGATGTCGTATTCAGACAAGCTTTTACTTATTGATTGAAGTCCCCTTTTTGTATGAGAAAAACCATGCAGAATCAAATATCTAAAGTGCAACTGGTTAAAGTAACTATCGGGGCAACAAGGGGACTAGCAGCTCGCGGACGACCATAAATTTATCAATATTTAAAGCGCTACTTTAACTTAAATAACGGTAAATCAATATGTCTAATTCTATTTCCCGCCGCTCCGGAGGTCGAACAGCACGAAGAACAGCACGATCTGCTCCTCTGGCAGAACATCTTCGCCCAGTTAAAGCTGGTATGGTCGGTGGATCTTACTCCCCCTTATCTCCCGAAGGTGAAAAAAAAATTCATAACGCGGCATTGGATGCTCTGGAGTTTATCGGTTTAGCAGATGCTCCACAATCTGGCATCGATAATATGGTCAAAGCCGGAGCTATTTTAGGTGATGACGGGCGTTTGCGATATCCACGTTCGCTTGTAGAAGATGCACTTGCCTGCGCAAATAGAAATATAACTCTGTTTGGCCGAGATCCAAAACATGATATGGATTTATCGGGTAATCGTGTTCATTTTGGTACAGCTGGCGCCGCGGTTCATATCGTTGACGTCCTCAATAATGAGTACCGTGACAGTAAGGTTAGAGACCTTTTCGACGCTGCTTGTATTGTTAACGAGCTAGATAATATTCATTTTCTTCAACGCCCAATGGTCTGTAGAGACATTGTTGATAATAGGGAAATGGACTACAACACTGTTTACGCGTGCTGTGCTGGCACAACAAAACATGTCGGCACCTCATTTACCGAACCATCCTTCGTTCCCGATGCCATAAAAATGCTACACATAATAGCCGGGGGTGAAGAAGCTTGGCGCGAGCGGCCATTTGTCTCCAACTCAAATTGTTTTGTCGTACCGCCAATGAAATTTGCGACCGAAAGCTGCCAGGTAATGGAAGCTTGTATAAAAGCTGGCATGCCCATTTTATTATTGAGTGCTGGTCAAGCCGGCGCGACTGCACCGGCACCCATTGCG
Source organism: Paracoccaceae bacterium (assembly GCA_902632125.1). Taxonomy (GTDB): domain Bacteria; phylum Pseudomonadota; class Alphaproteobacteria; order Rhodobacterales; family Rhodobacteraceae; genus Salinivivens. The sequence continues at coordinate 5,488 of CACPBQ010000011.1, read as the reverse complement.
GGAGCAATTGTCCAAGCCGTAGCAGAGTGTCTTGCCGGTCTAGTTTATGTCTATTCTATTAAACCTGGGCATCCTTGTATTTTTGGTACCTGGCCTTTTGTTTCAGATTTGAGAACTGGGGCGATGTCAGGTGGCAGTGGCGAACAAGCACTATTGACAGCTGGATGCGCTCAAATGCATAGATTTTATGATTTGCCTGGTGGAGCAGCAGCAGGAATTGCCGATGCAAAAATGCCAGATATGCAAGCCGGCTGGGAACAAGCTATGTCGAACGTTATGGCAGGCCTCACCGGCCTCAATATGGTTTATGAAGCAGCCGGAATGCATGCTTCACTTTTAGGGTTCTGCCTCGAATCCTTGATCATCGGAGACGATCTCTTAGGGCAGGCGATGCGCTGCGTTAGAGGTATTGAAGTCACCGAAGACAGCGTTAGCCTGGATGTTATTAAAAGTACGTGCCTAGATGGGCCAGGACATTTTTTAGGTTCAGAGCAAACATTAAGCCTGATGCAAACTGAGTATATTTATCCATCTTTGGGAGACAGAACATCGCCCAAAGAGTGGGTTGAACTTGGTAAACCTAATTTAGTTCAAAAGGCAATTGAGAAAAAAGAAAATATCTTAAACAATGCAGTAAAAAGAATTGATCCCATAATCGATAAAAAACTTCGATCTGAATTTAATATTCATTTGGCTTGAGATAAAAACTCTGATCAAAGCTGCGAAACAAATGAATATTTATTTTTTATATTTATTTACTGGTATTCTCCGTAGAAAACTTATACGCCGCGCCGTGAATTATAGAGGTAATCCAATATGGATATTCGCAATATTGCAATTATTGCTCACGTAGATCATGGAAAAACCACCTTAGTAGACGAATTACTTAAACAGTCCGGTGCATTCAGAGCAAATCAAAATGTATCAGAGCGTGTAATGGATAGCAATGATTTAGAAAGAGAACGTGGTATCACCATATTAGCCAAAGCAACGTCTGTAGAGTGGAAAGAAACGCGAATAAATATTGTAGACACGCCGGGCCATGCTGACTTCGGTGGAGAAGTTGAGCGAATACTTAGTATGGTTGATGGCGTTATTCTTTTGGTTGATGCCGCAGAAGGCCCGATGCCGCAGACAAAATTTGTAACATCTAAAGCTTTAAATTTGGGTCTTCGCCCAATAGTTGTATTGAACAAAGTTGATAAATCCGATGCAGAGCCTGATAGAGCTTTAGATGAATGCTTTGATTTATTTGCTTCATTGGATGCCAATGAAGACCAATTAGACTTCCCACATATGTATGCCTCAGGTCGGTCAGGCTGGGCTGATCACGAATTAACTGGCCCTAGAAAAGACCTTAAAGCTCTATTTGACTTGGTTATAAATCATGTGCCTGTCCCCGGACAATTGAGTAGAAAAAATGAAGATTTTAAAATGCTTTCAACAACACTTGGTCACGACCCTTTTGTTGGTCGTATTTTGACAGGCAGAATAGAAAGTGGGAAAATCAAGATAGGTTCCACTATTCAAGCAATCAGTCGTATAGGACAAAAAATTGAACAGTTTAGAGTAACAAAAATTCTAGCTTTCAGAGGTTTATCAATGAAAGATATTGAAGAAGCTTCTGCGGGAGATATTGTTTCGCTGGCAGGAATGAATAAAGCTACAGTTTCGGATACTTTATGCGCTTTAGCTGTGGAGGAACCAATTGAAGCTCTTCCCATCGACCCACCAACTATTAGTGTGACTTTTGGTATTAACGATAGTCCACTGGCAGGGCTTGAAGGAAGTAAAGTACAGAGCAGGGTTATTAGAGAAAGACTGCTAAAAGAGGCGGAAAGTAATGTCGCAATAAAAGTTTCCGAAACTCAAAGCGGTGATGCGTTTGATGTCGCTGGGCGTGGGGAATTACAAATGGGAGTACTGATTGAAAACATGCGACGAGAAGGTTTTGAATTATCAATTTCTAGACCACAAGTGCTTACGCGAAAAGATGAAGCAGGAAAAACCCTAGAGCCAATTGAGGAGGTCACTATTGATGTTGATGATGAGTATTCTGGAGCAGTCATTGAAAAAATAACAGGAAGCAGGAAAGGATCTCTTGTTGAAATGCGTCCATCTGGATCAAACAAAACAAGAATAATAGCTCATGTTCCATCAAGGGGTTTGATAGGCTACCATGGTGAGTTTTTGACGGATACTAGAGGAACGGGGATACTAAATCGTGTATTTCACAGTTGGGCAGAACATAAAGGTGCAATTCCGGGTCGAAGAGCTGGAGTTTTGATCTCTATTGAAAATGGTGAGACTGTTGCCTACGCTCTTTGGAATTTAGAAGAACGAGGCCGAATGTTTTTAGGCCCACAAACTAAAGTTTATGAGGGAATGATAATAGGCGAGCACAGCAGAGAAAATGATCTTGAAGTAAATCCACTTAAAGGTAAAAAATTGACGAATGTACGGGCTTCGGGAACAGATGAGGCAGTACGGCTTACTCCGCCCATCAATTTCAGTCTAGAGGAGGCCATCGCTTACATTGATAATGATGAGTTGGTTGAAGTAACACCTGCCAATATTCGCTTGCGAAAAAGGTTTTTAGATCCTCACGAGAGAAAACGAAAAGCCAAGGAAAAAGGCGAAAATTAGTATTTAATAATCTATTGAAATTTAATAATGCGCCAACTCTCAGAGACCCATTTTTTATTTTCAATTTTTTAAATGACCAATCAACGTTTGGAAAACTGAAATGACCTTCTAGCTTTTCTCTTCCCATATTTCTTACGCTCAACAACTCTGCTATCGCGTGTTAGGAACCCTGCAGTCTTTAGGGCCCCACGTAGAGTGGGCTCATAAAGCTGAAGCGCTTTTGAAATACCATGTTTTACTGCACCAGCCTGCCCCGAAAGACCTCCACCTTTAACTGTTGCATTTACGTCGAATTGATCTTCAACACCTGCCACTTCAAAAGGTTGACGTAAGATCATTTGCAAAACAGGGCGGGCAAAGTATGAATTCATTTCTTTTCCATTTACGACAACTTTACCAGAACCAGGTTTAATCCAAACTCTGGCGATCGCATCTTTTCTTTTGCCAGTAGCATAAGACCGGCCAAAGTCATCACGCTGTGGTTCACGAACTACAGTTGTTTCAACGATTGTTTCAGTAGTGGCCGCGACTGTTTCCAAGTCTCCCAAACTTTTGATGTCTTCTGCCATTTTATGCAACCCTTGTATTTTTAGTATTCATTGATCTTACATCCAAGATCTCTGGAGCTTGTGCTTGATGAGGATGATCAGTGCCGGCATAAACCCTTAAATTAGTCATAATCTTTCGACTTAAACGATTACTTGGCAACATTCGTTTTACTGCTAAGGTCAAAACTCTTTCTGGATGTTCGCCGTCAAGTATCTGCTCCTTCGTACGAGACTTAATTCCTCCTGGATACCCAGTGTGCCAGTAATAATTTTCGTGGCGCTTGTTACCGGTCAATTGAACTTTATCCGCATTGATAACAATTACGTTATCACCACAATCCATGTTTGGGGTGAAGGATGCCTTATGCTTCCCTCTTAATCTGTTCGCTATTATTGCAGCCAATCTTCCTAAAACTAACCCCTCAGCATCGATCAGGATCCAATTTTTTTCTATATCCGCAGGTGACGCAGAAAATGTCTTCATAGCGAAATACCTTCTAATTTGTGTTCGAATGAACATTCGATAAAAAGTGATGGTTAAGTACTGAGCTAAACTAATATAGTCAATGGGGAAAAGGAATAATTTTTCTATTTAAAACAATAATTTAAATTTGGGGTACTTAGATACCCCATTTATAACCTTACCTAATTTTTATTCATGCCTCTAGCTCGCTGTCCCAATAAAGAAAATCCATCCAGCTATCATGAAGATAATTCGGAGGGAATTTACGTCCTAGATTTTGCAATTCAGGAGCACTTGGTTGTCTTGGCTTGCGCCTAAGTTTTAAACCTGCCCTGTCCAGTGACCGGGAACCTTTTCGAAGATTACAAGGGCTACAAGCTGCCACAACATTGTCCCATCTTGTAGTACCTCCAGAGGAACGTGGAACCACGTGATCAAAAGTTAGTTCACCACGATTTCCACAGTACTGGCATCTGAATTCATCACGTAGAAATAAATTAAATCTTGTAAAAGCAACGCTTTTCTGAGGTTTAACATAATCTTTCAAAACGACAACAGAGGGTATTTTGATTTTTACCGTAGGGCTGTGAACAAACTTGTCGTATTGGGCAACAATATCAACACGCTCCATATACGCAGCTTTCACTGCATCCTGCCAACACCAAAGCGATAAAGGATAATATGATAGAGGTCGGTAATCAGCATTTAGGACTAAAGCTGGGTGATGTTTTATGGTATTTGCATCTTGCGATAGCCTACCCTCTAAAAAAACACCCATTTTGATAACCCCCAAAAACCTTATTGCAATATTACATTGCTATTACTGATACTATATATCGTATTTTATTTGTATCAAGCCTCTCCATATAGCTATTTCGAAAAGATTATTTTTATTCTAAATCATAAAAATCCAACTTTATCACGGATAAATGCCAAAGCAACAGACAAACCATCGGGAGCAATACCATGGCCAGTACCTTTCATGATGTGAGCAAATACATCTTTGAAATCAGCTTTCTCTAACCCCTCTACAGCCTCCGGCAACGATTGAACTGGCACAACATCATCTTGATCACCGTGCACTAACAAAATGGGCGGCCTACTCTTTACTTCATCAACCAGAACATCAGGCTCCATCAACCTACCTGAAAAGGCAACTAATCCAGCAATCTCATCGTCGCGACGAGGAACTATATGCAAAGCAAGCATTGTGCCTTGAGAAAAGCCAAATAAAACGACTTGTTCTGGCAATAAATCTTCGTCAACCATTAAAGCATCAAGAAAGGCATTGAGATCGTTAGCTGCGGCCACCATTCCTCGCATACTTTCCTCTTCTGCAGAACCATCAATCCAAGGAATGGGAAACCACTGATAACCAAAGGGAGATCCGACACAGGTTTCTGGAGCATCGGGAGCAATAAATAAAGTATCCGGTAAATGCTCAGAAAGTGGATCTGCAAGCCCCAAAAGATCAGCACCATTGGCACCATATCCATGAAGAAAAACGACTGCTGATCGGGTAGATCCAGAAAGTGCGTCTTTTCTTTCAGAATTAAGTATTCGGGTCAACGGATTCCCTCCCGCTTTTTTTGCTGATTGTAGTATGACCAGAGTAATCTAGCGGCAACAGCTTGCCAAGGCGACCAATCTTTGGCCATAGATCTTAATTCTTTCTCACTTGGGCGTTCTTTCAGATTAAATAGCGATCTTGTTGCTTCTTGAAGGGCTAAATCTCCAGGGGCGAAGACATCTGCTCGACCTAAGCTAAACATAGCATAAATCTCGGCAGTCCAATTTCCAATGCCCGATACTTGCGTGAGTTCCTTTACAA
>CACPBQ010000010.1 GCA_902632125.1 Paracoccaceae bacterium | reverse complement strand
CGAGATGTGATAACCACGATAAACCAAAGCAAGAAAAAAGCCTCTTGGATGCTCCGTTTTATAGTCGAGCAACTGTTTCAACAAGGATCAAAGGCACAAGGACTGTAGGTGTTTTCGAAGCTTTAGACTTGAGACGGTTTAGAAACCCACTACTAATGTTTATGCTAGCGGTGCGAGTGCCCCGCCGAAAATTGTGGAAGTAAAGATCATAAAAGATTGGTGCTAAAACTTAACCAGTCAAATCTAAGAGCCTTTGCTCTAGTCGATTAATCCGTTTCTTCATCACATCGTAGTAGTAAGCCGTAGCAAGAGCAAATAAAAGCCAAATCCAAAACGGAGTGGATACCGAAAAACTTAATAATTCCATTTAAACCCCCAAGATTATCATTAAGTATAAAATGTTAAATTAAATTTAAAATCTGTCAACTTAGGTTGTCACTTAATTTGGCGGAAAATAGCCGACCGGCTTTTTTAAAAAAATACCAAGTATATTCAAAGTTGAAAGCGCCCATACCTATAGTATGAGCGCCCACCAACAGTTTGAAACTTATCTATTTTTAAAGATCAGGGTGATGAACATAAACAATAGACAAATTCCGCGTCGAGTTTCCCCTAAACGAAGTCATCCTTGTAAATAGGCTTTAGCTCGACATGTCCATATAAATAAAATTTTAAAAAAGTGTCAATTATTTTTTACACTTTCTTGTAAAATTTCCGCCACGGAATTTTACTTTTTTAGTCAAAGGTATTTATATTCAAAATAATTTTGTAAGGCCTGAATATTTTCTTATTTTGATTTTGCTTGAATTTGGATTATATCAAGCTAATTGGCGATAGCAATTTGAAATATATCAATAATTTTTTTACATGTATGATAAATCCAAATTAAACGAATACAAATTCAGGGCGATTGTGTCATTACTTTTGCTGTGTTTAATTTCTTATTTAGTTGTAGTTCGTGGGCCAAGTGATCCAGGTATCTTTGAAATTGGTTTTATAGGTGGCCTGTTTTCTGTTTTATCATTTCTTCATTCTATTTGGTCAATCATACTGATTCTCAAAGAGGAACATTCGAAACAATGAGTTTGGAACGGGACATATACAAAATATATTTGGAAGGGCCATACGATTGGCTAAACCCAGTAGATATGTTCACAGAATTCTTGACTGACACATCGGCAGGCTCGTGGTCCAGTAAATCTCACGAAGACAAAATTTATGAGATAACTCGCCAATATCCTAACTTAAGCTTTCAGGATATTGACGCTATAATAAAAAGGCAACAGAAGTTACGAGGGATCTCTAAGTAAAATTCGTTGCTACTCCGCAGCTATTGGCCTAGACAGTCTATCTATTTCTAACGACACTAAATTGTCATCAAATTGCCCACCTAGCTCCTTAAGAGCAATACCAAATCGTTCGATGATTTCCGATATTGCTTTATCGTTTAGTAGGTTCAGAATACCTACCCTGATTTGTACAGGTTCGGAAAGTGTAGGCCAAATGCCAAAATTGTCTGACCGGCAATGCTGTACAAATTCCATCTCTCGCCCTGAAAGGTTTTTTGGCAAATTTAATACCACTAAAGAAGTCATGTTCGATGTTACATCACATCCCATTGCTCTGAATGCACCACTTAGAACTTTTTCAAATTTAGCATATTTTGCTGCCCTATTCGAAATTCCCTCCTGCAACGTTAACCGGAGAGCTTCGTGAAACGCTGCAACAGCATAAGCAGAATGTGTTCTGTGATACGAGCCCTTATCGACGTCCGAGCCATCAATGATTGCCCAATGTCTTGCTTCAAGAATTGGATTATGAACAAACGATCTTGCGCCTCCAGTCTTTAAAACGTCAATATATTTATCAGAAAAACTAACTGGGGCATAAGTTAGGGGAAGGCAACAAATGCCTTTTTGGGGGCATGAAGCCCATGCAACTACTCCAGGGTAATCATCAATTCTAAAATCGCCAACTCCTAACGAGCTAACTGCGTCTACAAGACCTAAAACTCCGTACTTTTCACAAGTGTCTGAAAAAGCTCTTAAATCATTCACACGACCTGAACCCGTCTCATAGTGTGCCATGAACGCCCATTTAGGTTGATGATCGTTAATACAGCTTTCTATTGTTTCTTTATTGACTGATTGACCATGTGGCACGTTAATGATCTTTACACTTTTAGCATCTGGATCTAGAGGGTTTGCACCTAATTCTTCTTCTGTTGCTGCCTTCATTCGCAGGGAAAGAGCGTCAATACCGGAAAATGTTCCGTTTACAAAAGCTACAACTTTGTCGCCTGGTTTAACTGCGGAGATCATAGCGTCTAACCCACTCCATCCAGTTCCGGCAACACCAAAAGTATATACATTAGTCGTACCCCATACTTCGCGCAACATAACTTTACATTCTTTCATACCACGCAAAACGTCGGGTTGCATATGATCGGCAATACCCGCCTTTGCAAATTGCTCTAAAACACGCGGGTCGGTATTCCCAGGTCCTGGCCCTGCCGCAAGGGTGTTTGGAATAGCAAGTTTTTCATACATCATCATACATCCTTTTTATTTGAAATAATTTGAAAATTTGACGTTTCCACTAATTTTTCTTTATGCAACCCTATCCAAAGGAGGTTCTTCGTTAAAAAAAGCCTTACAATTTTCAAGTGCTCGAAAACCCATTGCTTCTCGTGTTTCCCTTGTGGCACTACCTAGATGCGGCAGCATAACGAGATTAGGTGCAGCCATTAGGATAGGATTAATTTTTGGCTCGCCATCAAATACGTCAAGCCCAGCAGCTTTAATAACTTTATTTTTTAAAGCATTTGCAAGCGCGGTTTCATCGATAACTTCACCTCTTGCAGTATTTATCAAAATTAAATCAGGTTTTGCATAAGACAGGTTTGATGCATTTATTAAATGGCGGTTTGAAGTACCTCCAGGACAATGCAATGAAACAAAGTCACTCTCGTTCAATAAAGTTTCAACCGAGCCGAATTGTTTTGCATTATATTTTTCTAATATTTCTGAACTCACCTGCGATCGAGAAAAAATATTTATTTTCATTCCAAAGCCAAAGTGAGCGCGAGAGGCCATGGCTTGCCCAATTCGACCAAAGCCAACTATCCCTAATGTCTTACCCGTAACTTTTGAACCAATCATATGGGTGGGACGCCAACCTTGCCATTCATCTGCACGGAGTTCTCTCTCACCTTCACCAGCGCGGCGAGCGGCCATCAGCATAAGCGTCATGGCTATGTCAGCCGTGCAATCGCTCAGTACATCTGGTGTATTAGTAACGCAAATCCCTAACTTTTGAGCGCTAGTTAAGTCAATATGACTATAGCCAACTCCATAATTGCATAAAATTTTGCAACGTACGTTTTCGACTTCAAAAGTTTTTGTATTTAATATGTCAGTAACTGTTGGCGAAATAGCATCATAGCTTGTCAAAGCATTACGCATATCCTCGCTACTTAATGGTCTGTCTTTTTCATTTAAGGTGACATCAAAGTCTTCACTCGCGGCCTCCTCAACTGCTTTTGGCCAACGTCTTGTTATCAATAATTTTGGCTTAGACATTCATATTGTCTTTCTGACTGTTCGGTGTTGAAGAATATGTGGTTCACCCCCCGACATATATCCGTGACGGCTTAATAAATTGAAAAAAACAAGATGCAAGCAAAAAAGTAATAAAAATTCGTTTTTTATCATAAAAAAGTAGTTTTATGTCGTCTAAAATTTATTTTTAAACAGAAATCCTTGAAAAAATTGTAAATACTAAATAAAAAACAATATCTTATATGAATTTTAGTAAATTTTTCGCTTTTAATTAAGGTTTTTGATTTTCACGCCAAATTATAACAAAACCAGAAATTAAAATTAAAAGTACTCCCGGGAAAAGTGTATCTACTGGAAATTCGTCAAAAACTATCCAACCAATAAGAAAAGAAGTCAAAATACCAAAATAACTGAAGGGCGCCAATAAAGCCGACGGAGCATTACGAAATGCATACATTAAAAATACCACACCAAAACCACCACAAACGGCCATAGACGTAATTAAAATAGCATCAATTAGGGATTTGATGGGGGTAAAACTTATCGATCCAAAAGCAAGAAGCATTGCACCAAAAGCTGCAGAAATTGCAGAATAAAGAAATAAAATTGCACTGGAAATGGAACTTTTAAAACTGCGCAAAGTAATTATTGAGGAAGCATAACAAAAAGCAGCGCAAATTGGCAAAATTGAATACCAAGAAAAGATATCAGATCCAGGCCTTATGATCATTAAGGCACCTACAAAGCCAAAAATCACAGCCGTCCAACGCCAAAACCCAACTTGTTCCTTGTAAATGAAAATTGCTAACAAAACTGTGAAAAGAGCACTCACCTGGCCTAGAGCAGATACGGTTGCTAATTCCAGTTTGGCTATTGCAGTGTACAAACACAGCTGCGCTACCGCTATGACTAAGCCCCGCGATATGGCTAATTTCCATTTGTCTAATTTATAATCAGAAATTTTTAAGCTTAGTTCTTTGGAATACCACATATAGAAAATTGCTGGGAGAACCCCGATAACGTTTCGGTAAACCGAAAGTTCTTGCGTAGAATAATTAATTGACAGGATACGCACATGAACGCTCATTACATCAAAAAAAAAGTAGGCCAAAAGACAAGTCAAAATAGCCTTCATGTTTGATGTCATAATGAAATTTCTTTTTTTCTATTAAAGTTGCGCATTAGCATTTTTTAAAAGTGCTGGCGATAGCTTTTTAAATTTTTATTTTTTAAAAATCATCTTTTCCCGATTACTTGATTTTTGCCTTTAAATACCGTGTTATCAATATTGAAATCATATGCTTAAAATAGTCCAAAAGGAGTCTAAATTGGCTACGGTTATAACTTTTGCAAATGTTAAAGGAGGATCAGGCAAATCCACATTATGTATAAATATGGCAGCCATTTTGATACGTTCCGGTTATTCGGTGGCTCTATTAGACGCAGATCAGCAAAAATGTTCTCAGGATTGGATCACCGGAACAAAAGATAGATTATTATCCAGAGTTGAAATTATCGAGCCCGCAGAAATGGTATCAGTAGGAGATGTTGAGGTTGATTTTCTTTTAATAGACACACAAGGCAGTCTAACTAAAGAAATGGCGCAGTTTCTTTTTCAATCATCTTTAATTGTTACACCATGCCGCGTTTCTAGAGATGACCTAGTTGGGCAAGGTTGGATTGAAGTTTTTCTAAAGCAATCTAGCCAAAATGTTAATAAAGCACCCGTTTTGACCGTTTTGAATGGTGTCAATAAACGGAGTTCGATCTTGTCGCATGTAATCGAACAACTCAAAGAGGACGGGATTGAAGTAGCTGAAACATGCATTTCACAAAGAGTTTGCTTTGCTGAGACTAATGTTAATAAAATATCAGTTATCGGTTACAATAAACAAGCAACCGAGGAAATTGTTGACTTAACAAATGAAGCACTGAAACTAATAAAGAGTGAGGCCTAATTTTTGGCTAAAAAATTTGATAAAATATCGCCTAAAAATATTTCGGAAGAAAAATTCAATCAATTAGTTGATGCGTTACCAAGTTCTGTTATTGAACCATCTAAACCTGTCACAACTGCTCCTGAAAAAAAAGAAAAAATCGATAAAGTCAAAGTAAAAAAGTCAAAAAAGAAAAAATTTAACAAAAAAGAAAATCAAAAAATTTCAAAAATTGAAACAAGAGAGGATGTAAGAAATCTTGGTGGTGATCCAAAAATTGAAGAGACCGAAATTACAAGTGAGGTATTTGTTTACGAATGCGGAGGAATTCTCTTCGGAATACCAGTAGCCTATGTCACAGAGATTACAAACGACTATGGCACCATCTCACCACTAAAAGGGTTTTTAAGGTCTTGTATTGGGACCACCGAATATAGAGGAAAGCTCCTGCCTATTTTCCAAAGTCAGGAAAGCTATTTGAAGATTGATGAAATTAAAAAGGATAAAAATAATAACTTAGGCAAAATACCTAGTGCCATAATTACAATAAATTACAAGGGAATTATGTTTGCACTGACAATGGAAACGCATGTTGGTATCGTATCCATAAAATCAAAAAGAAACTATAAAAATGCAGAGGCATTTGAAGACGAAAACAGGAGCGACCTCTTAAAAGATATCGTTTGGTATGGAGAACAAAATCTTTTCATTTTCTCTCCAGAAAAAATATCTTTGTTGGTTTTTTCAGAACTAAAAAACCAGATAGCCGTCGAAGCTGAGGAAGATATAGATAGCAAATCTAGTGAAGAAGAAATAATTGATTTAGGTCAAGATTACATGGTGGCGAAAATAAAAAACAGCACTATCGCTATTGAAATCACTAAAGTTTTGGAAGTTATTGAGGGGTCAGACGTAACCCCATTATACAAAGTAGCCGATTTTATTCGAGGATTGATCAGCCTTCGCGGGCAAGTTTTGAGTTGTATAGATCTATCAAAATACCTTGGTCATGAACTAACAGTAATAGACGAGCGTAACAAATTTATTGTTATTAGTGTATCGGGGGTAGACTTTGCTCTTTGTATTGATCGTGTTTTAGGCATCCAGTCTATTCGGCAATCGTCCTTTCAGGACTCAACCAAAGTTTTTCAAAACGATATTCCAGATTACTTTCCAAATTTCCGGGAAAAGGAAGGTGAGGTTACGCTTATCTTTAAACCCGACTCCTTTCTTAAATCGGCAGAGTTACAAGAATATAAAAAAAATTAATTGTTTGTGTCGAATAGTCAGGCCTATAGTTTTAAAAAGTGGAGCAAAAAAATGAATGCTAAAAAGCAAAATTTTCAATTCACAATCACCTTAAAAATTTTGCTTCTGGTGCTCGGACTAGCTTTGCTTTTGGCATCCTTTGGCGGCTACGCAATGTACGTTATAAATTCGATGGGAATTAAAACAGAACGGCTTAATCAAATAGAATCTGCTTTGGAAACACAAATTAACAATATGAATGCTTCGCTTATTCAGTCGTCGGCTTTTGTAACTAGAGCTACATTAGAATTGGGTTTGGCCGGATCTGATCAAGGCTCCAATTCTAATACAACTGAAAAAGGTCGAAACCAATTCAATGCAGCTGTAAGTACAGCCGATAAATTTTCGAAAGATGCATTTAATGATCTTCAAAGAGCCAAAATTACAATTAACGAAATAGTTAAAGAGGCGGAGTCTAATAAATTTAGAAAAGTTACTCTCAAACAAAGGTTGGAAGAACTTGTAGAACCACCAATTAGCGGAGAAGCAATAAAGATTTATAAAAATATTATTACAGCCCTAGATGGGATTGAGGGTAATTACAGAGATATCAAAAGGGGACAAGATAGAGTAAAAAAGGCGGTATTAGCTTACAATGATTTTATAACCTCAACACAGCTTAGCCCTTATTCGAATTTGTATAAAAAAAGCTTAAGCGAACTTAAAGAAAAAATCTTAAAGGCGAATGCAAACTTGGCTGAGAAACAAAAAGTTTTGCAAGATATTATAAAAGATGGAAGCTACCTTAACCTATTTAGAGAAATCCAAGAAGCCAAAACGTTAGCCTTTTCATCGATGGATAGTGCGCAGGCACAATCTTTATATGTGACTTTAGTTGTGGGTATTGCCTCAACTTTAGCAGCATTGACTTTCGGACTACTGTTAACTGCAGGTATCAGAACGAAGCTTCGTAAGGCTAACTCTGCGGTGAATGCAATAACTGAGGGTGATTTGTCAGCTGAAATAAAAGCGTCCGGTAATGACGAAGTCAGTAGTCTCCTTATTTCAACCAGTCAGATGCGTGATAAGATTGTTGAAGTTATTGGGGCAATGAGCCTAGTGATTGAAAAAATATCTGAAAACTCCTCGAAATTGGAAGTAACCGCTGATCAAGTATCAGATGGAACAAGCCAACAGGCAACTTCTGTCCAAGAAACGTCTGCTTCAATGGATGAGATGGCAAATACGATTAACGAAAATGCTAGAAACGCCACAGAGACAGACGAAACAGCAAAACTACTCGCTGAAAACGCACTCGTGTGCTCAAACTCTATGAAGAAGACATCAGAGGCAATGAGCGATATTTTTGAACGTATTGCTATTGTTGGCGAAATTACCCGTAAGATTGAGCTATTGGCGCTCAATGCTTCGGTAGAAGCCGCAAGAGCTGGAGAACATGGCAAGGGGTTCGCTGTTGTTGCCTCTGAGGTATCGAAGCTTGCTGAACTCAGTAAAGACGCAGCTTCTGAAATACAAAGATCATCGACAGATGGCAAAAAATTAGCAGACGAAACCAACCAAATGCTCGATGAGCTACTACCTGAGATTGAGAAAACGCAAAACCTTGTTCAAAACATTAGCGCATCTTCTAAAGAACAAGCTACTGGTGCAGAGCAAATTAACGGGGCAATCAAAACTCTTGATAATGTCATTCAACAAAATGCCCTCGCCTCTTCAAATTTATCCGTTTCCGCAAATGAACTTGCACAGATTGTGCCCGATCTTGAAGATCTGGTGAAGCAGTTCAAGCTGGCAAAAATCGAAGACGACATCGAAACCAATGAAGAGAAACCAGAAAATCTAGAGAAAACCTCTGCAGACAAAACTGACGAATTAGACACATCCGCAAAAGAGGAAAACAAATCAGAAAGTAAACAAGACTTCGGCAGATATTAAAATTGGAAGAATTACTAAAACGCTAATTAAGCGATCGTAATAAACGTTAGGAGAAGATTCAATGGCTACCAGCGATTATAAATTAAGAGTCAACATAAGCGCTAAAATATTGCTTTTAGTGTTAAGCCTTGCAATCCTTTTAGCCTCTTTTGGCGGGTATTCGGTATATGTAATTAATTCAATAGGACTCAAAATAGAAAGATTAAATAAAATTGAAAGTGTTCTAGAAACAAGAATTAATAATATGAACTCTGCAAGGATCGAGTCTGCAAACATGACTAGTACATCAGCATTCACTTTGATGCTGGCAGGAATGAATGCGACGAATGACCAAGTAACGGCTTTTAAGCAAACTGTTCAAAATGCTAACGTTAAAATGGAAGAAGGTCTTGCTGAGTTAGAGATTGCTATCAAGACAATTAAGGCGATTGTACCCAAATCAGGGCTGAAAGCAAAAAAGGAGGGTTCTCAAAAATCTAAGTCCTTCTTGGAGCTTTTAACGAATCCACCGGTGGAAGCGGAAGCAATGAAAATTTATAAGCGCCTCAATTCTTCTTTGGTTATGCTGCGTTCGGAATACAATACAATTTCCGACAACCAAAAAGGAGTAAATAATGCAGTACTCGCTTACAATAAACACGCTATGTCCGCAGATAAAAACAGGCGGCTTCAGAAAAAAGGATTTAGAGATAAATTACTCGACCTCAATAATAAAATTTCTAATGCTAATAAGAGGCTAGAAACCTCTCAGAAGGAATTAAGCCAAAAAAATGAAAATTTATTCAGAGATATTACAGAAGCCAAAAATATAGCCTTTTCATCGATGGATAGTGCGCAGGCACAATCTTTATATGTGACTTTAGTTGTGGGTATTGCCTCAACTTTAGCAGCATTGACTTTCGGACTACTGTTAACTGCAGGTATCAGAACGAAGCTTCGTAAGGCTAACTCTGCGGTGAATGCAATAACTGAGGGTGATTTGTCAGCTGAAATAAAAGCGTCCGGTAATGACGAAGTCAGTAGTCTCCTTATTTCAACCAGTCAGATGCGTGATAAGATTGTTGAAGTTATTGGGGCAATGAGCCTAGTGATTGAAAAAATATCTGAAAACTCCTCGAAATTGGAAGTAACCGCTGATCAAGTATCAGATGGAACAAGCCAACAGGCAACTTCTGTCCAAGAAACGTCTGCTTCAATGGATGAGATGGCAAATACGATTAACGAAAATGCTAGAAACGCCACAGAGACAGACGAAACAGCAAAACTACTCGCTGAAAACGCACTCGTGTGCTCAAACTCTATGAAGAAGACATCAGAGGCAATGAGCGATATTTTTGAACGTATTGCTATTGTTGGCGAAATTACCCGTAAGATTGAGCTATTGGCGCTCAATGCTTCGGTAGAAGCCGCAAGAGCTGGAGAACATGGCAAGGGGTTCGCTGTTGTTGCCTCTGAGGTATCGAAGCTTGCTGAACTCAGTAAAGACGCAGCTTCTGAAATACAAAGATCATCGACAGATGGCAAAAAATTAGCAGACGAAACCAACCAAATGCTCGATGAGCTACTACCTGAGATTGAGAAAACGCAAAACCTTGTTCAAAACATTAGCGCATCTTCTAAAGAACAAGCTACTGGTGCAGAGCAAATTAACGGGGCAATCAAAACTCTTGATAATGTCATTCAACAAAATGCCCTCGCCTCTTCAAATTTATCCGTTTCCGCAAATGAACTTGCACAGATTGTGCCCGATCTTGAAGATCTGGTGAAGCAGTTCAAGCTGGCAAAAATCGAAGACGACATCGAAACCAATGAAGAGAAACCAGAAAATCTAGAGAAAACCTCTGCAGACAAAACTGACGAATTAGACACATCCGCAAAAGAGGAAAACAAATCAGAAAGTAAACAAGACTTCGGCAGATATTAAAATGGAAAAAAAGGTTTAACTTAATAATGCTGCAAGATCTCAGCAAAGCCCTTGAAACTTGGGATATAGATAACAAAAATGAAAAGCTTCTCGGTTCATCTGAGGAAAGCCACATACTTTCGGCTATAGATAGTAAGATATCAACTCTAAGATCCTATTTGGAAAAGATAGATGCCGGAAATCACGACTTACAGGAAATATTTGACCTAACTTATACTGATTGTCACTTCATAACAGGTTTTGGTCAAATAATGGGGAGCCAAAAAACTTCTCATTTAGGTATGTTGGCTGAGTTGATTGCAGACAGTGCAAGATATTTTCAAACATATTCAAATTATTCTATGTCATACCTTTTAGGTCTTTTAATTGAAAAATTAGCCCAAGTAATTAGAGACCTGAGAAAAAGTAAGTCTACAAGTTTAGACATTACGGATGTAGTGTCTGAATGCGCTATTTACCTCAAAGATCCAATTGCAGAAATTTTAAAAGAAACTGCAGAGAAAAGAGAGGCCAAGCTATCTAGTAGCAAAGCAATCCAAGAAAAAACTGTGGAAGCTAAGACTCCCGTGCCCTCTTTCCAAGTAAATGCAAAATCGACATCAAAAAAATTGGAAGAATTGGAAGAAGAGCAAGATGAAGTTTTAGATATCCCAAATGATAAAGTTGGGTTAATAAGTGACTTTTGCGAAGAAGCTTGGGAAAGCCTCCAAGCTAGCGAAAACCTATTGATCGAGCTAGAAAATAATCCAACTTCAAAAGAATTGATTAACGAACTTTTCCGAGCAGTTCATACAGTCAAGGGAGGCTCTCGTCTAATCGAAATAAAAAAAATTGAAACACTGTCCCATGAGTTGGAAACTGTCTTGGATTTTGTACGTTCCGACAAATTAATTCTTGATGCTCGATTAATCGATATTTCGTTAGAGTGCATTAAAAGAATTGGAATTATCACGGACGAAGTCGCACATAGAGGGCCGGTTAAAACAAAAATAAATGATCTAATATTAGCCCTCACATCGAATGATGACTCGGTAGAGATAAATAAACACGACGTGAACGATATCGAAAAATCCATGTCCGAACAACCAGCAATAAAATCCAATGATAAAAAGCTTTCTGATATAAAAACTAATGCAACTGCTAACATTGTAAGAGAAGAATCTATTAAAGTTTCTGCTGATAAACTCGATACAGTGCTAAATACTTCTTCGGAAGTTTATATTAGCAGGATCAGGCTTGATAATGATCAAAAGCTTCTTTCTGATGCCATCGAGCAAGTTAATCAAGATATTGGCGCATTAAATAAAGAGTTCACGTCAGAGCTTTCTGAAATTGATAATAAAAATATCAATCCGTCTTTGATACCAAAATATCAAACAGACATTAATATGGGTTTAGAAAAAATTGCTATCCATAATGCCTCTCTGCAAAAAAACATTGAGGATTTAGAGGTTTTAAGTTCACGTCTACAGAGTGGTGCAATGAATTTCAGGATGCTGCCCATTTCTAATCTTTTCAATAGATTTCCAGCGCAAGTTAGAGATATTGCAAGGCAAATAGGAAAAAAAGTCGAATTAAAAATTCAAGGTGGCGAAACAGAGCTAGATAAAATTTTAATTAATCAATTGGCTGACCCACTCCTACATTTGATAAGAAATTCAATTGATCATGGAATTGAAACAGAACAACAAAGAGTGGCTATTAATAAAAATGAAATTGGGCAAATAAATTTAAACGCCTATTACCTAGGTTCGAATGCAATTATTGAAATTGAAGATGATGGGAGGGGTATTGATAGTAGCATAATAGCCTCAAAAGCAGTCGAAAAAAACTTAATCAGTAGAGAACAAGCTTCTGAGTTAAGCGAAAAGGAAATATTTGATCTGATTTTTGAACCAGGATTTTCATCAGCTGAGCAAGTTACAGAATTATCTGGAAGAGGCGTTGGTATGGATGTTGTAAAAACATCGATTAATCAAATGCAAGGTTCGATTAAAGTTGAAAGTAAAGTAGATCAGGGCACTAAAATCACATTACGTTTACCACTAACCCTAGCTGTAGTTGGTATTCTCCTTGTTTCTGAAAATAAATATGAATTTGCTTTTCCAATCTTAAATGTTGAAGAAATAATCAATGTGAACCTGAAAACTGATATTCAAGATATTAATGATACATTAGTTTTTAATTTCAGGGGCGAGTTAGTTCCAACGCGCCTTTTATCCGATTTTCTTGGCTACCCTAAAAACCCAAAATATGAAGAAAATAAATTTCTTCTTATTCTTAATGATGGTGAAAATAAGATTGGCGTTATCGTGGATGAGGTACAAGGACAACAAAATGTATTATTAAAGCAACTTGGTAACTTGATTGAAACAGCTCCTTTTGTAATTGGATGCACCATTCTATCAAATAGTAAACTTGTTTTGATTCTGAACGTTTTAGAACTTACCCAGTATAATCCGGAAAAAGAAAAGAACAGTCTAACTCAAGAACTTAGGGAAAAAGATACTACCGAACATAAAAGGTCTTTGCGAAAAATTTTAGTTGTTGATGACTCTAAAATGCAACGGAAAAGGATATGTGAATTTTTACAAATTCAAGGCTATAACACCGAAGAAGCTGGTGACGGTTTTGAAGCTCTAAAGGCTGCTGATAAAGCAAATTTTAGTGCGTTTTTTGTTGATATTCAGATGCCTTTAATGGATGGATACGAGCTTATTGAAAATTTAAGAAAAAGTTCATCTTACAAGAGTACACCTGTTTTTGTGATATCTGGAGGACATGTTAACAAAGAAAGTATACTGACGCGCTTAGAGGATTTAGATGTTTCTAACTTTTTTGAAAAACCAGTAGACTTGGCAGGTTTGTTAACTGAACTGGATATTAAGCTGTCTATTATCAACGAAGAATCACAGAGTGGGAAGGAAGAATGAATATTACCAATCCACTCAACTCCAAATTAATTTTCTGTATAGAAAATAAAGATTTCAATAAATACCTAAAATCAACTAGTGACGAGACAGACAAGCGAATTGAGTTCCTCGAAATTGAAAACATACCAAGAGCAGTGGCTGAGAACCCAAATGCCACACTCGTTTTACAGTCCGACATTAATGAAAATATCTTTTTTGACATAGGGAAAAAGTTAAAAGGTGTTTTTTTTAAAGAACTTAAAGTAATTTTTTTATCGTTTGATTATCTTATAAAATCAGATGCCCTGAAGGGCTTTTCATCTTTCATTCAAGCCCCCTGTTCACTTCAATTAATTATCGAAGAAGCCAAACGCCTCAATGATCATAGAAAAAGGATTCTCCTAATTGATGACTCTAAATTGGTACATAAGAACCTTGTTGGGCCTCTAAAAGAAAAAGGTTTTATTGTCGAACAAGCTTTCGATGGGCAAGAAGGTGTTGAGAAAGCTCTATCAACTAAACCAGATTTAGTAATCTGTGATATTGAAATGCCCGTAATGAATGGCTTTGAAGCCTGTGCTGAGATCAGAAACAACAAAGTTACCCAGGACTGCTACATTATCATGTCAAGTACCCTCAAGTCTGCGGAAGATCAGAAAAAAGGGTTTGCCGCCGGCGTTGATGAGTATATGCCAAAACCTGTTATCTTTGATGACTTACTTGAAAGAATAAACCGTTCATTCGCGCTGCAATCTGTTCTAAGAGAAAAAATACTTATTATTGATGAGGACGAGCATCAGGCAGACAACATTGCAAACTATTTAAATAAACAAGGTTTTTCTACAAGAACCTGTTTTGGCATAAGTGACGCTCAAAGGCTTCTAAAAAAGTTTTCAACTGATCTAATTATCTCGTCTACTTCGGTTAAAGATGGCTCGATCATAGATGTTGATAAAATTTGCAAGTCAGAACATACAAATTCGGATTTAGCTTTCATCGGTCTTGTTGATCAAGAGAACGAAGGCGATAGAAGAATGGCTTTAAATGCGGGAGCAAAAGATACGATTGCAACGCCGCCAACTGCGGAGGCTCTAGCCGCAGTGGTGGAGCGCACTTTGGCTGAGATAAGGACCGAGAGAGAACGAGACCAATTTCAACGCTATGTTTCAAAAGCTTCATTCCAATCTGCACTGGAAAAATCCGTATTAAGTGAATTATCTCTTCCTTCGCGCGCTGAAAAAAGGCAGGCTATTGTCTTTTTTATTGATATTGCTCAATTCACTGGCCGTTGTGAAAGATATGCTCCCGAAGAAATCGTTTCACAAATTAACAATATGTTTGAAAGTATAACTGAAATTATTACAAAAAATGATGGGGACATTGATAAATTTATGGGAGATGCCTGCATGTCCTTTTGGTTTGATGACGGCGACAAGCAAAATCATAACAAAAGTATGTTATCGATACTAGAAATACAAAAGGCCATCCAAGAATTAAATGACAGCGATCCAATCATGAAAGAAGATCCTTTGAAAGTAAGAATGGGGCTTAACTCAGGAGATGTCATCTTATGTGATATCGGTGCAGCAAAAGCGCGAGTTGATCTCACTATGATAGGCGACGCAGTCAATATTGCTGCGAGATTAGAAACCGCATGTTCTCAGTACTTTATAGATAATTTAGTGAGCGATAGTATTGCTAAAGATGCGCAGGATCAATTTAGCATGAGAATTATTGACCGAATAAAGGTTTATGGAAAAGAGACACCCGTCGCGGTTTATGAAATTATTAATGAAGTAGGAAATACTTCACAGAAAGAAAATGACCTAATAAAGCATTTTGAAAAAGGCTTTGAAGCTTATACCCAAGGAAAATTTAGCGCGGGCTTGAAACATTTTCAAAAATCAAGACCTTTGGAAATCGATCGAGGATATCCATCATCTCCCTCAGACGTTTATATCTCCCGATGTAAAATGTTAGAAAATTCTCCTCCTGATAATTGGGATGGAACCTGGATCTTAGAGTCTAAATAGTCAAATGTTAACTGAAAAGGAAACATGCGCCTTAATAGAATTCACAAATGAATCTTTTGGTCTTGATCTTTCGGAAAATCTTAAACCCATTGCTCTTTCAGAGCTCAATAAGTTCAAAAAAATAAATAGAATTAGAGATTTACAAGATTTCTTAAATAAATTTAAATATGAATTGCAAGATAGTAAAATACTTGATTTACTCGAAATCTTCCTAATTCCTCACACAAATTTCTTTAGAAACAATCGCCAATTTGATGTCTTAAAAAGCGAAGTGATCCCAGAATGCCTCACGCTAATGGAACAAAAAAATATTATTGATTTGAGAATTTGGAGTGCTGGATGTTCCACTGGCGAAGAAGCGTACTCAATACTTGTAGCGCTTATGGAATATTTTGGTGATGAATATTGGAAAACTACCTGCGGTGTAATGGCTACTGATATTTCGAGAAAGTCGCTGGAGATTGCCTCAAAAGGAATTTATGAAACAAAAAAAATTGATAAGCTAATCCGCCAAAGAATTTCCGAATATACAGAAGAACAAACTGATGGGAAACTGCGTTTTAGAGAGAACGTTAGAAAAGAGGCCAATTTTAAAGAACTCAACTTAAATTCGAAAACTTTTCCGTTCAAAAATAAATTTCACGTCATATTTTGTCGTAATATCCTTATTTATTTTAACAAAGATAGTAGACTAGCTGCCGAAAATAAAATTTTCAAATCACTTCTAGCAGGTGGATTCATATTTTTGGGCGATGCAGAAGTATTAAGTTCGAAAGACCATAATTTCGAACAATTAGGTAACGGGATCTATAGAAAAAAAATTTAAAATTAATTGAGCCATGTCAAATTATTCCTTAGCATTTATTTCCAACGAAGCCGTCATACGCAGTTACGCTGACAAAATTTTTGTTGAAAAATGGCTTGGTAGTTTTAAAGTGGCATCTTCAATAAATAGTAAAAAGCTTGAAAATTTTAAAATAGATTTGTGCCTAATAGATACTTCAAAAAACTTTGAGAGTTTTGGTGATCTTGAAGATTTCTGCAAAAAACCCGAGATGAAAAAAATAATCATTTTTCACTCTGAAAAAAATTTGGACAAGCTTAAACAAGTTTTAAAAAAACAAATAGATCGGATAGTTTTCAAAAAACTAGAGAGTATTAACAATCAGGAATTTTTCAAAAATCAGCTGTCAGAAATTATTGAAGTCTTCAACCCGAATAAGTCCAAAGTCTATATGGATTTAGAAAGAATTAAAACCTATAATCCTTTTGATTTAATTTTATTAGGGGCATCAACTGG
The DNA here is from genome assembly GCA_902632125.1 of Paracoccaceae bacterium. Classification (GTDB taxonomy): domain Bacteria; phylum Pseudomonadota; class Alphaproteobacteria; order Rhodobacterales; family Rhodobacteraceae; genus Salinivivens. The sequence goes on along the minus strand of CACPBQ010000010.1, from coordinate 40,483 downwards.
TGGACCTGAAGCGCTCAAGCATATCCTTGGCGCGCTGAGGCCCAAAATGCCACCTATATTGGTGGTTTTGCATATGCAAACTGAATTTCTGGAAAGGTACTGTGAGCGGTTGACAAAAATTACTAAACTTAAAGTAAAAAGATTTATTGATCATGAAAAGGTTATCCCAAATTCAATTTACATTGCAGATGGATCAAACCATATGGAAATAAGCAAAACTGGATCAGATTACTTTTTAAATAAGGGAAGTGACAAAAAAGTAAAAGGTCACTGCCCAAGTGTTGATGTTCTTTTTAAATCAGCGGCAAAAATTAAAAAGTCAAATCATTTGGCTATTTTACTCACTGGTATGGGATCAGATGGAGCAGAGGGATTAAATTCATTAAAAAATTCTGGAGCTTTAACGATAACACAGAATGAAGAAACTTCGGAGGTTTACGGTATGCCCAAAGCCGCTTTAGAAATAGGGGCAGCTAAGTGCGTTCTTAGTCTAGAACAAATTACAAAAATTTTAAGCTCACAAGAAGTTTTATTTTAAAACACGACATTATCTTAAGAATCTGATAGTGCGTCTAAAATTGGGCATTCAGGTCGATCATTTCCCTTACAATTATTTGCCAAAAAGCTAAGTTGATGCCTTAGATCTTTTAATTCATGTAATTTAGCGTCTATTTCCGAAATTTTCTCTAAAGTAAGAGCTTTTACTTCTTTACTAGACCTATTTTTATCTGAGTATAGTGAAAGTAGCTCCTCACATTCTTGAATGCTGAAATTAAATTTCCGCGCCTTAGAAATAAATTGTAGTTGGGCCAAATCGTCTTCACTAAAATCTCTATACCCCGTGCTAATATTTCTTAAAGGCTTTACGAGACCAATATTGGCGTAATATCGAACGGTTTTTACCGTTAAATTTGATAGTCGCGCTGCTTTACCTATATTCAAAATATATCCTTTACACTCCACCTAGTGGAGACTTTATACGTTAAAAAAAAAGAGGTCAAAGTGGCATACTTAGTTGACGAATTAAACATCAATTGGCGATGCAAACATACATGGGTTCGTTCATCCAAAAATACTGGTTGGTGCCTGCTAGGTTGCGCTATTGGAGACATAGGAACAATATTATATTTCCAGTTAATGGGAATAGATTGGCCTGTATGGCTTATCATGACACTGGCTATTATAAACGGGATTATAACTTCAATTATACTCGAAACTTTCATTTTAAGTAAACAAATGGAGCTTCGACAGGCTTTTAAAACTGCAATCGGTATGTCTTTAATTTCAATGATTTCAATGGAATTGGCAATGAATATAACTGATGTGCTGTTAACAGGCGGAGCCGTTATAAAATTATGGGTTCTTCCGTTTATGCTATTTGCGGGTTTTATTACGCCGCTTCCATACAATTATTGGCGCCTTAAAGCTCTGGGAAAATCCTGCCACTAGAAAGACTCTAAATACTCAAAAGAGAAATCAAAATCTATTAAAGGACTTTTTTTAACAGATCCCATTTACTGCCAGATATGCTGAGTAAAGAGATGTAGTTCCCGTAATAAACAGTCGATTTAATCGCTCTCCGCCAAAACAAACATTGGAAACAATTTCTGGAATTTTGATTTTTCCTATCAAAGCGCCCACCGCATTATAACAATGGACACCATCAGCAGCTGAAGTCCAAATTCGGTCTTCGTTATCAATTCTGAAACCATCAAATAAACCATTTGAACATTCAGCAAAAATTTTTGGATTTTCAGAAGTAAATTTCTCATCTTTGAGATCAAAACTGTAAATATGCCTTGGACCACCTGCAACATGAGAGCCACCCGTATCTGACACATAGAGTTTGTCTTCACTATTATTAAAACAAAGACCGTTGGGCTTAACCAGTTGATCAGTAATCACGTGAATGTTTCCAGTTTTCTGATCAATTCTAAATACATTGCAGGAGTCCTGCTCATTTGGTGACTTACACCCTTCATAATCACTCATTATGCCGTAATCAGGATCTGTAAACCAAATAGAACCATCACTTTTAACGACTACATCATTAGGTGAATTCAATCTTTTGCCGTCAAAGTGGCTTGCTAATGTTGTAACTTCGCCAGAGTGCTCAGTTCGCGTTACAGATCTTGTAAAATGCTGGCAAGTTATCAAACGTCCGTGCAGATCTCTAGTATTTCCATTTGAAAAGTTAGAGGGATTTCTAAACTCTGATACACTACCGTTTGTTTCATCCCATCTAAGCATTCTATTGTTTGGTATATCGGAAAATAAAAGAAATTTCCCAGCTGGAAACCAAACAGGTCCTTCAACCCAACGTGCGCCTGTCCAAAGCCTTTCGACACGTCCATGACCCGTCAAACAGTCATTAAATTCTTCTTCTATTATTTCAAAGCCGGCGCCTTCTATCTCTCCAAAAAAACTTTCCATAGAAGCACCTATCCTACATATTCCAAAGTTTATAGGCATTTGCTCTATAAAAACTTTGTCTTTCAGATTTAGACCACTCCGCAGTTAGAGTGTGTGTTAATCCAATCCAGGTCGATAGCCCCCCACCTAACTTACAAACTGGACTATCACTTCCCCAAATAACTCTATCAATTCCAAAAACGTCAACGGTATGATCAAAATATGGCTTTATATCTGTAAGTTTCCAATTTTCAGCGTCACCATAAGCTATGACGCCAGAAATTTTTGCGGTTACATTGGGGCGTTGTGAAATACTTCTCATCGCAGCTGCCCAAGATGAAAATAGATTATTTTTTATATCAGGCACACCACAATGGTCTAAAATAAATTTAACATTTGGGCATTCGTCTATTAGCTTTTCGATAATAGGCAATTGGTCAGCTCTGGCACATAGGTCAAATGTAAGGTCAGTATTGCTTAAACGTTTGATATTTTCTCTAAATAACGAACTTTGACTCACATCATCTGAAACAACGTGAAGCACTCTCCTAAATCCTTTAATTATAGTTTTTTGGGCAGCCCAATTTAAAAAAACATCAAAACCTTGGTGCTCCGGCCTACAGGCAGAAATTATTCCTTTTATCTTACTATCTGTTTGATTTCTTAAATCCTCTAACATATTTGTTTCATTTTTTATATCCTTCTCACTGACATCCACTTCCATATGAAAGCATCCGTCGATACCCAACCTGTTTGCCGTAATTTTATATTCTTCGTAATCATACGGTTTATTTAATGCAGGGACATCACTAAGCCACGGGTAACTAAGTTTATTTGGGTAAATGAGATGAACATGGGTATCAAAGAGCATAGATGAAAAACTTCTGTTTTTATGAATTACTAATTTAAATTAATTTTACACTGAGTGCACAATTTTTGATATAATTTTTTAAAACAGAGAAAAACTAAAATCATCAAGGTTGAGTAGATGGAAAATACTGAATTTGGAGCTCGTCTCAATTCATTTAAATTAGGGTTAGGTCAACCTGAGATTGAAGCGGCAGGTAATTTAACTTTGGCGCTCTTGAAGCGTGCTTCACAGGCAGGTCTTACTTGTGCAGATCTGAATTTTCCAGATCACTTTTCTAATCTCGATGTTGAGACGTTAAAAAATTTTTTAAGTCAAAACAATATTACGATAAGCGGTCTGGCTATGCGATATTACACATCGCCAAAATTTAAATTAGGGGCTTTTACAAACCCAGAGAAAGCAGTTCGCCAATTAGCAATAGACGAAACAAAAAAGGGAATTGATCTAGCAGCATCGTTAAACTGTGAAACAATGACTCTTTGGATGGGACAAGATGGTCTTGATTATTCTTTTCAAGCAGATTTTTCAAAAATGTGGGATGACACAATTACGGCCATGCAACAGCTTGCCGACCATAATCAAAATATCAATATTTCGATTGAATACAAACCAAATGAGCCCAGAGCCTTCTCTTTGATGCCTGATGTGGCGACAACTTTGTTGGCACTTACTGAGATAAATAGAGCTAATACTGGTGTGACCTTAGACTTTGCCCACGTATTGTATGCAGATGAAATGCCTGCCTTTGCTGCTAACCTTATAAACAGAAAATCAAAGCTTTTAGGTGTCCACCTAAATGATGGTTACGGGAAATGGGATAATGGTTTAATGGTTGGCTCTGTTCATCCTATTCAGACATTAGAGCTTTTAGTTGAGCTTCTTGATTGTAATTACCAGGGAGCAATCTACTTTGATACTTTCCCTGATCATTCTGGATTAGATCCCGTTGAAGAAAGTAGAGAAAATATTGCAATTACCAAAAAGTTGATCAAAATTGCCAGAAATTTGCATAAATCGGATGCAGTTAAAAAGGCTCGAACCACTCAAAATCCTATTTTAGCCCAGCAAATAATTCGGAGTAGTCTTTTAAAATGAAAAATTTATTTGTTGTTGGATCCCTTCACTTAGACGTCATCGTAAAGAGCCCAAGGATCCCACAAAAAGACGAAACAATTATTGGGAAATCAGTAAAGTACGTTTTTGGTGGCAAAGGTGGCAATCAAGCATTGGCTGCTGACCAGAATGGTGCATCTACATTCTTGGCTGGACGTGTGGGCTCTGATGGATTCGCCAAACTAATAACTGCTCATTTACAAAACTCTTCTGTAGACTTTAGTGCTTTACAGGTAGGAAAAGGCGCAAGTGGAATGAGTGTAGCGATAATTGAAGAATCTGGTGAGTATAGCGCAGCCGTCGTATCAGGAGAAAATCTTCATATCAATGAAAAATCAATCCAAGTACCGGCAAATACTGGAGTATTATTACTTCAAAATGAAATTAACGACAAAGTGAACTTAGAAATTGCAAAACGAGCTAAAGCTGCTGGTTCTAAGATTTGGCTGAATGCCGCGCCAGCTAAAAGAATTGAAGATAATCTCCTTTCCTTATTAGATCTTTGTATTGTGAACCGGATTGAGGCTGAGTTTTATAATTTTAGAAATGAAGAAAAAGTTAAAAATAATTTAACAATAATTAAAACTCTGGGTCAGCAGGGTTTAGAGATGATTAAACCTGGTGAAAATACAAAAAAAATTCCAGCCTTTAACGTTAATGTAGTTTCATCACACGGAGCAGGAGATATGTTTATAGGCGCATTAGCAGCAAGATATTTAGAGGGAGATCCAATTGAAAGTGCGCTTAAATACGCTCAAGGTGCAGCGGCCCTACATATATCGAGACCAGAAAATGAGAGAAAAGAAATTACACCAAAAAAAGTCTCAGATTTTATTAGATCTAATAGTTAAGATTTTAATTATTACCAAATTAATCAATAGGCGCATCAGATCTGAGTAAGTTTTCTGACTTTAAATCTGACCAAAGTGAGCTTGGAATAGCCTCAGAATAAACTTTAATGTTTTCATCTAATTCGTTTTTTGTCTGAGCTCCAGGTATTACACTTAAATGCGTTGGATGAAGTAATGGAAATTGTAAAGCAGCGGCTTTCAACGAGATATTATGAGCCTCACATACGGTTTCAATTGATTTTACTTTAGCCATTATCTTCTCTGGTGCAGGGTCATAATTATAAAACGCTCCTTCAATCGCACCTGTAGCTAGTATACCGGAATTGTAAGGACCACCTGTTACTATTTTTATCCCCCGCTCTTGGCATAAAGGTAGAAAAGTGTCTAACGCATCCTGCTCAAGCAAAGTATAGCGGCCAGCAAGTAAGAAGATGTCGAAATCTCCCTTTTGTGCAAGGTTCTCGCAAACCTCCCATTCATTTATTCCACCTCCAATAGCTTTTACGACGCCTTGATCTCGAAGACTTAACATCGCTTTATAGCCCCCATCATCAAAAAATTGACGAATTCTTTCATCTGAAGCTTGTTTTGAGCCGTGCGTAAAAATGCATAAATCGTGAACATAAGCGATATCTATTTTATTGATACCAAGCCGCTCATAAGAAAACTCTATAGATCTCATAACTCCATCGTAACTATAGTCATAAACTTCTTGCCTTAATGGCACTTCAAACCACTTACCATGCCCAGTACGGCTACTTTCACCACAGGGCTTCATTAGTCGGCCCACTTTAGTTGACAGCACATATTCATCTCTCGGTTTAGTCCTAAGAAACCGATTTAGACGGGTTTCACTTAAACCGAGTCCATAAAGTGGTGCAGTATCGTAATACCTGACCCCAGCAGACCATGCCGCCTCAAGAGCCGAGTTAGCCTCAGTGTCAGAAATTGGTTTGTAAAGGTTTCCAAGTGGAGCAGTACCAAAACCAATTTCAGTTAAAGATAAACCACCAGAGGATCCCTTTTGAAAACTACGGCTTTTAAGCATCCTTTTTCCTTTTCTTTGTTATTAAATTAGCAATGAGTAAAAATTTAATTGGCAGTTTATATGCGTAAAGCTTAACATGCTTATTAGGAGGATTGTCTATTGAAAAATCGGTTCAACGAAGTTTTTGCAACCAAAAAGCCAGTTATCGCAATGGTACACCTTGGAGCCCTACCCGGCTCTCCATTGCATGACAGTAACGCCGGCTTAAAAGGCCTAATAGAGGCTGCCAGGTTAGATCTTCATGCATTGCAAGATGCGAATGTTGACGCGGTTATGTTTGGAAACGAGAATGACCGACCATATGAATTAGAAGTAGATACGGCATCTACCTCAGCCGCAGCATATATTATCGGACAGCTTAGATCTGAGATTAATGTTCCTTTTGGGGTTAATATGCTCTGGGACCCAATGGCAACTGTAGCACTTGGCGCAACGACTGGTGCGACTTTCGTAAGAGAAATTTTCACAGGTTCTTATGCTTCCGACATGGGTAATTGGACTGCCGACGCAGGAAAAGCCATGCGTTACAGGGATCAATTAAATAGAAAAGATATGCTTATGCTTTTTAACGTTTCTGCAGAATTTGCATATTCTCTTGATCAACGTTCTCTTGCGGATCGGGCAAAAAGTGTAGCTTTTTCATCCATACCAGACGCAATTTTAGTCAGTGGGCAAATTACTGGTGAGGCCGCAGATATGTCAGAACTTAAAATGGTTAAAGATAGCGTGCCTAATTTGCCTGTACTTGCAAATACTGGAGTTAAACACGAAACAGTGGAAGAGATTTTCAGTATTGCTGATGGATGCATTGTTGGCTCTGCTTTAAAGTATTCGGGTGATACCTGGCAGTCTGTTGATCCCGAGCGCGCAAAAGATTTTATGGAACGCGTTAAAAAAATACGGTCACAAATATGATTGAACGAATACGAGAAGATACGCTCAACTTAATGAAAATACCCGGGCTATCTGGCCACGAGGACCTAGTTAGAAATTATATAAAAGAAGAGTTAAAACAAATTGGTCTCAAACCCATTTTTGATAAATTTGGAAATACGGCAGTTACCTTTCCAGGTAAAAGCCCAAGAGTGATGCTTTTTACCCATATGGACCAATTAGGCTTAATAGTGCGTAGAATTACAAATGATGGTTTCTTAAAATTTGAACGTGTTGGAGGAGTTCCAGAAAAGATTCTGCCCGGACAAGCTGTTTCAGCAATCGCTAAAAATGGTAAAATACTTTCTGGCATTATTGGAACAAAGAGCCATCACGCAACGCAACCTGAGGAAAAGTATCAAGTTTCAGGCTACAGAGACCTTTATATAGATTTAGGAATGGACTCTGCCGACGAAGTTCGGAGCAACGGAATAGAAATCGGAAGCGCAGTGGTATATAAACCATCTGCTGAAATCATTGCAGATGATAAAATTACTGGAACAAGCGTTGATGACAGAGCCGGCTGTGCTGTTCTTTTGGAAGTGGCCAGGCAATTAAGTTCTAGAAGTAATGGGCCTGAAGTGAATATTGTCTTTACAGTTCAGGAAGAATTCAATCTAAGGGGCGCACTTCCCATAGCCCAAAAAATAAAACCTGAGATCGCAATACAAATTGATTTGTTACTGGCAAGTGACACGCCAGAAATGAGAGATTTTGGAGAAATTAAACTTGGAAAGGGCCCAGGTTTAAGTATGTTTTCCTTTCACGGAAGAGGTACATTAAATGGGGTTATTCCTCACCCGGTTTTGGTAGATCATTTTGAGCAGACTGCTTCGAATGAAAATATTAATTTGCAGAAAAGTGCTCATATTGGAGCTCTTACTGATTTATCCTATGTCCAATTAGTTGAAGGCGGAGTAGCGTCAATAGATATTGGCTTCCCAATCAGGTACAGTCATACCGCTCAGGAAATGTGCGATCTGAAAGATCTTGTTGGGTTGGCTAAACTTCTTTCATCAGCCCTAAACTCTCTGCCTGAAAATATCAATTTAATTCGTGATTAGGTGCTAACATGAAATATACAGTCGGTATCGATATTGGAACATTCGAAACTAAAGCTGTACTGGTAAACGAAGCCGGTGAAGTAGAGGCACAGGCTCATAAAGCCCACAAAATGTTAGTTCCCCAACCTGGTTGGGCTGAACATCGCCCAAATGAGGATTGGTGGGGAGATTTTTGTAAGGTAACAAATAAAATTTTGAAAATGAGTGGTATCAAATCCGAGCATATTAAAGGTTTGGCTTGTAGTGCCATAGGTCCATGCATGTTGCCAGTCGATAAGCAAGGCGAACCTCTGATGAACGGTGTCTTATATGGTGTAGATACAAGATCGCACAAAGAGATTGAAATATTAAACGAAATTATTGGTGAAAGTAAAATTTTAGAAATTTGTGGCAATGCATTAACATCCCAATCCGTTGGGCCCAAAATATTGTGGCTGAAGAGAAACAAACCTGAGGTTTTCAAACAAACTGCTAAAATATTAACATCAACAAGCTTTCTTGTGCATAAACTGACTGAAAAGTTTGTAATTGACCACTATACTGCAGCAAATTTTTCGCCACTTTACAATATATATACACAAAACTGGAGTAACGAACTAACAGAAGAAATCATTCCTATCGAATGTTTACCTGAGCTAAAATGGTCAACAGAAATCGTTGGTAACATTACTGAAAAAGCAGCATCCGAAACAGGTCTACCAAAAGGAATACCTGTCACGACAGGGACAATAGACGCAGCAGCTGAAGCTATTTCTATAGGCCTTGCCAATGAAGGCGATACCATGTGCATGTATGGATCGACTATTTTTATGATCTCTCTCACACACGAGAAAAATAGCGACCCCCGTCTGTGGTATGCTCCTTGGTTATTTGAAGGTGAGCATGCCTCTATGGCTGGTTTAGCAACAAGCGGAACATTGACTCATTGGTTTAGAGAGCAATTCGGAAGGGAATTGGATATTAAATCTAGCTTTACTGAGTTAACTAACGAAGCGAACATGTCGAAACCAGGCGCAAATGGAATAGTATTTCTTCCCTATTTTTCTGGTGAGCGAACGCCGATACATGATCCTCACGCCAAGGGAACAATTTTTGGTTTGAGACTTGACCACCAACGAGGCGATATTTACCGAAGTCTCATAGAAGGAATCGCCCACGGAACACGCCATGTTATCGAAGCATTTGAAGATGCTGGAACTCAGACTAACAACCTATATGCAGTCGGCGGAGGCACAAAAAACGATCTTTGGCTTCAATCAACTTCTGATATAACTGGGCTCGATCAGATTGTACGTGAAAAAACAATAGGAGCGAGCTATGGAAATGCCTTCTTAGCAGCCTGTTCAACGGGATTAGTGAAGCGAGAAATGATTGACAACTGGAACCCCATAAAGAAATTAATAAAATCTGAAAACCATGAAGTCCATAATCGCAATTATGAAATTTTTAAGTCTTTATATGATGCGACCAAACATCTTATGAAAGAAATCTAAAAAATTTCTTTTTAGATAAACTAGTTTTCGCTATTTTACCGCTCCAGCAGCCATTCCTTTTATAATATAACGCTCTAAAATTACAGCAATTATAATTAAAGGTAAAATAGCCGCTAATGATAATGCCGCCATTGACCACCAAGATATACCTTGCGAACCTGTTTGACTGGCAACCATTACGGGTAATGTTTTTGCATGCGATGAAGTTAAAAGAGCTGCAAAAAAATACTCATTCCAAGTCAAAACGAGAGAGATAATAAATGCTGCAACCATACCAGGCAAAGCAATAGGCATAATTATTGTTAAAAAAGCACCCCATATTGATAATCCATCAACAAGAGCGGCCTCCTCCAATTCTGTAGGAATAGAACTAAATTGGTCTTTCATTATCCAAATCACTATGGGCAACACTGTTAAAGTGTAGAGAGCAATAAGCCCAACCCTTGTGTCTAATAGCGCTAATTCTTTGTATAAGACTAAAAATGGCAATGCCAAAACAACCGGAGGAAGGATAAGCTGTGATAAGAAAAAGAAGGAAATATCTGAATTTCGCATAAAACCAAAACGATATTTAAATCGACTTAAACCGTAGGCAGTACAACTACCTAACAGCACAGCCAACGTTGACGATCCTACAGCAGCTATCATCGAATTATAAAACCGCTTTAAGAATTCTTCTCTTACAGTACTTTCTACAAATATCCTATCTGGAGATAATCCTAAAGACTTAAGCCCAAGCCATTTAGGTCTAAAATCCCACCAGGGAACAAGGTTGCCCTTCATGACATCAGGAGCAGCTTTGAAGGTTGTTGTTACAGTCCAATAGATTGGGAAAAGACATATAATTGCCCACAATATAAGGATGACGTAAATAAAAGTTTTTTCCAAAAATCGTTTAGGTCTAAATGCCACATCATTTTTACTATCGAAGAAAATTTGTCTAGTCATACTTAGTACCGTGGCCGTGACCAACGCTCTGCCATTTTAATCAAAAATGTCATGAAGATCACTATTAATATTAAGTAAACTATAGCTAAAAATGTACCATAACCAACATTACTGCGATCCCTATATTCTCTGTAGATGAAGCTTGTAACACTATCAGTTGCTCCTCCAGGGCCACCTGATGTTACATTGATTATAATATCAGCAAGCTTCAGTTTAAAAATAATTCTTATCAAGATAGCTGTAATTGATACTGGTAGCATCAAGGGGAATGTAATTTCCCAAAATTTCTTCCATGGTGGAGCACCATCTACCTCGGCCGCTTCATGAAGTTCCTTCGGGATGGCTTGCAAGCCAGCTAAAATCATAATCATCATAAACGGAATAAAGGTCCAGGCATCCATAACCATTATCATAAATCTTGCTATTTCGTCAGATCCAAAAAAGGAAGGGTTATCCCAGCCTAGAGTACGCACAAGCCGGGAAATTGGTCCAAATCTTATTTCAAGCATGGACTTACCTATCATCCAACTTACCGCCACAGGAGACAACATGAGAGGCATGAGGAAAGCTACTCTAAAAAATTTCCTAGCTCTTATTTGAGAGTTCAGTAAGAGAGCAAGACAGAATGCAATTATATATTCTGGTATAATAGCTAAGATATACCAGACCATATTTTTTAATGCGTTCCAATAAAATGGGTCATTCCACATCTCAATGGCATTATCGAAACCATTGAATTGGCGCCCATCAGGGGAAGACAAATTCCAACTTGAAAAAGCAATGCCTAAGGCAAAAATGAGTGGAAAAATCACCATCGATATAACAAAGAGAACCGCTGGTAGAATAAAAAGACGGCGCCTACCTTGTTCTCCATAAAGAATAATCTGAGCCCAGCAAAGACAAGTGGCCCAAAAGAAATAAGCATAAAGGGTTGGACGCCACGTTTTGAAGCCAAACTCAAACTTGCTGAACTGATCTAAGCTTTGGATGACAATTAAAACCAATAATATAGTGGCGGATCCCCATATCATTAAACGGCCTAAGTCTCGGCGTCGATCCGAGATTTTGTCTTGCGTTACTATATGAAGATAATCGACTTCAGTGCCACTCACAGTCTTGCAAACCCAATTTTATTTTTTTAATTTTTTTATTAAGGCCGGCAAGATTTGCCGGCCTATTTCATGAATAATTACATACCCATGGAAGCTTTATAGAGGGCAATCTGACTATCTCGCCCAATTTGGTCAGTAATTTTTTCCCATGCAACAGCGATTGCGTCAGCTGTCTCCTGAGCAGAACCATATTGACCAGCAAAACCTTTAGCCAATTCGTCCTCAGCAACTGAATAGTACTGAAAAATACCTGGTATACGTGGTTCGTTAAGTGAATTAGGATGATTGTAGGTATCAAGATTAGATCCCAAATAATCCTCCACAAACGCGCGATCATAACCAGCAGCTTCCCACTCATCATAGTTAAAGTGAGAATTTCTATATGGTTGGAAACCTGATGGATAAGCTGAAGTCCAGAGAGAAATATCTTTTCCACCAATATGGGCAGCAGCTGACCATGCGGCTTTTCTTTTCTTACTATCACCTTCGACCCGGTTTGTAACATATACCCCCCAACCAAGGTAAGCATTATTTGGAGCTTCGTTATATGTGTTCTCCCAAGCACCCTTGTTGTGATTGTATACGCGGTCTGAGCCTGGAATAGCGCTGAAACCGACAACATCTCCAATTACGGAAGTGTCTGAGGTTCTAGCATTAGATCCAATATCGCCCCACCAAGTGAGCATCGATCCAGTACCTGCTAAGAATTGCTGAAAACCGGTTGTACCTGGGTCAGCGTTAATCTGATCAGCCGGATATGCGCCTTCAATTGCAATTAAGTCCATTACATCTTGAATAGCTTGTACCCAACCAGGGTTATTAATTCTTGGCTTCATAGTATCAATATCAAATAAAAATGCGGGATCATCAGGATGCTTAACATAAGGGCCAGCCCGGTCTGTCAAAAAGTACATTCCAAAACCACCCCAACCTTTTAATGGATCTAAAAACCCGTGTGCTGGAAGTCCTGTCAATGGATCGGTTTTGCCAACCAAATCCTTAGATATTTGATTAACTTCTTGCCATGTTTTTGGAGGATTATCCCGGCCACTGATTGAGCCTGGACCAAAATAATCAGTTCTGTAGCAGAACGTGTGACAGTCACCATCGATATTTATTCGATAAGCTTTCCCATCCCAAGTTCCAACTGGAGGTTGCAAGTATCCAACCAAATCATCGTATTCAATCTGGTCCTTAACCCAGTCAGGCATTTCATTTAACAAACCCTGGCCAGCGGTATCACCTTCGAATGGAGCACCCATTTCAATTATGTCAAAGTCAACAGTTTTTGTAGCGATAGATTGCTGTAGCCTAGGGTTATAATCAGCCTGAGCTAGATCAATCCAATTAATCTTTGCACCTGTATATGCTTCCCAAGGTTTTAAAAAACCTCGGAATAAAAAGTTGTGCAAGTTTTGATTGTTTAGACCCATAAAGGTAAGCTCTACGCCTTTAAATTCACCTTCAGCAACACGCTCTTTAACCGGGCCCATGCATAGCTCACCGACTTTTTGCCACTCAGGATCACCTGGTGAACCCATACCAACACCGGGTATTTTCATTATTTCTGCGCGGACACCACCATGGCTTCCCGCAAATGCTGGAGCAGAGCCACCCATTGCCGCCAAGGCTCCCACGCTAGCTGCACCTTTCAGAACACTGCGCCGATTCATTTGAGATCGGATGTATTGATTATAAAGTTCTACTTTCACGATTTTCCTCCCGTTACTTGTTGATTTGAAAGCTTAAATGCTTATTTGTTTTCTTTAAGAGCTCACACAACCTCTGGAAAATCTGCTCAACAAGGCGGCTCTTAAGAAATCATTCCAGTGAAACTTTATTCTGTCAAGCCACTTACACTTAAACATCACACAAGTAGACAGTTGAAATTCTATAAGTTAAGCTTTTTCGACGATGATGTTTCAGGAAAAGCGAAAATGGCCGAAGTAAGCATTGCCAACGTTAGAAAAGTTTATGGCTCAACAGAGGTAATTCATGATCTTAGTGTAAAAGTTAATGATGGAGAATTTGTCGTTCTTGTTGGACCGTCAGGCTGTGGAAAATCAACTTTATTGAGAATGGTCGCTGGACTTGAAAGTATAACCGCAGGCGATATCAGTATAGGCGGGAAAACTGTCAACAACTTGCCTCCATCACAGCGCGATATCGCCATGGTTTTTCAAAACTATGCGTTGTACCCACATAAAACAGTTGAAGCGAATATGGCCTTTTCTCTCAAAATGCGGAAGCTGGATCGAACGTTGATTAAAGAAAAAATTGATACAGCAGCTGAAGTATTAGGATTAACTCCCTACCTAAAAAGATATCCTCGTGCCTTATCAGGAGGGCAAAGACAAAGAGTAGCCATGGGTCGCGCGATCGTCAGAGACCCCCAGGTTTTTCTATTTGACGAGCCCTTATCGAATTTAGACGCTAAGCTTCGTGTTCAAATGCGCGCCGAAATCAGGGAATTACACCAGAGACTAAAATCTACAACTCTTTATGTAACTCATGACCAGATTGAAGCCATGACAATGGCTGACAAAATCGTTGTTATGCAAGATGGATATATAGAACAAATTGGTACGCCTTTGGAGCTTTATGACCGACCAAGCAATGTTTTTGTTGCTGGATTCATCGGGTCTCCTGCGATGAATTTAGTTCCTGGCATTACTAAAAAATCAGGCAACGATTTTGCTGCTGAAATCCATGGAGGCAAACTACCCCTACCAAAAACTAAAAACTTGGCAGAGGGACAAGAAGTATTAATCGGTGTCCGTCCTGAACAGTTAATTCCAAGTAGAACTGGAATAACCGCAACAGTCTCAGTAGTTGAACCAACAGGTTCAGAAACACACCTGATTGTCAGGAGTGGAGAACAAGAACTGATATCAGTCATCCGCGAAAGAAGTAGTTTTAGTGTGGGAGAAAATATAAATCTTTCTGCAGACAAAAGCTTTTTGCATGTATTCGATGCAAAAACATCTAAAAGATTAAATGATGATTAATTTGATTTAGTAAATCTAGGGGGGAAAGAAATGTTAAAAGGAATAGATCCTTTATTAAATGCTGATGTTTTACATGTCTTAAGAGCAATGGGGCATGGAGATGACCTTATCATTGCAGATACAAATTTTCCATCAGATAGTGTTGCAAGACAAACAATTTATGGAAAACTGCTTAGAATAGATGCATCGGCCGCTGATGTTGTACAAGCAGTCTTATCTGTCATGCCAATTGATACATTCGTTGATGACGCAGCTGCTAGAATGGAAGTTGTTGACGAACCAAAAACTATTTTACCAGTAATGACAGAAGTTCAAGATAAAGTGTCAGCAGCCGGCGGCCCCAATCCAATGCTGCCAATAGAGCGTTTTGCTTTCTATGATAGGTCCAAAAAAGCCTACGCAGTCATTCAAACTGGCGAACGTAGATTTTACGGCTGCTTTGCTTTTCGAAAAGGCGTAATTGGGCCTGACGGGGAATAATTACATGGGAAAAGTTGTCATACTAGGCGTATTCGTCGCAGATACAGCATATCGTGCTTCTCGAATGCCTAAAATGGGAGAAACAATACTTGGCAATTCATTCGTATTAGGTCCTGGTGGAAAAGGTTCCAATCAAGCCGTAGCAGCTGGAAATTTAGGAGCGGATGTAACAATAATTACACGTTTAGCAAATGATGACTTTGGTAAAATGGCAATGCAGACTTGGGAGAATGCAAATGTAACAGGTGCCGTTACTTATAGTCCCGATAGTTATACAGGAGCAGCATTTATTTTTATAGATGATAAGACGGGGGATAATGCCATAATAATCGCGCCCGGAGCGGCATCTGAAATATCTTTGAAAGATATTCATAATAACTCAGAAATAATTTCATCAGCGGATGTATTCCTGACCCAGCTTGAGCAACCCATTGATGTCGCGCAAGAAGGCCTTAAAGTTGCTAAGACAAATGAAAAAATAACAATATTAAATCCTGCTCCTGCTGCCAACCTTCCGAAAGATATATTTGGTCTTTGTGATTTTATGACACCAAATGAAACTGAAACCGAAGCACTAACTGGATTGCCCGTGAGAAATGAGAAAGAAGCAGAGACTGCTGCTAAATTCTTGAATAACTTAGGTGTCAAAACTCCAATTATTACCATGGGTGAACAAGGAGCATTTTTATATGAGCACGGACTTGTTCCAGCATTTAATGTAGGAGAAGTAGTTGAAACAACTGGAGCTGGCGATGCATTCAATGGCGGCTTTGCTGTCGCTTTATCGGAAGGGAAATCTGCATTAGAGGCCGTTAAATTTGGATGTGCTACTGCATCAATTTCTGTAACACGCGCAGGCACTGCACCTTCAATGCCAACAAGAGATGAAGTGGAAGATCTACTACTAATCTGAGGATAAAATTGAGAAATTTGATAGAGGTACGCGAGTATAAGCAAAATTGGCCAATGCCAAAAAACCCAATTCCAATTGTAATATTTGGAGCTGGATCAATTGTTTCAGATGCCCACCTTCCAGCCTATAAATTGTCAAAGCTTCCAGTAAAGGGCATCTATGATCCAGATTATGAAAAAGCAAAAAAACTAGGTCAAATTTATGGTATTGAAGTTTTTAAAGAAGCTTCTGCTGCTGCTGCCGAAAAAAATGTTGTGTTTGATCTAGCCACTCCGCCATCAGTTCATTTTGAAGTCATAGATTTGCTTCCTAAAAATTCTACGGTAATTCTTCAAAAGCCAATGGGGGGCGATTTAAAAGAAGCATCTAATATACTAAGTTTGTGCCACCAAAAATCTTTAACTGCATGCGTAAATTTTCAATTGCGATTTGCTCCCATGATGATAGCTCTCAAGGATATAATAGACCAGGGTTTAATTGGGCAAGTGGTAGATGTTGATATGTGGGCAGCCCTGGACACACCATGGGATCTCTGGAAATTTTTAGAAGCCCTGCCAAGAGTGGAAATTTTATTACACTCGATACACTATCTTGACGCAATTCGTTTTTTGATTGGAAACCCAATAGGTATTCACGCCAAGACAATGGGTCACCCGGCATCTAAAATATCCAATACAAGAACATCAGCAATACTTGATTACGGTAATGAATTAAGATGCGCTATATCCATAAATCATAATCATTCCTACGGTCGCAAATACCAGGCCTGCGAAATGAGAATTTGCGGCACCAAAGGTGCAGCTTACCTTCATCTTGGAGTAAACCTAAATTACCCAAAGGGTGAGCCGGACAGATTAGAAGTTAATCTCGGAAATGGTTGGAAAAAAATCAAGTTAGAAGGGAGCTGGTTTATAGACAGTTTTGCATACCGAATGAGACAGCTTCAAAGGGTCGTAGCTGGAGAAGACGATATCTTAATTTCAAAAGTAGATGATGCTTGGAATACCATGGCGCTAGTTGAGTCTGCCTACAAAAGCAGCTCGAAACCCGCTACTAAAATTCCAAAGTATTCAAATTCGAATAAAGTTTAGGAAAAATATTTGACAAAAATTACTGGCATAAAAACTTTTGATTTACGATTTCCAACATCAGACCATCTTGACGGATCCGACGCAATGAACCCAGATCCAGATTATTCTGCGGCTTACCTAGTAATTGAAACGGATACGCAATTTGAGGGGCATGGTCTAACATTTACGATAGGACGGGGCAATGAGTTGTGCATATCTGCGTTTTACGCTTTAGAGCCACTTTTAATTGGACTAGAATTATCCTGGATAACAGAAAACATGGGGCGTTTTTGGCGTCATATAACTGGTGACAGTCAATTGAGATGGGTAGGGCCAGACAAAGGTGTGCTGCACTTGGCTACTGGCGCAGTAGTAAATGCAGTGTGGGATCTTTGGAGTAAATCTGAGGGTAAACCCGTTTGGCGGCTTGTTTACGATATGTCTCCATTGGAAATTATAGGTCTGATCGATTTCCGTTATTTAACCGACGCTTTAAAACCAGACGAAGCGTTAAAAATTTTGGAAAAGTCCATGGACAAAAAGGAACAACGGTTGGCCACCTTATTGGACGAAGGCTACCCATGTTACAATACGTCAGCTGGTTGGTTAGGTTACTCGGATGAAAAGCTTAATGAACTTTGTTTAAAGGCCAAAAGAGCTGGTTTTTCCCATGTGAAATTTAAAGTAGGAAAGGACATTAATGATGACATAAGAAGGCTTAAGATAGCAAGAAAAGCGCTCGGCGACAAAACGAAAATTATGATTGATGCAAACCAGGTATGGGAAGTAGATGAGGCAATAGAGTGGATCAAGAAATTAGATTTTGCAAAACCTTTCTTCATTGAGGAACCAACGAGTCCCGACGATATATCCGGGCATAAAAAAATTAAAAAGGCGGTCAAACCAATTAAAGTGGCAACCGGCGAGATGTGCCAAAACAGAATAATGTTTAAGCAATTCATACAGGAAAACGCGATAGATATAGTCCAAATTGACAGTTGCAGAATGGGAGGCTTAAACGAAGTTTTAGGAGTGTTACTTTTATCATACAAATTTAATAAACCCGTATGGCCACATGCTGGTGGAGTTGGATTATGCGAGTATGTTCAACATATTTCCATGATTGATTATCTAGTAATTTCCTGCGAAAAAAATACTAAGAGGATCGAATATGTCGACCATTTACATGAGCATTTCATTAACCCATGCGTCATAGAAAAAGGAAATTATATAGCCCCACTAGCCCCTGGATTTTCTATTGAAATGAAACCCGAAACACTTACTAATTTTCTACATATAAATTAAGTTTAACTTGCCCAGTAAGAAAAAAGGAGACGAACATTGAATAGAAATTTTAAAATGAACTCTTCAGAAAAATTATCAGAATTGGGTTCGATTTATGCTGAGAATGGATTTTTCTCTCCCGTCGATGCGATGTCTGAAGGCGAAGCAGAAAAATTACGTCAAGACTTCGAAGCCGCAGAAAACGAATTAAATGGTGATGCAGAAAAACTCGCGCTTTTAAAAGCTTATCCAAACAGACTGCTTCCATCATTTGATACCGCAACCAGAAATGAGACTTTAGTTGCTGCCGCAAAAGAAATCTTAGGAGAAAATATTTTAGTATGGAGTGCTGCATTATTTATTAAAGAAGCTTCCTCAACGAAAATTGTATCTTGGCATCAAGACTTAACCTACTGGCAACTCAACGACATTAAAGAGGTAACATGCTGGTTAGCTGTTTCATCGGCCAGAAAAAAAGCAGGCTGTATGAAATTTATTCCCGGTAGTCATAAAAACGTAATTGTTCCGCACAATGATACATTCGATGAAAATAATTTGCTTACGCGAGGACAAGAGATATCTGTTGAAGTTAATGAAAATGAGGCTGTTTATGCAGAACTTGATCCCGGACAAGCATCTTTTCATCATGGATTATTATTCCATAGCTCTGGTCCTAATACCACTGAAGATAGAAGGATAGGTTCGGCGATAAGATATATCTCAGCATCTATGAAACAGGAAACCGGAGATCGTCCTCTTGTAACGCAGGTCAGCGGAAACAAAGATTATGGAAATTTTAAAATTTTACCTCCGCCAACAGGTCGTCTGCTTGATGAAGAATTCGAATTGTGTCGGCTTGATAATGAGTTAAAAAAGAAATTGCTACTTTAGATTTCAGCCCATCTAGATGGAATAGTTACAAAACCAATTCAATAAGAGATTTTAATGATTCTTTTGAATCAAAGATATTCGGTAAAACTAAAAAATTATTATTTATATCTAGACAAAAAATCGGTGTTTTTATTTGTTTGTAAGACACTTTTATCTAGTTTGCGCTAAGAAATAGAAACGTTTGCGCTAACAATTCTGAAGAGCCATTTTATTTCTGTTTTTTTTATTCTATCCATTGGTAGGGCGTTGAACAAAGGTCATTCCTATGAACACACAAAATGGCATCGTGAATCCAAACCTGACACTAAATAGCCAAGGAATTGTAGGTTTTAAAAACGCTTTTTACAACCTTACCGAGCCCGATTTAATGACCCAAGCTTTACTACGTAATGAAGGTGAACTTGGCATCGGAGGCACTCTGCTGGTGGAAACCGGGAAATTTACAGGTAGGTCACCAAAAGATAAGCATATTGTTGTATCGGATGAAATTGTGGACAATATTTGGTGGGAGCGTAATGCTAAAATGTCTTCGAGTGCCTTTGATCTATTGTACAAAGACATGCTTGAACACGTCCGAGGAAAAGACTTGTTTGTTCAAGATCTTTACGGAGGTGCCGATCCGCAATATCGGATAGGCGTCCGTGTTATAACTGAATATTCTTGGCACAATCTATTCATTCGTCATTTGTTGATACGCCCTCAAAAAAGTGAGCTTGAAACTTTCATAAATGACTTCTCAATTATCAATTTACCCAGCTTTTTCGCAAACCCGGCCAAGCACGGTTGTCGAAGCGAAACGGTTATCGCAATTAACTTGGAAAAAAGATTAATTCTAATTGGCGGAACAGAATACGCTGGAGAGAATAAAAAAGCAGTTTTCACAGTATTGAACTACCTATTACCTGAGGTTGGCGTAATGCCCATGCATTGCTCTGCTAACGTGTCAAAAGAAAACCCTCAGCAATCCGCCATTTTCTTTGGTCTATCAGGGACTGGAAAGACGACGCTATCATCGGATCCAGATAGAGTTTTAGTTGGAGATGATGAACATGGCTGGTCTGATGCTGGGATTTTCAATTTTGAGGGTGGATGTTACGCAAAAACCATAAATTTATCTTCCACCTCCGAACCTGACATTTTTAAGACCACTTCAATGTTTTCGACAGTAATTGAAAACATGGTTTATGACAAAAAAACCAAAGAACTTAACTTCGAAGATGACAGCCTTACCGCAAATATGCGTGCCGCTTATCCAATGCACTATATTTCAAACTCAAGTGCTTCCGGAATGGCTTGCCAACCTAGCCATATTGTTTTTCTTACATGCGATGCTTTCGGCATTATGCCACCGCTTGCTAAATTGTCACCAGCACAGGCAATGTATCATTTCTTGTCAGGGTTTACTTCAAAGGCAGTTGGAACCGAACGCGGAATTAAAGAACCCGAACCAACTTTTTCCACATGCTTTGGTGCACCATTTTTGCCTCGCCCCCCTGAGGTATACGGAAAGCTTCTAAGGGACAAAATATCTAAGGGCGGGACAACGTGTTGGTTAGTAAATACAGGATGGACAGGAGGACGTTACGGGGAAGGATCAAGGATGCCGATTAGGGTAACTCGCGCTCTTTTAAGTGCTGCTATTAATAATCAACTTGATAAAACTGATTTTGTTAAGGACCCAAATTTTGGATTTGCCATTCCAAAATCCGTCCCTGATGTGGATCCATCATATCTTAACCCTAGAGAAACTTGGTCAGATGTAAGTGCTTATGATGAGGCTGCAAAAAAATTAGTTAATTTATTTGTCAAAAATTTTGAGCAGCATGTCCCTAATGTGGATAATGAAGTAAAAAGTTCCTTAAGCCTTTAGGCTAAACTGATTTATGTAACGCTATGAACGGGAGATTTTATCTTCAGTATTAGATGCAAAATCTTGCTTGGAATGGCGTTCTCTCAGTTGACCAGATAATTCTCCAGAGGTTCGATTTACCATTTGTCCTCTCTTCACCGCAGTGCGCACCTCTATTGCAGTTGCCCACCTGATAACATGGGTATACTCAGAAACATTTAAGAACTTTCCTGCTTTTTTTCCATACTGCCTACCCAATGCTAAACGCCCATACCAAGGCCAAATAGCCATATCCGCAATAGAATAAGTTGAGCCTGAAATAAATTCGCAATCGGCCAGTCTTTTATCAAGAACGCTGAGCTGTCGCTTAACTTCCATCGAGTAACGATTGATTGGATACTTTAATTTATTTGGCGCATAAACAAAAAAATGGCCAAAACCTCCACCTAAATATGGAGCACTTCCCATCTGCCAAAATAACCAAGACATCATCTCCGTATATTCTGAGGCTGAGGAGGGTAAGAAAGAACTAAATTTGGTCGCCAGGTAAAAAAGTATAGAACCGCTCTCAAATATTCTCTGGGGGTTTTTTTCTGAGTAATCTACCAGAGCGGGTATTTTTGAATTTGGATTGGCTTTAACAAAACCAGTTGAGAATTGCTCTCCCTGGCCAATCTTAATTAACCAAGCATCATATTCAGCATCTTCATATCCGGCTTCTAGTAACTCTTCCAACAAGATCGTTACTTTCACTCCATTTGGTGTTCCCTCGGAGTATAATTGAAGCGGGTGTTGTCCAATTGGTAATTCTTTATCAAATGTGGACCCTGCAATTGGCCTATTTATTGACCCAAAAGTTCCGCCACTCTCTTCATCCCAAGTCCAGATATCAGGAACTTGGTACTCATTATGACCCGACATGACTACCCTCTCGCTTAACTACGCAATTGATTATTTAAAACCACGGTATTTAACAACCTAATAGTCAACAACTATTCTTAATTTGAACATTTGATTTAAATAAAAGAATGGTTTTCGTGAAGCTATGCTAAAGATGGTAACCAAAGAACAATTCCAGGGAATGCAACTAAACCGGCAATGGTAAAAGCGTCTGCTATAAAAAATGGTGTCACACCTTTAAAAACATCTTGAACTGTAATGTCGTCCCTGACGCCCGCAACAACAAAACAATTTAACCCAATGGGAGGCGTGATCAAGCAAAATTCAGCCATCTTAACGACTAAAATGCCAAACCATATAGCGCACATTTCCCCCGACATTCCAAAAGCACTATCAGATGCCATTACGTCTTCACCTCCATTTAGCGCCATAACTGCAGGGTAAACTACGGGCAGTGTTAGAAGAAGCATGCCAATAGCATCCATAAACATTCCCAGAACAGCATATGCAAGAAGTATGCATATTAAGATCACCATAGGAGAGGCATTCAACGATGTAATCCAATCCGAGAATGCTCCCGGTAAATCCGCAAAGCCAAGAAATCTAACATAGATTAAAACACCCCATATAATTGTAAAAATCATAACGGTTAGTTTTGCAGTTTCTATAAGGGCTTCTTTAAATTCTACCCACCGCATTTTTTTCCATAATGCCATACAAAAAACTATAAAAGCCCCTATCGCACCGCCCTCAGTTGGCGTACCCCAAGCATCTTCACCAAAGGGGTTATAGACAAAGCAAATTATAATCACGATTACGGCCACAATTGGCAGAGCGCCAGGTAAGCTCTCAAGTTTTTGTTTTAAGGTGAACCCTGCTACCGGTGGTCCTACGGATTTGAAAATTATCGCAATACTAACAATCAAAATCCCGTATATTAAAGCTGAAAAAGCTCCAGGAACAAAACCAGCTAACAAAAGTTTACCAACATTTTGCTCAACAATTATAGCATAAATTACTAAAATAGCGGATGGAGGGATAAGCGATGCAAGTGTGCCGCCAGCGGCGACAACGCCAGCAGCAAATTCTTTGCGATATCCAATCTTAAGCATTTCAGGAATTGCTATTCTTGCAAAAACAGCGGCTGTTGCGACAGATGCACCTGAGACTGCAGCAAATCCAGCTGTAGCAAATATAGTCGAAACAGCTAATCCGCCTGGAAGCCAAGCAATCCACCGTTTGGCAGCTTCAAATAATGAGTGAGTTAAACCGGCATAGTACGCAAGATATCCAATCAAAATAAAGGTGGGAATTAAACTTAATTCATGACTTGCAACCTTTGAGTGTGGCACTTGACCTGCTTGTTTGACTGCGACAGTCAGAGCCCAACTAAATTTTTCAGGATCAAAATCTTTTTTCGCCCAAAAAATTAGTATTAATCCAACAACGCCTGCCAAAGCCGCGGCGAAGGCCACACGCATCCCCATGATAACCATGACGAGTAAACCAGCTGTGACCCAAAGGCCGATCTGTATTTGATCCATTTAGAAGTCAGCCTCTATTTATTAAGTTTTCGGCCTCTGCAGCTGCCAGGGTAGCCGGATCTCTTACTAATGGAACAGCAACAGGTTTGCTCAGACCAAAAATTAATGCGCGGATGTATCCATAACTCTGCAATGATAACCGCAGACATAAAATAGCAAAACCAATTGGGACCAATATTTTTGATGGCCAGATTGGAAGTCCAATATCGATCGTGCTGTCTCGACTAAACAATGGAGCATTCCAGTCAAATGCACGATCAAAATGTGACCAACTCCCCCACATCAACAGCAACATCAAAATCAATACAATGCTCGTAGTGATCAGCTCAAAAGTCCAAAGTACTCGCCCTGAAAGTTTGGATACAAAAATATCCATCCGAATGTGTGTACCATCCCTCATAGCAAAACTTACAGCTAAAATAGCAATAAGCGGCATAAGTTGCATTATCCAATCCACGTACCCGCTTAGGGGCCATTCAAAAAATTCTCTTCCACCAACGGAACGAACGGCCAATAACATAAGTGAAAAAATTGCCAAACCAGATATCAAAGCGAAAGCTTTTTCAATTTTCAAAAGGTTTCTATCCAGCTTACTAAGAGTTGAATTGTCCTCTAAAACTGATGCGTTTTCAGCCATATTACAATGATCTTTTTCACAAAATTTAAGAACGAATGGTATCAGAAGTAAAAAGGGGGCCATAAGACCCCCAAATTTTATTTCTTAGCCGCTGCAAGGGTAGTTTGAACAAGATCGTAAAGTTCTTGTGCAGGTAATCCCTGAGCAGACATATCAGCTATCCACGCATCTCTAGCAGGAACCGCTGCTGCAGCTTTAAATTCTTCTATCACTGCAGGGTCAATCATTACTTTTTTAACATTTTTTTCGACAAGGATGCTATCCCATTTATCGAGGAGTTCGCCGTAGTTCTTTAAATAATGCGCTATTGCTTCATCGATTGAACTATCAAGCGCTTCCTTGTGGGCTGAAGATAGCCCTTCATATGCATCAATGTTAACGACAACGGGGCAATTAACAGTCCCTGGATTAAGATTTGCTGTCCACCAATCAGCTTGGTTTATAGTGCCAAATGAAAGGTGTGCATGTTGAGCAAACGCTACTGTATCGACGACACCACTTTCCATTGCTTGAAATGCTTCAGTAGCTGTCACAGAAGTAGGTACACCTCCTACGGCTTTAAAAGCTGCGCCCAATCCACCTGTCGCACGAACACGCATTCCGTCAAAATCTGCCAAGGTGTCTCTGGGTTCACCAGTACCAACCAAATTATATTGAGGCATTGGAGATGTCATAATTATTTTTGCATTCCATTGCGCCATTTCATTTTTCACAGCTGGATGGTCATAGACAGCGTGACTCACCGCAACTTCTTGATCTAATGTTTCAACACCCAAAAAAGGCAATTCAAGAACAGTTATTGCTCGGTTTTTGTCTCTATGATACCCGGCACAGAACTGAGCCATCTCAAAAGCACCTATCGATATACCATCTAAATTTTCTCGGTTTTTTGATAAACCTCCATAGCTGACGTTCATCGTAAAATCGCCGTTCGTTTTAGCTGATACAAGCTCTGCCAATTTTTCAATATGCTCAGTGAAAGCGCGACGCTTACCCCAAGTTGATACATTCCATTCTTCTGCGAATGACTCTGTCGCCAAGCCAAAGCCAAGTGCTAAGGCGACAAATTTTCCAATACTACGTTTCATCAATAATTTCTCCCTTTTGTAATAAAAGATTTAGACTTTAAAGAAATAGATACAAGTCATTTTTCACTCTGGTAGTATCGCTGTAGGGAAGTTATTAAATAGTCAAGCTTTAGGCATAAGAGAAATAGGCTAAGTTTTATTTAATTTCATAATAAGTTTTGTTTGCAGGAAGTATGCAAATTTTAAAAATTTTTTTTCGGTAATATTTGTTTTAAAAATAAAACGCGTTTTATTTGCTATGCGCTGAACGCATATCGACTATGTGCAAGTTATGGTGGTTCTGTAAAAGGGCACACTCTACTTATTAATTATATCACGATCCTCCCATCGTGAATTTATATCACAGAAAGGTTCCTCCCCCCCCTACCGTTCTGTGCAAGAAAGCCTTCCGAACGGAGGGCTTTCTTGTTTGGGAATAATTTAACCAAGAATATTGAGATCATAACCTGTAATTCTAAGTTTACCCCTGATAGGAGACAAACAATAAATTTGAAAACTGGGATAAAATCAGGAAGTAAATGACGAACAGTATTGAAAAATTAAACCGGCCAAAACGTTTACCAAGTTCTTTAATTGAAAGAAATCTTAAAACAACAAATCTGTTACTAAAGATTGGTCTGCAAACGTCTGGAGATATAATCGCCGACCTAATCACTGGTAAATCTGTAAATCTCAATAAATCACTCTTATCGACAAAAAATGTGCATTCAACAGTTGAAACTTTAAAACAGCTCAGGGGTGCTGCCATGAAATTTGGGCAACTTCTGTCAATAGACGATCAATTATTATTTACGCCTGAGATTTCAAAAATAATCAGACAATTAAGGTCATCAGGTTACTCAATGCCACCACGACAGGTTAAAAAAATTTTAGATAAAAATTGGGGACCGGGATGGTTGAAGAGTTTTGATAATTTTCAGGTAGCACCTTTCGCATCAGCTTCGATAGGACAAGTTCACAAAGCTACTTTGAAAAATGGATTTGAGGTAGCTATTAAAATTCAATTTCCAAATATTCGTGCAACTATTAAAAATGATTTAAAGTCGTTAAAATTTCTAATCAAACGATTAGCAGTTTTTCCTGCGGATTTTAACATAGATCATTATTTCAACCTTTGCGAAAACCAGTTAATTGCAGAAAGCAATTATAAATTAGAAGCAGAAAACATTCTACGATATTCAGATTTTTGTCGAACCAAGAAATTTTTTCAGGTGCCAAAAGTTGTAGAAAAATTTTCAACCGACGAAATCTTAACTATGTCATTCGAGAAAGGATTTGAATTATCTTCCGAAAATGTTTCAGGAAATGTCGAAAACGAAAAATTAGCAGAAACATTAGTTGAACTATTATTAGATGAAATATTTATATTCCAGTTTGTACAAACTGATCCAAATCTTGCAAATTTTTTGATAAACCCCGACGAGAGAAAAATTACTCTATTAGATTTTGGCTCATGTACTAAGGTATCAAATGAAACAAGAGACTTATTTGCAGGCTTACTCAACATCGGTCTGACTCTAGACAGAAAAAAAATAAAAGGCTTCCTTGTAAATTATGGATTTTTACCTCTCAAAATAGATGCTGGTTCGGAATGCCTAATTAACGAATTGATTGATACAATAATTGAGGAATTAAGGAATGATAAGAATTTTGATTTTGGTAACTCAAAGATATTTGAATTAATCGAGGCTGAAAAAATTAAAGAATTCCAAAAAATGGTTCCTCAAACGCTACTAGATAGCGATTTCATTTTTATTCAACGCAAAATTTTAGGATTCCTTCTATTTTTTAAATCATTAAATGCCTCAATTCCCATCCTCAAGATCTTGAGAAAATATAATTCACCTAATTATATTAAGGAAAAGTAATGAGAAAAGAATTTGATGATCTCAAAGAGATGCATGAATACGCTTGGCGCTTAATTGTTAGAGGAACTGTAGACAAAAAGTCGCCAGCACGCCATCCCACGTTGGGCACGATCGGAATATCGGGAATGCCCGAACTGAGAACGGTCGTCTTAAGAGCCGCCAATCAAAATGAATCATACCTTGAAGTTCACACAGATGTGGCAAGTAAAAAAATTGAACAACTAAAATGGAACCCAAATGTTGGTATCCATTTCTGGTTTCCATCTAAAAAATTACAGATTCGCATCAAAGCAACTTCCGAAATAAAAATAGGAAATCTAGTCAAAAAAGAATGGGAAAAAATACCAAATATATCTCGCATATCTTACGGCACACTGCCTACACCCGGCACTAAAATACAGTCTTCTTTTGCTTATGAAAAACCCGCAAACTTTGAGAGGTTTTGTATCATAAAAATAAATATAAACGAAATAGATGTAACTCATCTAGGTGCTCGTCATACTCGAGCTCTTTTTGCTAAAAATACTCAATGGTGTGGATGCTGGCTAGCACCCTAGATGACTTCAGTAACCTTTTGGTGAACTTCGATCACATTTCCCTCAGGGTCATGAAAAAACACTTGATGCCACTCTTTAGCAAAGGCTGTCCCATAGTCTGCATAGGGTATGTTGTTTTCTCTCAGGATCTTTAAAAATTCTTTCAGATCATCAGTTCTAAAAGCAACGTGACCCCTTTCAACTGGGTTTATATGCATTTTGTGCTTTGCAGAAACATTCAAATCTTTTTCGGCCAAATGCATTTGAATAGAACCGTCTGTTGCAAATTTTATTTTGCCACTATAGCCAGCATTATCTGTTTCTTGAGGCCTAGGAAAATTTTCAATTGGTATGTTTTCTAATTTCAAAACTTTAGTATAAAAATCATGCATTTTATCTACGTCTTTTGATACAAAGTTAATATGATGAAATTCAA
Source organism: Paracoccaceae bacterium (assembly GCA_902632125.1). Classification (GTDB taxonomy): domain Bacteria; phylum Pseudomonadota; class Alphaproteobacteria; order Rhodobacterales; family Rhodobacteraceae; genus Salinivivens. The sequence continues at coordinate 12,134 of CACPBQ010000010.1, read as the reverse complement.
GTTTCATTTCAAAATATTGTTAAAATATCTAGTAAAAATATTTTCAATTTCTTTCATAACCAATTGCCAAATTGTAATCTGTGTTACAGTTATCTCCCGTGCAGCACTCTACTATATTTGACTTACAGCTACTACAAGCTTCGTGACCATGAACGACGATAGTTTTTAACGGTGCTGAACACCTTGGACACCTCTGAATAAATTCACTTTTTGGATTTAAGAGGTTATCCATTTTCACCATCACCTTGTAGTTTTTTTCAATTTTTGACTTAACAAATTGACAGTTGCTCTGCCATACTTTTCTAAAAAACTGCTATAATAATTTTAGTTGCTAACACAAAGCTAACAACAAGTAATGAAATACCCAAGAAAAATTCAATATTTACTGCACTTGTTTTTACGAACTTTGTAAATTTCGGTACAGCTATTATAAAAGCTAACATTATATACCAACATCCATCTATTACTGTTGCCGTAATGACCATAATCAATTTACTTTCCAAACTGGATGCAGCATCTAAAAACTGACTGAAGATAGCTAAGAAAAAGGCTGCTATTTTGGGGTTTAGAAAAACAATCAAAAAACCATTGCGAAAATGATCCATTAATGGAGCTGAATGGGCCTCAGAACCTAACTGGTCAATTTGTACGTTTTGAAAGCTACTCTTAATCATTGATATCGAAAGCCAAAGCAAAAATAAAAGGCCCGTTAATTCAAAGGCTATTGAAAACCAAGGGGCAGCTGACAGAAAAATCATTAATCCAGAAACGACCAATGTAGCATAAATAAATATTCCGAAACCATGAGCAATGCCAAACGCTACGCCCGCCCTGCGACCATCTTTAATAACGGAATTAATCAATAAAATAAAACTTGGTCCTGGAGATGCTCCTCCGGCCAAACAAACCAAAGCTAACAAAAACCATTCAGATAAAGCCATATCTTAAACTGAATACAAAACAGAAATTACAACTGCAACAATCATTGAAAACGACAGTATTAAATTAATAATTTTATGATTTTTATTTGATAAATTTAATTCATGTAAAGTAGTACCGGCATATAACCAAAGTAAATGTAATGGGATCCAGATCGAATTTATAATAAAAAATTTAATGATTAGCTCGATTACAAAGTTAGATTGATAAAAAGCAAAACCGGATACAAATGTAGTATTCACGACGTAGGCTTTTGGATTTATGGTTTGAAGCAAAACTCCAGAAGCAATACCAGGAGGAGCTTTAGCCTTTATAAAGGCAATATTTGATCCCGCCAAAGCAATCTTTGATGCTAAATAAAATAGATAACAAGTTGATAAAATTAATAAAAATATTCTAAGAGAAGGGATGGAAAGCAGTATAGCTATCAGTCCTGAAGCAACAGCAAGAAACACCAAGTTTGTCCCAAGGAACAATCCGAATACATAGCGTAATGACCGTCTGAAACCATACGCAGCACCAAAACCAGCCGTACTCAAAACACCAGGCCCTGGCGTAACGATTAACAAAAATACAGAAATAGCAAATGTTAGCATGCATTCAAATTCTTTAATACTTAATGTTATTGAAGCTTAATTTCACGTTCTAGAACGAATATCAAACACTACTAGCTTTCCAGCAGAGCAATTAAATTCATGTGCTTATTTAAGGTGATCAAAACGTTTCAAAAAAATTTAACGACTTAAGTGCTTGAATTTTTGATTTAAGATATTAAATCAGGAGCGGGTTTTGGAGGAAATAATGAACGAATATTCACAAGGTTTTGAGGCCGATACAGGAAAAATACTAAAGATAGTCATCAACTCACTTTATTCAGATCGTGACATATTTTTAAGGGAGCTTTTATCAAATGCGTCCGATGCTATACACAAGCGGAAATTTTTAGGACAAACCAACCCTGCTATTCTTAACAAATCAGATGATACCATTGAAATCGTAATCGATAAAAAACAAAAAACTATCGAAATTACAGACTCTGGTATTGGTTTAGCTGAAAAGGAACTTGCCGAAACACTTGGAACAATTGCTAAATCTGGCACTTCATCATTTTTGGAAGAAATGTCCGAAAATGATAATAATAAAGACGCTGCAAAAACACTTATTGGGCAGTTTGGAGTTGGTTTTTATTCAGCTTTTATGGTTGCAGAAAAAGTCGTCGTAACTTCAAGGAAGGCTGGAACATCAAATGCTTATTTTTGGGAAAGCGACGGCCAGAATGGATTTAATATTTCGAGTTGCGGTCAATCTCCAAATGTGGGCACTTCCATCAAATTATTCTTAAGGAAAGATGCTAAAGAATATCTCGACTCGGCAAAATTGAAGACTCTTGTAAAAAAATATTCTGACCACATTACTGTTCCCATTACTATAAAAGATAGCGAAACTGAAGCAGAGCAAGCCAATAGTGCGCAAGCTCTTTGGACACGTCCAAGTAGCTCTATAACAGATGAAGAGTACACCGAATTTTTCAAAAGTAATTTTGGGGCGTTTGATGAGCCCTATTTAAAAATTCACAATAAAACCGAAGGCGCGATTGATTTCACCAACTTACTATTCATACCAAAAACAGCGCCATTTGATCTTTTTGAACCAGAGCGTAAAACACGTGTGAGTTTATATATTAACCGAGTATTCATCAGCAAGGATATCGAAGGGCTAATCCCAACATGGCTACGATTTGTGCAAGGTATTTTAGATACAACCAGCCTTGATTTGAACGTGAGCCGCGAACTTGTCCAGAATAGCCCAATATTGAAAAAAATTTCAAAATCAATAACAAAAAAAGTTCTATCGGAGCTCAAGAAAAAACTCAAAAAGAGTCCGGAAGAGTATGATGCTTTTTGGTCTCAATTTGGTAAAGTAATCAAAGAAGGCCTATACGAAGATTTTGAAAATAGAGATAAAATCATAGATATAATCCGAGTATTTTCTAACAAACAAAATACAAATATAACAGTAAATGAATATTTGGAAAATATGGCGGATGGCCAAGACTCAATTTATTATTTGACAGCAGACACTCTTAAACAAGCGCTTTCAAGTCCACACCTAGAAGGCTTTAAATCGAAAGACATTGATGTCTTGTTGATGACAGACCCTATCGATGCTTTTTGGATGTCCCAGATGGCGCAGTTTAACGATAAAAAGTTTGTCTCGATTTCTCGAGACACTTACGATTTATCCGCGATTGGATCCAAAGAAACTAAAAAACCTAAAAAATCAAAAGCAGCAAAAGGGACAATTGAGCTGATCAAATCTCATATAGAGGATTTGGTAGCAGATGTTGTAGAGTCAACAAGTCTTGTGGATAGTCCAGTAAAACTGGTAGCTAGCGAGGGAGGTTTGGACTTCAATTTAGAAAGAATCCTAAAAGCTCAAAATCCCGAATACGAAGGAACAAAAAAAATTCTTGAAATCAATACAAGTCATGAACTCATAAAAAAACTTCCTAAGAAATCGATAGACGTGCAAAAAGCCCTAAGCAGAGTTCTTTTTGAACAAGCTAGAATTCTTGACGGAGAAATGCCTTCAGACGCTCAAAAATTTTCACAGGACTTGATAACAGTAAGTCTCAACGACTAGACCGATCTTTTTAAAATAAGTCTCAATTTAAAAAGACATAAAGTTTTCAGAGGTAAATTTAATTTATTCCCTTAGATGAACATCTGCGCCTGTTGGCGCACGCAGATGCTCTGGGGAGTCAAAGAATGAGCCCACGACAGCTCATACCTTGAGGCATGTGGTGCGAGCCTTTAGCCGAAGCGAACACCACACATAAAGTCGTAAACTATAATTTACTGTTTTGTCAATTACACTGTAAGCTTGTGGTCAAATTACCTAAAAATTTTAATTTGGAGTTTGAATTGACTAGAAATGAGACATTTAATCCTTCGCAACACGGTATAGTTCCCGTTCGTAGCTTTCATGAATTCAAAATAGGCGAGCAATTCTTTGCTCCATCGAGAACAATGACCGAAGGTGTTTTTACAGCCTTCCAGGCAGCTAGCGGCGATAATCATCCTATCCATTATGATAGAAATTATTTAGCCCAACTAGGCCATCCAAACCTAATGGCACATGGTTTTATGACACTTATTCAAGCTGCAATAGGAGCATCACCTTTAGCTCATAGTTTAGGAAAAAACTTAATTGGTTTCATAGATCAATCGTCACAATTCTTGAAACCTGTTTACTGTGGAGATACCCTTTACCCAGTTTTTGAAATCATCGAATTATCGCAGAGCAAATCGACAGGGGTCATGGGTTTAGACATCAAAATATTTAAGCAAAATAAAGAATTGGTATTGCAGGGAGGTCAGCGCTATTTAATAAAATTATGATAAAACTAATTTTGTTTTAAGGAAATTCGAATGCTATCAGCTGTAAAAATTGACGAAAATTTTTTGAATGACAGTATTGATTGGGAGTTCCCCATTCCAATTTCTTACGGTCCTGGTAGGTTGAATGAAATAGGTAAGTTCTGTGGGAAATTCAAAATATCCAATGCACTAATTGTGACAGACGAAGGAAGTAAAGATCTTCCATTTATAAATCGCTTAGCTTCTTTGCTTGCAGATACCTCTATTAAAAGCAAATTATTTTATGGGATATCTCCCAATCCTCGCGATGACGAAATAAATGCTGGGTGTACCGCATATCGTGATGGAGAACACGATGGGATCATCGCAATAGGAGGCGGGAGTGCTCTGGATGGAGCAAAGGCTATAGGTATGACTGTAAATAGTGGTGCCAGCCTTTGGGATTTTGAATATAGAAAGCCGGAACCTGTTTTAGGATCACTAGATTGCTTTCCAACATTTATCACAATCCCAACTACTGCCGGTACTGGAGCAGAAACAGAAAGTACTGCTATGGTCACAGATACTGTTCAGGGTATGAAATTTTGTCTTGCACATTTGGGTATGCGTCCCTCACTTGCCATTCTAGACCCAGAATTAACAATTGAATTACCTGCTAATTTGACAGCATGGACGGGCGTAGATGCATTAACCCATGCTTTAGAAGCTTACATTGTACCCGGCCTCAATCCTTTATGTGATGGTGCAGCACTTGAAGCTTTAAAACTTATTTCAAAATGGTTGAAAGTCGCCTTTGACGAACCTAAAAATATTAATGCTAGGGGTGGAATGTTAATAGGATCCTGCTTGGCAGGAGTAGCATTTACGAAAGGCCTTGGGCTTGTACATTCTATTTCTCATATGGTCGGAGCAGAATACAATACTCAACATGGTTTGACAAACGCAATAATTCTACCTGCTGTGATGAAATTTAACTTACCCCATGTAGGGGAAAAGGTAAGTTCAATATCTCATGCAATGGAATTAAAAGATTCCTCACCAGATTTTATCAATGAAGAAATTGAAAAAATACTTGATTATTTAAATATACCACGATCACTTTCGGAAATAGGCGTTCCTTTAGAATGTAAAAGAAGAATAGCGAAAAAGGCTATGCTTGATAGTGCAACGGGAACAAATCCCAGAGTTGCAACAATTCAAGATGTTGAAGAATTAACCGAAATTTCAATTTTATCTGCAAGAAAGTGATAAAATTTAACTGCCTTTAGCTCCAGTCATGAGTTCCCTCAAGGACTTCTGATAGCGTAGCTAATAACATCTGAGCGTCTTCAAGTTCAATTGTAAGTGGCGGCCTGATTTTGATAACATTATCCTTAGGACCATCACTTCCAATCAAAATACGATTTTCGCGCATTTTATTTTTTATATAACTGCATAATTCTGTAGCCTCTGATCCATCATGTCTGATTATCTCTACCCCGATAAACAAGCCCATGCCTCGAACATCGCCAAGGAATTTGAACTTCTTTTTTAATTCACTAAGCCCGGCAATTAAAAAATCGCCTACTCTCTTGGCATTTCTTTGAAGTTTCTCTTCATCGACAATATTCAAAACTTCCGTTCCAATTCTGCAGGATAAGTTTGAGCCCCCAAAGGTTGAAAAAAATTCGACACCGTTATCAAAGCTTTCTGCAATCTCTCTAGTGGTTATGACAGCTCCAAGTGGATAACCATTTCCTAAGGGCTTACCAAGAACAACAATATCAGGATTTACCTTTTGAAACTCAAATCCAAAGTAACAGTCTCCCAAACGCCCTAAGCCTGTTTGCACTTCATCTGCAATACATACGCCACCATGCTTTCTTATCTTCGTGTAAACGTGCTTTAGATAATCTTGTGGGGGAATTATTTGTCCTCCTACAGACGGAAATGTTTCCATTATGAAAGCGGACAACCCAATTCCTTTAGAATTTAATCTTTCTATTGCACCATCAATCAAATTTGCAAATTTAACAGCACGATCTGGATCTCCTTTTTTAAAAGACCCTCGGTAGTCATCGGGCACCTCTACAATTTCAACCCAATCAGCCTGACCTACTCCATTTGGCTTTTTAAACTTATAAGCTGAGATACTTAAGGCACCAGTCGTATTACCAAAGTAACCCTCATCAGGTGTAATAATTCCTTTTTTACCAGAATGTTCACGAGCTAAACGTAAAGCTAACTCATTCGCTTCAGAGCCAGAATTTACTAAATAGCAAACTTCAAAGTTGCTTGGAAATTTGGACAATATTTTTTTTGCAAACTGAGCTTGTAGCGGGTTTAAGTAACGAGTATTCGAATTTACTTTATTAAGTTGATCTAATGCGACTTGATTGATCCTAGGGTGCGAATGACCAACATGAGGGACATTATTATAAGCATCAAGGTAAGGCCTACCCCATTCATCAAAAATATGATGTCTCCATGCCCTTGATATTAAAATCGGGTTATCATACGAAACACTTAAATTCCCGCCAAAGTATTTACGTCGATCATTTAAAACTTCTTGTTTCTTACTTGGCTGGTAAAGGTAATCGATGTCTTTTAAATTCAATAAAGAGGCCGGATTTGGACAAATAGCGTTCCAAAAAGTCAGATCATCAGGATCTGCAACACCTGGCCAATCCGTTTCCATTCCATCTGTTGTAAGTGCTAATTGAAAATGAACATGTGGTGCCCAGCCTCCGTTTACGTCCGGGGAACCCAATTGACAAAAGCTTTGCCCTTTCTCAATTTTGTCACCCAATTTAAAGTTTTTCATAAAAATTGGATCAAGATGTCCATATAAGGTAAAAAATTCGTCTTTATCTGGCGTAGTATGCTTTAAAATTACTACTCCGCCGTAGTCCAGTTCGTTGTCACGATATTCGGCTGCAAAAACCTCACCCTCTAACGGTGCAAATAATTCGGTACCACTGTCAGCAAAAATATCAATCGCAAGATGTACCGTTCGTCTATTACTCGCTTTCCACGGGCCCATTTTAAAAGCTTCAGCGGTATAAATTAAACGTGGCTCATTATAATAACCCATCCAAACATCAGCGCACTCATTAAGCTCAAACCCAATATCACGAGCTTCATCGCTTGTTAATTCAAATGGATTTTGGGGAATTGATGTATTTTCAACTGATAAAGATTTTATCTTTAAGTTATCCAAATTAGTGCCCAAAAGTGGAGAAAATTTACTGGACTCTTTATTTATCCAACCAATGATCCGATCAGCACCTTCGACTACAGGCATTCCGCAGACACTTCTCAGCCTTGCTTTTATCAGACCTTCATTAATATTAAAATTTTCTAAGAATTTCCAGGCAGATTCCTGCGAAATTGTTATGTAGGGATCTTCATTGTTTTTTGCCGCCAGAAGAGTGGAATTGACAACGCTTACCGCCAAGCGCATCATTAATAGACGCCAAATCAGATCAACTTCTTCAGTTTTGAGTGGATACACATTATTGTAACCTGCCACCAATGCAGCCAGCATTTTTTCCGGCTCCGGATTATCCAAAACGATGTAAGCAGCAGCAATTGCTAAATCGCAGACCCTTGGTGCTAAACAGATATCTCCGAAGTCTATAATTCCTGACACATTTAAAGAGTGGTATTTTTGCCCTGATATAAGAATATTATAATCATTTGGATCATTATGGATAGTTTGACACTCTAGACTAGACAGTTTGGGCAAAATCTCTTCAAATTCGTTAGTAATTTTAGATATAATTTCTAAGCGAGCAGAATTTTCAATAATCGAAAAATATTTTTTTATCCAAAGAGAACGAGGCAAATTCCATTTAAAGTCGCGCAACAAATTCTCATTGTTATAATCCGCTAAAGCTTTGGATATTTTGCCTAGAACAATTCCTAAATCAAATGAAATATCTGGAGACTTTTGTTTAATTTCAGCGTAACATTTGCCTGGAATATGAGACTGCACCCAAATTGACCTCTTATTTTCGTACCAGTCCTCCTCACGAATAAAAGAATTGCCATTTAATGACTTTAAAACCTTTGGAACTTTAAGATTAGGGTCTGTCTTATAAAGGTGCTCAATTACTTCAACCTGAGCTGTGATCAGCCAATTGGGACAATCTTCGCGCATTACTTTAAAAATACACTTGGTTCCGTCTTTCTCTTGAGCTAAGAAATTTTGATCAAGTTCACCCGGCAAACTAGACAATTTTGCCTCGATACCCCAATGGTTTTTTAAAGCCTTTGCCCAAAAGTTTTCCAAACTAATGTCCGGATTTTTAACCATAAGAACTCCAATAATCTAATTTGGATGATCAGAATAAAATATTCATCACGCTTAGGGACACTATTAAAAACAAAATAGTCATAATTCCCCCAGCTTTCATGAAGTCTGTTACTTTGTAGCCCCCTGGCCCCATTATTAAAGCATTCACTTGATGTGTGGGAATTAAAAACGAATTAGAAGTTGAAATAGCAATTGTTAGGGCGAAAATAGCAGGATTAGCGCCTGAAGCTAATGCTATCGAAACGGCTAACGGAACCAGCAACACGGTAGCACCAACATTCGACATGATAAGAGTAAAAGCAGTTGCTATTACTGCGAGCACTGCTTGTAACCCCCAAATTGGCCACCCATCCAACAAAAGTAAAATATTTTGAGCTAGCCACTCAGCCGTTCCGGTATTTTGTACGGCTTGGCCTAATGGAATTAGACTAGCTAATAAAAAAACAGTTGGCCAACTAACAGCCTCATAGGCTTCGTCAATTCTTAAAACATTTGTAGCGATCATCCCACACGCTCCCGTCAAAAGCGCTAAAGATAACCGGAGATCGGTGAATAGAATCAAAAAAAGTGAGATGCAAAAAAATAATATTGCCCATGCAACTTTGTTAGGCCGTAATTCTTCTTTTGGATAATCGGAGGTAACTACGACAAAATCTCTGGATTGCTCCAGCCTTGCTAAATTTTCCCATGCCGTAAATGACACTAAAGTATCACCAGCTTTGAATGGCACTTCTGCGATGTCAGTCGCTTCATGTTCTTTCGTTTCGACTAAACTTAATGTTTCTCCACCACGGTGAATGGCCAAAAGACCTAGCCCATGCGTTTTCCTCATTCTTATTTCCCGTGCTCTCTTATCGATCAGGGTGGAGTCTGGAGGAATTACAACTTCAGCAACACCAGCAACCGTCGGGGCGTAGGATTCGGAAAAAATATCAAGCTCCGGTAGAATTTTTAAACCAAAGTCGTCAGCCATTTTTTGAATAACCTTGCGTCGCCCTAAAACTGCTAGTCTACAGGGGTCCTCAATAACGGTATCAATTAACGGTGTGAACCAGCGCTGACCCCGATGATAGGAACCAACTATATAAAGGTTATGAGACACCATTATATCAGCAAAAGTATGGCCTCTCAGGATTGAACCCTCGGGAACAATCACCTCTACCAAATCCGACTTAAGGCCATATATTTTTTTGAGATAATCTCTTACAGAATAACCTGCGCTACTCGCTCCTCTTGAAGTTAAAGTTGGAAGAACCCAACGACCAATAAATACGAAATATAAAATTCCTGTTATTACCAGACAAATTCCAATGGGAGTTACAGAAAACAAAGAAAATGTTTTCATTTTCATATCAACTGGAAGAATTTGGTTAGAGCTTATAATTAGGTCATTCAGTAATATTAAAGGTGAGGATCCTACCATAGTCATTGTTCCGCCTAGAATAGCACAAAAGCCCATAGGCATCAAAAGACGTGACAGCGGTATTTCAGTCCTGACAGAAATTCTGCTCACTACAGGCAGAAACAATGCGGCAGCGCCAACATTTTGCATAAAACTAGAGATGAAACCAACAGTACTTGAAACAATCGGAACAATACGAGCTTCACTCTTCCCACCGTGTTTCAATATTGTCGCTGCGACTTTGCTCATTAGGCCAGTTTTATCTAGTCCAGCGCCGATGATCATAACAGCAATAATTGACAAAACTGCGTTGGAGGAAAAGCCCGAAAAAAGATCCGAAGGATCAGGAAAAAGATTAATGTTTGGAAATTGGTTAAGGATACCTAGCACTAACATCACTACAATTGCTGTAAAATCAATTCGAAATAACTCCGTGACAAACAAAAAAATGGTCACACCTAAGACAAGTAAAATAAGAATAATTTCGAAATTTAATTCTATTGGCATAAAGTCCACCGCTCTCTAAACGTCATGCCCCTTCATCTTTAAAATTTCAAGTGGTGATTTCAATGTTGGTGAAAGTAGTAGCTATAAATTAATTTATTTAAATTGAATAAAGTCTCTAAAAAACGCAATAAAACTGTATTTATTGATCGCTAATAATTTATATTTTTATTTTATAACCTTTAATTATTGGTGAATTCACCAATTCCAAACCAACCACGATTGAAAAATAAGTTGGCCCCAACATCTGATGCACGCACTTTTAATTCTGATCGAGGTCCTAATTCGAATGTGTTGTAATCTGTTGCAACACCATTTACGAAACTGTCGTAGATGTTGAAAGTGACCGCACGCCTTGTGTCGTTATTAAGAGTTATAATGAAACCCACTTGAGATGCATCCAGAGAGGCAAAAATCAGTGCACTCTCAATATCGCTTATCGCTTTTGGTAAATTTGGATTAGCTTGCAGGTTTAAAAAATAAACCCCATCATTTGCTTCTTCGATAACCAATCCAACAATACCTTTTAAGTTTTCATTTCGCGACATTTCAGAAAAAACAACGCTTGCTATAAATTCGACATTTGCAGTTGCAAATAAATTATTTTCATCTGAGCTGCAGGATTGCAGTGTTACATCAATTCCATAAGTACTTAATATTCCGACGACTTGGCCAATTTCTGAATTACAGCTCTCAACATCTGATGCTGGCAGTTTAATAAAAATTGGAATTTCAATATCTTTTTTGTCAGAAATTACATTTTGAATATCTCTTATGTAAAACGTGGGCGTTAAATTAAAATTACATGCAGGAAAACTTTATTAATTTTTTGGCCAAGACCTATTCTAACGAGAAATATTTGGCTTATCTATGTTTTCGGGGGCAACACAAAAATTAAAAAACTGACCTAATGTGGCATGTTTTTTGCGCTATTAAAGAAAAACAGAGAGCGTAATATGACCACTCCAGAGGAAACCAGAGATCGAATTAAGGAAATGCGAGAACGCATTTTTCAAGTATCTGGTCAAGATTCAGTTGAACCCCAAACCAAAGAAACTGCTCCTGCCAATGAAGTGACGGAAAAAAAGTCCGAAGTCGCTCAAAAGAATAAATTACCATCTAACGAGACAAAGCCGACCAATACCCTCGAAGAAACCTTTCCTGAAAAATTTCAACAAAATGGTGATAGAATTTCCTCATTAAGTGCGGACACACAAAGACAGATTTCTGAACTAGCACTCGAATTTACAAATAAAAGTAGCACTTTAGAGACAGAAATACTCGGCAAACTTGAACACACTTTCGCAGAAAGCAACTCGAAAATTACCGGCATAGAGAACCTAGTAAGTGATAGCATTTTAAGTTTGTCTCAGGAGAATAAGGCCGTCCAAGAAAAATTAAAAGAATTCAGTCGTTCTCTCCATTTAGATATAAACTCAGTTACAAAAAGGTTTTCGTCTGCAAATGAAAAGATAGAAACAAACCTGCAAAACAGTATCGAAAAGTTTTCAAAGTTCGAAAATGCGGTTGAAGACCGTGAGAATTCTCTCAAAGAAACTCTTTCTGAAAAATTGCAACAAAATGGTGATAGAATTTCCTCATTAAGCACAGA
>CACPBQ010000009.1 GCA_902632125.1 Paracoccaceae bacterium | reverse complement strand
GGTATTCTAAAGGAAGTCGAATAATAATATAAGGTAAGGCTCCAAATATGGCTTCTGATCGTCAAAATCTGCAAGATGCGTTTCTTAATCAAGTACGAAAAACTAAAATACCGGTTACTGTATTTTTGATAAATGGAGTAAAATTGCAAGGTGCAATAACCTGGTTTGATAATTTCTGTATATTACTCCGTCGCGACGGCCAATCCCAACTTGTTTATAAACACGCCGTTTCAACCATTATGCCTACTCAAAATATTTCTCTTTACGAAGGTGAAGAGGAGAGTTGAAAGAAATAAGAAAAAAGGTTACCCCAGTATGGGTTCTTCAGCCAAAACTTAAAAAAGACTTAACCGATAAAATTAACTCCTCTTCTATGAGTGAGGTGAATGCCTTAACCAGAGCACTGCCTCGTGTAAAAATCATTGGATCAACGATAGTTTCCGTTGAAAAACTAAGCCCAAAGGAATTTTTTGGTAGTGGCAAGGTTGGAGAGCTTGCAGAAAAATTTAGTCGCAAGGAAATTGATTTGGTAATAATAAATAGTCAAATCTCTCCAGTACAGCAAAGGAACCTCGAAAAAAAATGGAAGCTTAAGATTTTAGATAGAACTGCTCTTATATTGGAAATTTTTGCGGATAGAGCAGTGACTAAAGAAGGCATTTTACAAGTTGATATGGCGGCGCTTACCTACCAAAGATCTCGACTTGTCAGAGCATGGACACATTTGGAAAGGCAAAGAGGTGGCCTTGGTTTTGTCGGTGGTCCTGGAGAGACCCAAATTGAGGCCGATAAGAGAGCAATAGATAACCATTTGGTACAAATAAGACGTCAACTCGAAAAAATAAAAAAAACAAGAGATCTTCATAGAAGATCAAGGTCTAGAGTACCCTTTCCAGTAGTTGCATTAGTAGGATACACTAATGCGGGTAAATCTACTTTATTTAACCTCTTGACTGGAGCACGCGAGTTTTCTGAAAATATGTTGTTCGCAACACTTGATCCAAAGATGCGTGCAATAAAACTTAATAGTAAGCTCAAAATTATAATTTCTGATACGGTAGGCTTTATTTCTGATCTGCCAACAGAACTTATAGCGGCTTTTAGAGCAACTCTAGAGGAAGTTTCGGCTGCTGATCTCATTATTCATGTTCGAGATATTGCGCATCACAATACTGATCTTCAGGCGATGGATGTTAAAATAGTTTTGCAAAGTCTAGGGGTTTCCGAAACAAAACCAGTTTTAGAGATATGGAACAAAATGGATATTATTCATCCTGAAAAGAAAAAAAGTTTGGAAAATACTGCAAACAGAAGACCAGGAGTGTGCTGCTTGTCTGCTTTAACAGGTTTTGGTGTATCAAGCTTGATAGCGCAAATTGACAAAGTACTTAATCCACAAAAGTTTTCTGATAGTTTGTTAATCCCTTTCGAGTTTGGAAACAAAAAAGCATGGCTTCATGAAAATGGGCTAGTAATTAAAGAATGTTATACTGATGTTGGTTACAAATTAGATGTGATGTGGTCTGCCCAACAAAAAGCCAAATACTACTCTTTTATTCGTTAAATTTTGTTGGCGTTATATAAGTTGTTCCAATTGAGGCTCCACGAGCTAAATTAGGATCTAAAGACATGGGTACGTATTCCCCTCGCCGCCACAAATTGCCCAGGTCATCGTAATGACGTGATAAAAAATGGCCGGATTGCCCAGTTGAAATTATAAAAACTGAACTGTCAGGATCTGCAAAATCATAAACACCTCTATAAACAGCAGCATGGATATTTGAAAATGGTTCATTAATTTTTCCAGAAGTCTTTCCTCTCATGAGGGTATTATCGCCACCTGAAGTTGATTGACGTATATTTACAAAATATTTCAGAATAGGAATGTGACCCAATGTATTGTGTCGATGAAAAGCTTCGTGGGCGTCACCCCATCTAAGAGAGTTTAAATTTTTTCCGTATTTTTCCACTAACCATGAAAGCGCTTCGTCCAATGAATTTGATGCGATTTCAGGACAGGTTTCTTGAATGCTACTATGCTTTATATCGCACCAGGAAGATGCGTCTTCTATATTTCTAAAAACTTTCTCAATAAAAATTGGGTTAAATTGGCTAAATTGTGCGGATATTGGCCCCAAATCATCATCAATTAATTTTTTTTGCAAAAACTTCATCCACGTAGAATAAATTAAAGGCTCAGGTAGATGTTCACTCATCTCTCCATTCCATGACGCTAGCATAGACACAGCTTCGAACCTTAATCTCTTTTTGCTTCCAGCTTCACCCATAGGTTGGGAATACCAAAGTTCGGAGCCAATAATCGGTAAAAGCGCTCTGGCCGTTGGAGATACTGTATCGAGTTGGGCCTCTATAAAACTCTCTCTTGTATGTACCTCTCTATTTTGCATAAGCTTTTGCAATCGCAAAATTCGTTGTGTATCACCCCAAAAATATGATACGTGTTTAGGAAATATTTCGTCTGATATTTTATTGTTTGTATTGGCTAAAATATCGCCCGGAGAACTTTTGATAATTGGATTGACCTCATAACCCCAATAACCACGCCAATTATTTTCAGGTTTCCAGCCAAGAGATGGCATGCGTCCTTGGGTCTCACTTAAAGGGGACCTTTTTGGCATCTTACCTACTGTTTTAATGGCCATTTTCTCACTGTCGACCAATAAAAAATTTGCAGAAGGAGCATAAAATCTTTCTAGAGCCACTAACCCATTTTGGACATTTGAACTGAGCATTAAATCGATTGCAGCTGATACCGTGGTGTCTGTATCTGATAGAGCAGTCCATGAGAGCGCAGCGACATGATGCTTTGGGGTTATGCTAGACAAGCCAAAGGCTGTTTGAGGTAATATTGGGCCATTTCTTGACCATTTTCTTTCAATTTCAATATCAGGAGAATTCTTTACTTTAATATATTGTCTATCAATTTTGAATTTTTTCCAACCTTGGTCAGTTCTATAGAGATTAAAATTTAAAGAGTTTTGTTCCTCCATAAAAATGTCCTGGTCATCTAGATAAGAAGCAGTAAACCCCCAAGCTAATTTTTCGTTTCTGCCACTTAATATGATCGGAGTACCCGGCACTGAAGCTCCAATTACATCCGCAGCTTGAAGTTGTAAGCGAGCTAAATAGAGAATTGACGGTGCAGATAATTCGAAATGAGGATCATTTGCCATTAAAGATCCGTTTGCAGCTGACCGTTCCTTTGTGGCTCCAAATACATTAGAGGCGCCAGCCAACTCTGAACTAGGAAATTCAAATACAGATGATGTAACTTCTCCAACATTAGATAACGGAGATAAATTTGAAAGGTTTTTTTGTGAGCTTCTAATCCTAATTAATGATTTCCCTGGAGCGTCTGGCAACAAAGCGGAAAGCATTTTATCATCATCTACAGCTAGTAAAGCTTTTGCATAAGTTACTTCTGCATCAATTTGGCCGGTCATTTTTAGTGCAAGCAATTTTACGATAGCGATGCAATCGGCAGGTTGCCAAAATGAAAATTCATTGGGATACAGAAACATTTCAGGCGAACCCCGACCGAGAGCCCTATCATTAATCTCTTTTACTCTGGCATTTATTCCATTTGAATATGCTCTTAAGATAGCTTTTGTTTTATTGGATTGGTGCTTTACAGACAATCGGGCTAAATTATAAAGATCAAGCCTCCTTACATATTCATCCAGTTGATAGGTTTTTTGGCCAAATAATTCTGACAATCGTCCCTGAGCGGACCTCCTTAAAATATTTATCTGCCAAAAACGATCCTGCGCGTGCGCGTAGCCTAGAGCAAAAAAAGCATCTTCATCTGTTGATGCAAAAATATGAGGAATATTCGACGAATCTCTAATAATTTCGATTTTATTTATGATATCCTCAGAAACTAAATTTTTATCATAAACGGGTAGGGATCGGGATGCCAAATTGTAACTGACTATGGCAGTCACAGCGCATAATAAAAAAAAACCAATTAAAGCTCGGCTTAGCCATTTTAACAAAATTGACATAAAATCATCCTGAGCAAAAGTTAACTCCTTGCAACATCTGTACTTAAGAGACAGAGTTAGAAAAGTAAAATGTTAGGATATTGAGATGAATAATGTAGCTTTTATTGGTTTGGGAGTGATGGGATTTCCTATGGCAGGTCATTTGGCAAAAGCTGGGCATAACGTTACGGTTTATAATCGCAGTTCTGATAAAGCCAAAAATTGGATTTCCGAATATAATGGAAGAATTGCTGCAACTCCCGCAGACGCCGCAGACGGTGCAGATTTTATAATGTCATGTGTTGGAGACGATGATGACTTGCGCGAAGTTACAATTGGCAAAGATGGTGCATTTTCAAAAATAAGAAAAGGTTCAGTCTTTGTCGATCACACTACAGTTTCGACCACAGTCACAAAAGAACTATTTGATACTGCTAGCCAGATGGAATTTGATTATATTGATGCGCCTATTTCGGGTGGCCAGGCTGGAGCAGAAAATGGAATGCTATCAATTATGTGTGGGGGAAATCAAAAGGCATTTGATAAAGCAGAACCAATCTTAGAAATATATTCGAAAATATGTAAGCGGATTGGCGAATGTGGTGCTGGTCAGCAGACGAAGATGTGTAATCAGATTGCTATCGCAGGATTAGTCCAGGGATTGTCTGAGGCTCTACATTTTGCTGAAAAGGCTGGTCTGGATGGTCGAAATGTTGTCGAAGTGATATCTCAAGGAGCTGCCGGCAGTTGGCAGATGGAAAATAGATATGAAACGATGCTTGATAATTATTTCAATCATGGCTTCGCTGTTGACTGGATGCGGAAAGATTTACAAATATGTTTAGAATCTTCGAATCAGATAGGTGCAAGTCTTCCCGTTACAGCATTAGTAAATGAATTTTATAAGGATATACAAAAAATGGGCGGAGGTCGTTGGGATACGTCTTCACTTATAGCTAGACTTCGAAATTTAGAAAATTAGATTTCGTAACAAATAGCAATTTAACTATTGTAATTCGTCGTTGATCTTCGTTATTATTGTTTAATTGGCAAAGTTGTTGCTTTGTAATTAGTGAAGGATTCTAGAGTTTTCCGAGGTTGCTCTCTTTTTTAGGGCCCGGTTGAACTAGTTGATTAGGCCCAAAGGCCCGAATTCCCTTGTGTATGAGGGAAAGAGTTGGCAGCAAAAGCTGCTGGAAAGAAATAGCGATGTCTAAGATTGTAACATTGAAATCTTATCAAAAAATTGAATTGAAAAAAGAATACTCTGGACTGGACACCGCCAAATTAGGACAACTGAACTTAGTCGAGTGGTATTTAGAGACCCTTTCTTTGTTCGTTGATATATGGAAATTATGGCAAAAAAAATGCTTATTGATGCGACGCATGCAGAGGAAACTCGCGTTGTCGTTGTTGAAGGAAATAAGGTCGAAGAATTCGACTTTGAGTCAGAAAACAGACGTCAACTTGCAGGTAATATTTACTTAGCAAAAGTAACGCGAATTGAACCATCATTACAGGCTGCGTTTATAGATTATGGCGGAAACAGGCATGGATTCTTGGCTTTTTCGGAAATTCACCCTGATTACTATCAAATACCAATCGCTGACCGGGAAGCATTGATGGAAGAAGAACGTGCTTACTCTGAGGCTATGCGCAGGAAAGATGATGAGGAAGAACCAGACGAAGTTGTTGAAGCTGAATTTCTAGCTGGGGAGAATAAAGATACCGTCGAAGTAAAATCCAAAATGTTAGAAAACGAAATATTTGACGATGGTAAAATAAACGCAGGAGTAGACGATAAAGGCAAAGAAAAGCTGTCAAAGAGCAAAAGCACATCTGCTGGATATAAAAGAAAACCCTCAAAAAAAAATAAGATTGTAAAAGAGGAAGAGAAAAGTGAAGACGCCGAGACCACTGAACAAATAGTAGAAAAAAAGCCTCGCGGCCGTCCGAAGAAATTGTCCAAGCCAATTGCTGCAAATGTCGATACAGGTTCAAAAGATGAAGTGATACGATCTGATGATTTAGTTGAACTGGATAGCCAAGTAAAGTCCGACATAGAAGTTTCTGAAACCAAGGATAAAATTGGAAAAAAACGTCGTTATGGAAAACGAAATCGCAAAAAAAACGAGGAAGACTCGGCGAATAGCTCGCTTTCTGTGGACGAAAACCACGCTTTGGATTCTTCAGAAAACGAACTTGGAATGGAAGATGATCCAAAAAAAGAAATAGAAGCTGTTTCTGAAATTGACGATGAACAAGACATTAGACGTATTCGAAAGCCTCGCCAGCGTCGATATAAAATTCAAGAAGTGATTAAAGTCCGACAAATTATGTTGGTCCAAGTAGTCAAAGAGGAGAGAGGTAATAAAGGCGCTGCGCTCACAACCTATTTATCTTTAGCAGGTCGATACTGTGTTCTAATGCCGAATACTGCTCGGGGAGGTGGAATAAGCAGAAAAATTACAAATTTATCTGATAGAAAAAAATTAAGGGAAATTGCAAATGAAATAGATGTTCCTTTGGGCGCAGGGCTAATCGTTAGAACAGCGGGCGCTAAGAGAACTAAAACCGAGATAAAAAGAGATTATGAATACTTGCAACGTCTTTGGGAGCAGATCAGAGAGTTAACACTAAAATCGATAGCTCCAAGTAAAATATATGAGGAAGGTGATCTCATAAAAAGATCTATTAGGGATCTTTATAATCGTGATATTGATGAAGTTCTCGTCGAAGGTGAGCGCGGCTTTAAAAACGCAAAAGATTTCATGAAAATGATAATGCCAAGCCACTCAAAGAATGTAAAATACTATAATGACGGATTACCTCTTTTTGCTCGATATCAGGTGGAAAGCTTTTTGAGTGCAATGTTTAATCCGGTCGTTCAACTAAAGTCTGGAGGATACATTGTAATTGGTATAACCGAAGCGCTTGTGGCTATTGATGTAAACTCAGGTCGTGCTACTAAGGAGGGCTCTATAGAGGAAACAGCCCTTAAAACAAATCTTGAAGCTTCTGATGAAATATCTCGTCAACTCCGATTGAGAGATCTAGCTGGTTTAATTGTTATTGATTTTATTGATATGGATGAGAGAAAAAATAATGCAAATGTTGAGAAAAGAATTAAAGATAGACTGAAATCGGACAGAGCCAGAATCCAAGTTGGCCGTATTTCAGGGTTTGGCTTACTTGAAATGAGCAGGCAACGTTTGAGGCCTGGGATGTTAGAAGCGACAACCCAAAGCTGTCCGTCTTGTCATGGAACAGGATTAATTCGTTCGGACGATAATCTAGCATTATCAATTTTACGCCAAATTGAAGAAGAGGGTGTACGAAAACGTTCAGAAGAAGTGCTAGTTAGGTGTCCTGTGGGAATCGCTAATTTTATCATGAATCAAAAGCGTGATTATGTGGCTTCTATCGAAAAGAATTATGGCTTATCCGTTCGAGTTGAAGGGGATATAAATTTAATAACTCCTGAATTCTCAATTGAAAAATTAAAATCTGCAACTCGAATTTTAACTGAAAGTGAGCCTGCGCTTGTTAAAGCTGAAGGTTTGGTTGAGATATCAGAAGAAGTTGTGATTGAAGATCTAAAAGACGAAGATGAAAAACCTAAAAAACGTCGGAGACGGCGTCGTAAGAAGAAGACTTTTTCAAATGGAACAGATTTAGATGCAAATTTTGACTATAATGAAGACCAAGCTTATTCAGATGGTAACTTGGAAGATACTTCCGATCCAGATAATCAAAACTTAAACGAAAAAAATGGCAGTTTAAAAAAGGAAAATAAAAGTAGGGTTAACAAACGGGAAGAAAAAATCGAAAATACTACTTCTTCGTTAATTGAAGAGGATAAATTAAACCAGGAAGACTTTACCGATAAAGCGAACTCGGAAGATGAAGCAAACCAAAAAATAAAAGTAGAATTGCCTAAAGAAAAAAACGGCGCAAAAAAACGTGTACCTAGAAAACAAAAACAAAAGGCAGTTAAGGATACAACAGATATTATTGAAAACAAAGATGAGGAAGAAAGTTCAAAGCAAAAGCGTAAAGGATGGTGGTCTTTGAAGGGTTAGTTGGTAGAGTTTAATATTATAAAAGTATCGTATCCGTCTCCTATACAGCTTTCTAATAATTGGTGCCCTTGTTCATTACAAAAGTGCGGTATATCTACAACTGCCGCTGGGTCATCGGTAATAAGTTTAATTTTTTCTTTTTGCTTAACGCTATCCATTAATTTTCGTAATTTCAATACTGGGAGAGGACAAAGCAACCCTCTCGTATCTAGCTCTATCAAATTGTTTCTCCCTAATAATATACATTAAGAAATTTGTGTAATATTTTAGCTGGCGACAATAAATAAGTACAGCGTGACCTTTTTTAAATTCTAAACTAAGAAAGCAGCATGTTTGGAATCGAAATTATTGATGCAAGTTTATTGCCCGCGCTTACTGTAGCTTTGTTTGCAGGCCTAATATCTTTCTTAAGTCCTTGTGTCTTGCCTATTGTTCCTCCTTATTTAGCCTACATGAGTGGTGTCGCGTTGACTGATATAGCAAATAAAAAAGCGCATCAGAAAATCTTTTTTACGGCATTATTTTTTGTATTAGGGTTATCCACTGTATTTATATTTTTGGGATTTTCGGCATCAGCTGTAGGAGCAGTTTTTTTTGAATATCAAACCCGATTAAATACGATTGCTGGCCTTGTAATAATGTTATTTGGGCTTCATTTTTTAAATATTTACCGTTTACAATTTTTGGACCGCGAAGCAAGATTTGAAGTTGGAAACTACCAAGGAACAGCTTTTGGCTCTTATGTTCTCGGACTTGCATTTGCTTTTGGTTGGACGCCTTGCATCGGTCCACAACTTGGGGCTATTTTGAGCTTAGCGGCTTCAAATGGTTCTATTGCAAAAGGCATTGTTTTATTAGCTGTTTATGCGATTGGTCTTGGAATACCTTTTTTGATCTTTGCCATTTTTATAAATAAGTTAGACAAAACTCTTAATTTTTTTAAAAGGTACTTCAAAATAATTGAACGTATAATGGGTTTATTACTTTGGACAGTTGGTCTGTTGATGTTAACAGGCGGGTTTTCTTCTATTTCATTTTGGCTATTGGAAACCTTTCCTGGTCTTGGAGTTTTGGGATAATATTAAATATCTTCAAGCCTATTAAGTAAATCAACTAAAACAAGGTTTCTTATTAAAGATGCAAGGCTAGCTGAGTTCAGTTTGCGGGTAGAATCTAATTGAGAAGCCAATTCGTTGACACTCATCTTTTTTCTATAAGCTATTTTGCAAAACTCTTCCCAAAATTTATCTTCTAGACTGACTGAGGTTCGATGACCTTTAAGAGTAAGGGAACGTTTTTTGGGTTTTATTGGCATTTATTTGTTAAAGTTTAAATTATTAAAATTAAAGTTTTTACTTTCGAAAGCTATCGAGGCTTACAATTTGGCCAGTTTCTTTTTTTGTTTTGTCATTCTTGGTGGGCTTAGCACTTAAAATTGCTGACTCCTCAGCACCATGTTCTTCTTCCTCGCTAGATTCAAACCTTAACCCAAATTCAACTGACGGATCTACAAAAGTGAGTATAGCCTCATAAGGAACAATTAAGTGTTCTGGGGTATCACCAAAATTTAAAGTTACTGAAAAGCCATCATCTCTAACATCCAAATCCTCATACCAGTGTTGCATTACCACTGTTATTTCTGTTGGATATCGTTCTTTAAGCCAAGGCGCCATTTCAACTTCCGTATGACGCGTATCAAAAGTTATAAAAAAATGATGCTCCCCAGGTAATCCATTAATTTTTACTTCTGCTAGCACGTCCTGGATGAGGGATCTCATGGCGTTATGCATCAAATTACTGTAATCTATCTCGTTTGCCACGTTTTGCTCCTCATTCAAGTCAAAAAACTTTGATTTTAAAGAGAGTTACCTCGCTAAATATATTAAGCGTAGGCTTCTGTTGCCAGGTGCCTACTAACCCCGCCAAACCAAGCTAGAGGTTTGGACTTAGATTTCAGTATCTCCGACTGCTTATGCAGCCATCGCTACTGGAGCACGATTGTCATTTGCAATTGTACATATTGCGCCGATAACGGTGGCTTCCCGCCGAAACAAAGCTAACCCTTTTAGACGTCCGTCGATCCTATTTCGGCCCCAAAGAAAAATTTTGGTGGAGCCGCAGGGTACCGCCCCCTGGTCCGATCCGCTTATTATGAGCGCGTTTATGTTCATAGTTCGTAAGAACATCTGATATGTAAGCAAAAAACTCTAAAAATTAAAGATTTAAATAAGAAAAGTTAAAATATTTTTTTACCGTACGTCATTTCAATATTTTTTCTTGTCTAGCAAACAAAACAGTGTATCCCGTGGTTTTGTTCCGGCTGTTCATTTTGAATGAGAGTATATTATAATTGGTGATCTCACGTAACATTTTTTGGATAGCTTTTTTTGCCTCTATATTAGTATCTTGGTGGTGGCTGTATTCTATAAGTGTGTCGATGAATATGGATTTGCTCGGGCGCATGTCTATGAGTAATTCAAATTCCGTGATGCATACGGTTAAAGAGCCCATTACTAGTACGGAAATGTTTAAGAATAATATGTCGATGGATCAAACGTCAGGTCATATGCCGATGGATCATTCTATGACGCGTTTTTTATCAGTAGCCGGAATGTGGGCAGTGATGATGGCGGCGATGATGCTACCGACAATGGTTCCTACTTTAAGAAACTATGAAGACCTTATAGTGAGTGCTAATGGCACCCGTTTAGGTTGGTTGGGGGTTTTATTAGGGTATTCAACTGTTTGGGTAATTTTCTCCATATTAATAAGCAGTACTCAATTGGCTTTGTTATATTTAAATATTATCGATTTAATGGGTAGGGCTAAGTCTTTGTGGTTATCTGCAGCTCTGTTGGTTGTTGCTGGAGCATTCCAATTCACTCGCGCTAAAGAAGTCTGCCACGGCGTATGCCACAGTCCTATGTCATATTTTGTTGGTTATTGGAAAACGGGCTTCGTAGGTGGTGTGCGCATGGGATTGAGCCTTGGAGGTTATTGTGTTGGTTGCTGCTGGTTGTTTATGCTCCTCGGCTTTGCAGGTGGTGTCATGAATTTTCTTTGGATGGGCTTGGCTACACTCATGATGGTACTAGAAAAACTACCACAAGTAGGGCACTTTCTTGTAAAACCTCTCGGACTGCTGTTGATTCTCGGTGGGTCGATTATAATTATTTTTACTCTAGTTTAAGGAGCGGTTTTTATGGCGATTAGCAGAAAACCCGAAGCAGATAAATTACCAATAAGTCAGCGCATCGACCAGAGAATGGAAAATCCAAAAAGACGTCAGCCTACTCCTACCGATTGGGCAATAAAAGGTGAGCTATTTTTAAACTGTTCCTGCACGGTTTTTTGCCCATGTGTTGTCAGTTTAGGTGCTCATCCTCCAACTGAGGGTCACTGCCACGCTTGGATGGCAATTGCCATTGATGAGGGTTTCTATGAAGAGGAAAATTTAGCTGGAATTAACATTGGTCTTCTGGTCGACATACCTGGCCGTATGGGTGAGGGTGATTGGAAGGTCGCAGCATACATTGATAGTAACGCAAGTGGAAAAGCCTATAATGGTTTGCTTCGTATATTAAGTGGGCAGGCGGGAGGGACCACTGGATTGTTTACTATGCTTGTAAGTGAAATTATTGGCGCTGAAAAAACAAAAGTTGATATTGTAAGAGATGGGAAAAAACGTTCACTTATGATTGGAAGAAAAATTCAGGGTGAAATAGAACTTATTGAAGGCAAAGAAAAAGACCAGCCCGTAGTCATAAGTAATACAAAATATTGGATGGGTCCGGACATAATTGCGGCGAAAGGTATTAAATCCAAGGTCCGAGATTATGGCCGAGTCTGGGATTTTAGCGGAAAATCTGCAGAGATTTGTCCTATAGATTGGAAGGGCGCAGCCTAAATGGCAGGTATAATTCCATCTAGGCGTGTGCGTGGGACGCCTTTCTCTGCTGGCGTTCAAGCTGCCAATCCAAAGGCCTACACAGTCTATAACCATATGCTGCTACCAACCTATTTTGCCAGCTATCAAGAGGACTATCATCATCTGAAAAAGTATGTACAAGTTTGGGACGTATCTGTTGAAAGGCAAGTAAGTGTAAAGGGGCCAGATGCGGCTAATCTTATGAATATGATCAGTCCACGCGATATGAACAATATGGCTGGAGATCAATGTTACTACATGCCTATTTGTGATGATAATGGCGGTATGTTGAATGATCCGGTCACTAT
This sequence comes from Paracoccaceae bacterium, assembly GCA_902632125.1. Classification (GTDB taxonomy): domain Bacteria; phylum Pseudomonadota; class Alphaproteobacteria; order Rhodobacterales; family Rhodobacteraceae; genus Salinivivens. Next base: position 51,149 of record CACPBQ010000009.1, on the reverse strand, counting down.
AAAACTAGCGGAAGATCATTATTGGCTTTCAATTGCCGATGGCGATTTACTTCAGTTTCTTCTTGGCCTTGCAATAGGAAAAAATTTTGAAGTTGAAATTTTTGAGCCAGACGTTTCTCCACTGGCAATTCAGGGGCCAAAAGCGGAGGAATTAACAGCAAGAGTATTTGGCGATACAGTCCGTAATATTAAGTTTTTCCGTTATAAAAAGTTACAGTTTTTAGACAAAGAATTTATTGTAGCCCGTTCAGGTTGGTCTAAGCAGGGTGGTTTTGAAATTTATGTTGACGGTACAGAATATGGAATGCCACTTTGGGATGCCTTTTTTGAGGCTGGAAAAGATTTAAATGTTAGAGCTGGCTGTCCAAATTTAATTGAACGCATTGAAGGAGGGTTATTATCGTTTGGTTCAGATATGACACGGCAAAACACACCCGTGGAGGCCGGGCTTGCAAAATTTTGCAATTCTCCAAATGAATATCTTGGAAAAGCTTTAATTGAAAAGCAAAAACGAGAGGGCCCAGATCGTATAATTCGGCCGATTTCTATAGATGGCAGTGATGACTTGCCACACAATGCAAATGGATGGAAGGTCTTATCGAATGATAAGCAAGTTGGTTTAATTGCATCTGCAACGTGGTCTCCTGATTTTCAGACAAATGTTGCAATTGGAATGATAGATCGCACTCATTGGAACCCCGGAACGATTCTGAATGTAGATACTGGCGCTGATAATCGATCAGCTGTGGTGCAAGAAAAATTTTGGATTTAAGTCAAAGGAGAAGAAAAATGACTACCAAACAGCTTTACGATCTCGGCGATATGCCGCCCCTTGGGGAGGTTCCCGAAAAGATGCATGCTTTTTTAGTTCGGCAAGACCGGTTTGGAGATCCGATAAACGCATGGCAAAGGGAGATAATAGACACACCCAAAATAGGTTCCAAAGACGTATTGGTTTATGTTATGGCTACAGGTGTGAACTATAACAATGTCTGGGCAGCTCTTGGTTTTCCTGTAGATGTTATTAAGGACCGCCAGAAAAAAGGAGAACCGGAGGATTTCCATGCTGGTGGTTCTGACGCTTCTGGAATTGTTTGGGCTGTTGGTGCAGATGTTTCCGATGTAAAAATAGGAGATGAAGTTGTAATTCATTCTGGTTGGTGGGAGCCTGATGATCCATGGGTTCTTTCAGGAAGAGATCCAATGCTTGCACCAAGCGTTCGTATTTGGGGTTATCAAACGAACTATGGTTCTTATTGTCAATTTGCCAAAGCTCAATCTCATCAAATTAAGAAGAAACCTAAACATTTAACTTGGGAAGAAGCGGGCTGTTATATGCTTTGTGCATCAACAGCTTATCGGCAATTGATGGGTTGGTCACCACATACTGTAGAGAAAGATGATGTTGTTTTGGTCTGGGGCGCTGCCGGTGGCCTCGGTGCTATGGCCTTGCAAATTGTTTCGGCTCTGGGAGGAAAAGCTATAGCGGTAATTTCTGATGAAGATAAACGCCAGTTTTGCTTAGACAAAGGTGCTGTTGGAGTTATAAATCGAAATGATTTTAATCACTGGGGAGCCATGCCGGATACCGCATCTTCCGAATATGGTGACTTTATTAAAGGAGCTCGCGCTTTTGGAAAAGCGATCTGGGATATACTCGGTGAACGAAAAAACCCTAAAATCGTCTTTGAACACCCAGGAGAAGCTACATTGCCAACATCTGGTTTTATCTGTGATACCGGTGGAATGGTTGTAATTTGTGCCGGAACCAGTGGATATAATATAACTATGGACTTGAGATATCATTGGATGATGCAAAAGCGTTTCCAAGGTTCGCATTTAGCAAATGATGAACAGTCAGAAGCTGTGAACGAGTTATTGTTGGCGGGCAAAGTTGACCCATGTTTATCTGGAACTTATAGTTTTGACGAAATAGGCCATGCTCATCAGTTGATGTATGAAAATAAGCATCCATACGGAAATATGGCATGCTTAGTGAATGCTAAAGAAACTGGTCAAGGTGTAACGAAATAAATCTGCTGGTTTTAAAAGGCGCCTTCGGGCGCTTTTTTCGTGAATTAAAATTTTTTTATCTTTTCGATTTGATAATTTTGATAAGATCTAAAAAATAAGTAGTTAAAATAATTGATTAATCATCTCATGCTTAAAAACAATTTCTTATTATAGGTGGCAAGTATGGAGTTAGATATTAATTTTGTGCGCAATCAGTTTCCAGCATTTTCTGAAAGCAGTCTGAAAAATAAAGCTTTTTTTGAAAACGCTGGAGGCTCATATGCATGTGGTCCAGTTATTAATCGTCTAAACCGCTTTTATAAAGAAAGAAAAGTTCAACCTTATGGCGCCTTTGAAGCCAGTATTTCCGGCGGTGTTGAAATGGATGAAGCTAGGTCTGGGCTTGCTCGTTACTTGGGTGTTAAAGATTTTGAGGTGAGTTTTGGGCCGTCTACGACCCAAAATGCATATGTTTTAGCTCAAGCTTTTGGGGAGTGGTTATCGGCTAGTGACTCAATAATTGTTACAAACCAAGATCATGAAGCAAATACTGGCTCTTGGCGAAGACTTTCTAATAAAGGAGTAAAAGTTAAAGAGTGGCAAGTTAATAAAGAAACTGGCGAGTTAAGCTTGGAAAATCTGGAAAATTTGCTAGACGAAAACGTAAAATTAGTGTGCTTTCCACATTGTTCGAATATAGTTGCACATATTAATCCAGTTAAGGAAATAGTCTCACTTGCCCATTCAGCGGGCGCTTATGTCTGTGTTGATGGAGTCAGCTATGCACCACATGGATTACCAAATGTAGATGATCTAGGGGCAGATATCTATCTTTTCTCAAGCTATAAAACTTACGGACCACATCAAGGTATAATGGTTATAAGAGAAAAACTTGCTGAATTGCTGCCCAACCAAGGCCATTATTTTAATGAAAAATTTTTAACTAAAAAATTCACCCCTGCTGGGCCTGATCATGCTCAAATAGCCGCCTGTGCGGGCATTATTGAATACTTTGATGCCCTCGCAGCTCATCACGGTATAAAGATTTCAGATGCACCAGCTAAGGTTCATAAATTATTTAGAAATCATGAGACGAAAATCCTTCAACCATTGCTAAATTATTTGAAAACAAAGAATTCAGCTCGACTTTTGGGCCCTTCAGATGCTTCTGTAAGAGCCCCAACGGTAGCGTTGGATTTGGGGTGTAATGCATTTGAAGTTGCTAAAAAACTGTCAGTTGAAGATATTTTGGCCGGTGGAGATGATTTCTATGCGGTGAGACTTTTAGAAGCATTAGGAGTTGATATAAATCATGGTGCATTGCGCTTAAGCTTTGTTCATTACACCAGACAGCAGGATGTAAACGCTGTAATTGAAGCCTTGGATGAAGTTTTATAATTTCTTTAGCCTGGCTGAAATGTTTTCTTAAGCTATGTAGAATGTTACTATGACAAAACCTATAATTTATTGGATAAGACGCGACCTAAGGATACAAAACAATCCTGCTCTAAAGTTTGCTATAGAGTCTAATCAACCTGTTATCCCAGTTTTTATAAAAGATGAATTCGTTGATAAACTCGGTGCTGCCCCAAAATGGCGTCTTAGTTTGGGTTTAGGGTATCTTGCAAAAAAGTTTAAAAAATATGGCATAGATATTATTTTTAAATCTGGCTCTGCAGAGACAGTTTTAACTGAATTAATAAATGAAACTGAAGCAAATAAAGTAGTTTGGGGACGCACCTACTTACCCCCAGTAAATAATAGAGATGCGAAAATTAAATCTTTATTAAAGGAAAAAGGGTTATTTGTAAAAAGTTTCCCCGGCCACCTTTTGTTTGAACCTTGGACTGTGTCGCCAAAGTCAAGCGAGTTTTTTAAAGTTTATACGCCGTTTTGGAAAGTAACTCGAATGAAAAACCCTGTAGGTTCCGAGACAAAAGTTTCTACAATATTAGGCGTTGAACAACAGCCTAAATCTGAAAAATTGGAAGATTGGCACCTAGAAGATGGGATGTCGCGTGGGTCATCTATTGTTCGCCGCTTTGTTAGATTGGGTGAAGAAGCTGCCAGGGAACGATTAGATTATTTCATATCGAACAATGTTATGAATTATTCTGTTAACAGGGATATTCCTTCGTTAGATGGAACCTCTGGACTGTCTGAAAACTTATCTTTAGGCGAAATTTCTCCTATTGAATGTTGGAACGCCGGTATCCAAGCTATGCAGGCCGGGCACGATGCCGCAGAAATATTTTTAAAGGAACTTGTTTGGCGAGAATTTGCTTATCATTTAGCTCACCATACCCCACACATTTTAAATAGTAATTGGCGGCAAGAATGGAATAGTTTTCCATGGAATACCAATGACAGAGACGAAAAAGTAATTCGATGGCAGCAGGGTCGCACCGGAATTCCTTTTGTTGATGCGGCCATGCGGGAGTTGTATGTAACTGGACGAATGCACAATAGGGGTCGAATGATTGTTGCTTCCTTTTTAACCAAACATCTCATGACTCACTGGAAAATTGGGCTAAAATGGTTTGAGAATTGTTTGATTGATTGGGATCCAGCAAGTAATGCAATGGGTTGGCAGTGGTCTGCAGGTTCTGGTCCGGACGCGACGCCATATTTCAGAGTATTCAATCCGAATACTCAACTAGAAAAATTTGACGGTAAATATGAATATAGAGATAGATGGCTTGCTGAATTTCGAGGAAAAAATTCAAAAAACGCACTTTCTTTCTTTGACGCGATCCCAAAAAGCTGGAAACTGTCAGAACAATTAGAGTATCCTGAACCTATAGTTGATTTGTCTGAAGGAAGAATTAAAGCTTTGGAAGCTTATAAGAACCGGGAGTTTTAAAAGTAGGTTATGTTAGAAACGACAGATGGGCAGAAAAACTTGCCACGTTATTTTGTGCAGGTTTTTGAAATGACAAAAAAAATGAATACTGGCAGGTTGGATTTCGAATTACCTGATGGCCGTGTTTTTCGCGCACACGGTAAAAAGCCCGGGCCTGTAAGTACAATTAAAATCAATAATTCAGATGTTTTTGCTAGACTTATTCGGGAAGGTGATCTCGGCTTTTGTGATGCATACCTTGATGGTTGGTGGTCTACTCCTGACCTACAAGCTTTCTTGGATCTTGTTCATGCTGATAATGACGAGATGTATGACTCTTTTCCAGGCATGGGTGTAGTAAGAGTTTGGGAAAAGTTTCGATTTTGGTTACAGTCTAACTCCAAATCTCAAGCAAAAAAGAACATTAGCTATCATTACGATCTAGGAAATGAATTTTACAAATTGTGGCTGGATGAAACCATGACTTATTCCTCTGCTATTTTTAAAACTGGTCAAGAAAGCACAGAAAGTGCTCAAATTGAAAAGTATTCTTCGTTGGTAAATCAAATGGGAGCTAAAAAGGGGGATCATATACTTGAAATTGGATGTGGTTGGGGTGGATTTGCTGAATATGCGGCAAAAGAACGAGGACTTAAAGTTACCGGGTTAACTATCAGTAAAGAGCAACTAAAATACGCGGAGCAGCGTATAAAAAATGCTGGTCTTTCCGACATGGTAAATTTTAAGCTTCAGGATTATAGAGACGAGCGCGGAAAATATGATGGTATAGCGAGCATTGAAATGTTTGAGGCAGTCGGAGAAAGGTATTGGCCAGCTTATTTTGAATGCGTTAAAAATTGCCTATATCCTGGCAAACAGGCAACACTCCAGATTATTACAATTCAGGAGGCTAGATGGGAAATATATCGTAGAGGCGTGGATTTTATTCAAAAATATATTTTTCCAGGAGGTATGTTGCCGAGCCCAGCTGCGCTTCGCTCAGAAGTTGAACGTGCTGGTTTGAAAGTCGTCAATTCTATAGAGTTTGGAGAAAGTTACTCTCAAACTTTGCGACGGTGGCATGAAACATTTAATGCGAAATGGGATCAAATTTCTGAAATGGGTTTTGATGAAAGGTTTCGAAGAATGTGGAACTTTTATTTAACTTCATGTGCTTCCACATTTCATTATGGGAATTGTGATGTAACTCAAATAACGATTGAGAAACCATCTTAATTTTTAGGTTTTAGGTTATTAGCTTAAATTGACTAATATTTTTCTATACGGAACACTCTGCGATATAGAACTTCTCGAGATTTGCCTTGGCCGCTCTCTTGATAAAACAAAGATATTAGAGGCTAAATTAGAAAATCATTGTGTTTTCTGGGTAAAAAACAAAAACTTTCCAGTCATTAAATTCATCCATGGTTCCATTGCTAAAGGGCTTTTAGTTTATGGTCTTGAAAATCGGGATCTGCAGATGTTGGATTTTTATGAAGGTGGATTTAATTATGAATTAAAAAAATCTTTTATTACATTGAAAAAAAATGAATTTTTAGATTCTGGTAATAAAATTGAGGCTTATGTTTATTTCAATAATGACAATAAAATCGAGATAGGTAATGTTTGGTCGTTGTATGATTGGCAGCAACGCTACGGTTTAATTTCGAGATTGGTGGCAAAGGAGTACATGAAGCTGCGAAGTAGAAGTAATGAAATTGATCTATTATCTGAATATGAAAAATTATATAATCGCATATCTGCGAAATTATAAAAGAAATCTTTTAATATCAGAAAAATAGACTTAGGTGTTTGTTTGTAAGAAAAATAATCACAGAAAGTTTTATATTTTAAAACTTTGAATAAAACTTAAAGGTCTTCGTGAATGGACTATGCTTCTAGCCTAACTTCATTAATTGGAAACACACCATTAATAAAATTAAGACAAGCCAGTGAAGAAACAGGTTGTACCATTCTGGGCAAGGCGGAATTCCTAAATCCCGGACAATCCATAAAAGACAGAGCGGCTTTGAGTATAATCAACAGTGCTATAAATTCTGGAAATCTAAAATCTAGCGGAACTATTGTCGAGGGAACCGCGGGTAATACCGGCATTGGCTTGGCCTTGGTCGGAGCGTCTTTGGGATTTAAAACGGTGATTGTTATTCCTGACACGCAAAGTAAAGAAAAAAAAGATATGATCCGTCTTGCTGGGGCTGAGTTGATTGAAGTTCCAGCCGTTCCTTACAAAAATCCAAATAATTATATCAAGTACTCTGGACGTTTAGCCGAGAGATTATCTAAAACCCTTCCTAATGGAGCAATTTGGGCTAACCAATTTGATAATATTGCAAATAAGCAGGCTCATACCGAGACAACTGGACCAGAAATATGGCAGCAAACTAATAGTCAAATTGACGGATTTATTTGCGCATGCGGTTCCGGTGGAACGTTATCAGGCGTAAGCGAATTTCTTAAACCTAAAGGCGTAAAGATTGGTTTAGTTGATCCGATAGGAGCTGCTCTTTATTCATTCTTCACAAGGGGCGTTTTAAGCTCGAATGGTGGCTCGATTACTGAAGGAATAGGTCAGGGCAGAATTACTGAAAATTTAAAGGGCTTTTATCCTGATCATGCCTATCAAGTTGATGATGAAGAGGCGTTAAATATTGTTTTTGATTTAATGGAAAATGAAGGTCTTTGTTTGGGTAGTTCGTCTGGGATCAATATTGCTGGTGCAAAACGATTAGCAAAAGATTTAGGGAAAGGGTGTACGGTCGTTACAATTTTGTGTGATTATGGCACTCGGTATCAATCAAAGTTATTCAACGCAGAGTTTCTAACCTCTAAAGGTTTGCCAACTCGCAATTGGATGAATAATGTAAAAAGTGATCTCCCGACTGTTTTTGAAGGATAGCTATGAGATTAATTTTAGTTTTAATTTTAATTAGTTTTTTGCCACATATGGGCCTTTCTAGCTCAGAAGGAAGCCAGAATGATTTAAATTATCAAAATTGGGGAAGTACTGCTAACAGAGCAGAATCTGTTCTTACGGCTGGCCGAGCTTCGGAGAAATCGCTAGAGATCTTAAGAGACGAAATCGGAAATTGGCGAAGTAGTTTCAAAGCTGCAATCAATTTAAACGCCGACCGTATATCTTTAATACAAACGCAATTTGATGCACTCCCACCGGCGCCAGACGATGGATCAGATGACCCTTTAGAGGCGAGGAGGAGTGAATTAAAAGAAATTCTCACGGAATTAAAAATGCCCGGTTTACGTGCAAATGACGCATTTATACAAGCGGATACACTAATAAGCGAAATAGATTTATTATTGAGAATTCGTCAAACGGATGCTCTCTTGACTAGTGTGGAAAGCCCGCTGCGGCCGAGCATATGGGCTCAGGCAGTAAAACAAAGTTTTAATTCTTTGTTGGCTCCAATCAATGAACTTCGTTTAATTGAAATTTCAGATGCCCAGAAAACAAATTTTAAAATGCAAGCGGTGAGCATTTTTGCTCTAGTTTTTGGAGCTTTAACCTCTTGGTTTGTTGGCTTAAAACTACCAAATTCAATTGACGGTATTGCAAACAAATCTTCTGCAAGACGGTTTAGAGCATTAAAATTACCAATTTCGTTATTAGAATTAGTTTTTAAATTTGTTGCTATATTATTAATTATAAGGGCTTTCCATCTCTCTGGCTTAATAGGTTTAAAAGGTTCTCTATTTTTAGATCAACTTCCCTATTTTGGCGCTTTGTTATTATTTGCTTTATGGCTTCCAAAACAATTATTTAGTGGTGAGGTTGGGTTTTTATCATCTTTAAATCTTAACAAAACAAGTATCTCCAATACTAATTTTGCTTATGCCGCGCTAATCTTGATTCTATTTGATTTATGCTCGACGGGTTTGGCTCAAAAAAGTATAACAGTTGATACTCATTCCTTTGCCGTTTTGATTGTAACGATATTGGCTTCGACAATTTTGTGGCGCGTCCGCAAATCAATAATTGAAATAGAAAACTTACTTTTACAAGATCAAAAAGATGATCAACAGTTTAGAATAAGTTTTTCGCATCGCTTTCCAAACCTAATACATAAAATATTATTAGTATCTTTATTTTTGGCCCCTCTTTTAGTGTCAGTTGGATACGTAAACGCTGGTCAAGAACTAACTAAATCAATTATTCTTACCTTGGGATTATTACTAGTAGTTATAATAGTTCAAAATTATGTGATTGATTTTTATCTAATGGTTTTGGGTCAAGAAGAAGAGAATAGAGACCACCTAGTTCCAATTTTATTGTCTTTTGTTTTGCTTTTGGGATCATTGCCATTTTTTGCCGTTATTTGGGGAGTAAGGCAACAAGAACTATTTGAAATTTGGTCGAATTTTCAGAGTGGTTTTGAACTAGGTACAATAAAATTATCGCCTGGTTTGATATTAGGTTTTTTAGTTATTTTTACTATCGGGTATATGCTTACTCGTTTTACTCAATCAGCCCTACGATCAACGGTACTGCCTAGAACATCAATGGATACTGGAGCTCAAACTGCAATAGTATCGGGGGTAGGTTATTTAGGCATATTCTTAGCAGCTGTAATTGCTTTTTCTGCAACAGGTTTAGATCTCTCATCACTTGCGATAGTTGCTGGGGCACTTTCAGTGGGTATTGGTTTTGGCTTACAAAATATTGTCTCTAATTTTGTTTCAGGCATAATCTTGCTGATCGAGCGTCCGATAAGTGTTGGTGATTGGATCGAAGTAAGTGGTAAAATGGGTTATGTTCGAGATATTTCTGTTCGATCAACTCGCATTGAAACTTTTGATCGCTCGGATGTTATAATTCCGAATGCGGACTTGGTTTCCGGAGTTGTAACAAATTATACGCGAGGTAACACGGTAGGGCGGCTTATTATTCCGGTGGGTGTTGCGTATGGAACAAACACTAAGACTGTTGAAACTATATTGAAGGAGATTGCAGAGGCTCACCCTAAAATTCTTAAAGATCCAGGGCCTTCAATTGTATTTCAGGGATTTGGATCGGACAGTTTAGATTTTGAAATTAGAGCAATTCTTGGAGACGTTAATTGGATGCTTTCGATAAAATCTGAAATTAATCACCAAATTGCTGAACGATTTGCTGAAGAAGGAATTGAAATCCCATTTTCTCAGAGAGATATATGGATCAAAAATCCTGAAAGTTTGAAATAGAGCCAATTAGCGAGCAAAAATCTAAAACTAGTGGGTTGCAATTCTCTACATTAAGTGGATAAGGGCGCTTTAAGGACAGTTGGCCGAGTGGTCGAAGGCGCACGCCTGGAAAGTGTGTAGGCGGGAAACCGTCTCGAGGGTTCGAATCCCTCACTGTCCGCCACTAATCTGTATTTATATATTTAAAAACAATGACTTAAATAAAGTAGAATTATATGGCCCAACAATAGGAGGAAAAAGTTTCCTCAATTTGGCTTAAATAAGGGGGTGGGGGCAAAAACTAACAGCGGTTAGGTTGCTATGATACTGCGCTCACATTTTTTTGCATAGAGTTGTTCATTCTATTGGCAAATATCGTAGTGGCAAAAAAAAACTGGCTAAGATTTTGCACATGTGCGTCCGTTGCGTCTCTACTTTTGGAGAGTATAAACAATCCCGTAATGATCTTGAAGGATGTGAGATGGGTTTACACGATTATCTTAAGACAAAACTTTGCATGGCTTAATAGGTGAATGATGCTAATGAATTTATCATTAGAAACAAAAGCAAAATATGCATGTCTTTATGCTGGAGCTGTTTGGGGACTTTTTTGGATTCCCCTCCGCGAGCTTCAGGATGCTGGATTTCAGGGCTTATGGATCACTGTTGTTTACTTTCTTATTCCTGCTCTATGCCTTTTTCCTGTAACGATTTGGCGTTGGAAATATGTTAAAAGGGGTGGGTTTAAATTGCAACTTACTGCCATTATTTCAGGTGGTGCGTTATTTTTATATTCTACTTCAATCGTATATACTGACGTTGTTCGCGCCATATTGCTTTTCTATTTAACACCAGTCTGGGGGATAATATTAGGGCGCATCTTTTTAGGTGATAAAATTAGCACATCTAGGATTATAGCTATGATAATGGCTATAATTGGAATGTTAACCATTTTTGGATTAGGTGCCAAATTTCCTTTACCTCAAAATTTTGGTGATTGGCTTGGTTTATCCTCAGGCTTCATGTGGGCTATTGCTATGGTTCTTATTAATAAAAACAACAATCATTCAACTATTGAACTAACTGTAGGTTTTTTTCAGTGGTCATTAATTCTTTCTTTATTTGCAGCAGTTCTGTTATCGTCTCACAGTTTACCCAGTTTTGATAAAATTTTGCCAGTAATTCCACTAATGCTGACTTTTATGGTTCTTTTGATTTTACCTGGTACTTACGCGTCACTGTGGGGGCCAAAGTACCTCAACCCAGGCGTTGTAGGTCTTTTATTTATGACAGAAATTGTTGTTGGGTCTATATCTGTTGCCGTCTTAGCTGGTGAGCCTTTTGGTATTCGTGAGATAACAGGTGTACTCTTCATCGCTGGAGCAAGTATGTTAGAGCCTCTATCGCAAATACGAAATGTAAGAACTGATCACAGATGATGCTATTTCTAAATCCTCTTGCATGTTACTTTGAATTCAAACATGTCCCGTGACGCTCCAATGGTTCTCGCAGAGGAGGGTTAGTGGCTAGATATGTATCTACAAACTTAAGGTCGATCTTTGATTTCTATTTAATGCGCATGTGTCCAAGGACCAAAGTCTTTTCCGCCCTCAATAATTTCGTATAAGACACACGGCTCATCACCATTCACCCATCCATCGTGTCCTGGCGCAAAAAAGTAAGCGTCTCCAGCACCAACGGTTATTTCAGAACCATCATCGTGCGTGCAAGTCATGCTACCTGAAATTACAACGCCAATATGACCAGCCTGGCAACTTTCCCCACCAACCGTTGGTTTAATGCAAGTTGACCAACGCCAACCTGGTTCAAGTATTAACTTTGATGCATTTACGTTGCCCAGTTTAACTACTTCTACTCGTGCCTTTGGTGGGGTTTTTACCTCGTCAGCGTCAGAAAAGTTTTTTGCATAAAGATTTGCCATAACATACTCCTCGTTTTCATCAGCAAGGTTAGCATAATATAACAAAAAATAAATAGATTTTGGCGGTTCAACATATTTGCGATAAAATAAAAGCCTCTCAAGCTGGGGATGCTGAAAGGCTTATATTGTGTTGTTGATGTACGGTATCCGACATGGAAGGTCAGAGTGTATATTAACTGTACGGCCTGAATACTTATTCGGATCACTAATCTAAGTTTTCCACGCAACTTTTATTGTATCGGCTTTGGAATTTTCAAAATAAGTTATATCACCTTCGTAATAAAAACTATCAACAACAGTAAATTTATCTTTTAAAATATCCTGAAATTCTTTTCTTTTAGACAAGTTTGTTTCTGCATCTTCATAACTGGAATATACAGCTAAATTTAAAAGAGACTTTGGACCTGTTCGCACGTTAATCACAGTCTGCGCATTACCGAACCACTTTTTTTGTATTCTTTGATAGAATTCCTCAGAAGCTACTACTTCTTTTTCTGACAGATACTCCATCATCGTGATCCTGGCTATAGACATTTTTTATCTCCTTCGTTTTTAGCTATACTTCCTAAAAATCATTTATATGTAAATTAGATATATCTATATCGCATACGCTCCCGATGACCATGGTAGGAGGCTATGTCTCTGTCTCAGGTAATCTTTATGGAAAGGATGTTGAGGTTTAAAGATCAGCTTAATTAGCCGTTACGGTACATATTACTGACCTATTTGTGTCTTATTGAAATGACCTAATTCAAACTTAGATCAACAATTATGGATTATACTTACCAGTTCACACATGCAATTGTCAGGCAACCTGCTAAAAGCATCATTAAAGGACTGCGAGCAGTCGATGTAGGTTCACCAGATTATTCGCAAATGATCTCGGATCACGAAGATTATATAGAAGCTCTAACTTTTGCTGGTGTGGAAGTAATTAATCTGACCGCACTCGAAAAATTCCCAGATGGACAATTTGTAGAGGATACGGCTCTCTGTCTGCCAAAGGCTACAGTATTATTGAGACCCAGTGCACCCTCTAGACTCGGTGAGGTTAATGAAATTGCCTCAAAACTTCGAAAGTTATTTAAAGAAGTTTTTGAAATTGAAGAACCTGGCTATGTGGAAGGAGGTGATATTCTTGTTGCGAGCAAAGAGATCCTTGTTGGTCGTTCTGCTAGAACTAATACACGTGGCATTAACCAACTTTCAGAAATAGTAACACCATTAGGGCATGTGGTCAGGGAAGTTGTTACGCCTCCAGAAATCCTGCATTTCAAAACAGATTGTTCGTTACTTGGTCCTAATGAAATTTTATCAACTGAGCGGCTTCAGTCGTCGGGCTGTTTTGATGGATATCAAGTTATCAATGTTGCAGATGGGGAAGAAGCCGCTGCAAATGTAATTCGTGTAAATGATTACGTAATAATGCCAGCTGGTTTCCCTAAAACAAAAGCAATTTTGGAAAACCATGGTTATAAAGTTAAAACAATTAATAACAGCGAATGTGCAAAGCTAGATGGTGGTATGTCGTGCCTTTCTTTGCGTATGAATTTAATATAATTTGACCCAACATTATTTTTATTTTTTCTTCGCCTGTAGACTTAGTTTCTCCTTTTAAGAATCTGTCTCTAATCGTTTGTAGTCTGCATAAAATTGGTTGGGTAATTTTAAAGCTAAACAGACTTAAGCTCAGTTATTTTTCTGCAATATACAAGCTAAATTATTGGCGGGCATTTCTACGGTTTCTAAAAGCAACAGACCTGAATTAAAAAATAATTTCTGCACATCTAAATCGTTTTTATATCCAATATCGGGGTCAGTCTGGATCAGACTATTGTGAAAATTGTGATCTCCTTCACTTGTAAGCTGACCGTTGCGCATAAATGGACCGTAAATGAGAGCAACTCCATTTCTTTTAAGCGCTTTTGATAATTCACTTAATAGAGTTTTTGTTTCATTCCAACTAATCAAATGTAATAAATTTACCAGTAAGATAAAGTCATAATCGGGAATATTTTGGGCCCATCCAGTTTCGGTAGCATCAAGGTATACTGGTGATTTAATATTCTGTAAATTTTCATTTTTGATCCAGGCGGTAATGCTTTTTAACCTTTTTTCATCAACCTCTGAAGGTAACCATGATAGGTAAGGTAAAGCCAATGCCATTTTTATGATGTGTTGACCGGTGCCACTTGCTATCTCTAAAGCTTCTCCAGATTTGGGTGCAATTCGTTTAATTAAATTTATAATGGGCTTACTATTTCGCTCTGCAGAAGGAGCAAATAAGCGGTCATCGCCTTGGGAATTTGCAACACTCGCTGTATTTGTAAGATGTGTACGATAGACCATTTTGAAACCTAATTATTAATTGAGATTAGAATATTTCTCATTCATTAATTCTTTTCAACTTTGCTGTATTGACTTATGTATTTTATATTTTTCAATGAAAAAAAATTTCTTTAAGTTTAACACCTCTGAATCCATTCATAGCTACACATATTTTGCTTTGAATATTGATAAACAAACAATTTGGATTTGGTCGACGTTACACTGATTGCTGACAAAAAACTCAATTGGAAGGATTAATTATCGATTTGTTCATTTTTGCTTCACGCCTTGTTATATAAACGGTTGAGGAAAATATTATAACTCCTCCAATCCAAGTCCAATATTCGGGTAATTCTGAAAAAATTATCCAAGCCAGAAATGCTATCATCGGAAGTTTAATAAATTGGAACGGTTGCAAACTTGTGATTTCGGCAAGCGAATAAGCACGTGTAAAAAAACTATGCCCAACTGTTCCGCAAATTGCCAAACCCCATAAATAAAACCAAGTTAATGCACTCGGCCACTCCCAAACAAAAATAGCGGGAACAAACGATATAGGTACAAGCATAATAACCATCCAAACAATTATAGCGTTGGCTGTTTCATGTGTAGTTAATTTTTTTACTATTAATAAATTTATCGAGTGGAAAAATGCGCCTATGAATGCTAAAAAAACTCCAACGGAAATATCACCTGTACCAGGTTGAACGATAATCAACATTCCAATAAATCCAATTAAAATAGCTGTAATTCGTCTAAATTTTAAAACTTCTCCAAATATGAAACTTGCTAAAATTGTTACAAATATGGGTGCTGTAAAACTTATGGCGGTTGCCTGAGCTAGAGGAATTAAAGTCAGAGCAGAAAATCCAGCAAACATTCCAAGACTAACAAATACGGCACGCCAAACGAATAATCTCGGTCTATGCATTTTAAAAGAAGCTAGTCCCGAATTATACATTAAAGGTATAATTATCAGGCAGGCTAGAAGATTTCTGAAAAAAATTACCTCAAAAATATGTATATCTTCTGAAGATTTTCGAATGAAAATACCCATGAAACTAAAGAAAAAAATAGATAAAAGAATAAATACAATTGCTTTATTTTGGGATGGTAAAGTTCTTAAATATAACAAAGGTTGCGAGAACATTTATTTGTTCTGCAGGTGTATATTTGAAAGATTTTCTAGCAATTTAAACCTCGATTTAAATTAGGATTCAAAAGCACGTTGGATTTTCCAGTAGCTAAACTTTCCGTTGGTTTGTTCAGCGTAAACTAGCACGTTAGATTTGGGCTTACCTTTTTGAAGAACATCATGCGTTGCAACGATATACTCTTCGTTTTCGCGGATTGTTTTAAAGTTATTAATTCTCAATTCGCCCGCGACACACCAACCTTTTGTATTTTCTAAATTATCCACTTCACCAGTTGTATCTTCAAATTGAAAATCATCGTAAAGATATTTAGCAAGATGGCTGAAATCTTTTGTTTCAAGAGTTCTATCCCATGCTTCTAAAACAGTAGTTGCTTTTATCATTTTTGTGTCCTTATAAACACTTATTATAATCCATTGTAATCGCAATAAATAAATTGGCGTTTCATCGATTTTAGTTCTTAATTGAGTTTCTATTATCAGCTACTTTAATCTAGCAGTACTCTTTTTATTTGATGGTACACTCTATTCTATTTTCTTTTACATCCATAACAGTCGCTTGCGCGCGAACCAAAGCCAATCGGTCAGTAACTTGTTTAAGAAAATAAACTGCTGTTTTATCCTCGGCTAAATATATTCTCATTGGCTTGTTAAAAGCCTTTTCATCGATTTTCTTTGGGTGAATTAAATCAGCTCTTACGGTTAATTTCCCGTTTGTCCATTCTAGATTATTGCTTGTAAGTTGAAGCGTAACATTACCTTTCATTCTCAGTCCTGCATTAGTCCAAGAGTCACATTTAAATTTCTCAAAATTGTTTGAAGCCATGGCTAACGTATTGGTTGAAAGATAAATCCCACCAAGGAAAAGTATGTTTTTTATTATTATCAAATATTGTTGCATTTGCATTTTGATATCCTTTTTAATTAAATAATTCATATTTAAAAATTCCAGATCACCGTTAATTATCTAATGGTTCGATAATCTGTGCTGATGGTTTTGTTTCAAAAAAAGACTTTCTATCTTTGTGAATTTTCCAGTAATTTTCCAAATTTGGATGCTTTGTTCTCCAATCAAATTTGGGAAACCGTAAGTCCAGATATTCAAGGCACGAGATTGTACTTACTTCCGCAATTGTGAAATCACTACCTAAAAAATATTTTTTGTTTCTAAGATTATCTGAAAGATATTCTATTCCTTTATAAATCTTTTTCTCTTGTCTTTTTATCCAAGCATGACTGCGCAAATTTTCACTTCTTGAATGCTCCAGGTATATCAAAACAACTGCATCACATACCCCATCAGAGGTAGCTTCGATTAATCGAGCTTGAATATGGTCCTTAGCATCCAAAGGAAACATTCGTGGGCATTGTTTCAAATTTTCAAGATATTGAACAATTACAGTGCTATCATAAAGAGGTTCGGAATCTTCCTGTAATAGAATTGGAATCTTCCCAAGAGGATTGAAATCTTTCGTCAGCGTGTCCTTATTCCAAGGAACATCTATGATTTCCTCGAAGGCAAAATTTTTTTCACGCAAAACAACCCTTACCTTACGTGCAAATGGACTGGGTGTAGCAATAATAAGTTTCATTTTTGAGCATACCTAATCTAATTTTTCTTCTATTTTCTCAATCCTTTCAATGATATGCTCCATATACTCAAAGTAATCGTGATCATGGTCGTAGTCATGAGCATCAATTATAATAGCACCCAATTTAATTATCGTAATTAAAACCACGCAAACAGTAATGATCGTTAACATTGTTTTAGAATACTGGTCCATTGTATTGGTCTTTTATTCAGTCATCTCTTCCATGCCATAAACGGTATATTCACAGCCATTATCTTTATCCCACTGCAACTCTTCTGGGCTATTCATGAAAGCACCCATCGCCTCCATGTCAGTAACGTGCATGCATGCCATAAATTCCTTTTCACCTATTTCTGCAAAACGCCACTCTGTAATAAACTCACCAGCTCCAGCAGCCATATCGGTTTTGATTTTTGCATGCAAAACATGCGCTCCTGTTTCTACTATTCCGCGAACAAATACGTTCATAAATCTATCTCCCATTTGATTTAATCAACACAGTATATATCGTAATTTAAATATCAATAGGTCATGATAAATGCCTGTTTTAGAATTATTGAGCAAAAGCTATACTGCTCAAAAATTTTGTTTTTTATTCTTTAAAAAAGAATTAGGGTTTAGCATGACGGCTTTAAATGCCATACACGAATTGAATTAAAAGAGCTAAATATGAACTCTGCGACTATAAATTTTTCTGAATTTCAGAACAAAAAAATCTTAATCACTGGCGCATCAACTGGAATTGGCGCTGAGCTCGCAAAGGCATTTGCCAAACAAGGTGCGATTGTGGGCTTGCATTATCTTTCGTCTGCAGATGCAGCGAACCAAGTTGCTTCTGAAATTCTCGGTGAGGGGGGCCGTGTTGAATTAATCAAGGCAGATGCAAGTGAACCTCAAGCACTGGCAGTAGCAGTAAACGAGGCTGCTGAACGTCTTGGTGGATTAAATGGTCTTATAAATAATGCAGGCGGTATGGTGCGTCGCGTCCCATACGCTGATGTCACAAATAAAGACTATGACGAGATCATGGATCTTAACGCACGCTCAATTATTGTGGCCTCTAAAGAAGCCTTGCCTTTTCTTAAAAAGGAAGGCGGTTTTGTGATCAACACAACATCAATTGCAGCTCGCAATGGTGCAAGTGGGGGTGCAGGTATGTATGGATCTTCGAAGGCTTTTGTATCAAATGTAACAAGGGGTATGGCCAAGGAATGGATAGACTATGGCATCAGAGTAAACGCTGTAGCGCCTGGAGTGATTACAACTCCTTTTCATGAGCGTTATTCGACAAAAGAACAGCTTGACGCAATGCTAAAGACGGTTCCCCAAGGTCGTTTAGGTGTTGCAGAAGACTGTGTTGGCGCTTATCTATTTCTCGCCTCTGATAAGCTTGCTGGGTATGTCATTGGCCAAACAATAGAGGTAAATGGTGGTCAACTTATGCCGTAATTTCCCGCCTAAAGTTCTAGATTTTATAAAGTTATTTATATATTTAGGTCAGATTGCAAAATGAATAAGTATTCTTGTAACGGTTCGACAATTCTAAACTGGTGTGGCACCAGTTTCAGTTTTCCAAATAAGACCATCTTTTTTGGTATGAACTGCTAACACTGCTTCTTTTGTACCAGATCCGAAAGTCGCAAAACTATGTTCTACAAGAATATTTTCATCTTCATATAAGCAGCGTTGTTTTTCTAAGGTTGTTGTTTGCATCATACCAAGCATCATTTCATCAGATATATCACTCGCAGACGTGGTCGTGCCATTTGCATGACTAACAAATGTGTAATCGTCGTGATAGCATGACTTCCAAGAAGAGATGTCACAAGCTTTCCATGCGCTCATCATTTTTTCATATAGCATCTTAATCTATCCAAAATTGTAGTTGTTATAAGCTTATTTAATGACAGTAAGTGTCCAATAAGATTTTAAACAACGCTATGTAAAATAAAACAAGTTAATTTAACTTGCTAATCATTTTTTTAATTTTTGAGCATTCAAACCAAAACAGCTAGTCGTTGCAACCTCTATAATTAGTCGCCAATTACACTCTTTTACCGAAAAGATTGGTTTTGTATGAAAAGCATTAAAAAAATTACGTGCCATTATTTCTTCAATCAAACTATTTTTAGTCATTTTTAAGAGCCTGGTTTTCTAATATTTCAGCAATCTCTTTTCCTACTTCTGGATGGTCAAAGAAAGGAACATTAAGGCAAATTTTGGCTAACCATTTTGGGTCTTTATTAATCTGATATTGTTCCCACAGTTGTCTTACTAAGGCTTGATTTTCTTTAAATGATCTCTTCATCTATCCGCTCTCATACAAAACAATACCTGAGAAAGCTTCGGTCCGACTTCCATTATCATAAAGTTCAATCAATGGAGTGATTTTATCTAACCATTCCAAACCAGATGCAACATCCTCAGTTCGGTTATCGATACTTTCATAAGTGTTAACGGCAGCATATTCATTTTCACCTAAGCTTAGGATCTGCCAAGATTTGGAATTGGAGTTGTCAAAATTTCTGAGCTCTTCTATCAATTCATTTTCCGAACCGTGTTTTGCTTTGAATTTAGTGATAGTTGTTACGAACTCACCCATATTTCCTACCTATATTTAAAACTTATTACGCCACCTTGGTTACATAGAATACGAAAAAGCAATACGAGATTCAGCGTTCAGTTGCTACGTGATTGAAACAATTTATATCCCACACTTTTTCGTTGGATAGTACAATTAGTTGATCTCATACAAGTAGTAAAATTTATAAGTACTACAAACTATGAAACTGTTCATTTAAGTTAATTGCCTGCGTTAATCGGATATTAATTTTATAGCAACGTCCAACTCGGCCCAAAACTCATTACAACTAATTTCCTGGCATCTTTTCAACCAACCGTCAGAAAATTGAGGTTCTTTTTCGTTTGTTTGATATGCTTCTATAATTATTTCCATAGCCACCGGACTTGTGAAATCAATCTTTTCATAAAAACTCAAAGGTCTTGATACTTTTCTGTATTCTTGAACAGTTTTTGCAAATTTTTTCGCGTAAGAGCAGTTTTGGATAGAAATATCTAACTTGTGAGATCCTGCACTAAGCTTATTGGCAGTTAAAATAGTTGAAAGTAAGCCACCTAAAAAAAATGACATGGTCAGTAAGATGTATTTTAATGATTTGGTTATCGTTTTTGTCATCTTAAAAAAGGTCATCGTTCCATAAGGGACATTGAATATATCTTTAGCTTAACACCCATGGAGTTATAAACTTCTTGGACATTGGGTTTATGGATCCATTTGATAAACGCGTCAAAACTTTTCAAATTGCAAATTAAAATGAAGGTTTTCTCTGTTTCTTTTAACAAAGAATATCCATCAACAAAATCCGCTGCCTCACCTGACAAGTCAGCCTTTACAGAAGCCTCTACTTCTTCCCATGAACAATTGAATGATGCTTCAATACAAATTTTCATAATATACCTTTTTATTATCTATCTTTTGAAATGAAGCTTTAACAAAATCATTATTTATTCTCCATTTCAGTTTTGGGCCTTCTGTTTTGGATCAACTAATGGAAAATCGCGCATAGGCAAGGCCGCAGGCTTTTCATGCAACTGTTTAATTGTTTTTAGCAAGGTAAATGCCAGCAAAATTTTATGCATTAATTAGTTATATTTTTCCAGTAAGTGTCTTTCTTTGTGATTAAACCGTCTCTGAATTCCCACAAATCACATCCCAAGCAATCAAGTTGTGATTTATCTTCAAATGTACCTCTGACAATCCATTCGCTGATCGCTTTGGTATCATCGACAATCCAGTGTTTAATCTCCTCCCAGCGCATATCTGGAATTTTCTCATAGCGGGCACTTAAAACTGAACCTATTTCTTCTTTTCCTCTGCATACTCTTGCGTCAGGTGCGATTGGGCCTGAGGCCATGAGCCAGATCCCGTCATCAGTAAATCGAGATAAAATATCAGGAACATCATGGCGATTGAACCCGTCCTGTATTTCATCAAGCAATTGAATTGTTATTTTACTCATTTTATTCTTCCTCTTTTTCAACAAGGTTATTTAATTTTTGTCTTGCTTTCCACATCTTTACACAAGGTGAACATCTGCCAGTTGCGGGTCTTATTGCACGATAGGCAGGATGAATACGACAACCCGTAACCAGTATTTCTAGAAGCTCTATTTTCTTTAGCAGTCGTTTCATTCTGTTATCCTGTAAACTAGAAAAATTATTTGACATTGGTTTAAAATTTCGAAATTAAAGCAGTAATTATTCCATTTTGCGGCAAATCAATTTATGCTATTAATTCTTGGCCAGCATAAAGGTCTCGAATTACTTTTGTTTACATCCCTTGACTGTGATGTACGTACCATCATTCACGCCTTCAGTGTCACCTATCCAACACATTTTTACCATTCGACCATATCTGATTATTTTGACCTGAAATGTGGCAATCTCTGAACCTGTTTCTACATTAACAACAGAAATATCCTGTCCTAATTCAATAGTATCTGTATTTAGTTCAATATTCTTGAAAGTATTGCAGTTTCCTTCACTACATTGTTTTACGTTATCGATTTTCGTCCATTCTGCAGCCTTGACAGTTACTGGGTTGGACAAAATTACAGATGGCAAAGAGGAAAAAAGAAATACAGTTAGATTTAGATTTAAGAAAGATTTTATTGACATCAGCGAACAATCCTTTGTGACATGTTCTTATTACTAGGGAACAGTAACACAATAAATATTCATTTATGCAAGGATATAAAATAATGAGCCTAGAAAATTTTTTATTTTTTACTTGCATCTCTAGCTGCATTATCTTTTGTTAGATAACATGCAGTATTTAAGTAGTTTTTACCTGACGCTGCTATAAAATTATTTCCTAGTGTACAGATAAAAATACGACCTTGATAGGCAACTCCGACTTCTGCTTGTCCTACAGTATCGACAAATATAGTTGCCTCAGATTTACTATAGAGAATTTTACCTTTTTCTAATATTGTTGAAGACATTATTTCCTGAGCAATTGCCGAATTAGTTACCCAAAAAATGATAAACAGGAAAATTGAAAGTTGTTTCATAAGGTATTATTCTTTTTTGATAAATAAATTTCAATACTTATCGAAAACGTCTGTATAATTGATTAAGTAATTATCTTATATTTGTATCAATATAACACTTTCGGTCTTCGCGCTTCTTTGAATTCATATCATAATTAATCTAATTGCATTGTTAGTATTTTAAGAAAATATCCATACAGTGGCGCCAGAAGTGCGACCGCCAACGCTGGCATTATATTAGAAAAGTCCATTTGGCTGGCGAAATCTGTGCCTGCAATTAAAGTTATTCCTACTAATAGCCCTAACCAACCACCGCGAACACATCCGTCCCCAAAACGAGTGAAAGTACTTTCTCCATCCTTAGTACCAAATGCATGTCCAATACCAATTCCTACAACAAAAATAAATGATAATAGGTCTACGGCTCGATCTACGCCGCCACCCATTGTAAAGCCACCAAAAACAATGACGACTATAATTAAAATACCTAGATATTTATTCATTATTACTCCCCCTTTTTTTACTCTTTAATATTATTTTTTGTTAAACAGTTAGGCTTTTGTAAAGACGTAATCAGAATTAAGCTTGTAGCCCATTAATTCTATACTTACCTTCTTGAGTTCGGTGCTCTGCGGTAATTTTTAAGAAAAATTTAACCTAGTCCATACTTCTCATTTAATTGTAAGAAGCCAAAACAAGACCAGAACAAGAGTCAGTTCTGCTTTCACCAAAAAATTCCAACATATAGTCAATGCTATCCAGCCATTCTACGCCTTTAATCTCATCGTCTCCAGTTTTATCTATTTCATCATATTCCATAATACTCAGATATTCGTCATTACCAATTGAAACTAATCGCATCGAAATTGAATTTGAGTAATTATAGGCATTTATTGCCTTGATAAATTCATCCTCAAATCCTGATTTCAGTTTATACTTTACCACAGTCATGATGTTCATTGGTCTTCACCTTTTGCAATAAAACTTCTATTTTTATGAGAATTTTTTGACAGAATATAAACCAAAAATATGTAAAATTTGACAGAATAGGTAAATATTTAGTAATATATACAAAAATAATAATAAAATTCTGAGTTTATTGAGCAAAAAGTTTGAACATGATTAACTATAATGATGCCTTTAACAGTGCAAAGTTAATTCCTGGAGCTCATCGTTATTTGCCTGGTTGGAAAACCAAGTCCAAGGCATTTCGGGAAATGATGAGTGACCAAAGTAAGTCACAAATCGATGTTGTTTTTGATGAAGAAACTAATATGTCAATGGATGTATTTAGTCCTGGGCCCTATGTTGAAGCAACGGTAATTTTTTTATATGGCGGATTTTGGACTGATTACGAAAAATCTATATTTTCTTACCTGGCTATGGGGCCGGTATTGAATAACATGCGCGTAATTATCCCGACTCTTCCAAAATGTCCTGATGCAACGATACCTGAAATTAATAAATCTTTCCATAAATGCCTGAGGGTGGTTTGTAGAAGATTTACAGGTGATATTTTGCTTGTTGGCCAGCAGAGTGGTGCTCATGTAATTGGTCGTAGCATTATTAAAGGCGAGCTGCCGAAGGCGATTTTAGATCGAATTAAAAATGTAATGTTAATTTCCCCGATAGCAGATTTAAAGCCTTTGCTCTACACGGACAAGAAAGATGAATTGCAATTAACAGAAGAGGTTGCCGACTCTGAAACCTTGTCCAGTCAAGATCTGGCCGAAAAAATGAATGTAACGATTTGGGTTGGAGCAGATGAAAGGCCAATATATTTAGAACAAGCTCAGCAATTAGCGACTGCATGGCGGTGTGGCTGGGTAAAGTCGAGAAATAAGCATCATTTGGATATAGCTGATGGGCTAGGGCAGAATACCTCTCAGCTTATGAATACACTTATGGCTTATCGTTTTTAATTAAGACTGAATCAGCCAGAAAAAGATCAATTTAAATTTTACGTGAAAAGTTGGTAATGGAAATTGTTTTTCCAAACTGTGCGAATTGGTCCAAATTTAATTTAAAAGCATCTGGTATAATTGTGGCGCAGATGGATACGCGAAGCCGGTAAGAAAAGGAACTAGTTTCGAACGAGAGTTTAAAAAACAGATCCATCACACAACATTAGATTTGGCTGAGTATTATATTTTAGTTACAGATGGAAACATCAGGAATTCAGCATGTGAGTTAGTTAAAGATATTGTTTAATTTATCAAAAAACTGATGTCGATTTTCAGATTTATCACAAATTTTTACTAAACAAATTTTTTCGCTGCCGTTTTCATAGCTAAGACATATCCAATATAGTCTTAACTTCGCAAATTAGGGGCAGAACTATTTGTTCTGCTCCTTATTTTTTGAACCTAAATGCGTTCAACTTGCAAATAATGTTTGGTATTGATTTCTTAGAATATTCTTCTGTACTTTCCCCATCGTGTTACGGGGAAGTTCATTTGCTAGTACTATTTTTCTTGGATGTTTATAGCGGGCAATAGATTTTTTAATATCTTTTTCTATTTGAGCAATATCCGGCGGAGTAACATCAGATGGAACAAGGATTGCCACAGGTGTTTCTCCAAAATCGGGACAGGGCACTCCAATAACTGCACTTTCTAATACGCCAGGTCTATCGTCTAAAAAAATTTCTAACTCTTTAGGATATATGTTAAATCCGCCCGATATTATGAGATCTTTTTCTCGTCCGACTATATGAACGTATCCATCTTCATCAATTTTGCCCAGATCACCCGTAATGAAGAAACCATTTTCTCTTAATTCCTTTTTTGTCTTATCAGGTAATTTCCAGTACCCTTTGAAAACGTTAGGTCCGCGAACTTCGATTTGACCTATTTCATTAATGGATAGTTCTTTTTCTGTTTCTGGATCTGTAATTTTAAGTTCGACACCCATCAAGGCTCTGCCAACCGTTCCCGCGCGTCTTTCTCCGGTATACGGATTTGAGGTATTCATATTCGTTTCCGTCATCCCATACCTTTCAAGTATTCTATGTCCCGTAATTTTTTCAAATTGAAGGTGTGTTTCTGAAAGTAGAGGTGCAGAGCCGGATACAAATAAACGCATGTGATTGACTAATTTTTTGTTAAGTCGATTATCAGCAAGTAATCGCGTGTAAAATGTGGGAACGCCCATCATCGCAGAAGATTTTGGTAAGTTTTTGATGATATCATCTAAATTAAATTTTGGTAGCAATATCATACTTCCACCAGCTGACAGCATGACATTAGTGGCCACAAAAAGCCCATGGGTATGAAAAAGAGGAAGTGCATGCAGCAATACGTCTTTTTTACTGAATTGCCACTCTTCCATTAAGGTATTGCCATTCGACAAAAGATTAGTTTGTGTGAGCATTGCTCCCTTAGATTTTCCAGTTGTTCCAGAGGTATAAAGCAATGCCGCTAAATCATCTTTTGATCGCGCCACTGTTTGAAAATCTTCTGGCGAGGAGGCGGCTTTATCAATGATTGAACCTGTCGAATTACTATTTAATGTTTCAACAAGCACGCCAAGTTTTTTAGTTATAGTGTTTAAATCTTCTCTATTTTTTTCATCACAAATAATCAAACGAGCTTCACTGTTTTCGATGAAATACTCAAGTTCAGCGACTGTGTAGGACGGGTTAAGAGGTAAAAATACTAATCCTGCTTGCGCGCATGCTGCATAAATGTTGAGCATTTCAGGGGATTTTTCAACTTGTATTGCAACGCAGTCTCCCGGTTCTAGACCCATTTCAAGCAATGTATTAGCCATTTTTCTACTCGTGGCCAAAAATTGCTTGTAAGTAATAGTCTTACCATTGAGTAGATACAAAAATGGATCATCGTTTTCTGCATGCACTCCAAAAAGATTATCATATAATGGATTATTCATTTTGGTTCTGGATCTTATTTCTCTTTTATAAGTGAAGAAATTCTTATGGGCTCTATTACTTTTCAAATATTTTATTTACTGTACTGAATTCAGTTGACAAGAAATTATTAAAATATGTTTAGAGTTTTAATGATTTTTGTTGACATTTATCAATTCAAACGTCCGTATGCATATATACTTGTGCGGTGGCAATTTTGTGTCATCGCACAAAGTCTATTAGAGAATCGAGTTATTAACTTTACGTTGGGAGGACGCAATGAAGTTTAACTTTAAAAAACAATTTTCAACATTTGCTCTTGTGACTGGTTTTGCAGCCACTGCGAGTATGTCAATGGCAGGCGAGTGTCGAGTAGCCGAAGCTAGTATGGATAAGCCTGGTGGCTTTCCTGATCGAGCATTAACAATGATCGTTCCTTATGGACCAGGTGGAGGATCGGGACAAGTTGCGGCAGCAATGGCTGAAGCCGTGACAGGACTTACTGGCGTAAACATAAATAGGGATCACAAGCCAGGCGGTTCTGGAACAGTAGGCATGACAGCTTACATGGCGGCACCTGCTGACGGCTATAACGTTTTAGAGCATATTGATGATGCGTCATCTGCACACGCACTCGACTCTAGCCGGCCTAATCCTGCAGAAGATTTAATACCATTAGTAGTTTCTCAAGTTACCTTTTCGCAGATTTATATAAGGTCCAATGAAACCCGCTACACAGATTGGCCAAGCTTCGTCAAATGGGTCCAAGCTCAAAATGGTAAAGCAACAATTGCTAATGTTTCAAAAGAAGGATCTATGGAACGCGTAATTATGAAGTTCATTACTGAGGCTTCTGATATGCAAATTCAGCAGATTTCATTTGATAAAGGTGCACCCCGATATGGCGCATTATTGGGCGGTCAAGTTGATGCCTTATTTGAGCAACCTGGTGATGTAAGAAAATTCCTAGATGCTGGAAACTTCAAACCGATCCTCACAGTCTTTAACGAACGACCTGGCGTGTTTAGTGATGTGCCCACTCATAAAGAAATGGGCATGGATTTCGAGCCACTACTTCGTTTCAGAGGTTTTTATGTCCACAAGGATGCACCTTCGGACCGCGTAGATTGGCTGAAGTGGGCTTTCCAAAGAGCATATTGCGAAGATAGTTATCAAGCATTTAATGACAGTAAGTTTATGAATGTAATTGATAGTTATCGAGATACTGCTGGTGCGATTGATATGATTAACGCAGCAATTGTTCAGTACCGTGATGTGTATAAAGAAATGGGTTTAGACGTAAAGTAAGCGACATTATAGTTTTAATTCATCCGCTCGCGGCATAGGTCGCGAGCGGTTTAAATAATTTGAAGAGAACAAATGGGCAAATTGGGTAGAACAGATATTTTTGAAGCTGTTTTTTGGCTTTTAATCGCCATTATATTTTTTGCATTCAGTTTTAATTTTAACCAGCCTATAGAGATTTATAAATTTGGGGCTACAGGTTGGCCAAGGGTCATTTTATTTTTGATGGCTTTAGTGGCTTTAGGCAATTTCTATCAAGCATATTCCAAAGGTTCCGAGGCTCAGGAAGGTCGGGTCGGTGCAAAGGAAAATGATGATCCTATTGAATATACGTCCACAGGCCAATATTTCAAAACTGGGATGATATTGATTTTACCGCTTTTGTATGGGCTTTCTTTAAAGCCAGTGGGTTTTTATTCAGGAACTCCAATATTTATCGCTCTAATCATGATCGCATGGGGTGAGAGAAGAGTTCGGTTCATATTAACAAATACTATTTTAATTTATGCAATTCTGATTGGTTTATTTATGCTCGTTCTGAATGCGCCATTGCCACAGGGAAATATGTCTCCCTTTTATGATATCAGCGCATTTATGTTAAAAACGAAAACGCAGTTAGATCAGATGTTTTGATGGTTTGCCATGATTGAAAATTTTTTAGCTGGTTCCGCTACACTTTTTGGTGATCCGTTCACGATCGGTATTTTTATTTTTGGTGTTCTAGGGGGAATGCTTTTTGGGGCAATACCTGGCGTTAGTATGCTTACCCTCGCTGCAATACTTCTTCCTTTTACTGCGGATCTTTCTCCTGCTCAGGGTGTTATGTTATTCGCTGTGATTTACTGTACGGGAACTTATGGAGGCGCTATAACAGCAATTTTGTTTAATATTCCTGGCGCTCCGGAAAATGCGCCTACTGCGTTTGACGGTTATCCTATGACCCAAAAAGGTATGGCTGGTAAAGCTGTGGGGGCGGCAGTTCTATGCTCGGCAATTGGAGGTGTGGCCTCAGCACTAGTAATGATGAGCGCAACTGAGCCGCTTGCTCAATGGGCGATCATGAATATCGGTCCACCGGAAATTTTTGCGTTAGTATTTTTTGGATTAGCTGTCGCGTCGTCTGTTGGAGGAAGAACTATATGGAAAGGGTGGCTTTCAGTTCTACTCGGGCTCTTAATTGCCACTATTGGTCAAGATCCAGTAGGTGGAATTAATCGTTTCAATTTTGGTTATTCTGATTTGGCGGCTGGGATCGCTTTTGTGCCAGCAATTCTTGGTTTTTTTGCGGTCTCAGAAATTTTTATTCAGGCTGAAAAAAACGTTAGTGGAAAATATTCAGCTCCAAAATTTAATGTAGATTTTCCATCATTTTTAGAGTTATGGGCCCATAAGATAGCTGTTGTCCGGTCCATTTTTGTAGGTTTTTTCTGTGGTATTTTGCCTGGCATTGGGGCTACCTTAGCGGCTTTTATGGGGTATGGTGAGGCAGTTCGATGGTCAAAAAATAAATCTGAATTTGGCACAGGAAAACTTGAAGGGGTTATTTCTTCCGAGACAGCTAACAACGCAGCAACTGGTGCTGCAATGATACCATTGTTAGCTTTGGGCCTTCCTGGTGGCGCATTGACAGCGATGATGGTTGCAGTTTTTCAAATGCATGATTTAGAACCAGGTCCATTGGTATTCTATAATTCTCCCGAACTTATTTGGATAGTATTTGCAGCTATGTTTTACGCTAATCTATCGATTTTATTTGTTGGTTTAATTGAAACAAAAACAATTTTGTACTTATTGAAAATTCCTTTTCAATTTCTTGCTCCTATGATCCTGATGCTAGCGAGTATAGGCGCTTACATAAGCCGTGGGTTAGTGCTGGATGTTATTGTGATGTTTATTGCCGGGATAATAGGATTTTTACTCCGGCGATCAGGCTACTCAATCCCAGGTATTGTACTTGGCCTGATTCTTGGCAAAATAGGAGAGCAGAATTTTGCTCAGGGTATGCAAATGGTTCACTACGATTTGGGTACTTATTTTTCGCGCCCAATTTGTACAATATTGATTGTCGCAGGAGTTTTAACACTTTTGAAAAGTTTGCATTCGGCTTTCTTTCAGAAGTCTAAAGCTACCTAACATAGGATCGTTTTAATGGTTAACTCAGCAGAGATTCATGAAATAGATCTTCTGGTTAAAAAAGCGCGGATTGCACAGCAAAAATTTGAAGAAAATGGATCGCAACATCTTTTCGATTTAGCCTGCCAAGCCGTTGGTTGGGCTCTCATGAAGCCTGAGCAAAATAAAAAGCTTGCAGAGCTCGCTGTAAAAGAAACAGGTCTTGGAAACGTACAAGATAAAATCAAAAAAAATCACAATAAAACCCTTGGGCTTTTAAGAGACATAAAAGGCGTGAAATCTTTTGGTCATATTTCTGACGACAAAAAGAAGGGTTTAACTACCTACTTAAGACCCAAGGGTGTGGTTGCTGCTATTGTTCCATCAACCAATCCATTAGCCACTCCGGTAAATAATATTATAAATGCTTTGAAGTGTGGAAACTCTATAATTGTTGCCCCATCGCCAAAGGGAGCAAAGCCTCTCAAAGAACTACTTTTATTAATCCATAAAAATCTATCGATGATTGGCCTGGATCAGGATTTGGTTCAAATGGTTCCTATGCCACCTAGTAAAGGAAAAACTAACAGGCTTATGCAACTGGCAGATATGCTGGTCGTTACAGGTTCGCAAAATAATGTTAAAGCTGGATATTCATCTGGTACCCCGGCTTTGGGTGTTGGTCAGGGAAATGTTGTCACAATAATTGATGAAACAGCAGATATACAGGCAGCAGCTGGTAAAATAGCAATTTCGAAAACGTTCGACAATGCTACTTCATGTTCGTCAGAAAATTCTGTTATTGCAATTGAAGATGTTTATGACGAAACGGTTCAATACCTCAGCGATGAGGGAGGATTACTTCTAAATGAGGAGGAGACCGAGCGTCTGATCAATATCCATTGGAAAAATAGTAAAATGACCACCGATCTGTTAGCTCAAGATATAGATGTAATCATCGAAAAGGTCGGCTTGAGAGAGAGAGCAACCGAAAATACAAAATTTCTAATTTTGCCTACGAATAAAGCTGGTCCAAATGAAGTCGTTTGTGGGGAAAAAATGTCGAGGTTTTTAACGTTATATAAAGTTAAGAGCTTCTCAGAAGCTATTGAATTAGCGATAAAAATTCAAAATTATCAAGGAGCTGGACATTCTTTAGGGATACATACGAAAAATGAAAAAAGAGCGCATGAAATAGCCATGTTGGCTAAAACTTGTAGGGTTATCGTAAATCAAGCTCATTGTTTTGCCACTGGAGGTTTTTTTAATAATGGCCTTCCTTTTTCCCTGTCTATGGGGTGTGGGAGTTGGGGAGGTAACTCAATCGATGAAAATCTTAATTGGAAGCATTTTACTAATAAAGTAAGAGTTGTTCAAACAATCGAAGAAAATAAGCCAAGTTTAGAGGAAATTTTTGGTAGTTACTGGGGAGAAACTTCTCAGTGAATGAAATTAAGTTTCCAGAAACAATTGGCGATCAAATTCTTTACAACAGTTCTAAATTTTCTGATGCGGTTTGGCTTGTTTCACCAGAAACCGGTCAATCTATAAGTTTTCGAGAAGTTAACGAAACTATTTCCGCAATTGGTCAAAAATTAAAAGAAACAGGCATTGAACGAGGATCAAGCATAGCGATAGCTGCGCCAAATAGTACTGCATCGTGTTTGATGTTCATGGCTATTGTTTCCTCTGGTTTTATAGCCGTTCCATTAAATTTAGTCGCTGGTAGTGCCGTTTTAGCTTACACAATTGAACATTCGGAAGCTAAATTTATTTTTGTAGCTGATGATTGCAGAGATCTCATCGAGTCAGCGGCGGCTCAGCAAAATAGTAATGTGAAATTAATAAAGCTTGATCCAATTGAGGGCCCAGATTTAGCCGCTATTCCTTCGGAAGGAAAAGATTTCCAATTAGAAAATATCAAGTCAAATCCTAATGATATTGCTCTTCTTATGTATACGTCAGGAACAACGGGAAAACCTAAGGGCGTTATGTTAAGCCACGCCAATTTACTTGCTGCAGGTCGATATATATCTACTGGTCATGAAATAGACAGAAATGATAGTGGCCTGTGTGTACTGCCAATTTATCATATAAATGGAATGTGTGTTACTGTAATGGGTACCATTGTGTCGGCGAGCACTTTAGTAATTCCCCACAAATTTTCGGTAAATTCATTTTGGAAGACCATAGCTAAATTTAATTGTTCTTGGTTTTCGGCAGTTCCCACTCAATTTTCGTATATTCTTAATAACGAGGAAACTCCGGAGGATATATCATCTCTTCGTTTTGCCCGCTCTGCGTCTGCCCCATTATCACCAGATATTCATAAAAAATTTGAAAAGAGATTTAATATCCCAATCATTGAAACTATGGGATTAACTGAAACAGGATCTCAGATAACGACAAATCCGATGCCGCCCGGAAAGCGTAAAATTGGATCTCCGGGAATGGCTTATGGTAATCAAATTATGATTGGTGATGATCAATTCGAAGCATTACCCGCAGGTCAAACGGGAGAAATATTGGTTAAGGGCGATAATGTTATGCAGGGGTATTTTAAGCAGCCTGAAGAAACTCAAAAAACAATTGTGAGAAATGGCTGGCTGCGTACTGGAGATTTAGGATATTTGGACAAGGATGGATATGTATTTGTTTCAGGCAGAATAAAGGAATTGATTATTAAAGGTGGTGAAAATATTGCTCCGAGAGAAATTGATGAAGCGTTACTTACACACCCCAGTATATTAGAAGCCGCTGCATTTGCGGTTCCGTGCAAAGATTATGGAGAAAGAGTAGAAGCCTGCGTTTGTCTTAAAGAAAAAGTATCTGTTGGGTCAGCTGAGTTAAAAAATCACTGTAAAAATCAAATTGGAGAATTTAAGTCTCCAGATAAAATTCATATCGTTCCTGACCTACCTAAAGGGCCGTCGGGAAAGGTTCAGAGACTAAAATTATTTGAATTAATCTATGATAACGAAAATCAAAAGTAAGCTTACGCTTTGACTGCTAGCGCCTGTTTAGTGATATGAACGAAGATATTTGGAATATATTGTTTCCTTCGAGTGATATTACCACTCTAATTTTTATGCTTTTTGTTTTTTTTCTATCAGGAATTGTTAAGGGTTTTCTTGGCATTGGGTTACCTGCAGCTGCTATGGCTCTTTTGACATTAGTTATACCGCCAGCGCACGCGATATCACTACTTGTTATTCCAATACTATTTACAAATTTGACACAATTTTCTCGTTCTAAATATCGGGTGGAGGCAATTAAAACTTACTGGTTATTTGCCATAGCTATAATATTGAGCATTTTTTTAACTTCATTGTTTTTGTCAAAATATCCGACTGGACTTCTTACGATTTCAATTGGAGTAGCAATGGTTATTGTATCTGTGAATGGCTTGATTGGTATTAAGGTAAAACTAAGCGGCAGTCGATTTTGGCAGATTAGCTTTGGAGTTTTATCTGGCGTTCTGGGTGGCTTAAGCTCAATTTGGTCACCAACCGTTGCTATTTATCTGATCGCGAGAAGGGTGGATAAAGACCGATTTATTTCAGCAACTGGATTTCTTTTTTTAGCAGGTGCAGTACCATTAATTTTGGGTTTAATCTTTGGCGGAGTACTAACTAAAGAAGCGGCAATGCAGTCCATATTTGGTTTAGTTTTTGTTCTTATTGGGTTTAGGGTAGGTGAGATCATCCGAAATAAAACGTCACAAAGTTGGTTCGAAAAGGCTGTTTTAATTGCCTTTTTATTTATGGGAATGCGTCTTATTGGTGTTGGATTATTTTAATCATTCAAAAGCTGTCTATCCAACAGTCTCGCGACATGTAATGCTTCTCTTTTGGTGCCATCAACAATCTGACTTCTGCAAGATGTGCCATCGGCAATTAAGATAGTTTCGTGTTCGGCTTGCCTAATCTTTGGGAAAAGATCTTTCTCCGCCATTTGTAATGAAAAATCGATAGTCTCTTTTGAGTAGCCAAAAGCTCCTGCCATTCCGCAACAACTTGTTTCTATTTTTTCAACTTCGAGATCTTCGATTAAATTTAGTACGTTCTCAACGGGTTCTAAAACGTTAAAAGCTTTTTGATGGCAGTGTCCATGCAGCAGTGCTTTAGCTTTTAAGGGTTTAAGCTTAAGGAATTTTCTGTCTTTTGATAGTAATTCTTCAAATGTAATGATATTTTCCGACACTAGCTTTGCTTCATTTGTTTTTAATAAGGACGGAATTTCATCTTTCAATGCTAATAGGCAAGAAGGTTCGAGCCCAACTATTGGAAAACCTTTTTGTGCATACGGAAGATAAGTTTTAATTATTCTTTCAGCAGACTGCTTTGCTTTAGAAACATTTCCAACTGAAAGGTGGGTCTTCCCACAACATAATGCTTTCTGGCTTTTACCGTTAGGCTTTGGATAAAAGGGTTGATATCCCGCATTGCGCAAAACCCTTACAGCACTGCGTAAATTTTCGGGCTCAAAATATCTATTAAATGTGTCGATGAATAAAATCACAGGATATTTATCACTGGGATCTGCTGGAATTTCGCTGTCACGATACCAGTCTTTTCTCCATAAAGGGAGGTCTCTTTTTGCCGAAAAACCAGTAAGTTTTTCACCTAGTTTAGCGAGAACTTTTGAGGAATTACGAAGGTTTAATAATTTGTTAAGTGAAGCAGCTACAGGAGCATAGTCTGGTAGAAATGCGATGAGTTTTTCGTGTATTGATAGAGAATTTTGTTGAGCATTTAGAGCCATTACTTCTAATTTCATCGCCGACATATCCACACTTGTCGGGCATTCTCGTCTGCAAGCTTTGCAGGAAACACATAACTTCATTGTTTCTAACATTTCGGGCGATGTCATAGCATTTTCCCCTAATTGACCAGACATTGCGAGCCGCAAGCTATTTGCTCTACCGCGAGTACTATCTTTTTCGTCCCCGGTAATTCTAAAAGAAGGGCACATAACGCCACCTTTAAGTTTTCTACAGGCTCCGTTGTTATTGCACATCTCGACAGCACCTTGAAAACCGCTAGCATTACCCGTCCACGGTGACCAATCTAATTCAGTTTGAAAATCATTAACTAAGTAACCTGGCGAAAACCGAAATAAGTGCCTGTCGTCCATTTTTGGGGCATCAACTATTTTACCTGGGTTTAGTATCCCATTTGGATCCATTAGTGATTTTATTTCTCTGAATGCATTAGTTAGCTTTTCTCCAAACATAACAGGATTAAATTCAGAACGAGAAATACCATCCCCGTGTTCTCCTGAGTGCGATCCTCCGAATGTTTTAACAAGCTCAAACGCTTCACTGGCTATTGCTCGCATCTTAACGATGTCTTTGGACTTTTTCATATTCAAAACAGGTCTAACGTGTAAACAACCAACCGACGCGTGCGCATACCAGGTGCCTGAGGTTTGGTACTTCTTAAAAATATCTGTCAATCCTTGTGTATACTCAGCCAGACTTTCCAACGGTACGGCGCAATCTTCGACGAATGATACTGGCTTGGCATCTGATTTCATCGACATCATGATGTTCAAGCCGGATTTTCGCATCTCTGAAATACGATTTTGAGATTTCTGATCTTCCAAGACGATAATGTTGTTCTTTTTCCCTTCTTTAAGAAGGGTCTCAAGATCTTTTACCTTTTTGATATTTGATGCCCAGTTTTCTTCTGCAAATTCAACAACCAAAATGGCTGCTGGATTGTTGACAACATAATCGGTAACTGTTTTAGAAAAAATTGGTATAGACCTGGCAAGTGAAATCATTGTGCTATCAATGAGTTCAACTGCAATTGGATTTAACTTAACAATATGTTGAGCTGAATCCATTGCTTCATAAAAAGTAGAGAAGTGACATAGAGCCATGATTTTTGGTGAAGGTAGAGGAGATAATTTTAATTCTATAGCTGTTGAGTAAGCTAGGGTTCCCTCTGAACCAACAATCAAATGTGAGAGATTTATATCTTTTTCATTGCCAATACTTCCCGGCCTGGATGCAAGCGTGTCAGGCAATAGGGCGTCTAAATTATATCCTCCCACTCTTCTGAGAACTTTTGGGTATCTAGTTTCAATTTCCGTTTGATATTTTTTGGCAATGTTTATTAATTTTGGAAATATTTCGCCTAAGCCAATTAGATTATTTCTTGCCAAACCGAAGGTTACTTTTGAGGCATCTGACAAAATGGCATCGATTGATAAAACATTATCTCTCATTATTCCGTATCGGATTGATCGACCACCCGCTGAATTATTACCGGCCATACCACCGATTGTGGCTCTACTGGATGTTGAGACGTCTACTGGAAACCAAAGGCCGAAGGGCTTTAAACGGCGGTTCAACTCATCAAGAACAACACCAGGCTCGACAACACATCTCAGATTTTTTTCGTCAATTTCAATTATCTTATTCAAATACCGACTATTATCTAAAACAATGGCTCGATTTACTGTCTGCCCATTTTGGGAAGTTCCCCCACCTCTTGGTAGTATAGGAATGGCGTTTTCTTGAGAAAATTGAATGGTTGTTTGTATATCGTCTATAGTTTTTGGCAAAACAACCGCTTCAGGCATAATCTGATAAATAGAGGCATCTGTTGAGTAGCGGCCACGATCAAATTGCCCATCAAGTACTTGGCCCGATAGTGAACTTTTTAAATCTGAAATCTTAGATTTCATTTTGGTCTTCAAACTCAATTATGTAATAAATAAGAACAAGCATAACTGGCGGTATTGAAAGTACAACTTTTATCATAATAATGCGGCGAAAGGGACCAAACAGTCTACGATTGTTGATTTAAACTTAATGGAAATTTGAAATGAAAAAAAATTATAAAGCAGGACGACACTTACTTCAAATACCTGGTCCGACAAATGTTCCAGATAGAATTTTAAGAGCTATGGATTATCCTACAATTGATCATCGGGGCGAAGAATTTTTTAATCTGGCAAAAAAATGCTTATCTGGCATCAAAGATATTTTTAAGACCGAAAACCATGTAATTATATATCCTGCGTCTGGAACTGGCGCTTGGGAGGCGGCTTTAGTTAATACTTTGTCGCCAGGCGATACTGTTTTGATGGTCGAGACAGGGCATTTTGCAAGCTTGTGGGTTAAATTAGCAAGGCGATTAGGATTAAACGCTGAACTCATTGAAACCAATTGGAGAAGAGGCGCTGAACCTGAAAAAATTGCAGAGCGCCTTTCGTCTGACAAAACTGGTAAGATTAAAGCAGTTTGTATTGTCCATAATGAAACGTCTACAGGAGCGATGTCAGATGTTTTTAAAGTTCGACAATGTATCGATGACGTTGGACACAGTGCTCTATTGATGGCAGACACAATCTCTTCTTTAGCATCTTCAGACTTTTGTCATGACGAATGGGGGGTTGATGTTACTGTTTCTGGTTCTCAAAAAGGGCTGATGCTCCCACCCGGCCTGTCATTCAACGCTATTTCGGAAAAAGCATGGGGCGCTTATGAGAAGTCTACCTTACCTAGATCTTATTGGGATTGGGGGGAACACATTACATCTAATTCTACCGGAGCTTTTCCATATACACCTGCGACTAACTTGTTATTTGGTCTCAACGAGGCAATTTTAATGCTTAAAGAAGAGGGGTTAGACAATGTTTTCTTACGACACAAAAGACACGCTGAGGCCACCCGCTTAGCTGTGCAAACATGGGGCTTAGAAGTTTTATGCGAAAATAAGGATGATTTCTCAAATACACTTACGGCTGTACTTTTACCAGAGGGACATAATGCAGATAATCTCCGATCTATTGTGCTGGACAAGTTTGACATGGCTTTAGGAAACGGATTGTCTCGTCTGGCGGGTAAGGTTTTTCGAATAGGACATCTAGGAGACTTTAATGACTTAATGCTAGTAGCAACTCTCGGTGGAATTGAAATGGGACTCGCTAATAGTGATGTTCCCCATCAGGTTGGAGGAACTCAAGCGGCTATGCAATTTTTGAAGCAAAATTCCTAAAATTTTACTCTTTGATTCGCTTAAATCAATTGAATTTTTACTTTAAGAAATTGGTTTTTTTTAATTTTTGTGGATAAGTTTTTCATTTTTGTGGACAACTAACTGTTTTTCTGTGGATATGTAAAATTTCATTTTGAGTGTTGCTTTTTTCATGCAATTGTGAAGGCAGGATAAAAACTGGGGGGTATTAGAAGTTAGTTACTTAGAATGTCATCGAAAGATAGATAATTTAAGTAAAAAACGGACAAAACCAACTCTGGATTAATAAGCTGAGATCGTCCACAACTCTCGAGTTGGATCACAGTAAAAGGTGAAACTGGCTTATAAAGCGCAAGCATTATAGGTGAGATGAACGCCTAGCATGAACTTAAACTTAGTTTAAGCTCACGCAAGGATAAGAAAGAGACAGTAGTTATCCGTGAAGGGGTAAATGTATGAGAAATCACGCATTTGCCCCTTCCGCTTTTTGCGAGCCATGATCATTCTTTGTGGGGGGGAATTCTAAGTCAGACCATGGCTCCAGATCGTCCAATATCTATTTAACAGAAATTTCAATTTTAGCAATATAGTGTATTGAAATTGATTCAATATACTAAATGTGGCATCCTAATAAAGTCATTTTTAATTTAGTTGGATATTTATGCACCAATACACAATATTAATTATAGCATTAATGATTATGTTGGCAGTCTTTGCGTTTCAAATGTTTTCAACATATGGATTTATGGGATTTCAATTTCAATAATTAAATAAGGTAAGGCTCTCAACCTAATGTTTCAAAAGCTTTTTATCACGGGCGCAGGTGTGAGCAAAGACAGTGGAATTCCAACATTTCGAGGTGCTGATGGTTTTTGGACAATAGGAAGTTCAAATTTTACTCCTCAGGAAATGGCAACGAGAGAAATGTATTGTGAAAATCCAGCTGAATTTCTTCTTTGGTATTATAAGAGATTTGCATCTTATCGTCATATCTTGCCTAACGAGGTTCATTTTTGGCTAGCTGATAAAAATCTTATAACACAAAATATTGATGGCTTAGACGGGAAAGCAGGCAATACTCAGTATATTTCTATTCATGGACGTTTAGATAAAGTGACTGTTTTTCAAAAACAAGAAAACATGGTGCCCTTACATGATGCGCCTTGGGATATTGTTGCCAACTCTCAAATTGATTTAGACGATGATACGTTATTAAAGCGGCTCTTGCTCGAGTTATTCAAAATAAAAGATCACCCAGAATATGGCCATTCTCTCAAGCCATTTGTACTGTTGTTTGATGAATATTATACAGAATTATATCGAATAAGCGAAGCTGAGCAAGAAATGCAATCTGCAGATAGTGTGGTATTTATGGGAACATCTTTCAGTGTAAATATTACATCTATTGCGCTTCGATATGCGCTTAGAAATAATGCCAAAATTGAGATTGTTGATCCTGATCCTGTCGATCTTAATATTAGCGGGATCGAATATCATAGAATGACGGCAAATGAATATATTTCAGAGCTAAATGGCGCTTAATTTTACTTGCACTAAAAATGCACTGCTTACGCTTAAAGTCGAAATAAATCCATTCGAGGCATTAAGCCCAAAAGATGTTTGCTATATTCATGCTCTGGATTGTCGAACAACTCATCTGTCTGGGAAATTTCACAAATTTTTCCATTTTGCATCACTGCAACGCGATCACACATTTGTCTGATTACAGGTAAATCATGCGATATGAATAACATGGTAAGACTTAATTCTTCTTGTAGATCTTTAAGTAAATTTAGAATATTAGCCTGAACTGAGACATCTAAGGCGGAAGTTGGTTCATCACAAATAAGAATCTCAGGCCTTGAGGCAAGTGCTCTAGCAATGGAAATTCTTTGTCGCTGGCCACCAGAAAACTCATGTGGGTATTTTTTTAGTGACGTGGTGGGCATGCCAACAAAAGAGATCAAATCTCGAACAACTTCTGATGTCTCACTCGAATTCTCGGTCGATCGATGAAATCGAATTGGTTCGGAGATTATATCTTCAACGGTCATTCTTGAATTCAAAGAAGAGTAGGGATCTTGGAAAATCATTTGCATTTTTCTTCTAATTAAAGAAGTTTTTGTTTTTTGAGTTTTCTGTAAAACGTTATGACCGAATATATTTATGTCACCTGATTTTGGCGTATATAATCCCGCAATTAGACGGGCAAGAGTACTCTTTCCAGATCCACTTTCTCCAACCAGCCCAAAACTTTCACCAGTTTGTATCTCGATTGATACATCATCCACAGCTTTCAACGATATACGATTTTTACGAAATAAAGCCTGCCGAATAGAAAACTCAATTGATAAATTTTTTACTGAAACAGCCGTATTATGTGTTTCGGAAGATTTGTTTTTAGACAGCCAGTGATCGCTTACATTTTCGAGAGTGACTTTTTCTCCTGATCCATCAATGTAGTCAACTACTGTAAAGCGATGAAGTTTTTGATCTCCACTAGGCACTGCGGATATTAAGCTTTTTGTATATTCATGTTTTGGTTTTTGAAGAACCTGTGTTACTTTTCCTTGCTCTACCAATTGACCATTATACATTACTGCAACCCGATCAGCGATTTCAGCGATGACCCCAATATCATGTGTTACGATAATGACCCCTAAATTGCGCTGCTTACACAGTGATTTTATTAAATCCAGAATTTGTTTTTGGATAGAAACATCGAGTGCAGTTGTGGGCTCATCAGCAATGATTAAATCAGGGTCTCCAGCCAATGCTAGAGCAATAACAACACGTTGACGCATTCCACCTGAAAACTGATGTGGATAGGCGTCTAACCGTGCTTCTGGCTCCGGAATGCCGACTGAATCAAGGAGCTCAATCGCTTTTTCTCGAGCGGAAGATCCCGAAATTTTTAAAGTTTCGATAAGTGTCTCGGATAGCTGTTTTCCAATGGTCATAAGTGGGTTTAATGAGGTTTGAGGATCTTGAAAAATAGTACCAATTTTAGCTCCTCTTATCTTTCTCATTTCCTCGTTAGATAATTGATCTATCCGAGCCCCATCAAAAATAATTTCCCCTCCTGAAATGTAACCAGGGGGTTCTAAAAGATTGATAATAGAGTTACCTACAGTTGACTTTCCAGCACCGCTTTCTCCAACTAAACCCAGGACTTCACCCTTAGCGACTTCAATTGAAACTTTATTAACAGCAGCTACTTGTCCTCTGCGTGAAGGAAAGTCTACGCTGAGGTTAT
Organism: Paracoccaceae bacterium; assembly: GCA_902632125.1. GTDB lineage: Bacteria > Pseudomonadota > Alphaproteobacteria > Rhodobacterales > Rhodobacteraceae > Salinivivens. The sequence goes on along the minus strand of CACPBQ010000009.1, from coordinate 10,479 downwards.
TAATTTCAAGAAGATTACTCATCGTAGTTTTGGATTGAGTGCGTCTCGCATCCAATCTCCCAATAAATTTACAGAAAATACTAATATTATGAGAGCAATAGCTGGGAAAAAAGTAATCCACCAAAGTCCAGAGAAGAGGAATTCATTGCCCACCCTTATGAGGGTCCCTAGTGAAGGCGTGGTTGGCGGTATACCCTGACCAAGAAAACTTAAAGTTGCCTCGGCAATTATCGCAAGGGCCAGACCAATAGTTGCGATGACAAGGACGGGTCGGAGCGTATTCGGTAAAATATGTCGCAGAATAATGGTAAATTTTGGCAATCCAATGAGTTTGGCGGCTTGGACATATTCTTTTTCAGCCTCCACAAGTGTGGCGCCTCTCGCAACACGTGCAAATTGAGGCCAATCCGTAAGTCCTATGGCAACAATCACAACATAAATTGCAAACTCTTCGCGCAACTCTAGGGGCAGGGCGGCTCTACCAATTCCATTAATGAGTATCGCAACTAAAATTCCAGGGATAGTAAGCTGTACATCTGCTATGCGCATAATGATTGTATCTGTTAAGCCACCAAAATATCCCGAAATTACGCCTAATGTTACTCCTAGTAACATGCCTAAAAAAACGGCTGCTATGCCGACAAGAATTGAAATGCGTCCACCGTAAAGAATGGTCGAAAGCATGTCACGTCCTTGGTTATCTGTTCCGAGAAGGTATGCCGTTGACCCTCCATCTGACCAGGCTGGTGGGAGTTTCCCGTCCCATAAAGAAATCTGGGCAGGATCAAATGGATTATATGGTGCAATTAAAGGTGCTGCAAAGGCCGCAGTAATTGCTATGAAGGTAATGGTCGCAGCAATAATAGCTCCAGGTGTGGTTAAAAAAGAATAAACAATATCATTGTCTAAAAATCGCTGCCAACGAGAATTTGATTGATCAATTTTAGCCAAGCTATGACCCTCCACGTCTTATTCTAGGGTCGACGACAAAGTATAGAATATCAACGATCAGGTTAATCACAACGAAAAGCAAAGCAACAAAAATCAAATATGCTGCCATGATAGGAACATCGACGAAATCGACGGCCTGAATGAACATCAAGCCAGTTCCTGGCCATTGAAAAACCGTTTCTGTGATTACGGAATACGCGATTAGTCCGCCAATATTTAAGCCAATGATTGTTATCACAGGGACAAGTGTGTTGCGCAGAGCATGACCGAAATGAATAGCCCTGTTTGCCAAACCTCGAGCTCTCGCAAACTTTATGTAATCTGATCTCATTACTTCTAACATTTCTGCTCTAACTAGCCTCAAAATCATTGTAAGCTGGAAAAGAGATAGGGTGATTGCAGGTAAAATTATAGACCTCCACCCATCAACCGTTAGTAGGGATGTCTTCCATCCACCAACTTCAATTACGCCTGCTCTACCTGAAGAGGGGAGCCACCGTAAATACACCGCGAAAAGATAAATTAAACCTATGCCAATAATAAAAGTCGGTAAACTTACGCCTATTAGACTAACGCTCATTATAATTTTACTTACCCACGAATAACGCCGGATACCCGTAAAGACACCAAGAACTATTCCTATGAATACTGCAATAATAGCCGAAGCAAAAACTAACTCTAGTGTCGCCGGTAGTCTTTCTAATATTAACTGACTTACTGGTTGTTTAATTCGGTAAGAAAGTCCAAAGTCCCCTTGTGCTACGTTAAGCATAAACCTCTGATATTGAACCAAAATGGGGTCATCTAATCCAAGCTGTTGTCTAATTTCAATTCTTTGTTCTCTGGTTGCGTCTTGACCGACCATATTATTCACCGGGTCGCCAACGAAATTGAATAGTGAAAAACTTATTGCTGACACAACGGCCATGACCAAAAGAGCCTGGGCTAACCGGTTAAGAATAAAGTAGAACATGAAACCTGCTTAAAAACGGGGGGCCATCGAAATGGCTCCCCTTATTGTTGTAATTTTATTTGAAGACTATGAATCGGGGTCTTAAATGATCGTCTGCAGCGATTGGCACATCAACATTGTCTTTCATACTCCAACCAAGTACTTGGTGGTGTATCGGCAAATATGGCATTTCTTTCTTAATTATTTGCCAAGCCTCATCGATGAGAGCCGTACGCTTAGGAATATCAGTTTCAGTTTCAATTAGCCTGGTTATTTCATTTACCCTAGGGTTGTTGTAACCGATACCGTTCCATGATCCTTCTCCGTGAAAAAGATAAGTGAACACGTAGTGGCTATCCAATGTAGACACACCCCATCCTAACATATAAAAGTCAGAAATTCTTTTTTGAATCTTTGGAAAGTGTTGTGCTTTAGGAATGGCGTCGAGGTTCACTTTAACTCCAATTTTCGCTAACATTGCAACTGCAGCTTGGCAGATTTTTTCATCATTGTTATAGCGATTGTTGGGGCAATCCAGTTGAATTTCAAACCCATCGGCATAACCAGCTTCCGCCATTAAGCTTTTGGCTTTGTCTAAATCAAAACCATACTGCTTATCGAGTTCAGGCGTATTTCCTAAAACACCTGGCGGTGTAATAATACCAGTTGGAAATGACAATCCGTCCATAACAACTCGTTGAATGGCGTCTTTATCTACGGCAAGATTAAATGCTTCTCGAACTCTAATGTCTCGGAACGGATTTTTACCTTTAATATTTGAACTTCTTAGTTCATCTACGCCTTGGTCCATACCAAAAAATATAGAACGAACCTGTGCAACAGTTTTTGTTGTGAGGCCGTCTGTTGCTTCAATACGTTTTAAATCCTGTAATGGAGCATCCAATACAAAGTCAACTTCACCAGATAGTAACGCAGCAACACGAGTTGCAGCATTTTTAATGGGTCTGTATTCTATGCGATCCACATTCCCAGGAAACATAGAGTCGCCCCACCAATTCGGGTTTCGTTCAAGAACTGAAAGCTCTTCTGGAGCTCTGCTCATTAGCATAAATGGTCCAGTTCCATTAGAATTTCGTACTGAAAATGTTTCTTCTTCCGCAGCAAAATCCTGCGGTTTTTCCACTCCATTAGCTTTTGCCCAACCACTATCCATAATATAAACATTGGTAAGCGTGTTAGGCAGGATTGGATTTGCTCCATCGGTAACTAGTTTAATAGTATAATCATCGATCACTTCGACCTTTGAAACAGTTTTTACTTGCTCTTTGTAGTCTGAAGATTCTTCAAGCGCTCTATTAAATGAAAAAACTACGTCTTCTGCCGTAAAGTCAGCACCATCATGGAATGTTACTCCTTTACGCAGCTTGAAGGTCCATCCGTCTGGTGAAGCTGTCCAGCTTTCTGCTAATTCTGGAACAAGGTTCATTTCAATATCACGAGCGACGAGTGCCTCGTAAATTTGCCCATTGAATGCAATTGTAGGGCTCTCATTCTGGGAATGAGGGTCCATAGTCAATGCATCACCTTGGCTTGTCCAACGAAGGACATTTTCAGCATTAGCCGCCGTTGCCACGATTAAGGCAACTGAGGACAGCTTTGCTAGTTTGCAAAAATTCATATCTACCTCCTTTATAGTATCACCATAAGAGGCTAGGCTTGTTAACTTTTAGTGTCTATAGTTTTTTTTATAAAATTTTAAATTTTTAATTGATAAAACAAGGCTTTCTCATGGCTTCAATTGATCAGGCGCTCAAAATTTCCGAAAATTTGTTTGTTGATGGAGAATTTATAGCAAATTTGAGAAGCTTGGTGAGTTTTGTCACGGATAGTAAAAATTCTGTATCTAACGAAAACTTGATCCGTTATTATGTTGACGGTCTGTCTGGTATTTTAGCGGAACTAGGTCTCCAAACAGAAATAATCGATAACCCTATTAAAAATGCCCCGCCATTTTTGATCGGAAAGCGTATAGAATCATCTGAATTAAAGACAATTCTTCTTTACGGACATGGAGATACAGTCCCTTTACAACAGGAGCTATGGAATGAGGGTATCAGTCCAAGTAAATTAAAAATCATTGACGAAAAAATCTATGGTCGAGGTGTCGCCGATAACAAAGGTCAGCATCTTGTAAACTTAATGGCGTTGCTTTCAGTTTTAAAAACCCGCAAAAAACTTGGATTTAATATAAAAGTTATTTTTGAAATGGGTGAAGAAGTTGGTTCTCCAGGGCTATTTGAACTGTGTGAGCAATATAAAGACTATTTAAAATCAGATGTTCTTATAGCCTCGGATGGACCAAGGGTAGCTGTTGATGTACCAACAGTTTTTCTTGGTTCGAGAGGGGCAATAAATTTTGAGCTCGAAGTCAAATACCGTGAAGGTGCCCATCATTCAGGAAATTGGGGAGGAGTTTTAAGAGATCCTGGGGTTCGGCTTTCACACGCACTGAGTATTATTACGAATAAAACTGGCAATATTTTAATCGAGAATTGGAAGCCAACTTCTCTTACAGAAGAAGTGCGTGACCGGTTAAAATCATTGCCTAACACTGTCTCCAAGACTTTAGAAATTGATGAAAATTGGGGAGAGCCTGGTTTGTCTTCAAATGAAAAATTATTTGGTTGGAACTCATTTTCTATTCTTGCAATGAAGTCGGGCGATATTGATGTGCCTGTTAACGCTATTCAGCCTTCGGCAAAGGCACTCTGCCAGTTGAGATTTGTTGTTGGAACGGATGAAAATAAAGTAATTTCGTCTTTAAGAGAACATCTCGATCAACATGGCTTTCAAGACATAAAAATTATTTCCGAAAATGCTATTAATTTTGAAGCATCACGAACAAATCTGGATAATGTCTGGTTGAAAAAAATTGAACATATTTTGGAGGAATTTTACGGTGATAAAATTCATGTGATCCCAAACTTAGCGGGTTCCCTTCCAAATAATTGCTTTACTGATATTTTGAATATTCCAACCATTTGGATACCACATTCATACAAGGAATGCTCGCAGCACGCTCCTAATGAGCATTTGCCTATCAATTTACTTAGGGACGCTCTTTTATTAATGACAAATTTATACTGGAATTTGGGAAAAAAAGACAATAAATGATATTTATCAATAGTTAATAACTTTTAATTCACGTGAAATTTGGGATAGTATCTCTGGTCCGCTATCTGTTAGAATAACAATTTCCTCTAGCCTGACGCCAAATTTATCTGGCATATAAATTCCTGGTTCAATAGAAAAAACCATTCCTGGCTCTAAAATAGTTTCCGAAGTAGATGTTATGAAGGGTGGTTCATGTATTTCGCTGCCTAGCCCGTGGCCAGTTCTGTGAACAAAATATTTTCCAAAACCAGCTTTCTCAATAACTTCGCGAGCTGCTCTGTCAACATTTTTAGCAATCTGACCGGGCCTTGCTGCAGCCATTGCTGCGCAAACTGCATCTTCAACAATTTGATGTACCAAAGCATAATCTTTTGGGGGAGATCCAATGCACGACATTCTGGTAATATCTGATGCATAGCCTTTAAATTTTCCTCCAAGATCGATCACGATTGCATCGCCTTCTTCTAATTTTCTTGATCCCGTTTGATGGTGTGGGAAGGCACTGTTTAAACCTGAAGCAACGATAGAAAACTGGGGTAATGCGCCCTGATCAGAGAAACTATTTTGGATCGCTAATGCTATATATTCCTCAGTTAATCCAGGTTTTATAATGTTCCAGGCCTTTTGCATTGCAAGATCAGCTTGATGAGCATTTGCCCGCAAAATCCTTTGCTCAGTGGCATCCTTTTGCATTCTAAGAGCGCCAATATTTGATGCTGTAAAAATTCGGTTTGCATTCATAAGTTTATCTTGAACGAGTGCTGCGTGATCAGCCCGCATAGTATCATCAATGACTATGGTACGATAAGAAAAGCCTTGAAGATCTGCGAGTATTTTATCAATGGCTTCTGAGGGACCAGATGCATCTGACCAATTATAAAATTCAATTTCAGTATGCTGTCTTGCACTTTCGGCCTCAAGTTCTGGCATTAAAAATGCTGAACCGGAAAGTGTTAAAAAAAATAACAGGGGCCGCTCGTCAGCATGAGGATTTATCCCAAGAAGCCAACTCAGATTTGCGCCTGGTGACAAAATGATCAAATCAACATTTTGTTCTTTCATCTTAATGCGTAACTTGTCAATTTTATCCATTTTATTATTCTACATCAAAAGTTTTTAACTTGTCAGATACCTACAGACTGACCGTCTTTACGTGGATCTGAACCAGCAATAAAAAAATTATTTCCTAAGTTTTTTATAATCTGTGCACCACCAAAACCAAAGTTTTTATCATAATTTTCGAATTCAACATCGTGACCCATATCGCTTAGAATACTGATTGTCTTTTTTGGCATGGAAATTTCAACGGCAACCCGTTTTCCTTCATCAAAACGCCAGCGTGGAGCATCAATAGCAGTTTGTGGGTCTTGACCCCAAAGTTCTGTTCTCAGGATTAATTGAACATGACCCTGTGCTTGCATAGGACCGCCCATCACTCCAAAGCTCATAATTGGTTGTCCATTTCGTAGCAAAAACCCTGGAATTATCGTATGAAATGGCCTTTTTTTTGGTCCTACAACATTTGAAGAATTTGGATCTAATGAAAAACCTGCTCCGCGATTTTGTAAATGAATTCCTGTTTCAGGAATACAAACACCCGAACCAAATCCTGCATAATTAGATTGTATAAATGATATCATCTGTCCCGACTTGTCGGCTGCTGTAACATAAACTGTTCCACCAGTTTTTGGTGTTCCTGATTTAAAATCTTTTGATTTTTTTCGATCAATTAGTTGAGATCTCTGTTTAAGATACTCTTCGCTCAACAGGTCTTCAGCGGTAGTATCTTTCATATTTTTAGGATCTGAAACATATTTATTAACATCAGCTAGGCTCAATTTGATGGCTTCTATTTGTAAATGTATTGCTGCTGGGTCGTCGGGGTTTAAGTTTTGAACGTCAGTGTAACGTAGTATTCCAAGTGCCATTAAAGCAGCCAAGCCTTGGCTATTTGGAGGAATTTCGTGCAGTTCAAAGTCATTAAATTGTTGAGAAATAGTACCACACCAATCGTTTTGGTGCTGGCTTAAGTCCGACAGTGACAGAGCAGCATTATTTTGAATTGCGCAATGCTCAATTGCTTCTGCTAATTCTCCTTCGTAAAAAGCTTTGCATTTCGTCTCTGCAATTAAGGTCAATGATTTTCCAATATTTGGATTAACAAAAATTTCACCTGCTTTGGGGGTATTATTTTTTCTCATAAAGTTTTTTGAAAAACCAATTTCGTTTTTCAACTCTTGCGCGCCAATTTTCCATAATTCTGAGATTATTGGCGTGACCGCAAAGCCTTCATTCGCATATTTAATTGCGGGTTCAAAAAGGTTTTCAAATGGAAGTTTTCCAAATTTATCAGAAAGTGTCAGCCAACCGGAAACAGCTCCAGGTACAGTAACACTCTCCCAACCGCGAAAGGGCATTTTATCAAAATTTGCAAATCTTTCGAAATTCCATGCAGCTGGAGATCTACCAGAAGCATTGAGCCCATGAAGAGATTTTCCGTCCCAAATTATTGCAAATGCATCAGAACCCAAACCACAACCAGTTGGTTCAACAACTGTGAGCGTAATAGCAGCAGCAATAGCAGCATCCACAGCATTTCCACCCTGTAAAATCATATTTAAGCCTGCTTGGGAGGCTAACGGATGGCTGGTTGACACAATATTTTTTGCCATTACCGGAGAACGTCGGGAAGTATAAAGCGGCTTATAAGGAATATTAAGTGTGGACATATTGGATATCATCAAATTAATGCTCTATCTCAATTTGGACGACTGGGAAATTAATTTGCAACATAAATTCACAATATTATACCCGGACACATAGTTGAAGTTAGTTTCATTACACTATGCTCCTTTATTTCAGAACAATATAAATTTGTTAAAAAATAATTTATCGTTTGTTTAAAAATACTATTTTTTCAACGAAAATGAGGGGACCATATAAGGAACTTTTGACTTGTATTTGGTAAACTTTTTACCAAATTTTTTTTCAAATCTTTTTTCTTTAAAACGTGGAGCAATTACACAGTAAATTGTAAAAATTACAGCAATTAAAAGCTGATCTAAAGTCCAAATGGGCGTTGTCCAAGTGGTTAAAGCAAAGGACGCATAAATAGGTTGCCTAACAAACCTGAATAAACCAAAAGTTGGCAAATCTGGAAACTTTGGAACCTTATTTTGGGCAAGTGACATCCAACCAAGTGCACCAGACTGTAATTCTGCCCCTGCATCAATACTGGCCCAAATGAGTAGCAACCAAGAGCAAGAGTAAAGCGCACACATTATAACAAAAGATCTGCCAGAGGGTTCCCAAAAAATAATTTGGGTTGGTGTCCAACAAAAGAATAGCAAAAATAATTGTACAGAAGCAATAAACGCAAAAATTGTTGGCGCAAGTGTTTTTGAATATTGTTTTGGCGAAAAATAGGAAAGATATTTTCTGCCTCTAGATGATAATAAAAAGGAATGGGCCAATGGGAATTGAAGTAATAATATTAAGTTAGTCAAATACGAATAAGGATCGGGTACGTTTCCAAAAGATCGGGACATTCCAAAAAACATCGATACAAGCATAACAAGCACCGAAAACGTAAACATACAGTGACAAACAATACCGTATAAAAAAGCGACCAGCCATTGTTTCGACAATCGAAACGATAAAAATGTGTTAAATGTCATAGCCGACAAGTCGGCCAATGGATCGATAATTGAACGCCTCATGCAGTGGAAGTAGAGTTCACTCGCGGTATGTAATTGAGGCAGTAGGTCGCACGTGGTATTTAGTAAATTTTAATAGTGGCAAATTAAATGACCTCAATTTTTATATGTCTTTTTTGATTTATAGATTGAAAGCTCTACTTTAAACGATGTAGTCAAATAACTAGAGACCAAAAACTTTTGCAAATAATGCTTAGTTTTTGCCATTTAAACTGGTTTGTTGCGCATTGGTTGTTGCAAATATTAGAGGTTCTAAATGTCTGAAGAAAAAGATCAAATCTTTGATTGGTATCGCATTATTACCTTTATGGAAAAAACTCTTCTTGTTGTTATCGCGTTTTTAACGACATACGCAGTGGTTGTTGAAATATTTGTTGTAGTATCAGAGCGTGCGGTAAAGCTTACTGATTTATTGTTATTATTTATTTACGCCGAAGTATTGGGCATGGTTGCAGCATTCTATAAATTTAGAAAAATTCCAATTACTGTTCCGATATTCATTGCAATTACCGCGCTGTGTCGATTAATTATTTTGCAAGGCAAGGGCATTAATACAATTGATCTGCTGTACGAAAGCGGTGCCATACTCTTACTTGCTCTTGCGGCCCTTGCGATCAGATGGAATTTGGTTAATTTGATAAGGCCAAAAGATAACAACGAAAATCGTGATTAAGAGACGGTGTTAAGTCAGCTCAGACCTCAAAATTCCATTTAGGTTTGATTTTTGTTTAGGTTGTGGATTGATCTACTAAAAAGAAACCGGTCATAAGCATCAATCGGTAAGTTGTTAAAAATCTTGATAAGTAAAAAGGTTAGAGCAAATACAAATAATCCTCTAACGATAAGAATAGTGAATAATGAAGGTCCTATTAATAGCAATATTGTTGTGTCTTCAATAAGCGAGTGAAATAAATTAATAAAAATGAGTGCGCCGACTGCTGAGCGTGGTGCAACTAAACCTTGTTTTACGTCTTTAATCATCAGCCCTCCACCAAAACCTAGTCCTAAAGTTAGTCCAACAACCACAATTGTAGATGCGCTCTGCCCTATATCTAATATTTTTAAAAAAGGGCTAAGCAGAAGACGGATTATTTTTTCAATTCCGATTAGGCGCAGAATTTCTAAAAAAGTTATTAAAATTATAATTACGAATTGAATGAATATTAAGCCTCTTATTTGATCAATAATCCACTGTTGAAGGGTGGGGGCCATTGACATTTCGGGTAAATTAAGAACGGCGATTTGATCAAAAAGCTCAAAAGTAGAGCAAAGATAATTTAACAATGTGCAAAACAAAATACCAGACAAAATTCTGATAATAATTGTCGCTCCAGCTGAAAGACCGGCTTGCCGTGAAATTGCAGCCTCAATTATTACTGAATGGGTAAAAAGTATAAAAGATGCTAAAATTGTGGTTTGTGCTACCGTTAATTCTTCAATTCCTGGAGTTGATGCAAGAACGATTATTCCCGCATAGGGGTTTGTTAACATCGTGGTTGTAATTGCAAGAGCCATTTCTGCCGGTAGACCCATCATCGTCATAATCGGCCCAAAAAGATTTGTTAGCACTTGTACCAAACCATAAATCTCGGCAATTTTAACCAAGATCAGAGTTGGAATCATTATTTTGAACAACTCGAAAGAAACAACGTAAATATCACTTGTTACTTTCTTTAAAAATTGCACCATGAATTCCAAACCATTTCAAAAGTCTTTGTTTATCTC
>CACPBQ010000008.1 GCA_902632125.1 Paracoccaceae bacterium | reverse complement strand
GAAATTTGCCGCCTCCCACACCAGAAATTGAGCAGGAGCGTAAAGTAGCTATTTTCGATTTGTTAGAAAAGAATACATTTAAACTCCCAGCAAAGGCTTCTAGGAAGGGCTTTAAGGGACCATTTAATCTCGAATTGGCTATCAAGGATAAACGGCTTGTTTTTGATTTATCTGCGACAGCGGGAGATAAAGTTACCGAATTTCATCTCTCACTATCGCCGTTTAAACAGGTGGTTAAAGATTATTGGTCTATTTGTGAAAGTTATTATGACGCCGTTAAAAATCTGCCACCTGGACAAATTGAAACAATTGATATGGCAAGACGCGGGATTCACAATGAAGGTGCGCGCATATTACTTGAGCGGTTAGAGGACAAGGCTGAAATTGATTATGATACCTCAAGAAGACTTTTTACGTTGATTTGTGTATTACACTTCGGGGCTTGAGGGATGAACAACTCGCTCCCACAGTCAATATTATTTTGCTGTGATCATAATGCGGTCAGATCTCCTATGGCTGAAGGTATTATGAAAAAACTGTATGGAACTGGTACCTATGTCCAATCAGTGGGGGTGATAAATGACCTTGAAATAGATGGTTTTTCGATAGCTGTTTGTGACGAGATCGGTGTTGAATTGTCCAGACATCGATCAAGGAGTTTTGATGAAATGGAGCGGTGGGGAGATGATTTATCATCTTTCGATCTAATTGTAGCGCTTTCGCCAGCTTCACAAAGGAGGGCATTGGAACTAACTCGCTTATTCCATTTAACAGTTGAATACTGGCCGATTCTTGACCCTACTGGTATCGGCGAAACTAGAGAGATGAAGTTAGTTTCTTACAGGCAAACCCGAGATCAAATTTTAAGTAAACTCAGAGAAAAATGGGGGCAATTTGAATTGACTTAATTAGTTAGCAAATCCATTTGAAATTCGTTTAGTGCAAGCAAAAGAGACTTAATTTCTTCAGCACTGTTGTAATGGCATACGGAAACCCTGACGCAATCTTTCCAACCGAGAGGGTGCAAGATATTGCCTGAATAGTGATCCGCTTTTCTCACATGGGTTCTAATGCCTTTTCCATTCAGAAAATCAACTATCGAATGGGATGAGACTCCATTAATCCTAAAGCCCACTAACCCTTTGCGGTTTGGATTTTTTTGACCCCCAATGATTTCAATACCTTTAAGGTCTTTGAGACCTTTTATATTATTTTCTCCGTTTATCATTAACTCGGTTAATGCTATTTCCTGAGCTGCAATGGCTTTCGCGGCGTTCGCCAGTTTAACAGAACGGCGTTCTGAATTTTTGATTTTTCCGCCAAGCCATTCTAAATATTTTACTACATCAGATATTGTAGCATAGGCACCAGTATCTCTAGTTCCTAATTCCCAGTTTTCACTAGGTCCATCAAGAAGCTGTTCATGGCTCATCTGAGTTAATCGGTTAGAAACCCAAGCAAAACCATATCCATGGCGAGAATACATCTTATAAGGCGATATAGCATAACCATCGATTTTATAATGATCTATATTTATTCCTCCGTGGGCTGCATATTGTACACCATCGACAATTACAAAAGCTTTTGGGGATATTGTATGAACCGCTTTGCTTATTGCTTCCAAATCAATGCTAATACCTGTAACAGGAGAAGAATGTAAAATGGTTACTACGCGAGTATCTGGGTTTACTATTTTTGAATAAAGTTCTGCTGTTACATGTCCACTGTGATTGTCATGTTGAACATTGATATATTCTCGGTTTGTTTGCAAAGCCCAATATTTTGCGGCACTTCTTGTTGCAGGATGCTCAAAACTACTTCCTACGATATTTCCACCTTGTTCAGCGGATATTGCTGCATTTCTTACAAGCCGGAACAATAATTCTGTTCCACTTTCACCCACAAAAAATTGGCCTTTTGTAGTTCCAAAGAGGCTGGCGGCATCCAATTTAGCTTTTTGGATAATATCCATTAGTGTCCTGCTTGCTAAATTTTCTCGTCCTTGGTTGTCTGGGATTGCCGCAAATTTAGCAGAAGTTTCTACAACTGATTTTAAAGTTAAGGCTCCACCGGCATTCTCAAAAAAAATACGCTTTCCGACAAAAGGGCACGCCTCAACAAATGCAAATTTGTCCCTAATTTCGGCTAATAATTTTGGTGAAAAATAATCCACAAACGCACTCCGATTTATATTCTAGTCAAAGCATTGTTATGACGAGACAGCAAGGAAAACATTTTGCTTTTATTGTACTGTTTTCTTGATTATCGTTTGGCTCTTGTTAGTGTGCCGCAGGGATATGCGCAATGGAATTAGATGTTACTATTTTTGAGATGGGACCAAGAGATGGCCTACAGAACGAAAGTAATTTTATTAGCACTCCACAGAAGATAAAACTTGTTAATCTTTTATCATCTAGTGGAATACGTAAAATAGAAACAGCTAGTTTTGTGAGTTCGAAATGGGTTCCACAGATGGCTGATGGCGAAGAGGTTATGGCAGGTATCAGGAGAAAACCTGGTGTATCTTTCTCAGCATTAACACCTAATCAGAAAGGATTAGAGCGCGCCATTAAAGCTAAAGCTGATGAAATAGCAGTTTTTGGATCTGCTTCAGAGGGATTTTCAAAAGCAAATATAAATAAAAGCATAAGTGAGAGTTTGGAGACATTTAGACCGATTGTGAGAGCTGCACCAATGCCAGCAAGAGGATATATTTCTTGCATAACTGATTGTCCCTATGACGGTCCAACAAATCCTGATCAAGTAATCAAAGTTGGCGAAGAGTTACTTGATATGGGGTGTTATGAAATATCTTTGGGAGATACTTTAGGGTCAGCCACCCCCGAGACTACCCAAAAATTATTGTCTGCACTTTCGTCTGCTTTCAAGATGAAAGATTTAGCACTTCATTTCCACGACACAAAAGGCAGAGCTATTGAAAATATCAACATTTCGTTAGATTTTGGGATTTCAACTTTTGACTCTTCGATTGCTGGCTTGGGTGGCTGTCCTTATGCTCCTGGAGCAAAAGGGAATGTTTCAACAGAAGCAGTTATTGAATTTTTAGAAAGTAAGAGCTTGCGTACTGGTGTTGATATAGAAAAAATAAAAGAGGCAGCTGAATTTGCAAGGAGCCTTAGGCAATGAATTATGAAACTTTAATAGTGGACAAAGATAAAAGAGGTGTCGTTTCGCTGACTTTGAATAGGCCCGAAAAAAGAAATGCCATGTCAGCAAAAATGATAGATGAGCTCACAGACTTTGCCGCTTCTGTGACATCTGATATTCGTGTTACGGTTATACAGGGAGCGGGTAGTTTATTTTGTGCAGGCGGTGATCTAGAGTGGATGAATGCCCAAATTAACGCGGATAGATCAACAAGAATAGTCGAAGCAAGAAAACTAGCTTTGATGCTAAAAGCTCTAAATGAACTTCCTGTCCCTCTTATAGCGAAAGTGCATGGCGCTGCTTATGGTGGGGGAGTTGGCTTGGCTTGTGTATGTGATTACGTTATATCAAGCTCAAATGTAAAGTTTGGCTTTACTGAAACAAAATTAGGCCTGATACCTTCCACTATAGGACCATATGTAGTTGGGAAAATGGGTGAAGCTAAGGCTCGTGAAGTATTTATGTCATCCAAGATTTTCAATGAGTTAGATGCAGAAAGGTTGAATATAGTGTCTGAAATTTCAGATGACTTGGATCAGTCTACTGAGAAATATATTTCTTCATATTTAGAAACTGCGCCCAAGGCGGTTGGTGAAGCAAAAGCTTTGGTGAGGTCACTTGGCTCTACTATAGACGATAAAGTTATAGAGCAAACAATTAAGCAATTAGCAGATATCTGGGAAGGTGAGGAGGCTCGTCATGGAATAGACTCCTTCCTGAACAAGACCAAACCGAGATGGTCGAATTGAACGGATATCAAAGTTTAGGAATTTCAGATTAGAATAAGTGCGCTCTATGGCTTTCAAATTCAAATTTTAAGTTGTCACCTATAGCTATGTCAGGTGTTTCCGCTGCAGCATATCTAAAAGGGGTTCCATTTTCAGTTATCAATTCAACTACGGTTTCCGTTCCAAGCTTTTCAACGAGGGTCACTTGACCTGCTAGTTTACCTTTTTCGTTGATTTGCAAGTGTTGTGGTCGAACACCTAGGCGCACTGGATCATTGGTATTTTTTTGTTTAGCAGTAAGCCTTATATCACCAGCTTCAAAGCCTTGACCTTTAAAAGATCCGGATGAACCATTTTTTTTAACTTTTGTTAAACTCCCGTCGAAGAAATTCATTTGTGGCGATCCAAGAAAGCCAGCGACAAATTCATTATCTGGTGAATTGAATAAATCCATGGGCGATCCAACCTGCATGACTTCACCGTCTCGTAAAACAACGATTTTGTCGGCTAGCGTCATAGCCTCTACTTGATCATGGGTTACGTAAATAGTTGTCGCATCCAACTGCTTATGTAGCTTGGCAATTTCAACGCGTGTGTCGTGTCGAAGCGCAGCGTCTAAATTAGACAAGGGTTCATCAAATAAAAATACATCCGGATTTCTTACAATGGCTCTGCCAATAGCAACTCGCTGTCGTTGTCCACCAGATAGTGCTGCCGGCCTGCGATCGAGAAGATGTTCCATTTGAAGGATTTTAGCGGCAGCTTCAACACGTTTTCTGATTTCAGCTTTAGAAAATTTTTGTAAGCTTAAGGAAAAGGCCATATTCTGGAAAACAGACATATGCGGGTAGAGAGCATAGGATTGGAAAACCATAGCAATCCCCCTTTCTGAGGGCGGTAAATCCATAACAGGTCGATCGGCTATTATGATTTCACCGTAACTTAAATTTTCTAAGCCTGCGATGAGCCTGAGCAACGTTGATTTTCCACAACCTGAAGGCCCCACAAAAACGACAAATTCGCCTTTTTCTATAGATAGATGAACATCTTTTATGACTTTTATTTGCCCAAAAGATTTAGTGACATTTTTAAGTTCAACTTGTGCCATGGGTAACCTCTTCAAAGGTGGCTTCAACCAATTCAAAATCAAATTTACATCTCAGTATTTGAGTTTCACTTTCTCTGTCAAAAATTATCTCGCTTGGCCCTCCTGATAATTCAGACATTTTATTTGATGAAATCATTGCAGGTTGCTTTCTTCGCCATTTGAGGAAACTAGAAAATTTATTGTAGATTGACCCTTCACTTTTTGCCATGTCCAAGCCAGCTTTTTCCATGTGAAGTTCTGATATTGGTAGCCAAGATTCATTTGCTGATGTAAAGCCTCCCATTGGCTTGTTTTTTTCCCAAACCATAGGGGTTCGGCACGTATCTCTGCCTAAGAACTCAGGATAAAAGTTTAATCCCCATGGATCTTTCATTTTGTCAAATTGAATATTTGTCACGTCCGACAAACCTAATTCCTCACCTTGATAGATGCAGGAGGAACCAATCAGTGATGTTTCAAGCTGGAGAAGTAACAATTGCAAATCATCTTGCTTATCTAATGTAATTCCAAGTGGGATTAGCTGTCGACTAGCTGAGCGGGGTACGTCATGGTTCGAAAAAGCAAAACACAGTCTGCCCGAACCATTAAATGCCTCTATTGCATTTCCAATCGCCTCCTTGAGTTCTGAAACGTTTAAACCGGCCCACTCTAGAAGATCAAAATTATAAGTAGCGTGAAGTCTGCCCGGCTCCGAAAATGCTTTGCTAACAGTCATAGCATTGCCATCATCACCATCAACCTCTCCCATAAGAAAGCGATCACCGTCATATTCATCCGCAATTTTTCTATATGCTTCACTAAATTTCTGGATCACAGGTTGATTTAGTTGAGCAACATCATGCAGTTGCCTGAAGAATGGTTGTTTGTCTTGCGGCAATGGGCCGATGGTAAAGTTCGGATTTGCCAAATTATCCTTATAGGGTTCACAGTCTCCATTAATCGTATGTACTGCATCTAATCTGAAACCATCAACGCCTCGGTCAAACCAAAATCTAGCGACTTTGTATAACTCTTCCTGTACTTCTTGATTTGCGTGGTTTAAATTCGGTTGTTCTGGTAAAAAATTATGTAAATAGTATTGTTGTCTCCTAGGCTCCCATGACCAAGCAGGGCCTCCAAAAAAAGACAACCAATTATTTGGTGGACAACCGTCAGGTTTTGGGTCGACCCAGTGAAACCAATCAGATTTTGGATTGTCTTTTGATTTTCGGCTTTCCTCAAACCATGGGTGTAAGAAAGAACAATGAGCCGGGACAATGTCTATCATAAGGCGCAAGCCGAGCTCGTGTGCTTTCTCAATTAATTGATCAAAATCACTTAGACTTCCATACTCAGGGTTCACATCACAATAATTAGATACATCATAACCAAAATCATATTGAGGGGACATGAAAAACGGACTGAGCCAAATAGCGTCGACACCCAGGTCTGCAATATATTTTAATCTTGATGTGATCCCATTGATATCACCAATTCCATCTGAGTTTGAGTCCTGGAACGACCTAGGATAAATTTGATAAATGACAGCGTGTTCCCACCATTTCAAAGAAGACATTCACTAACCTCCCTTGACGGATCCAGCGAGCAAACCCCTAATAAAATATTTTTGCATAGCAAGAAATACTATCACTGGGACTATCATGGAAATTACGGCTGAAGCATTGAGAAGGTGAAGTTGGTCTCCAAAAGTCCCCAACTGTCGCTCCAACAGAATTGGGAAAACTATATTGTCATTTTCGCTTGGGCCAACGAACATGGCTACCAATAAATCATTCCAGATCCAAAGAAACTGAAATATACTGAAAGAAGCAAGCGCTGGTACTGAAAGCGGAACAACTACTTTTACGAAAATTTGCATATGATTGGCGCCATCAATTTTGGCGCTCTCGAGCAATTCTCTGGGTAATCCAACAATATAATTTCGTAAAAGAAATATAGCGAGAGGAAGACCAAAGCCTGTATGTGTAAGCCACAAACCTGCGAATGATTTCGTTGGAAATTGACATGAATTTGTTAATTCACAATCCGTTGTCCATTGTTTTAGAGCCGTCGCCCATGTGGCAACCCCGTTAAAGCCTTGAAGTATTGGTAAAAAAGCTAATTGCGTTGGGACTACCATCAGCGAAACTACAATTATGAATAACCAATCCCTGCCCGGAAACCGCATCCATGAAAAGGCATAAGCAGCAAAAGCCGCCACTGTTATTGGAATGATTGTTGCTGGGACAACTACTATAAAGGAAGAGATCAAGGCGTTAGGTACGTCTTTATTATCCAATAAAACTTCAAAATAGGCTTCCGTGCCAAATACGGGGTTTTGATTTATGAAAACATCAAGGTTTTTCGGTTTTGGAGCAACTTCTTCCGGAAAAGACCAAACAAAATCACCATTAGCCTGGAAAACAAATTCGCCCCCTCTGACATCCATGACTTCTCCGGCAGGCACAAGTTTCCGGATTAGCTTGGTTTTCCCGGGTTTGTCAGGGTCGGGAACTCGACCTTTAAACATTATGGAGTTAATCTCTCCGGATATTTGAAACCATTCTTCATCTTTGTTTATGCGTTGGAAAATGTTACCCCGCATTTCCGTTATTTTGACCTGTTCACCTTTATCATGTGTGCTGAAACGGTGCCCGAGTTCTGTTGGGGTGAACGCTGTCCAAAAGCCTGAAGTCTTAGATGCAATTTCTGATCTGAATGAAGTTGTGATCAGAGCCACGAAAGGCACCACCCAGATTACTAGGATAATGGCGAGGATAATGTGAGCAAATGAACGGTTGTACATGAACGGTCAAATCCCTAGTGTTCCAACAGCTTTTGTTCGCGCCGAATACGCCAACCAAGAAAAATCATATGGGGTATAACTGTTAGCATTAGCATAATTGCTATAGCGGCAAATAAATTATCAACATTGTTGCCACCTATAGACCATGTGTTCATTGCAGCCTCCATCATCGTGGCAAGCAGAAGCTTGTCGTCATCATTAGCGGAAAGCGCATAGGGAATATCAAAAACCTTTAATACGTCCGTAACAAGGTAGGTCCATACTACAACAACTGTTGAAAAAATTTGAGGTAATTTCACTCTAAAGAACAGTTGTCTTGGGTTTGCTCCGTCAATAATGGCGGCTTCTACTGTCTCTTGTGGAACACCTCTTAACGCAGCAGAAAAAATAACCATCGCAAATCCAGTTTTAATCCATACCATAATCCACATTAGGTAAAAATTACCCCAAAATTTTAGATTATACATAGGTTCATTATACTCGGGCGTGTGCCCCAAAATAGCCTTTAGTAGTCCTATTTGATAGGAAGGTGTAACGCCATTTATTGCTTCTTGTGGCTCGATGCCTCCACCCGCAAATATATTTCGCCAGATCACGGCTGCTCCAACAAATGAGATGGCTAAAGGTACAAAAATAAATGTTTTTGCAACTACACCCCATCTTACAGAGTCGGCTAAAACAGCAATTAGTAACCCAAATATTATACAAAGAGACGGGACTAAAATAAGCCACATTAAGCTATTTCTCATTGCAAGCCTAAACTGTATATAACCCAAAGCGTTTGGATCCCACAGGAATGAATAGTTATTAACTGAGGCTGCTCCACCAGGTTCTGTGAAAGAGATTTTTAATGTTGTAATTGCGGGAATTAGTAAAAATAGTAAGAGTAGGATCAGAGCTGGGCCCACAAATATCCAAGGTTGAATGGCTTCTACGATTAATGATCTTCTTCCAATAGAACTAGTTGATCTGAAATTTGCCAGCCCAAAATTAAGCCAGTTTGAGATCCAATAATATAAAAATGAGATAAACAAAGCGATTATAACAGAACGTAAAGCAAAGCCAACTTTAGCAAATCTCAATTCTGTCACAAAAGTTGCTACAGACCATTCATATTTATTGTGAAGCCAAAGGCCAAAATTTGCAAAAGCGTCGTCAATGGGGGCAGTTAAAGAAAATACAAAGACGGCAGTAATGGGTAATACGCAAACTATCGTGAGCACGATGGCTAAGCTGTTACTGAAAATTATAGATTGAACAGAACGCATTTAGATGTTTGACCCAAACTGACAGAATAGGAGCACAGGTTTTAGCTGTGCTCCCATCAAAATTGTATTGCTATATTATTTTATAGCGTCCCAAGCTGCTTGAATATTGTCGGCAGTAGTTTTTGCATCCTGTCCGTTTGCAAATGCTGTCATTTCACTCCAGAAAGCGCCAGCACCGATAGCACCAGGCATTAAATCTGATGCATCGAAGCGAAATGTAGTAGCATTTGCTAGGATTTCACCTTGCTTTCTAAGAAGTGGTGTCGCGTAGGCATTTAAATCAGCGCCTTTATGAGCGGTAAGGAATACACCCTGCTGCATCCAAGCTTCATGTGCTGAGGCTTCTTGTAAATATTTAAAGAAAGCACGTGTAGCAGGAGAGTCTTTCGCCATAGTGTACAAAGTTCCAGCACCAAGAACAGGATTACCTAAGTTTCCAGATGCAAAAGGTGGGAAATAAAACGCATCTGCTTCACCGCGTGCAACTTCTTCACCCTTATCAGGGAAAAATCCAGTAATGAATGAAGCTTGGCGGTGCATCATGCAACTTGGAGGTGATGTGAACAACCCTTTTGGCGCATCACCAAATGAAGTAGTCGCTACAGAAGCTGCGCCACCTGCAACGTAATCATCATTTCGAGAGAATTGGCCATATAGTTCCATAGCATTAATCACTTCTGGACTATTGAAGGCCAGGTCATTTGAAACCCATCGGTCATAGTTTTCGGCTGAAGTAGTTCGCAGCATGATGTCTTCCATCCAGTCGGTTGCGGTCCAACCTGTAGCATTCCCAGACTCGACACCAATACACCAAGGTGTATTTCCATCAGCTACCATCTGATCTGACAGAGCAATAAGTTCTTCCATCGTGGATGGAATTTCATAGCCGTTGTCTTCAAATTGCTCTGGTGAATACCAAACAAGTGATTTTAAATCCATTTTAAAGGCAAAACCGTAGAATTGATCATTACCGTCAGGGTCTTTATAAGTGCCAAGATCTACCCAAGATGAACCTGCACCATAATTTTCTTTCATCCATGCGGCTGCTTCGTCTCCAATAGGGATCAAGTGACCTTCTGCTGCCATATCAGCGGCAAGACCTGGCTGTGGAAAGATAGAAATGTTAGGTGGGTTGTTTGAACGCATATCAGCAACGACTAATGCTGCGAAATCGCGGGAACCAGAATATTGAACTTTTGCACCGGTGGCTTTTTCAAAGCAACTAATGGTGTTTTCTAACATTTCTTGGTCAGTGCCCAGCATTGATCCTTGCATAGTTATGACTTCACCCGGAAAGCTTCCCATGTCGCCTAATTTAGAAGGCGTATTACAAACATCGTGAGAGCCCGCGACACCCATAGAGCCAAAGCCCAAGGATATAGCAGCTGTGATGCTTAAAGTTTTAGTATTAAGTTTCATTCTTTTCCTCCCAAGAGTTGAAACATTTGAGTTTTAGTTAAATCAAGCCCAAAGAAGACCTAATTTCTAACATTTAAGCGCTTAAACTTACACTTTTGATAGCGCTAGCAAACTCTAAAAACTGTGTAAGGTCAAATATAAAAGTTTGGCTATCTAAAGACATATAACCTAAAAGCTTTTTTACAATTTTATCCTCTTTATGTTCTTAAATTTGGTCACGAAAGCTAAAGTTGGCGGTAATTCCCGTCCAAATAAATCAGTGGTTTAAGATTCGTTGTTTCAATTTTTTTTACTTCTCCTACGATGATTGAATGGTCACCTCCATCGAAGTGATTGTATTTTAAACATTCAAATCTTGCAGAACAATTTTCGATAAATGCATCACCCTCATCATTATAAGTCCAAATTAATTCACTGTCCCCATTTGCGTTTTTTGAAAAGCTTTTACAAAGCTCAACTTGATGTTCGCTAGCAATATGAACAATAAATTTTTCGGCTTCTAAAAAAGTATCATGCCTTTTAGACGCCTTTGCAGGTGCCCATAAAACCAACGGTGGAGATAAAGACAGGCTTGAAAAGCTATTGGCTGTAATTCCGATAGGGCCATTTTTACTGTTACAGGTTACAATTGTGATCCCAGTTACATATTTTCGCAAGGCAGATCTAAACTCGCTCGAATTAATCATTAAAATCTACTTTCATTGCCACTACGCAACTTCACGCCCGAGCGCGGCTGTGTAAATTTCGAACCAGGTTTGCCTATCTAATTTTACTTCTAAGGCTTTTGAAATTGTCTTTATCCTAGCCAATGAGTTTGTTCCTAGTACTGGTAGAATATTAGCAGGGTGCGCAAGCAACCAGGCCACAGCCATGGTGCCTGGTTCGGCGCCAAATTTTTCCCCTATAATTTCAAGCTGACGTAAAATCTTTTCGCTCGATTTCAAAAATAAGTCTCCTCCCGCTAAAGGAGACCATGCCATAATGGGAGTATTATTACCTTGGTGAAATGCGACATCTCCATTAGTGAAACCATCGTGTGCCAGCACGCTTAACTCAATTTGATTAGTAACAATTTTGTTCTTCATTGCAGTTTGTAATAAATTCCAATCCCAAGGTTTAAAGTTAGAAACACCCACATTTCTTACTTTTCCAGAAGCAATTATTTCATCAAGAGCTGCTCCAGTTTCGAAATGATCCATCAAGGGATCTGGCCTGTGGAGCAAAAGCAAATCTATGTAATCGATACCCATTAGCTTTAAGGATAAATCTACTGAACCTATAATATGATTTCTTGAAGTATCATAGTACTTTACTCGAGCGCCTTCATACCTGCCAACTGGGGCTACTATATTACACTTTGTAACGATTTCCATTTCTTGACGTAGCTTTGAACCTTTGAGCGCATTTCCCAGAATTTCTTCAGCCTCATAACCACCATATATATCAGCCTGATCAAAAGAGGTAATTCCTTGATGCAAACAACTTGATATTTTATTCCGCACGTGACTTGGCGATGTGTCTTCGTCATCACCCAATCTCCACATCCCGTATACCAAACGTGACATCGTCTGCGATGAACTGATTTTAATTCTTTCCATTAGCGACGCTCTCCTAGTCCAAGTGGAGTTTTAGGTACATTACTGGGCACTCGTCCATATTCATGAGGTAAAGAGCATGTTTTTATATTTGGCAAGACCTTAGAGCCAAAATGTTTACATTCATCTAGATGAGGATAACCAGATAGGATAAAAGAACGAATTCCTAGTTTTTGATATTGTTCTAGTTCACTCATCACTTGATCAGTCGATCCAACAATAGCAGCTCCACATCCAGATCTTGCTCTACCCACCCCTGTCCAAAGATGAGGTTCGACATAACCAAATTCATCAGAAATTGCTCTATTTTTTGCTTGGTGTGAGACACCCAACGAAGAGCTGTCCTGAGCACGTTCTCTTATTTTTTTTCCAAAGTCATCTTCCAACTTTGATATTATATATTCGGCATACTCTTTTGCCTCTGTTTCAGTATCTCTAACAATCATGTGTACCCGAAGACCATAATCGAGCGTTCTACTATATTTTTCAGCAATCTCATTTACAGATTTCATGCGCCCAATTATTTGTTCTTTAGGTTCAGGCCACATCAGATAGACGTCACAATGTTGTCCGCACAACTCAAGGGCCGGCGGAGAATATCCGCCAAAATAAAGCAGTGGTCCTCCAATTTGAAATGGTTTTGCAGGGTCAGTTGTCAGACCTGAGAAATTATAAATCTCGCCTTTATAATTAATCTCATCCTGGGTCCAGGCTTGTTTCAAAATTTCCACTACCTCTCGTGAACGTTTATATCGAAACCCACTTTCAGCTTTTTCCCCAGGAAAATCAGAACTAATAATATTAATTGTCAGTCGGCCTTTCATCATGTGATCCAAGGTGGCGATGGTTCGGCAAAGCATAATAGGTTGCATTTCACCGCATCTTACTGCAGCCAGCATATTAATTTTTTCTGTTATTGGTGCGCAGCCAGCCACAAAGCTCAACGTGTCTTGCCCAACTTGATAAGAAGACGGGCATAGAATATTTCGAAATCCGTAGTTTTCCGCTTCTTTCACAATTGAACTACAATGTTCCCATGAACTGCGAAGATTTCCATCTGGAACGCCCAAAAATTGATAATCATCGGAACATAGAGCTGAGAACCACGAAACTTCCGCGGCCATTAACTCAGCAGATGTTATTGGTACGACCGTCATGCTCTCCCACTCATCTTAAATCTTGCGTAGCATTCCAACATATGTAAATCAATAGTGTATCAATTTTGAAATTACTTACATTTTGAAAGCATGTCTGAAGCTACTTCTTTACCAATCTATATCCAAATTAGTGAAATGCTTATGCGAGAAATAATTGCAGGTCGTTTATTGGATGGAGAACGTCTACTGCCCGAAAGACATTTAGCTAATTCTCTTAATATTTCTGTTGGAACACTGCGAAAAGCTTTGAAAGACCTTGAACAAAAGGGCGCTTTATGTCGTAAACATGGTTCAGGTAATTATATAAAATTTAACACGAAATTTAACTCTGTCTATTCGTTTTTTAGAGTTGAACTTATCGATGGTGGAGGTTTACCTTCAGCGACAAACTTAGATATCAATCTGGTTAAAAAACCAGAAAACTCGCCATTTTTTGGAGAATCAGATCAGTGCCTGAGGATAAGGCGATTACGTTTCCTAGATGATCTCCCGTGTGTATTAGAAGAAATAAATTTAGACTCGACTAAAATCGATGGGCATAAATTTGATAATATTTCACAGTCTATTTATCTTTTTTATAAAGATATCTTAAATTTACGCATTACTTCAGCCAAAGATAGCGCCACCCTACTTCCAGTACCTGTTTGGTCGCCTAAGGAATTTAAAATAATGAATTCACAGGAAACAGTTTGTATAGAGCGTTTGGCTTACGATCAGGCAGGAGTTGCTGTAGAGTTTTCACGAAGTTGGATTGACACAAATATTGCGCGCTATACTGCGCGTATTAGTTAGGAGCGACATGAAAAAAAGGTATGGTATTATAGGTTGTGGAATGATGGGGCAGGAGCATCTACGCAATATCAATTTAATCGATGATGCTGTAACTTATGCTATTTATGAACCTAATCCAAATATGCGGAAAATGGCAAAAGCACTTGCACCAGAGGTTAAGTTTCATGAATCTCTTGATAGAATTCTGATTGATGAAAACATTGATTGCTGGCTAATAGCGTCGCCAAATCATCTTCACATGGATCAGTTGGAACAATTGGCTAGTGTTCCTCATAAGCCAATTTTAGTGGAAAAACCTTTATTCACTAATATCAATCACTTGGAGAGAATAAAAAACTTTTTAGCTAAATATACAGCACCGGTTTGGGTGGCTATGGAATATCGATATATGCCACCCGTAGCAGAACTCATGGGGCAGCAAAAGAATGTAACTGGTGATATCAAAATGCTTTCCATTCGTGAGCATAGATTTCCCTTTCTTCCTAAAGTTGATAATTGGAACAGATTCAATAAAAACAGTGGGGGAACATTTGTTGAAAAATGTTGCCATTTTTTTGATTTGATGAGGTTAATCACAAAGTCTAACCCAACTAAGATAATGGCAAGTGGGGGGCAGGCCGTTAACCACCTAAAAGAAAATTACTCAGGTTTGGTACCCGATATTTGGGACCACGGATATGTAATTGTTGAGTTTGAAAATAATATGAAGGCAATGCTCGAACTTTGCATGTTTGCTGAAGGGGCTAAGTATCAAGAGGAAATATCAGTGACCGGTGAGGCTGGCAAAATCGAAGCTTTTATTCCCGGACCTGCCAGATTTTGGCCAAGAAACCTTGGTACGCCCCCAATTTCAAAAATAGTCATCAGCCCAAGAGATAAGTCTAGCTTAAAAGAATTAGAGGTGCCTGTAGATGAAAAGTTATTAGAAGCCGGAGATCATAATGGTTCCACGTTTTATCAGCACCAAAAATTCATGCTTGTGGTTGACGGACAGATGTCGCCAGAGGTTACATTGGACGATGGTATCTGGGCGGTTAGAATGGGGCATGCAGCACAAGTTTCGGCTGAAACTGGAAAAGTGGTTAGCTTCTAAAGTTACCAATTTTTAACCATGCTATCGGTTCATGATTTCAGATTAAATTTCGATTAATTTTAATGCATCACGCATTTTCTTTGGGATAGGTGTGGGTCTTCTATTTTTACAATCTACGAGAACCTGGGCAAAAAAACCTAGGGCAAAACACAGTTTTTCGTCTTCTCTAAAAAGCCCTGCCTGATATATCCATGATGTCGTGCCAATTTTTTTTATTCTTAAGCCGACTGCTATTTTATCTGGATACGCAGCTTCGGAAAAGTAGCGACAGCCACTTTCAACTACCATAAATTCTAAACATTTATATTCTTGATTAAAGAAGCCATGGTTTCTCTGCCAGTCGGTAACAGCTGTGTCTATTAGTGCATAATGGACAATATTGTTCATATGGCCGTAGGCATCGTTATCCATCCATCTTGTTGGCATCTCAACAAAGGTATGAAACTCTTCCCTAGGAAGTTGTTTGTGTGGTGTCATTTCTGTATCCTGGCGCAAATATAAATGATTTACTTAGCGCGTCTTAAATTTTGCCAAAAGAAATAATTTGTATAGTAAATAAGAATAATATGGTGAGATGATCAATGGAAATAAATGGAAAAATTTCAGCCGTGGTTACCGGCGGCGCTTCTGGGCTGGGTGAGGCAACTTCGCGTATGCTATCTTCGATGGGCGCAAAGGTAGGTATTTTTGACTTAGACGCTGATAAAGGTCTTGCGATATCTAAAGAAATAAATTCCGATTTTTACAAAGTCGATGTATCGGATATTAATTCTGTAAGACAAGCAGTTTTATCTTTTTCGAAGCAAAATGAAGGGATTCAGATTTTAGTAAATTGTGCCGGTATTGGTCCAGCAGCAAAAACTGTTTCACGAGGTGAAGCCCATCCAAACGAACTATTTGCTAAAGTGATTAATATTAATTTGCTTGGTTCGTTTAATGTAGCTTCTACATGTGCCGCTGAAATGGTCAAAAATAAGGAATATTCGGAGGATGGATTTAGAGGTGTTATAGTGAATACTGCATCGGTTGCGGCTTTTGATGGGCAGATCGGTCAGGTGGCATACTCAGCTTCCAAAGGCGGTATTGTTGCAATGACACTTCCCATGGCACGGGATCTTTCAGATAAAGGCATTCGTGTCTGTTCTATTGCACCGGGATTATTTTTGACACCGCTTTTAGAAAGTTTGCCTGAAGAAGTGCGAGAATCTCTAGGAAAACAGGTTCCATTCCCGTCTCGATTAGGAAAACCAATAGAATTTTCTAAATTAGTGGTTCAGATTATTGAGAATGACATGTTGAACGGAGAGGTAATACGTCTTGACGGCGCCATAAGAATGGCACCACGTTAGTTGGTACTTTAATATACCATGGTTGAAGAAGGTAGTTCTGTAGTCAATATAAATATAAAATGTACAAACGCGCCAGAAAACTAATTTCTTTAACGTTCTTTCACGTATGGTTGTCCACCCGCCCTAGGAGGGATAGCCTTCCCAACAAATCCCGCTAAAACGACTACAGTTAGAACGTAGGGAAGTGATTGCACAAAGACTACGGGAATTTTCACTTGGCTATTCGCGCCACTATCTGAAACTGAAGTAATGACCATAATTGCAATAGACAAAATGCCAAGAGCTAAGCCTCCAAGAACAACTTTGTCTAGATAATCTTTTTTCCAAACATAGCTAATCAAACTTAGTGCAATCAATAATAATAGACCGCTGATGGCCCAAGCTGGGAGTAATATATTTTGGAATCTATTGTCCAAGGCAAAGAAAAACCCAAACAACAAACATGCGCCTAAGGCATGCCAAGGACGCCACTTGGCAAAAATAAGAGCCGCCAATGCAATAAAACCACGCCCCGCAGACATATCTTTTGTAAAGTTAGCTTGAAGGGAAGTTGCGATATACGCACCTGCAATACCACACAGAATTCCTCCGAGAATAACTGCACTATACCGCAGTCCTACAACTGATATTCCCGCTGTATCAACTGCAGCAGGATTTTCACCAACAGCACGTAAACGAAGTCCATATCTCGTTTTGTAAAGTACAAACCATGATAAAGGCACTGTAAGTAGTGCGATGTAAACAAGAAGAGAGTGTCCGGAAACAAGTTCTGAGTAGAGCTGCATTAATGGACCCGCATCATTGATTTCTTTTGAAGACGTGGATCCTGGAAAATTTATTGGTTCGAACCGTCCGCCCGACTTTAAAGGTGGTGTTCGGCCGCCCTGTCCAAACAAATCTTGAGCCACTACCACAGTGAGACCAGCTGCCAGAAAATTTATAGCCACGCCCGATATGATTTGGTCTCCACGAAGTGTAATAGACGCTAGTCCGTGTAATAATGAAAGCATAATTGATGCTAAAATTCCTGCAGATAGACCTAACCAGACTGAACCTGTTAAGGATGCAAATGCTGCAGATACAAAAGCTGCTGCTAAAAGTTTCCCTTCTAGCCCAATGTCAAAAATACCGGCGCGCTCCGAAAATAAACCTGCGAGGCAAACTAGTAACAATGGCGTCGCAAGACGAAGCGAGCTATCCAAAACTTGAAGAAGGGTTAAAAATTCAATCATCCTTTAGCCTTTTGAAGAGACACAAAAAAGCTTTCGAGTGGTGCCCTAACCATTAAACTGAGGGCTCCCGTGAATAGTATTACTAAAGCTTGAATGACTACTATTAATTCACGCGGTATTTTGGTCCAGAGTGCTAATTCTGCACCTCCTTGGTACAAAAATCCAAACAACAGTGCGGCCAGTAGGACTCCTAGGGGATGACTTCGGCCCATCAGAGCGACAGCAATACCAATGAAACCTGCGCCTTCGGTAAAATTCAAAATAAGGCGTTCACTCTCTCCCTGCGTAGTATTAATTGCCATCATTCCGCATAAAGCACCAGAAATCATCATTGCTATCATAATTATTTTCACTGGTCTTACACCAGCATAACGTGCTGCTGGTCCAGATTTTCCCAAGGCCCTTATCTCATAACCCAGTGGAGACCTCCAAATCAGATACCAAACTGCCAAACATGCCAAAAGAGCAATAAAAAAACTCACATTTGCGGGAGCAGACCTGAATGCTTTCTCAAATCCTAAAATGCCCGCAAGATCTTCGAAAGTTGGCAGATGAGTTGTTGGTGGAAAGTTTGCTGATGCAGGATCCATGCTTCCTTTTGGTTTTAAAACGTCTACTACGAAAAAAATTAGTACTCCTGCTGCAAGGAAATTGAACATAATTGTGGTTATAACAATATGGCTCCCTCTTTTTGCCTGTAGATAAGCAGGTAACCCTGCCCAAATCATACCAAAAAGCGCTGCTCCAAACGAGGCTCCAATTATAGCGAACGTCCAGTGCGGCCATGGAATGAACAAGCACACAAGGGCAACTCCCAAGCCTCCCATCATGGCCTGACCTTCACCGCCTATATTAAATAATGCTGCATGAAATGCGACAGACACAGCTAGACCCGTAAAAATAAAGTTTGTAGTATAGTAAAGCATATATCCCCAGCCAGCAGACCGTAATAATGTACCTTCAATCATCAGACTAAGCGCATCTCTTGGGCTCTCACCAATAGCTACAATTAGTAAGGCGGACAAAAAAGCTGCGATAAATAAAGATATTAAAGGAACGACAATTATATCGACCCATTTTGGCATGACATCCATGATTATGCTCCGCTATAGCAATTTACAGTATTCGTCTGCATCATTAGGCGACCTTCTCTGAAACGCCGGCCATTAAAAGTCCAAGCTCTTTCTCATTCGTATCTGCTGGTTGTCGCTCTCCCATAATTTCACCATCAAACATAACAACCAATCTATCTGACAAGGACAAAATTTCGTCCAACTCAACGGATATAAGCAAAATTGCTTTACCTTGATCACGTAACGCAACTATCTGTTGGTGAATAAACTCGATCGCGCCAATATCAACGCCTCTTGTTGGTTGCCCCACCAGAAGCAAATCCGGATTGCGCTCAATTTCACGGGCTAAAACTATTTTTTGTTGATTTCCTCCTGAAAAATTTTTCGCAGTTAATTTTGGATCTGGTGGGCGTACGTCAAACCTCTTCATTTTCTCTGCGGTTTCTTTTCGAATTGCTTTATTATCCATAAAAAATCGGTTTGCCTGGTTAGATTTTTCGCGGTGATAGCCGAAGACTGCGTTTTCCCACGCCATAAAATCCATAATAAGACCTTCCCGTTGCCTATCCTCTGGTACGTGGGCCATACCTAATGCTCGTCGTGCTTGGCCATCTCCAGAAATACTGGTCGATAGGTCCATTTCTACGCCATTCAATTTTACGTTACCTGTAGCAGCGCTATAACCGCCTAAAACTTCAAGAAGCTCGGATTGGCCATTGCCTGCAACACCAGCAATTCCCAGTATTTCACCCGCCCTAACATTAAGATTAATATTTTTTAATCTCTGTACGCCAAAATCATCAATCATATTTAATTCGCTGATTTCAAGCACTGGGTGTTTGGGCTCGGCAGGAGTTTTATCAACACGTAGTAAAACTTTTCTTCCAACCATCAGTTCCGCCAAATTTTCAGCATTAGTTTCGTTAGTTTTTAAGGTAGCTGTCATTTCACCCTGGCGCATTACGCTCACTGTATCTGTAATATCCATAATTTCTCGTAGTTTGTGCGTAATCAAAATGATTGTCTTACCTTCTTCACGAAGTCGCTTGAGAATTCTGAAAAGTTGATCTGCCTCAGCTGGTGTTAGAACACCTGTCGGTTCATCTAAAATTAAGATATTAGCTTTTCTGTAGAGTGCTTTGAGTATTTCTACTCTTTGTTGCATGCCGACGCCGATATCTTCAATAATTGCATCAGGATCGATATTTAATTCGTATTCTGAAGCCAATGCGGAAAGTTCTGTTCTAGCCCTTGCCAGAGACGGTGAGAGGAGTGCACCACTTTCTGCACCAAGGACAATGTTCTCAAGCACTGAAAAATTCTCAACTAGCTTGAAATGTTGAAAAACCATTCCAATTCCCGCAGCTATAGCAGCTTGACTATCTGGTATTGAAACACTTTTCCCACCAACAAAAATTTTGCCTGCGTCAGCTCTATAAAATCCATATAAAATGGACATAAGTGTGGATTTTCCAGCACCATTCTCGCCAATTATTCCATGAATACTTCCTGGCATTACGCGAATAGTTATATTTTTGTTAGCTTGAACTGGTCCAAAAGATTTGGAAATTCCCTTAAGTTCAATAGCTGGATGCACAGTCATTTTTTCTCAACTTAATATAAAAACCGCACCAATTTAGTGCGGTTTTTTAACTTTTATTTTACAATTTCTTAAAATGAAATAGCGGGGCAAGTTTCGTCGTCAGTATAATTATGTACTGACATTGATCCGTTAGCTATCGAAGCGGCAGCAGCGTCTACAGCAGCTTTCATTTCAGCTGATACCAGAGAAGCATTGTGTTCGTCTAAGGCATAACCAACTCCACCATTAGAAATCCCCATTTGGACAACTCCTGTTTCAAGATTCTCTCCTGCTAGAAACGCCTCATAAACAGCATTATCAACACGCTTAAGCATTGAGGTTAAAACCTTACCGGGGTGCAGATAATTTTGGTTTGCATCAACTCCTATGGATAAAATGCCTTCATCAGCTGCTGTTTGTAGAACGCCTACACCAGTGCCTCCGGCTGCCGCATAAACCACATCGGCACCTTGGCTAATTTGAGCTTTAGTAAGTTCTGAACCCTTAACTGGGTCATTCCATGCAGCAGGTGTTGTTCCGGTCATATTAGCTATTATGGTTGCATCTGGATTTACGGCCTTTACACCTTGAGCATATCCACAACCAAATCGCCTAATTAAAGGTATATCCATACCTCCAACAAATCCAACTGTCCCTGACTTTGAAGCTTTTGCGGCCATCATACCCACCAAATAACTTCCTTCATGCTCGTTGAATGCTATTTCTCGGACGTTAGGTAAACCCAACCAGAATACATCTATTACAGCAAATTTTGTATCTGGATATTCTGGTGCTACTTTGCTGAGCGAGTCTGCAAAAGCAAAACCTGCCATCACAATAGGATTTGCACCAGCTTCTGCGAAACGTCTCAGGGCTTGTTCTCGCTGGGCTTCATTTTGAAGCTCAATCTCTCTAAAACTTCCACCCGTTTCAGCTTCCCAACGCTTAGCACCAGCATGCGCTGACTCGTTAAAAGACTTGTCAAACTTACCCCCAAGATCATAAATGATTGCGGGCTCGGCTAAAGCTATACCTGCACTCATGGTCAGGCCAATACCGGCTGACAACATTTTGGTAACGATATTCATATAAAACTCCCAGTTGTTAAATGATCCTTGCACGTTCAAAAGTGTTTGGATCGTAAAATATTATTGTCTTATTAAGACGCTTCAGCAAATGCTGGTCAACAGCTTTTTTCTCAAATCAAACTAATTTTTAAATAATTCAAAGCTGGTTCATATTTCTTTGGATAAGATTGCTGCATTGTCTGTACGACCATCAATAAATTTGTAGTAATTGTCTCTTTGCCCAACCTTTAAATAACCCAGGGTCGTGTAAAGTTTCCTAGCTGAATTATTCGATTCGGCAACTTCGAGAAAACACTTTGAAGATCCTGCATTCTTTGCTTCTTTTTCAAACATACAAATTAGTTTGCTTGCCTTGCCCAATCGACGATAATCCGGGTGAATAACCACATTTAAAATTTCTGCGTCCCGGTCGATAACTCGACCAACAAGAAAGCCATTTTCAGTATAAAAAAGTCTGCTTGTGGTTGTTTCAAGAAGCTTCTTGTATTCAATTTCGCTCCATGGCCGGGTTTGGGAACCCGAGAGCGAATGTAGTTTAGCCATCTCAAACGGGTTCATTTGAATAGAATGGGTGGTTTATTTAAATTTGGCGACGCATCTGCTGGTTTTATATAGCATGGAACAGGTCTACTGAATTCGTTTTCTTTTTCTTGGGTCAAAAAAGCTATATTCCTCAAATGAACTTTGGGCGAGGGCCTGTGAATGTATTTAAAGTTTTCGTGATTTATTTTATCTTCTGATATAAATTTTGCATTTTTTGGATTTGAACCGACATAACAGAAACCTTTGTTGGCCGGCAGCAAAGCCATATTTTCTTCACTATGCCCATACAAAGTAGCTTCAAAACTAGTAACTCCTATTGCTGGGATTTCTAAGCCTAAAGCCAAACCACGGGCGGCCGATACGGAAATTCTGATACCTGTAAAATTACCGGGACCAGTACAAACACCGATCCTGCTTAAATCTGACCAATTCAAGGAGGAGGTCGCTAAAAGCTCATTAAGAATCAGCATAAGCTTTTCTGCTTGCCCTTTAGCCATTAACTCTATTTTAGTGTGGATATTTTCTTTGCCGCGATACAACGCAGCGGCGATATACTTGTCGGAGGTATCAAAAACAATTACATATCTATCATAGATCAACGGGGCGAACCTCGGTCACCTCAGGTATATAATGTCTCAAAAGATTTTCAATGCCCATTTTTAGGGTCATCGTTGACGAAGGACAACCTGCACAGGCACCTTTCATTTGAAGGTAAACTACTCCTCGGTCAAAACCATGAAATGTTATGTCTCCTCCATCTTGAGCAACAGCTGGTCTTACTCGGCTGTCGAGTAATTCTTTAATTTGACCAACAATTTGAACATCTTCCTCTGCTACCTCAGTAGAATGTTCAGGTCTAGCTTCTCCGCTCATAGCTTCTTGACCAGACTGAAAATGTTCCATTATTGCTCCAAGCAAAGCAGGTTTGGCGTGATCCCAATCTACGTCATCTTCCTTTGTTACAGTAACAAAATCCCGGCCTAAAAAAACACCAGTTACACCGGTTATACTGAACAATCTTTGAGCCAGCGGAGATTTTTTTGCGTCATCAGCATTGGGAAAATCTGCTGTACCCTCTTCTAATACTGTTTGTCCAGGTAAAAATTTTAAAGTAGCTGGGTTTGGAGTGGACTCAGTTTGTATGAACATCGGATAATCCTTATAAAGCGCTGCTAATATGTTAATTAAATGAAAAAAAGTCAATAGTTTAGAATGATTCTAAATCGATATTTATACTTTTTTAATTTTGAGTTACCAAACCTTCTAATTTGCTGCTCTGTTTTTTCTTTAGAAAAGGTGACGGTTAAAATCTTAACAGATAATCCAGAACATTTTGGCTTCCTTGGTATGTAGTATTCAAACTGTGATTTCTTAGTTCTCTATCTCACACCTATTATGTCAAAAGTTTTTTGTAATATCGGCTCAGATATTAAATTTGCTTTGAGTGCGCCATCATCTAGTAACTTGTCTAGTTGTGGGATGTCCTGCATCAATCGAGCCATTTCGCGGGAAATTGGTGATAGTACCTCGATAGCCCTTTCGACCAACATAGGCTTAAATTCTGAAAATTGCTTGCCGCCAATTTCTTTCAAAACGTTTTCAATACTTTCATTTCCAAGTGCAGCATAAATTGATACCAAATTTTGAGCCTCTGCTCTTCCCTCCAGACCTTTTGGTTCGGATGGAAGGCCATGCTGATCTGTTTTTGCTTTTTTAATTTTGTTTGCAATTAAGTCGGAATTATCTGTCATATTTATCCGACTTAAATCTGAAGGATCAGACTTAGACATTTTTTTTGTACCATCACGGAGGCTCATGACCCTAGCTGCTGGTCCTCCTATAACAGGCTCAGTTATTGGAAAAAAATCAACCTCATAATCGTGATTAAATTTAATAGCTATATCTCTGGTTAGCTCTAAGTGCTGCTTTTGATCATCTCCTACCGGAACATGTGTCGCGTGATAAGCTAAAATATCAGCTGCCATCAGTGCTGGATAGCCAAATAGACCTAAGGATGCATTTTGCGCGTTCTTTCCTGCTTTATCTTTGAATTGTGTCATTCGTTGCATCCAACCCATGCGGGCCACGCAATTGAAAACCCATCCCAATTGGGCATGTGCGGGTACTGCAGACTGATTAAATAAAATGGATTTTGTTGGATCTAGACCTGATGCAATGAAGGAGGCTGCTAACTCTCTTGAATTTTGCCTGAGTATTTTTGGATTTTGCCAAACAGTTATCGCGTGGAGATCAACTACACAATAAATAGTCTCGAAATCATCATCCTGCATTTGAACAAATCTTTTG
The DNA here is from genome assembly GCA_902632125.1 of Paracoccaceae bacterium. Lineage (GTDB taxonomy): Bacteria > Pseudomonadota > Alphaproteobacteria > Rhodobacterales > Rhodobacteraceae > Salinivivens. Next base: position 40,196 of record CACPBQ010000008.1, on the reverse strand, counting down.
ATTGCACCCAAATAGTTACCTAAGGTCAATCCACCAGAAGGCTGTACTCCAGAAAAAACACGCTTTTTGAATTTGCCTATTGGTGCGGGTTTTGAAGCTTTACTCATTACCAACCTCCGTCTGGATTCTCACTCTCAAATCGCTTACCCCTGTCATTAATTTTGGTCAAGATAAGGAAGTCGAGTTGTCGAATTATGATAAACCCCCAGTGGTAAATCCAATTCCTGCTGCTATTCTAGTCATTCTGGCAGGCATAATCTTAGTTGAAGCTATGATTTTCTTTGGCTTCGGGGGCTTTATCGGAAAGCCGGGAGCGGCTTATGAGCGGTTACTTCTCATACAGAACTATGGTGTCCCTCCTAATCTTGTAAATTGGATGTTTGATACAAAAAATTTCTCATTTGATTACCTTTTAAGATTTATAGCTTATTCCTTTGTTAACTTTTCAGGCCTTTCGGTGATTTTCGCCGCAGTTTTATTGTTGGCTCTCGGAAAAATGGTTGGAGAAGTTTTTTCACCACTATCTGTAATTTTGATTTGGATCCTGAGCACAATTCTTGCCGCTATATTTTATTCCGTATCAACAACTACTGACCAAATATTGGTTGGATCTTATCCAGGGGTTTATGGCTTTGTTGGAGCGTATACCTTTGTTTCTTGGATCACATTACGACTAGCTAAAAACAAAAATCAGTCGCTGGCGTTTTCATTGATTGTTGTATTAATAAGTGTTCAGTTACTTTTTAGTTTCTTGTTTGGAACTGGGCAACTTTGGATTGCTGATTTTGGAGGATTTGTAACAGGTTTTTTGATCTCATTTTTCTTGATTCCTGGTGGGATAAAAAGAATACTTTCTATTTTAAGAGGTTAACTTTTCCTGAGAGCTTCCTGGATCTCTTTGATACTGAACGCGCCAAAGCAATTTGCAACAATCGTGTAAATAACTGCTCCTGAAAAAGTTAAAAAAACTGCAAAAGAAATTTTTTCAATTAAAGAAGAAATTTCTCCTTTTAGTAGATAATCTGCAATCCATAAAAATAATCCCATAATAATAGATGACAGGAAAACGAGCATAAGTTTTGATTTTGAAACCTTAGATAGTTGGCTGCTAGTTCCAAATTTTTTTGTTCCAGCAAAAAGTAAGAGTATCATAGACCAAGAGGAAACGGTTGTTGCAATTGGTGCAGCCATCCATCCAATATAAGGCATTAAACTGAATGCAACCAATAAATTTACAAACATTGATAAGACAGCAAATCTAAAAGGTGTTTTTGTATTTCCCCGAGCAAAGTAAATCGGTTGATATACTTTTTGTAAGACAAATGCAGGAAGCCCAAGAGCATAGATTGATGTTGCAGTTGCCATAGCCAAAGCATCATTGTAAGTTGTTTGACCGTGCTGAAAAAGTACTGATATTAATGGTAAGGGAATAATAAATAAGGCTATGGTGGCTGGAATAGTTAGCGCCATACTGGTTGTAAAAGCATTATTAAAAGCTGAGCGAGCTCCGCTTGTATCGTTACTGGCAATACGGCGCGACAACTCTGGTAATAATACTATTCCAATTGCGATTCCTACTACACCCAAAGGCAATTGATACAATCGATCGGCTCCATATAACCAGCTGATTGCTCCCTTTTCCTGACTTGAAACAAACTGGCCGACAAGTAGATTAATTTGTAAAACACCATTCGCAAGAGCACTTGGAATTGCGACCCGGACTAAATTTTTCATATCTTCTGATAATCTCGGCCTACTTGGACGAATTAGTAAACCGGCTTTTTTTGCTGCTATCCATAGAAGTAACAGTTGCATAAAACCCGCTAGAGGTACTGAGTAGATCAAAATTGTCATTGTTGGCCAGTCAAAAAAGAATGAGATACACAACCCAAAAATAATTATAATATTTAGCAAAGCTGGAGCAGCTGCGGCGACCGAGAAGTAACCTAGTGCGTTCAGTACTCCAGACAGAAGTGCTGCTAAAGAAATCAACAAAATATAAGGAAACATTACTCGGCCAAAGGCAACGGTTATTTCAAATCGTTCGTCACCGACAAACCCGTTGGCTATAGCCCAAATCAGTGCTGGCATAAAAATAATGGCAAGAGTTGTGATAATTAGTAAGATAAAAGCCAAACTGCCCATCGCTTCATTTGCAAAAGCAGTAGCATTCTCCTTTCTTTCATATTTTTTTGAAATCATAGGAACAAATGCTGAATTAAAAGCACCTTCCGCAAAAAACCGCCTAAACATGTTTGGTAATCTGAATGCTGCAAAAAAAGCATCTAAAAGTGGACCAGCACCTATAAACGAAAAAAATAATATCTCCCGAACCATACCTAAGATACGACTTATTAAAGTCCAAAAACCAACTGTTAAAAAGCTTGATATAAAGCGTATTGGTTTCACGATTGTGCTCGTTCTACTCCAAGAGTAATGGCGTGTCTTAAGTTCTGCTCGAGTTTTTTTTGTTTGCTATCACTATAAAATTTCAAACCAAACATATCTTTGACATAAAAACTATCAACGACTTGCTCACCATAGGTTGCTATAACAGCAGAGGCTATGTACACGTTCATGTTGGCCAGTGTTCTCGTCAAATCGAATAGCAATCCAGGTCTATCTCTAGTGTCTACCTCTATGATTGTGTAAATCTCTGATCCATCATTATCGAAAGTTATAGAGGTCGGGACTTTAAAAACTCTTTCCCGCTTTTTAAATTTGTCTCGTTCCTTCATAGCATCGCGAGTAATAATTTCCCCGCTTAATGTTTTTTCAATCATCCCTCTGAGCCTAGAAAACTTGGATTCATTATACGGTGCACCATCTACGTCTTGTATCCAGAAGGCAGCGGTAGCAAAACCATCTTTTGATGTATACGATCTGGCATCAACCACATTTGCTCCAACCAATGCAAGCGCACCGGAAAGACGAGAGAAAATTCCAGGATGGTCTGACAGAGCAAAGCATATCCTTGTTGCATCTCTATCACTATCAGGTGTTAAGTCTATTTTTATTTCATCAGATCCAAGATTTTTAAGTAGGTTAGCAAAAGCAAATTGAGTATCGATCTGGAACCCTTGCCAATACGGTGGGTAATGCCGTCCTATTTCCAGCTTTATATCTTTAGGATCCCAATCAAATAGTTTTTCTCTTAGTAATTTTTTAGCTTCTACCATACGGTTTTCACTGTTTAGAGCTTCGCCACCCTGTTCAAGTATCAAGCGTGTTTCAGAATAAAGCTGCCGGATAAGGGTAGCTTTCCAATTATTCCAGGTATCAGGCCCAACACTACGCACGTCGCACACAGTAAGAACAGTTAAGAGATCTAATCTTTTGACGCTTTGAACAGCTTTTGCGAAATCACGGACTGTACGAGGATCAGATATATCGCGCTTCTGTGCCATATCAGACATCAACAAATGATATCTTACCAGCCATTCAACCGTTTCTGTTTCCTGTTTTTTCAAACCTAAGCGGGGTGAAACTTGCCTGACAACTTTGGCCCCTAAAATTGAATGATCATCGGAACGCCCTTTACCTATGTCATGAAGCAACAAGGCTACATAAAGCACTTTACGATTTACGCCTGTTTTCAAAATAGAGCTCGCAATAGGTAATTCTTCCACCAATTCGCCCTTCTCAATTTGTGCTAATGTCTTCAAGCATTGGATTGTGTGCTCATCAACAGTATAGCTGTGGTACATGTTGAACTGCATCATTGCCACTATTGGTTCAAATTCTGGGATAAATTTTGCTAAAAAACCTAATTCATTCATTCGACGCAGAGCTCTTTCTGGATTTCCATGTTTGAGCAATAATTCCAAAAAAATATTCTGGGCTTCTGGTGATTGTCTAAAATTTTTATCTATTAAAGACAAATTTGCAGAAACTAATCTCATAGCGTCAGGGTGAATTAATAATCCAGTTCGAAGTGCCTCTGAAAATAATTTAAGCAAATTTATGGGATTGGTTAAAAATTTTTCTTCTGACCTAATAGCTAATCTATTATGTATAACTTTGTATTCTTCGTTGATTTTTGGCTTTCTTTTAAAAATTCTCTCGAGAAGAGGTTCTTCTTTTGCATGAACTGCCTCCAGAGACGTTAGAAAAATCCTCGTCAAATCTCCAACTCGCGTTGCATGCCTAAAATAATCTTGCATGAATATCTCAACACCACGACGAGCTGGAGTATCTTTGTAACCCATTGCCGCTGCCACTTCGACTTGGAGGTCAAAGCTTAACTGTTCAGTTGCCCTATTGGATAGATGATGCATTTGGCATCGCACGGCCCACAAAAACTTCTCAGCTTTCTCAAAATTTTTATACTCATCTGATCTGAATACATTTAGGTCAACTAAATCACCAATGTTTTGAGTTTTATATACATATTTTGCAATCCAATAAAGTGATTGTAGGTCACGTAAACCGCCTTTGCCTTCTTTTACATTAGGCTCTACCATATATCGTTGGCCGTGTTTCTCGTGTCTTTGTTCACGCTCTTTTAATTTTGCTGAAATAAATTCTTTAGCAGTTCCTTTAAATAAATTTTCCCAAAGTTTTTCATGCAACTCAGAGGCTAAACTGGTCTCTCCACACACAAATCTATGTTCCAACATAGCTGTCCGGATTGTGTAGTCTTCGCTACCCATGCGCAAACAATCTTTTATGGAACGTGTTGAATGTCCCACTTTAAGTTTCAAGTCCCAAAGGAGGTATAAAACTTTTTCTATAACAGTTTCTGCCAGTGGCGTAATTTTGTTGGGTGTTAGAAAAAGCAAATCTACATCAGAGTAGGGAGCCATTTCACGTCTTCCATACCCACCTACAGAAATGACAGATAATTTTTCTGCAATAGTTGTTCTATAGGTTGGCAATTCTATTTTTGTTACAAAATGCCAAGCGGCTCTTACGAGACAGTCTGTAAGAAAAGCATAACTTGTGATAGCTCTTCTGGCTTTAAGTGGATTTTTTGTAAGCTCGCTTGAAATTATTTGCAATCCTGAAGACTTTATTTCCTTCAATAAGTTAACTAATTCAATTCTTGCTGGACTATGTGAATTAAAAAAACCATTAACTTTAGTGTTATCGAAAATTTGCTTTGGTTGACAGATCAATTCCAAGTCGTAGTGGGTGGATCTATAATTTTCAATTTCAAATTGATCAAAATCTGAAGAATCGAGGCGCTGGGTCAATGATGTATACCTGCTTATTTCTAACTTCTGCTATAGCTAAGCCGCGCTCGTTTGTTCGATCTTTCAAAAATCGAAAAATTCCGTCGACACCTTCAAATCCTGCAGATTGGGTTAAGCCTTTTGATGCTAATGCATGAGGTTTCCCAGTTTGAACTAATGCACCTATAGCTGCAATCCCGTCAAAGGCTAAGCCAGCTAGCTGATGAGGCTTTTTCTTATATACCGCTTCGTAACGTCTTGAAAAGTTTCTCCGTACAACCTGGTCTGGCGTTGCAAACCAGCCCCCTTGCAGTCCTTTCAACCTAAGCGTTTGCTGAGGTATATCCCAACGAGATATTCCGGCGAATTGGACTTTTCCGATATTTATGCCTGATTCTGGCAGCAATTGTCCCAATAAGGGCAGAGCGCCTGCTGAGTTAGATGTGAGCAAAAGAAGGTCTGCGTCTTCAACTGCGATAGAGGCGCGCGCTAGAGGAACAGCATTGACTATTCCTTTTTGCGTAAATTCAAAAGATTGACTATTAACGACCTGTATATTTGAATTTTTCGCAGCTTTTTCGAGTGCTGCTTTTCCAAATTTACCTTCAATGTTGTCAGGATACAAAATAACGGCACGCGATTTTCCTTTTAAAGCGGCATAGGATAAAAGCCTATCTGACGTATTTTGAAAAGTTTTCCCTAAAATAAATACATTACCGCCAGCTATCGAAGTATTATTAGAAAAACTTAAAACGTTTATTCCCTCGTCTGCCACCGCCATGCCAGCAGCGTTCGCAGCTTCTCCAAACAAAGGTCCAAGAATGATTTTAGCACCTTCATCAACGGCTTTTTGCGCTTGAATAGCGGCCTGGGCTGGGTTGCCTGCTGTGTCGTAGATCCGTAGATGAATTTGAACATTTCTCATATCTCCGGCTGCCATAAGTGTGGCGTTCTCTAAACTCGTTGATAAAGCCTGAGTTTTTGGATGTGATTTAGGTAACAATAATGCAACTTGAACAGGTTTTTTACCATCAATACTTGGGCCAACAGAGACATCACGTTGCTGAGGAGCGCATGAAGCAATAAATATTGCCAAGGCCCCAAAACTGATAAGTTTTAATTGCTTGCCTAATGACAATATTCTGTCCAACATGGTACTAATTCCTCAAAATTTTGAGTTTGTTAAAATTTGCGATAAAAAGTGTCTAATGGTCAATTACAAATCAATCAAGTTATCGCCTGGTTTATATTTTGTTTCAACACCCATCGGATCGGCCCGTGATATCACTTTAAGAGCGCTAGATATTCTTGCAAATGCGGATGTCTTAGTCGCCGAGGACACTCGAACCTTAAAAAAATTGCTAGAAATTCATGACATACAACTAAAAAATAGGAAAGTAATTTCTTATCACGATCATAATGGAAATAAAATACGTCCTAAGCTGATAGCTCGCTTGGAGCAGGGTAAATCGATTGCATATTCTTCGGAAGCAGGAACACCCTTGATCGCCGACCCTGGTTTTTCACTTTTGACTGAAGTTTTAAGTTTGGGAATTAATGTAACAGGCGCCCCTGGGCCTTGCGCACTAATAGCAGCACTTACTGTTGCTGGACTGCCTACAGATAGATTTTATTTTGAAGGTTTTTTACCAAATAGTAAAAGTCAGCGGGAATTAAAATTTCGTGAATTAAAGTCTTATAGTGGGACATTGATTTTTTATGAATCTGCAAAAAGGCTGAGCGATACTTTATTGAAGGCAACTGAAGTTTTTGGTGCGGATAGGCAAGGAGTCGTCTGCCGTGAAATTACAAAGAAGTTTGAGGAGATTAGGAGAGGAAGTCTAAAAGAACTTTTTGAATTTTACCATGATAAAATTGTAAAAGGCGAAATTGTTTTTCTTTTAGCCGGTGCTGGAAATTCTGATATTGATCAGAGCGAGATCGATCGCAATTTAAAGCGTGCTCTAAAGTCTATGTCAGTCAAAGATTCCGCCGAGGCAGTGGCTTTAGCGATGAATTTACCTCGGCGTGATCTATATCAGCGGGCGCTTAAAATAAAAATTGATGGTGACTAATTTCTTTACCTTCGAAATTAAATATACTAAAAAATGGGTTTTTAAATATTCAGGATGAAACGAGGTTCCCCTATGAAAATTGCATTTCAAATGGACCCTATCGAGTGCGTAGACATTGATGCAGATAGCACTTTTAGGCTCGCGGAAGAAGCTCAAAATAGAGGTCACGATTTGTACATTTATACCCCTGATGATTTGACTTTTAACAGAGGTAAAGTTGCAGCAGATGTCCGCCCGATAAGTTTAAAAAGAAAAATTGGTGATCACGTGAAATTTGGTGATTCAGAGAAAATAGAACTGAGCGAATTTGACGTTATTTGGTTAAGACAAGACCCACCATTTGATATGGGATATATAACGAATACTCATCTGTTAGATTTAGTTGCACAAGAAACTCTAATAGTTAATAATCCATTTTGGGTGCGAAACTTGCCCGAAAAGTTGTTGGTATTAGAGTTCCCTGATTTGATCCCAGCTACCGTGATATCTCGTGATCTAGAGGAAATTAAAAAATTTAAAGGTGAAGTTAGGGACATTATCGTGAAACCCTTATATGGCAATGGCGGTGCTGGTATTTTTCGCCTAACAGACGACGACAAAAACTTAGCATCTTTGCACGAATTGTTTACAAGTATGTCTTCTGAACCATTAATTGCCCAAGCATTTTTACCTGATGTTAAAAATGGTGATAAACGTATAATTTTAGTCGATGGTGAGCCGGTTGGTGCGATCAATCGCGTGCCAAAAGAGGGTGAAACAAGATCTAATATGCATGTCGGTGGAACTGCTGAACCAGCAAGTTTGAGCCAAAGAGATAGAGAAATTTGTCGTGCTATAGGGCCAACATTAAAAAATAAAGGACAGATTTTTGTTGGCATTGATGTCATTGGTGATAAGTTAACTGAAATAAATGTAACTTCGCCGACGGGCATACAAGAATTGGAGCGTTTCGATAAGCTAAATATCGCAGCATTGATTTGGCAAGCAGTTGAAAAAAAGCTCAAAAATTGAGAAATATTAATTAAGTCGATAAAAAAATTGATGCGATTTTTATTAGTTTCATTCTGTTTATGACATTGTTTTTCAAGGATCGTTATAAAAATTTCTTTTGATTGAGACTTCTTAAAAGTGATCCAACAAAATCCTATCTCCGTATCTTAAAACATAACAAGCTCGTTTAGGCTTGGATAACATGTAAGGGTGATAGCGATGGCTTTAGACAATAACACAAATATGTCACTTACCAGAAAAGCGGTTAAGGCAGAATTACTGGACGCCGAAACAGAACTGCAATTGGCCTATGCTTGGAGGGACTCGAGAGATGAAGCCGCTTTACATCGTTTGATAACCGCCTACATGCGTCTTGCAATATCGATGGCTGCTAAATTCAAGCGTTATGGTGCCCCGATGAATGATCTGGTGCAAGAGGCTGGTTTGGGTCTAATGAAAGCCGCTGATAAGTTTGATCCCGATAGAGGTGTTAGATTTTCGACTTATGCAGTGTGGTGGATCAAGGCGAGTGTGCAGGATTATGTTATGCGGAATTGGTCTATGGTACGGACTGGTTCAACCAGCAGTCAAAAATCTTTGTTTTTTAACATGCGAAGAGTTCAAGCTCAGCTTGAACGAGAAGCTCAGCAAACTGGAGAAAACTTAGATAAGCATCAGTTGAACCAGTTAATAGCTACTGAAGTAGGTGTACCACTTAATGACGTGGAGATGATGGACGGCCGCTTGTCTGGATCAGATTTTTCATTGAATGCGACACAGGCAAGCGACGAAGAAGGTAGGGAATGGATCGAAACACTTGAAGATGAAAACGCCAGAGCTGATTTGAACGTAGAAGAAGAGCATGATCAACAAAGACTGGCCGACTGGTTATATGTTGCAATGGATGCGCTAAATGACAGAGAAAAATTCATTGTACGTGAGCGAAAGTTAATCGATAGCCCACGAACATTGGAGAGCTTAGGTGCCGAGTTGGGTTTGTCCAAAGAACGTGTTCGGCAATTAGAAGCTGCCGCTTTCGGAAAAATGCGCAAATATTTAGAAAAAAATGCAGGCGAAGTTAAAAATTTTCTCTAATTTTAACTTCACCGTTACTATTTAAATCTACGGGTTGCATGTCAGTGTCGTAACGCACTAAACTTCTAGTGCTAATAAAACGAGATTGCAGATGCTTAACGGTAAAAAAGTACTTCTCATAATAACAGGCGGAATCGCAGCTTATAAGTCCTTGGAATTAGTTAGGAAGCTAAAGGAAAAGGGAGCTGACGTTATTCCCGTTATGACCAAAGCTGCTGAAAACTTTGTTACTCCAATGTCAGTTTCAGCTCTTGCCCAAGAAAAAGTATTTAACAAGTTGTTTGATTTGACTGATGAGGCCGAAATGGGCCACATTGAGTTGTCTCGAAGTTCTGATTTAATTATTGTTGTACCGGCGAGTGCTGATTTTATTGCCAAAACAGCAACTGGCCAAGCAAATGACCTTGCTAGCACTCTTATTTTAGCTACTGATACCAAAGTTTTGATGGCTCCTGCTATGAATGTTCGCATGTGGGAAAACCCCTTAACTCAAAAGAATATAAATATTTTACATAACAATGGTGTTAAATTCGTAGGCCCAGATGAAGGTGAGATGGCTTGTGGTGAATTTGGTTTTGGACGAATGGCTGAGGCGGATGAAATTCTGAAAGAAATAGAGGATAACTTTCGTGACAAAAAGTTAAAAGGCCGTCACTTTATAGTAACTTCAGGCCCAACTATAGAGCCAATAGATCCTGTGCGTTTCATTGGCAACAGATCTTCTGGATTACAAGGAGGAGCAATAGCAAACGAACTTGTCGAAAGTGGAGCTGAGGTAACGTTTATTACGGGCCCCGTTAATTTGGATCCGCCGCATGGTTCAAATATAATTAGAGTAGAGACTGCAGACGAAATGTATGATGCGGTTCATTCATCTCTTCCTGCTGATGCTGCAGTTTTTGCAGCTGCAGTTGCAGATTGGAAAATTAAAAAAACTGAGCAACAGAAGTTGAAAAAGCAAACTGGTAATTTACCGGATTTTGATTTGACGGAAAACAAAGATATTTTAGCTTCAGTTTCAAAATTGAAAAAAAATAGGCCTAAAATTGTTATGGGTTTTGCAGCTGAAACTGAAAATATACTCGAGAATGCAAAGTCCAAACTTATGAAAAAAGGTTGTGATTTTATTGTGGCAAACGATGTTTCTTTGGGTACTCAAACTTTGGGTGGCAATGAAAATGCTGCTATTATTGTTTCTGAAAAAGATGTTCAAACACATACTAAAATGTCAAAACGGGCACTTGCCAAAATTTTGGTTGAAAAGATAAGCCAGTCTTTTGAGGAAATGGATGATTAAAGTTGCCGTTGGTTGGACAGAAGAGGCTGATAAAGATTTAGGCCTGCCAAAGTTTGAAACTGACGGAGCAGCTGGCGCAGACTTGCGAGCCAATTTTAATACAGAATTTCGTTCAAGTGGTTTAACTTTAGCTCCATTGCAGCGAGAATTGATCCCTACTGGGTTATGTTTTGAAATACCGAGTGGTGTGGAAGGCCAATTGAGACCCCGCTCGGGCCTAGCTTTAAAGTATGGTCTGACTTTATTAAACTCACCTGGTACGATTGATAGTGATTATAGAGGTCCAATTGGCTTGATCATAATAAATATGGGCGAGTTTGATTTCAAAATAACTCACGGTATGAGAATCGCACAGATAGTTTTTGCTGCAACTTTGAAAGTTCAGTTCAAAGTTTCAAAAAATTTGAGCCAGACAATTAGAAGCAATAGTGGGTTCGGGTCAACGGGAACGAAATGATATTAGCTATTCTATCTTTTTTGGTCTTTGCTTGGCTTATTGCTGGATATTTGGGAGTGAGCCAAAATTTACGTTGGGCCTCTGTTTTTATTACATTAGCTTCTATACTTGGAACTCTTTTTCTAATTCCTGAAACAAATCCCTTTTCGATCATAATGGGTGGTTGGGCTCCTTGGGCAACGATCTCCTTTATTTTCGGTGTAACTTTTTTTTTCAAATTATTTATCAATAGTCTTAGAAACAAATCGAACGAAGGTTATCCAGACGAGGTTCAAGAAGCAGATGAGTTTTCAAATCATGAACTAGAGCGTTATTCCAGGCATATTTTATTGAAAGAACTTGGTGGGCTTGGACAACGACGCATTAAAGATTCCAGTGTTTTAATTATTGGAGCAGGAGGTTTAGGTGCTCCGGTTATTCAATATCTAGCCGCATCGGGGGTTGGAACAATTGGGATTATTGATCATGACAAAGTCAGTTTATCAAATTTGCAAAGGCAAGTTATTTACCCAACAAAACAAGTGGGAGAGCAAAAGGTTTTCTCAGCAGTAGATGCTATTTATCGGTTGAATAATAATGTAAATGTGCGGCCTTATAATAGACGACTAAATTCTGAAATAGCCGAACAAATTTTTTCTGAGTATGATGTTGTCGTAGATGGAACCGATAATTTTGAGACACGGTATATATCGAACTCAGCTGCTGTTATTACCAAAAAACATTTAGTTTCAGGGGCTTTGAGTCAATGGGAGGGCCAAGTTTCAGTATTTGCCCCGCACAAAGGCGGGCCCTGCTATGCTTGCGTATTTCCGAGCCCACCCAAAGATGGCTTGGCAGTAACGTGTTCTGAGGGTGGTGTTTTTTCTCCTCTGCCAGGCGTTATTGGCTCAGTTATGGCCGTTGAGACTTTGAAAATTTTAAGCCATTCAGGTAACACATTATCAGGACAAATGTTTATCTATGATGGTTTGAAGGGGGAAAGTCGTAAGATAAAAATCAACCCAAATAAAAAATGCCCAATTTGCTCTATTTGAAGATATTAAGATGGAAAATAAAAACCCACTACTGACCAGTTGGAATACTCCTTACAAAATTGCACCGTTTGATGAAATTTTGGATGACCATTTTTCTGAAGCTGTGGAAAGAGCAATGGAATATGAGCTTCAGGAAATCCAAGAAATTTCCGAAAACTCTGATCCACCAACCTTCGAAAATACTATTCATGCACTATTAAAGTCGGGTAATTTACTGGAAAGGGTTCTTTCTGTTTTTTATACCTTGGTGAGTGCAGACTCTAATACCCAACGCGAAAAGCTGATGACAGAATTTTCTCCAAAGTTGTCATCACACTCATCAAAAATTACATCAAATGAAAAACTTTTTAATCGCATTCAGGAACTATTTGAGCAAATTGATAGTTTAAACTTATTACCTGAAGAACAGAGGCTTCTAGAAAAAATACATCAAGATTATGTAAGGGCGGGCGCTGCTCTTAATAATCAAAGTAAAGAAAGACTGAAAGATATTAAAAAACAGCTTTCAATTTTAGGTACCAAATTTTCACAAAATTTACTAGCTGATGAACGTTCCTGGCATCTTGAGCTTGGTTTAGAGGACCAAAATGTACTACCTAATTTTCTGGTTGAGGCTGCAAGAAAAGCAGCAGATGAAAAAGGGATAACAAATCCGATTATCACACTGTCTCGATCTATTATTACACCATTTTTAAAATTTTCTCCTAATCGCAAACTGAGAAAACAAGCTCAACAAGCATGGGTATCTCGAGGGATGCAAAAAGAAGAAACTGATAATAGGCCAATTGCGCGTGAAATATTGGCTTTACGGAGACAGATGGCCGATCTGCTTGGTTACAAGAATTTTGCTGAATTTAAGCTAGAGACAGAAATGGCAAAAAAGCCAGAAAACGTCGAGAAGCTATTGCTGAAAGTTTGGGGCCACTCGAAAAAACAGGCTTTAACAGATCAAAAAATTCTAACCTCCTACATGGCCAAGGATGATATAAAGGATAATTTTAGTTCTTGGGACTGGCAGTATTATTCAGAGAAAAGAAGACAAAATGAGCATGAATTAAACGAATTAGAAATAAAACCGTATTTTAGTTTGGACCAGATGATAAAAGCTGCATTTTATTGTGCAAATAAATTATTTGATCTTTCATTCATACCAATAGATCTGCCTCTTTATCATAATGACTGTAAAGCTTGGCAAGTTTTCAGAAAAAATAAGACTGTTGGGTTATTTATAGGAGATTACTTTGCTAGAGCATCTAAGCGATCTGGTGCTTGGTGTAGTGCGTTTCAATCTCAAGCTAAATTTCCAACCGTACAAAAGCCAATAGTTTTGAACGTTTGTAATTTTGCAAAAAGCTCACCTGCGCTCTTATCTTTTGATGACGCCCAAACATTATTTCACGAATTTGGTCACGCGCTTCATCAACTATTATCTAACGTTACCTACGAACCTATGTCAGGAACTTCTGTTTCGCGAGATTTTGTTGAATTGCCCAGTCAGTTATTTGAACATTGGCTGACCGTCCCAGACGTATTGAAAAAGTTTGCACGTCATTATGAAACCAAAATACCGATTTCAGACGAGTTGATAGAAAGAATTAAAGGTGCCTCAAATTACGATATGGGTTACCAAACCGTTGAATATACCTCCAGCGCTCTGGTGGATCTTTATTTTCATCTTTCCGATACCGATTACGATATCATGAAACTTCAAACTGAAATTTTAAGCAAAATAGAAATGCCTGAGGCAATTGAGATGAGACATGCAACTCCACACTTCGCTCATGTATTTTCGGGTGGTTATTATGCTGCTGCTTACTACAGTTACATGTGGTCGGAAGTTATGGATGAGGATGTTTTTTTGGCTTTCGAGGAAGCAGGTAATCCATTTGATGAAAAGTTGGCTAATTCATTAGAAAAAAATATTCTCTCCGTAGGAAATAGTATAGATTCTGAATTAGCCTACGTTAAGTTTCGAGGCAAATTACCAAAGGTAGATGCTCTTTTGAAAGGTCGTGGACTGGTTTGATCAACAAATTTCTGCAAATTTAATTTTTTTTTAATCAAGATGGTTGACTCTACCATATTCCATACATAAATACCGCTTGTTAGCACTCAGATACCATGAGTGATAATAGCCCGGTCAGGGCACAATGTAACTTAGTGAAGGAGCCTTAATATGGCATTAAAACCACTTCATGACCGTGTTCTTGTTCGCCGCGTAGAAAGCGACGAAAAAACGTCAGGCGGACTAATTATTCCTGAAAGCGCTAAAGAAAAGCCTGCAGAAGGTGTTATCGTAGCTGCTGGAGAAGGCGCTCGTAAGGACAGCGGTGAACTAATTGCTATGTCAGTTAGCGAAGGTGATAAAATTCTATTCGGCAAATGGTCTGGAACAGAAGTGACTATTGATGGAGAAGAACTTCTTATCATGAAAGAAAGCGATATTTTAGGCACTTTGTCCTAATCGCTAAAAAATTAATTTTAACAAATAGACGAGGATAAGCACAATGGCTGCTAAAGACGTCAGATTCAGTACAGATGCTCGCGACCGCATGTTAAAAGGCGTGAACACTCTTGCAGACGCTGTAAAAGTAACGTTGGGACCAAAAGGTCGTAACGTAGTATTAGATAAATCATTTGGCGCACCGCGCATCACCAAGGACGGTGTGACAGTTGCAAAAGAGATCGAGTTAGAAGACAAGCTCGAAAACATGGGTGCTCAAATGGTTAAAGAGGTTGCCAGCCGAACAAACGATGAGGCTGGTGATGGAACAACGACGGCAACAGTCTTGGCTCAGGCAATCGTTCGCGAAGGGTTGAAACAGGTTGCAGCTGGCCTCAATCCAATGGATTTAAAGAGAGGTATCGATTTAGCCACTTCAAAGGTTGTTGGAGAGATCAAAAAAATGTCTCGCGACGTAAAAGATAGTGACGAGGTTGCCCAAGTTGGGACAATATCAGCAAATGGCGAAGCTGAAATAGGTCAGCAAATCGCTGACGCGATGCAAAAGGTCGGTAACGAAGGCGTTATCACAGTTGAAGAAAACAAAGGTCTTGAGACTGAAACTGACGTTGTTGAAGGCATGCAGTTTGATCGTGGGTATCTATCTCCTTACTTCGTGACAAATGCTGATAAAATGACGTCAGAGCTGGAAGATTGTATGATTCTTCTCCATGAAAAGAAGCTATCTTCTTTGCAGTCAATGGTGCCGCTTCTGGAATCGGTAATTCAATCCCAAAAGCCATTATTAATTATTGCTGAAGATGTTGAGGGCGAAGCATTAGCAACTTTGGTTGTTAATAAGCTGAGAGGCGGTTTAAAAATTGCTGCTGTTAAAGCTCCTGGTTTTGGTGATCGACGTAAAGCTATGCTTCAAGACATCGCAATACTTACTGGCGGTCAAGTCATTTCTGAAGATTTGGGAATGAAGCTTGAGAGTGTAACAATGGACATGCTTGGTACTGCCAAGAAAGTTCAAATTACTAAAGATGAAACCACAATAGTTGATGGTGCCGGTGCAAAAGCTGAAATTGAATCGCGCGTAACTCAAATACGTAGTCAGATCGAAGAGACATCTTCAGATTACGATCGTGAAAAGCTTCAAGAACGTGTTGCTAAGCTAGCGGGTGGTGTCGCTGTCATTCGAGTTGGCGGCATGACTGAAGTGGAAGTTAAAGAACGCAAAGATCGCGTTGACGATGCTTTGAACGCTACACGAGCTGCTGTTCAAGAAGGAATTATTGTGGGTGGTGGTGTTGCCCTCGTGCAGGCTGGCAAAGCTCTTGAAAAACTCAAAGGCGGAAACCCTGATCAAGAAGCAGGTATTGCGATTGTCCGTCGTGCAATTGAAGCTCCGCTTCGTCAAATCGCTGAAAATGCGGGTGTTGACGGTGCAGTAGTTGCTGGAAAGGTTCGCGAAAATAAAGATACATCTTTTGGTTTTAACGCTCAGACTGAAGAATATGGCGATATGTTCAAGTATGGAGTAATAGATCCTGCGAAAGTTGCCCGAACAGCAATGGAAGACGCGGCGTCAGTTGCTGGATTGCTTATAACTACTGAAGCAATGGTTGCCGACAAACCTGAGAAACCAGGTGCTGGCGGTGGAGCTCCAGGTATGCCTGATATGGGCGGCATGGGCGGCATGGGCGGCATGATGTAGGTCCAAAGTAAGTGTGATTTTAGAAACCCTGGGATTAATCCTGGGGTTTTTTTTAGAAATTAGAAATTTAATTTTTAATTCGGTTAAAATGGCCCATTTTACGGCCTGGTTTAACGTCAGCTTTCCCATACAAGTGTAACGCAAGAGAACCATCCGCAACTAATTTGTTAGTCTTATAAATTTCCTCCCCAATAAGGTTTTCCATTATTATGTCGCTATGCCTTTCTGCATTACCAAGTTTCCAACCTGTTATTGCCCTAATATGCTGCTCGAACTGATCTACTGTGCAGCCATTTTGAGTCCAATGCCCAGAGTTATGAACTCTTGGAGCAAACTCATTTATAACTAAAGAGTTTTTCTCTAAAAAAAACTCAATACCAATTACTCCAACGTAGTTTAATGAATCTAAAATTTTTGCCGTCATTAATACAGCTTCCGTTTTTTGCTGAACTGTAAGATTTGCCGGTACAGTTGTAGTCCTTAGAATTCCCTCTTTGTGCACATTTTCTCCTGGATCAAAGCATGATATTTGCCCATCCTTTGATCTGGATCCAATTACAGAAAATTCACGAGAAAAATTTACGAAACCCTCTAGTATTAAATCTTTTGCGCTTGAGTTTTTCCAGATATTTTTGGCTTGCGAAGCTGTCTCTAATTTAAATTGTCCTTTTCCATCATATCCGAAACGTCTTGTTTTTAATATGCTGGGAGTTCCAACTTGATCTATTGCATGAATTAAATCTTCTTGAGTACTTACCTCATAAAAGTTCGCGGTTTTAAAGCCTAACTTATTTATAAACTCTTTTTCTAAAAGTCTGTCTTGTGATATTTTAAGAGCTTCTCTGCTTGGAAAAATTTCACATTGTTCTTCAATGACATTCAAGGCACGTGTTGGGATGTTCTCAAACTCGTAGGTGACCACGTCAACGTCCGAAGAAAATTTTTTGAGTGCTTCATAATCATCATATTCTGCTTGTGTAAACTTAGATGCCACAAATGACGCAGGTGGGTTTGCACTTGGCTCGAAAATGTGAGTTTTAAAACCTAGTCGGGCAGCAGCGATACTTAGCATTTGTCCCAACTGCCCACCACCCAGTATGCCTATAGTGGATCCCGTTGATAATGATTTATTCATTTTGAGGTTCATGAGGTACTGAGGCTGACAAAGCTACCCGCCAGTCACTTAGACGTTTGCTAAGTTTTGGATCAGATAACGCTATTATTTGAGCCGCTAATAAGCCTCCATTAGCCGCGCCTTGCGCGCCGATAGCCATTGTCGCAACAGGATAGCCTCGTGGCATTTGCAAAATAGAATATAAGCTATCCATACCATTTAAACTCGAAGTTTTTACTGGCACGCCAACAACAGGTAAGTTCAGTTTTGATGCTATCATTCCGGGAAGATGAGCAGCACCTCCTGCACCGGCTATGATTACTTGCAAGCCTCTTTTTTCAGCAGATTCTCCGTATTCCCATAAACGATTTGGGGTCCTATGAGCTGAAACAATTTTTTTTTCATAAGTGATGTTAAGCTGTGATAAAACATCAGCTGCTTCTTTCATGGTTAACCAATCGGACTGACTTCCCATGATTAAACCTACTTGGGTTTTGCTCATTTCGTACCTCGCATTTGCAACTATCTTAATATAATAGGAATATATCTTAGGCAATAATGTCGGGTGTAAGTCGATCCTCTATCTGGGTAATTTTGTCTTTTAGCAGTAGTTTTTTCTTTTTGAGCCGCTGGATCGTAAGCCTATCCGTGGTTGCTGTGTCCGAAAGTGCTGTGATTGCTTGATCTAAATCGCGGTGTTCTTGACGAAAGAATTCTAATTCCATCCTCAAAACTTCTTCGGTTCGCATCGATATTTTGTCTGAAGTATTCATTTTGTGACCTGAATGAATGATTTAAACTAATATGGCAATTAAATTTACTTGTTAAACTGTTGAAAAACGTATTTTTTGGCAACAGTTTTGGAACAAGTTAGTGTTAACTAAAGTTTGTTTATTAAAATGAAAGCTTAACTATGGCAAAAATATCATTTAGTGCCTATCCGCATTTGCTTGGTTTTGAACAGCTAGAGCAGTTATTAGAAAGAACGGAAAAATCTAGTATTGAAGGTTATCCACCCTTCAACATAGAACAGACATCTGATCGTTCATTTCGTATAACTTTAGCTGTTGCTGGCTTTTCAGAAGGTGACCTATCTGTCATCTTAGAAAATCGCCAGCTGGTGGTACAAGGTAAAAAAACTCAAGAAAATGGTACAAGAATTTTCCTTCACCGTGGAATTGCAACAAGGCAATTCCAAAGATCTTTTGTTTTGGCAGATGGAGTAAAAGTAACTCAAGCTTTTATGGAAAACGGACTGCTTCACATTGATTTGGCTCAAAACATTCCCGCTAATGTTATTAAAAAGATTGAGATCAAAAAAATCGATAAATAGTACGTGTTTACTTGAATAAGTTTTGGTTTATCTTGCTTTTCAGAACTTATAGCAAAATATGATTGTAAATGGAAAATTGGTTTCTAAAATAACTTGGGACTGCCTGTAATCCACACACTGAAAATATCAAAATTTATTGCCCTTCGGCAATAAACTTTTCAGCGTCCAGAGCTGCCATGCAACCCATTCCTGCGCTTGTCACAGCTTGGCGATAGATATGGTCAGTTAAATCTCCAGCTGCAAAAATACCTGGTATTGATGTTTTAGTGCTTCCCGGTTGAACTTTAACATAACCACCATTGTGAGTTTCTAAAAAATCTTTAACCAATTCGGTAGCTGGTGCATGTCCAATTGCAATAAAAACGCCTTTGCATGGTATTTCAGAAAGTTGGCCTGTCTTGGTGTTCTTAACACGAATAGCTTCGACACCCATAGGGCTTTCTGTCCCTAGCACCTCGTTTAATTCATTAAACCACATCGGTTCAATTTTTGGATTTTTAAACAATCTTTCCTGCAATATTTTCTCGGCTCTCAGCTCGTCGCGTCGATGAACTAAGGTAACTTTTGAGGCAAAGTTTGTTAGAAAAAGAGCTTCTTCCACCGCGGTATTTCCACCACCAATTACTGTTATCTCCTGACCTCTATAGAAAAACCCATCACAGGTTGCACAGGCAGATACACCAAAACCTTTATATTTTTCTTCGGAGGGCAATCCTAGCCACTTTGCTCTTGCACCAGTTGCAAGAATAATCGCATCGGCCGTATACTTCTTCCCACTATCACAAGTCGCAACGAATGGTCTGCAATTAACTTCTAATTTTGTTACGATGTCTCCTATTATTTCACAACCCATGGCTTTGGCGTGTGCTTCCATTCGAACCATTAGATCAGGCCCCTGAACCTCAGTATCACCTGGCCAATTTTCAACTTCGGTGGTGGTTGTCAGTTGACCTCCTGGCTCAATGCCTTGGATAAGTATTGGTGATAGCATGGCGCGACTCGCGTAAACGGCGGCGGTATATCCAGCGGGGCCACTTCCGACTATAAGTACTTTGGTATGATGATATTGCAATGTTTTTTCCTCATATTTGATTGTGGTATACCTGCTCGTCTTATAATTCAAAACCCCAAAAACTCTTGATATAGAACAAGTCAGAGGAAAATAATATTTCAATATATTGGAACATTATTGCGATTTTGGGTAAATGATTTATAATATTCACAAAAAAAGGAGCAGGAGTTATGCCTTTAACACGATTAGATGCGATAGATCGGCTAATTTTAGCAGAACTCCAAGCCGATGGGAAAATGACAAACGTTGAGTTAGCCAAACGTGTCGGAATTTCCGCCCCGCCCTGTCTTCGCAGAGTAAGAGCTCTTGAAGAGCAAGGTTTCATAAAAGGTTATCACGCGGAAGTAGACAGTCGTGCGCTTGGTTTCGAAGTACAGGTATTTGCGATGGTTGGTCTTCAATCACAAGCCGAACTTGATTTAAGGCAATTTGAAGAGTTGTGCAAAGGCTGGCCTCTCGTAAGAGAATGTCACATGCTGAATGGAGAAGTCGACTTTATGCTTAAATGTGTTGCGCCAGATCTAAGTAGTTTTCAAAGTTTTTTGACGGGACAGTTACTTACTACGCCCAACGTTGGTTCTGTTAAAACATCACTCGTTATAAGGGCTGAGAAAGACGAACCTGGAGTCCCATTTGATGTTTTAGAGGATAGACTAAGCCAGCGTCCTTAAATCATAATAGCAGACATAAGTCTTCCATAGTCTGGCTCCTGATTGTTACAACTTCTTCGATATGAGAAAAAATTTTGGGGGTCGCTATAGGTACAATGGCCAGTCCACTCGACAGATGAAATTTTTGCATCCTTTAAGATATTTAAGCTGAAACTTGGTAAGTCGAAATGGTATTTTTTTGTATCAGAATTAAAACTAAAAAAGCTTTTATTTTGTTCATCTGCATCGATAAAATTTTCAAAAAACTCTGAGCCTACTTCATAAGCAGTTTTACTGATGCAAGGACCAATTACAGCTGAAATTTGTTCCCTTTCGGCGCCCAAAAATTCCATTTTATTTATAGTAGAAGGTAAAATACCATTGAGGGCCCCTCGCCATCCAGCATGTGCAATGCCGACAACATTATTTTTTTGATCTGCAAAAATTATTGGTTGGCAATCAGCCGTTAAAACTGAAAGCAAAAGGCCAGGTGTATTGGTAACTAGAGCGTCTGCTTTTGGCGCAATTTTAAATTTCTTTTGACATACTACGGCTTCAATAGAATGTATCTGATGAACACTTACCACATTATTGACACTTGTTCCCATATTTTGAGCAACAAGACTACGATTGCACATTACAAGTTTTGCATCGTCACTAGAACCTAATCCGCAA
This sequence comes from Paracoccaceae bacterium, assembly GCA_902632125.1. Lineage (GTDB taxonomy): Bacteria > Pseudomonadota > Alphaproteobacteria > Rhodobacterales > Rhodobacteraceae > Salinivivens. The sequence goes on along the minus strand of CACPBQ010000008.1, from coordinate 19,067 downwards.
TTCAAGCCTTTGTAGATCCCTTTAGAGGCACCTCCTTGTCGTGTAAAAAAACCATGTTTAAAGTTTTTAATTAATGAGGATTTAATGCTCGTTAAGGTCATTGCTTAAAACCTAAAGGGCAATGGGTCTTTTTTTGAAATAATGATATTGCCTTAAACAAACTACCCATTTCGTTTGGATGGATTAAGCGTCTATGTGCAGCGATATGGTTTTCTAAATTCTCTCCGCTTAAATTTTTTGCTATTTTTTTTGCTCTTTCAGTTATACCTAATCTTTCGAGTAGAACTCCTTGTGTAGTCAGCATACTAAAATCACACCCAGAACACGTGGCAAGAATTTCAAAATCTACGTGTGCTGTAATATCTATTTCTCCCGGCGAATTAAATATATCCGTATATTCGTGACTTTTTACTGCTTGCAAGGTATCACCCAGAGAGCGCCAGTCACCGTAATCTATAAAAATCGCTAAGCCGCCAAAATTACTAATATGCTCACCGATATTCTTAGAAATTTGGGCCCCTGCAAAATTTAATTCAACAATATCGCCATCGGAAGTGTCGGAAAGCCTGTTTTCCAAAAATTTATTGATAGTTGGTTTTTCTTCTAATCCAAAAGAGAGATCATTATTGAGTGATTGCACAGTTCTTTTGAAAAAACTGTTTCCTTTCCGTAAAAACTGCTCAATAGGAAGAGAATCAAAAAACTCATTCGCAATCAGAAATAAGTGCTTTTCTTTGAAATTTGGAATTTTATCATGCCAATTTACCTTGTATTCCGATAGTATTTTTTTTTGTATACTTCGTAAATTTGATGATGCTTCTATTAAATGAATTTCCGTTGCACTGAGGAACTCGGGATTAATTTTTAGTGTTCTCAATATGTCTGCCATCATTGTTCCTCTACCAGGGCCTAGTTCGGCGAGGATAATTTGCGAAGGAGAGCCTTGATCAAGCCACGCTTGTAATATTGACGCGGCTATTAACTCACCAAACATTTGCGAAATTTCAGGCGCAGTTGTGAAATCACCGTGAATACCAAAAACTGGTTCTTTTACATAGTAACCATAAATAGGATGAAACAAACAATGTTGAATGTAGTCAGACAACGGCATGGGGCCGTCTGTATTAATTTTTTCTATCAGAATAGACTTTAAATTTTTCATATCGTTTTATTGCGCCGTGATGTCAAACATAACGCCAACCCAATAATTACCATTGGTATTGAAAGCATTTGCCCCATAGTCAAACCAAAATCTCCAATCTGAATGAAAAATCCTAGTGGATTATTGGGGCTCTGAAACTGTGCATCCGGCTGGCGGAAAAGTTCGACAAAACAACGTGATAATCCATAGCCAACAAAAAACACACCAGCCAAAAAACCAGGGTTTCTTAAGGCTTTCTTTTTAAAAGAAAGATAGATCATTAAGAGAAAAAGCATCAAACCTTCTAAAATAGCTTCATAAATTTGAGATGGGTGTCTGACGCATGGTGATATCAAGTCTTGGCACACTCTGGAAGCTTCTGGGCTTGTTACTATAACTCCCCACGGTACATCTGTTGTACGTCCCCAAAGTTCATCATTAATAAAATTTGCTATTCTTCCTAAAAATAAACCTACAGGTGACCCTATGGCTAACAGATCTGCTCCCGAACGTATTGCAACAGAATTACGCTTGAAAAATACAAAACCAGCTAAAGCAACACCAAATAATCCACCATGAAACGACATACCACCTTGCCATACAAACATTATTTCAATTGGATTTTGTAGAAAATAAGCTGGTTTATAGAAAACCACATAACCCATTCGCCCACCTAAAATTATGCCTAGAACTAAATAAGTTACAAGATCTTCGAGTTTTGCTGCCGACATGGGTGGTGCGTTTTTGGGCCAAAGAGTACTCTTTTTCAATGTGATTGATGCTATTTGCCACCAAGCTAAGATCCCCACGACATAAGCTAAGGCATACCAGTAAAGTGTAAACGTAAAGCTACCTAAAGAAATTGTAAAAATATCCGGACTTATGCCTTCTGGAAATGGGATCATACTTTTCTCCAATTTTTTTTGTGCCGCGAGATGATAATAAAAGTCAACCTTGAGATTAGTAACAATTTGCCCCATATAATAAAGAAAGCTTCAAAGGGAGAACTCTATGCAGTCACGTAGTAAGTTTTTGGATGACGTTTCGCAACTAATGACCAATGCTATGGGTGTAGCTCAGGGAGCACGCGAAGAAGCAGAAACTGCGGTAAAGTCAATTATAGACAGATGGTTGGCAGATCACGATTTCGTGACGCGTGAGGAGTTTGATGCCGTAAAAGCGATGGCGCAAAAGGCCCGAGAAGAAAATGATGAATTGAAAGTGCGTTTAGAAGCTATCGAAACGAAGCGAAAAAAATAAGCATCTTGTTTATCAGTTTTGGTTTATTACGACCTCTAAACAATCTTTAACCGTTTATCCTCCGGTTTTTTAATTTTTTTTAAAATTTCTCTTTACAGTTTGAGCAAAGCAAAGCACCATATATAGTGTGGCTTAATATAAAAACTACAGCAATTTGAGCAGACATCAATTTCTTGGGGAACAAGCCAGTCCCTTAGCAACATAACAAAAGAGGTGGGGTTATGGCACAAACGGAAATATTTTTAGAAGATGAAATTCACCCCATTGATATTGTGGAACATCTCGCAGAGCACCATGAATGGGAATTTGACAGAATAGAAGAAAATCAGATTGCCATGGCTGTTCAAGGACAATGGAGAACATATTCAATCACGTTGGCATGGTCTGGGTTCGATGAAACGTTACGTTTAATTTGTTCTTTTGAAATGGAACCACCTACAGATAAGTTAAAAAATCTCTATGAAACGTTAAACGTTGCTAATGACAGGTGTTGGACTGGGGCATTTACATTTTGGGAAGAACAGAAGCTTATGGTCTATCGTTATGGTCTGGTTCTTACTGGCGGCCAAATCGCTACTGCAGAACAAATAGATACTATGATTTCATCAGCTGTTCATACTTCTGAAAAGTATTATCCTGCCTTTCAGTTAGTGATATATGATAATCAAAGTCCTGATAGTGCAATGAAAGTAGCCATTGCAGAGGCGTATGGTCGCGCTTAGGATTGGGTTATAACTAACAAAAGTGAGCTAAAAATGAATTTGGATGAAATTAAGGCCCGAGGCCTTATCCTCATCGGTTGTGGGAAAATGGGTTCGGCAATGCTTGCGGGTTGGTTGGATTCTGGCATACCCGCGTCGAGTATCTGGATATCTGACCCACAACCTAGTGATTGGCTGGCTTCCACGGGAGTGAATATAAACAAAAGTTTTCCTAAAACCCCAGCCGTTTGTTTAATTGCCGTAAAGCCACAAATTATGTTTGAGGCTATTTCAAATTTAAATGACTATGTAGCGAGCGACACTTTAATTGTCTCAATTGCTGCTGGGATAACACTTCGACAATTAGAGCAAGCAATTTCTTCTAAAAGCGTAATCATCAGAGCTATGCCAAATACCCCTTCAGCTATTGGTAAAGGAATAACTGCAATTATTGGAAATTCTATAGCAAAAAATGTGCATATCTCAATTTCTAAAATTTTGCTGGAAAAAATAAGCGAAGTCATTGAACTCGAACATGAAGATCAGATGGATATAGTGACGGGGCTCTCAGGTTCAGGTCCTGCATATGTTTTTTTTCTAATCGAATCTCTTTCAAACGCTGGAATTGAAATGGGACTTTCTAAAGACAAAGCGTTACATTTGGCAAAAGCAACTGTAGCTGGCTCTGGACTTCTGGCAATGACTTCTAAAGACAGTCCGAGTACACTTAGAGAAAATGTGACTAGTCCAAATGGGACTACACAGGCTGGTTTGGAAATTCTTATGAACCAAAAGAATGGTTTGCTTCCTTTGATAAAAAGAACTGTCGAAGCAGCTACAAAAAGATCGAAAGAACTAAGTAATGGCTGAGATAAATTTTGAGCATTTTCTTGCTATTGATATTCGTGCTGGTACGATAGTTCGTACGGAAGCATTTCCTGAAGCACATAAGCCAGCAATTAAACTTTGGGTCGATTTTGGCTCTGAAATTGGAGAGAAAAAATCATCGGCGCAAATTACCAATCATTATGATTGTGATATCTTAGTAGGCAAGCAGGTCATGGGTGTTGTTAATTTCCCACCACGACAGATAGGGCCGTTTATGTCTGAAGTTTTAATTCTTGGTTTTGTCGATACCGATCAGTCAATAGTTTTAGCCGTTCCCGACAAACCAATACCAAACGGATCCTCTCTATGTTGAATTTTGATTCAGTCGCCAATAGCTTCGCGCCAATGAAGACGACATAAAGAAATGTATGTTTCATTTCCCCCTATTTGAATCTGGGCACCTTCTTTAATTGTGTTGCCATTCTCATCCTGGCGTATCACCATAGTGGCTTTTTTCCCGCAATGGCAGATAGTTCTGATTTCGCGCATCTCGTCTGCTAAAGCCAATAGCGCTGCGGACCCTGGAAACAGCTTTCCTTGGAAGTCTACTCTCAACCCATAGCACATTACTGGCACTTTCAAATCATCAACAACACGGGCAAGTTGCCAGACCTGCTCTTCAGACAAAAATTGAGCTTCGTCTATGAATACACAAGAGCAGGGGCCCTTTTCTAATCTCAACTCAATTTTCTGAAACATATTTTCTTTATCATCAAAAGTGTCAGCATCTGATGAAATACCTATTCTTGACCCGATTTTTCGGTTACCAGCTCTTTTGTCAAAGCCGGCGGTAATAAGATATGTCTTCATTCCCCTTTCATGGTAATTGTGAGAGGCTTGAAGCAATAGCGTGGACTTACCCGCATTCATAGTTGAATATTGAAAATATAACTTTGCCATAAATATCAGCAATGCAGCTAATATTCTATTTTGACAAGATAAAAACTCAGCTGGCTATTAAAAATCTTGGATGCATTAACTTGTTTAAGTTCTTAAAAATACTACCTTGGATTCTGAGAGCGGGTAGTTTTGTTTTGAGTATGTGAACTTGGTTTATTTTCCTTCGAATTCGCATACGATATGGGTCGGAATACCCATTTTTTCCAATTTTTTGCTTCCGCCTAATTCTGGCAAATTAACAATAAATGAGCATCCCAAAATTTCGCCACCCAGTTTTTCTACTAAATTTATGCCAGCTTCTGCAGTACCTCCAGTTGCAAGCAGGTCATCAACTAGAAGGATTTTTTCTCCAGCAGCTAATGCATCGTCGTGTATTTCTAAAGTGGCTTTCCCATACTCAAGTACATAATCTTGAGTTATTGTTTTACCGGGAAGTTTTCCTGCTTTCCGAATTGGTATAAAGCCACATCCCAATTCCTTTGCAATAGCCCCGCCGATGATAAATCCCCGAGCCTCTAGGCCTACGACTTTGTCAACTTTGGTCTCTTTGTAAGGAGCTGTAAGTCTGTCTATACATTGCTCAAAACCCTTGCTGTCATTAAACAAAGTAGTTACGTCCCGGAATTGGATACCTACAATAGGAAAATCAGGTACTGTTCTTATAAGATCTTTAATTGATGACACTTCTAAAGCTTCCTATTCATCAAGATAATTTATAGGGCATTGTTATAATATTCTGCGTTCTATAAGAAAACTAAACCTTGGTAAACTAGTGAGTTACATTTGTTTAAGAAAAGAAACTTTGGAATATTTAAACCATTTTGTTTTTTATGAAGCTAACGGCTTTTAAATTTGTTTAATCTCGATTAGTGAAATATCCAGAAATTTACTGGATAACCCATAGATGAAACAAACACTCCTAAACGCTTTTGCGACTTTGAACAAACCAGACTTGAACTTTATGAATAATGAAGGTCTAACTTTCTCCAGAGCTAGGACGGAGCTCTTGTCAGGACTAACTGTTGCCTTGGCTCTGGTTCCAGAAGCTGTTGCGTTTGCATTTGTTGCTGGTGTGCATCCTTTAGTGGGCCTATACGCGGCCTTTCTTGTCGGGTTGATTACAGCAGTGTTTGGAGGGCGTCCTGGCATGATTTCTGGAGCTACTGGAGCCTTAGCGGTGGTTATGGTGGCGCTGGTTGCAGAGCATGGCGTAGAATATTTATTTGCTACAGTTGTTTTGATGGGACTTTTACAGATTGTTTTTGGTCTGATGCAATGGGGAAAGTTTATTCGCCTAGTACCTCATCCAGTAATGTTAGGTTTTGTTAATGGACTGGCCATTGTAATTTTTTTAGCACAGTTAACCCAGTTTAAAGTTCCTGGCACAGCTGAAATTTCAGGCCATGGTTCTTCAGGTGGCGAATGGCTTAGTGGCAGCTCACTATATATGATGCTGGCTTTAGTCGTTCTAACAATGTTGATTATCTATATTATGCCGCGCATTACTCGAATTATCCCATCACCTCTTGCTGGAATAGGAATTGTAGCATGCATAGTAATTTTCTTCGGTTTAGATGTCCCTAGAGTTGGTGATATGGCTTCAATACAAGGAACTTTGCCCCCGTTTCATATTCCGTCAGTTCCGTTTAACTTGGAAACTCTAGAAATTATATTTCCTTATGCATTTATTTTAGCCGCTATTGGATTAATTGAAAGTCTTTTGACACTCAACTTAGTTGGTGAAATGACAGGTAAAAGAGGGGGGTCAAGTCAGGAGTGCATTGCCCAAGGACTTGCTAATACCGCAACTGGATTTTTTGGTGGCATGGGTGGGTGCGCAATGATTGGTCAATCCATGATTAATGTTAAATCGGGTGGTAGAACACGGATAGCAGGGATTTCTGCTGCACTTTTTCTATTGGTATTTATATTAGTTGGAGCACCAATAATAGAAATGATACCGTTAGCAGCACTTGTCGGCGTTATGTTTATGGTCGTTATAGGAACTTTTGCGTGGAACTCTTTTAAGATTCTCAGAAGAGTTCCTTTGACAGACGCATTTGTAATAATTCTGGTCACTATCGTTACGGTTATATCAGACTTAGCAGTAGCGGTCGTCGTAGGGGTAATTGTTTCAGCTTTAGCCTACGCTTGGAATAATGCTAGAAGAATTCATGCGCATATTGAAATTTCAGAGACTGGCTCCAAAATTTATCGTATTCAAGGCCCTCTTTTTTTCGGCTCCTCTGATGGATTTTTAGAGTTGTTTGATGTCCAAAATGATCCCAATGAAGTTATTATTGAATTTTCAGATAGTCGAGTGGTGGATCAATCTGCTCTCCAGGCAATAGAGGCAATTGCTAATAAATATGAACTTGCTAACAAACGAATTCAACTCAGACATTTAAGTCGCGATTGTCATAGATTACTGACAAAGGCCGGTCACTTAGTAATAGATAGTGATGACGATCCAGATTATGCCCTTGCAGTAAACTATTCAGTTAAAACTGGCATATTGGATGGTGGACATTAGCTATTTTGATAAGCACCAGCGCATTATGGCTTTTTGTACATGTAGACGATTTTCTGCTTCGTCGAAAATAACTGAGTTTTTGCCATCCATAACATCTGAAGTTGCTTCTTCATCTCTATGGGCCGGCAAACAATGCATGAATAAAGCTTCTTCATTGGCTCGGGACATCAGCTCCTCGTTAATTTGAAATGGTTTAAGTTGGTTGTATTTGATTTTTTTTGCTTCTGGATTGTCATGCATACTTAGCCAAGTATCAGTAGCTACAAGATCTGCGTCTGTTATAGCTGAAATTGGATCTCTGTCGATTTTGAAATCAATATCTAATTTTTTAGCTTGTCTACATAAATCTTTTGCAGGTTCTAATTCTTTTGGTCCAGAAAAAACTAGTGAGAAACCGAATTTTTCAGCGGCTTGAAAAAAGCTATTAAAAACGTTGTTACCGTCGCCAAACCACACAACCTTTTTACCTTGTATTGATCCACGCTTTTCCTCAAATGTCATAATATCAGCCATTATTTGGCAAGGGTGACTTTCGTTAGTCAAACCATTAATAACAGGTACTGTTGAGTATTTAGCCATCTCGTATAACGTTTGGCATTCAAATGTTCTCAACATAATTAAATCTACATACCGGCTTAAGACACGTGCCGTATCGGATATAGTTTCTCCCTGACCAAGCTGCATTTCCGCTCCAGACAGTAAAATCGGTTGCCCTCCAAGTTGTCTAACACCGACATCAAAGCTCGTTCTTGTTCTGGTGGAGGGTTTTTCAAAGACTAGAGCAACAATATGCTGACTTAGTGGTTGGCCCTCGTCATATGCTCCTTTTGGCAGACCAACCCTGGCGTTTTTCATCATTTTAGCCTGTTCGAGTATGCCGTTAAGGTCTTGGATAGACAAATCGCTTATATTTAAAAAATTCATCATTTTTAACAATTATCTTCGAAAATCTTTTATTGAGAAAGAGCTGTCATTACGCCATCTAATTTATTCAACGCTTCATTTATATCTTTATCAGAAATGGTTAATGGAGGCAAAAGGCGTACAACGTTATCTCCTGCTGGCACCGTTAGTAACTTATTTGAATAACCTGCATTTACGACATCTATATTTTGGACCTTACACTTGAGACCTAGCATTAGACCCTTGCCACGAATTTCTTCAAAAACAGAAGTACTTTTTTCCAAAAGTTTCACTAGTCCATCATGAAAAAGTTTAGCTTTGCGATTTACATCTTTTAAAAAACCAGGGTCAGAAATGATATCCATAACCTTTAACCCTATCGAACAACCCAAAGGATTCCCTCCATAAGTTGACCCATGGGTCCCAGCGGTCATCCCGCTTGCCGCATTTTCTTTTGCAAGAACAGCTCCTAATGGGAAACCGCCGCCTATACCTTTTGCTACCATCATTATATCTGGCTCAATTTCTACCCATTCATGAGCGAATAATTTACCAGTTCGTCCGACGCCACATTGAACTTCATCAAGTATCAACAAAATGTCTTTCTCGTTACAAATATCCCGAATTGCTTTCAATAAATGTTCAGGGATTACTCGAATACCACCTTCTCCTTGAATAGGTTCGATTAAAATGGCTGCAGTTTTATCTGAGATTGCGGATTTGATAGCTCCGTGACTACTAAGATTTATGTTAATAAAGCCGGGTAATAAAGGTCCAAAACCCTTAGTCATTTTTTCGGTTGCAGTGGCCGCTATGCCTGCGGAAGAACGACCATGAAAAGAACCTTCAAATGTAATAATTTCGAACTTGTTGGGGTGTCCTTTTTCAAACCAATATTTTCGAGCCATCTTAACAGCCAATTCACAAGACTCTGTTCCTGAATTTGTAAAAAAAACAGTGTCAGCAAAGGATTTTGCCACCAAAACATCTGCTAGGGCTAGTTGCTGGGGAATTTCATATAGATTTGATACGTGCCAAAGTTTTTCTGATTGCGATTTTATAATATTCACAAGGTCAGGATGTGCATGGCCTAACGAATTCACTGCAATCCCAGATGCCAGGTCTAAAAAGTGACTTCCGTCTGCTTCCGTTAACCAAGCACCTTCGCCTTTCACAAACTCTAAATTTGCTCGATTATATGTTGGTAATACAGTGCTGATCATATTAACTATACAATTATTTGTTACTAAAAACTGGTGTATAACCTATCTAAAGGTTTGGACAAACCCTTTTTGAACACTTAAAAATTTTACTGCTACTCCACAGTCACTGCTGTTTTTTAGTCATCAGGACGTGAAATAGAAAATATTTCTCGAACCACACTGTAATCTCGATAACCCAATCTAGTAAGTGGGTTAAACTTACTGACGTCAAATTTACCCTCAATAAGGTAACCATCTTCCATGTGAATACCAATAACTTCACCAAAAACAGCAAAATTTGCAGCTCCCGGCAACTTTACAATCTCAATTAATTTACATTCTAGTGCAGCTGGCGAACCCATAACCCTTGAGCATTCTATTAAGTTACAATTTATTTTTTTTAATTTGGCATGGTCAAATTCGTCTATATCTGCAGGTAAAGATTTTGATGTTGCATTCATTTGATGCCGCATTTCATAAGAAACAATATTTACGCAAAACTCTTTTGTTGCCTTTATATTGGCTACAGAGTCTTTAGTTCCGTCCCGATCAGATTTTTCTCCTGTAGAAGCAAACATAACTTGTGGTGGGACATAAGCTACCGCGTTAAAAAAGGAATATGGGGCGATGTTATCGATCGAATTTTTATCCCTCGTTGATATCCAGCCAATTGGACGCGGTGTTACAATTGCGTTGAACGGATTATTTTTAAGTCCGTGACCTTCGTGGGGTTTATAAAACATTTTAAAACTTCCTTTGAACATGAGATAGAGCCATGTTAACTCGCCTTCCAGATAATTTTGAGATTTGTTTAATTCTTTGGAATAAAATCGTTTATGGGAGTTTCAGGTGTATGCGATAAGTACTGAAAAAAAAGCTGACTATTGGGAAGTTGAGGCATTGTTTGATCTATGTTTTGCTCCTGGCAGGGAAGCTTTGTCTTCCTACCGCTTAAGAGAAAATAACAATCCTATTGCTGAGTTATGTATGGTCGCTAGAGATAAAGAGCGAATTCTGGCCGGTGCCATTCGCTATTGGCCAGTTACGATAATTGAACAGGATGCCTTATTACTGGGCCCGATTGCTGTTCATCCAACTAGGCAAGGGGAAGGCTTAGGTAGTTTGCTGATAAAAGATAGTTTGGCTCTCGCTAAAGAATTAGATTATTCAAGAATATTATTAATAGGTGATTTCACTTATTATGGCCGTTTAGGCTTTAAAAAACTGACCAATTTTAAAATGCCAAAGCCAACAAATCCAGATCGTATCTTAGGAATTGAATTGATTTCTGGCGCTTGGAATATTCCAAGTGGACCCGTAACAAGCTTAAAATAGCATTCTATTTTCACCGTCTGAATTGAAATTTTTGCCCACTTTCCTTTGGGTTTGATTTGAGTTATCCGCAGATATGCCCAGATATGCTTTTAAAATTGAATATAATGGCGCTCCTTTTGTTGGATGGCAGCGTCAGCGGAGCCAGGTTTCTGTGCAAGGTTCAATTGAAAAAGCCCTGTCAAACTTAGAAAGTAAAGAGCACGCAATAGTTGGTGCTGGACGCACTGATGCCGGTGTACATGCGAAGTGCCAAGTTGCACATTGCGATCTTGATAAAGAGTGGGAACCTTTTCGGCTCTCGGAGGCATTAAACTTTCATTTGAGACCTCTCCCCATAGCAGTAGTTGACTGTGCTTTAGTTGATAAAAATTGGCATGCGCGCTTTTCTGCCTTGGAACGCAGATATTTATTTCGATTACTTGTGAGACGAGCACCGTCGACCCACGAGGCTGGTTTAGTATGGCAAATTGGGCATTCGCTTAATTTGGCCAAGATGGTAGAGGCATCTAAGTACCTAATTGGCAAACACGATTTCACAACATTTCGTTCGTCTATTTGCCAAGCTCAAAGTCCTATAAAGACTTTAGAGGAAATAAAAATTGACCATATTGAAGGTTGGTCTGGTGACGAACACAGGTTTCAATTTAGGGCGAGAAGTTTTCTTCACAACCAGGTTCGAAGTTTTGTCGGGACATTAGAACGTGTAGGTGCAGGTAGCTGGGACCCGATAGATGTTAAAAAAGCTTTAGAGGCTAAGGATCGATCAGCTTGTGGTCCAGTTTCACCGCCCCATGGATTATACCTCACTGATGTAGTGTATGAACCAAATCCTTTTTCATAATCGGTTATAATCTTTTATAACCAATTAGTTTCTTGTTTTTGTCTTCAAAGTTGCTTCTGAATCTAAGGGATTTTCTGGCCAAAAATGCTTTGGATATCTTCCTTTCATATCTTTTCTGACATCTTTGTAAGAGCTACCCCAAAAAGATATTATATCTGTCGTAGTTTGTATCTCTCTGCCTGCAGGAGATAGGAATGTTACTCTGATGGGAATGCCTGCACTCTTGGGATGAACTTTCTGACCATACATTTCTTGTATACGTATTGATATTTCGGGTAGCTCATTTTCGTAAGTGATTTTAATTTTACGCCCAAGTGGGGTAATAAAATAAGACGGTATCAATTTTTCTAGTAATTGCGTTTCGTCCCAAGTCAAAATTGATTTCAGTGCTTTTAAAGTATCAAATTTTTTCCAATCGTTTGCAGATTTTATACCGCTTAAAAAGGGCGCCAACCAGGTTTTTCGGGTCGCCATTAATTTTTCATCTGACATATTGGGAAATCTATCACCAGCCATTTTAATTCTAGCCAAAAAGTTTTTGGCGTTATCTGAATGGAAAAACCCAAGTTCCTCCACACCATCCAGCATAGCTTCAATAATCACATTGCATGGAGCATCCCGCCAAACTTTTTCTTCTAGGATTAATTGACCAAGCTTCTCTTGTCGCTTCGCAAGTACTTTTTTTTGTCTCTTAGACCATTCACAAGTTTGTATTGAGATAATTTGGTTGCCAAACAATTCTTTAATTTCTGGCAATGTGATAGGCAGACACTGTTGAAGCTTGGCCTCTTGCAGGTTTCCGTCTAGCTTGCATGCCACTAAAAAGGGTACAGATCTCAGAGGATCACTTTCTGCCATTATAGCTCCTTTACCATTTGATAAAATATATCGAGGCGTTCTCCCTTCTCTGCGCTTTCCAATTCGGTCAGGATATGCGAGGGCCGCAAGTTGCGCGTTTGTATAGTCAGACTGATTTGTTAAGTGTTTCGAAAGGCGGCTCATTTCTTTAATTATTTCTTTCACAATTGGAACCTTAAGTGAGTAAGAGCTATCCAACCTTTGATTTTGGTAATTTCTAATAGAGGAAATTCGCAAATTAATATCAGAAATATTCATATTATTAAGGGGGTCACTATTGGAAAGAATTGATGCGAGTAAAGTGGCATCTTTCCCGCCAGCAAGAATTATTTTTGCTAATCTTGGGTGCAATGGTATTTTTGACAATGAGCGGCCGTTTTTGGTAATTTGAAGCTGTTGATTTACTGCTCCAAGCATCTCGAGCACTTTATAGGCTTCTGAAAGTGCCTTCTCTTTTGGCTTCGTTAGCAACGCTAGTTCATCTATATTGCTTCCCCAAACCGCAAGTTCCAAAGCAAATGGTGTTAAATCTGAATTTTCAATTTCAGATGGAGAAAAATCTGGAAAACTTCCATCCTGAGCCTTTGACCATAATTTATAACATTTCCCAGGATGCAATCTCCCCGCTCGCCCCATTCGTTGATTGGCTTCTGCTTTAGATATTTTTTGGGTTACTAAACGGGCCATACCAGAGTTTGGGTCATATATGGATCTTTTTGACAGACCGCTGTCTATAACCGTCTTTATTCCCTCAATGGTCAAAGAAGTTTCTGCAACATTTGTTGCAAGGACAATTTTTCGTCCGTCTAAAATTGGCTTTATTGCTTTTTGCTGATCTTTAAAACTCAATCGTCCATAAAGAGGAAATACGTGACATTTGTCTGGCACTTTATTTATCAAAGAGGATGCCAATTTAATTATTTCACGCTCTCCTGGCAAAAAGACAAGTATGCTGCCATTGTTGTCACTAATTGCTTCTAGTATGACATTAATGATCAGTTTATTGATGATTTGATCCTGAACTACAGGTTTTGTTTGCCATATAGGCGTTACAGGAAAACTTTTCCCCTCGCATGAAACTACAGGTGCATTTTGCATCAGTTTGGAAACAGCAGTTATCTCTAGAGTTGCCGACATAACTAAGATTTTCAAATCGTTTCTTAGAACACTTGCTGTCTCTAGACAAAACGCAAGCCCCAAATCTGCGTTTAAACTCCTTTCATGAAATTCATCAAAAATTACAGTGGATACTCCTGTCAGGTGTTGGTCTTCTTGGAGCATCCTTATTAATATACCCTCTGTAACGACCTCAACTTTCGTTTTTTCACTACATTTAGCCTCACCTCTAATTCGATAACCTATAGTTTCCCCTAATTCTTCACCTAGTGTCTGTGCCATTCTTAAGGAAACTTGTTTTACTGCTAGACGTCTTGGTTCCAGCACTATTATTTTCCCTTCTGCGAAGGCCGGGTTCTTAGTGAGGCTGATGGGAATAGTGGTTGATTTTCCAGCACCTGGGGGTGCTGTTAGGACGACTCTTTTTGTTCTAACCAACTGATCTTCAAGTTCGTCTATTACTTCAAATATGGGTAAATTTTTATCCAAGATAGTTTAGCGTCTAGTAAATTTAGTCCGCCCGCGTAAAGCTTTTATCCTCAAACTTTCTACGGTATATATTTTATCTCGCTTAATGTAGTTAATCGTGAAAGGAAAAACTTTGCCTTCCTTCATTTCTTCATCCGTATAACCATCTTGGCGAATATATTTTCCACGACACTGCGCAGAACTTTTTTGAATGCTAATCTCAGATAAAACAATTTCTATCCGCCTAGCTCCATCAAAGAGATTAAATTTTTGCTTACAGAGTGTTTTTTCAACCCTATCGCCCATTATTAAATGAATAGCCGTCATTGGATCTACAGTGCCTTTTTGAGACTTTGGCTTTGCCCAGTGAGGTTTCGGAGTTTTCACAGAAGTTAATTTTGGTATCATATTTTGATAAATTATAGATTTCTGCTCTTTTCTACGACCTGTATCTGAATTTTCGCGGTAAAAACTGGGGTAATATTTTGACTTGGAAACTTTTCCTTGTGTCTGAGCTTCAAATTTATATTTAGTAACAACTCTTGCAAAACCTTTAGACCTTAAAACACCGGAAATGTCGTATCCATCAGATGTTTGTTTAATAGAGTAAACGAGCTCGCCAACTTTTATACCCCATAGAAAAACATCAAAGCTATACCGCTCTGTTTTTGCAGAAAGAGTATTTGCAGCAATTAGCAGCGCATATATGCAAGAGACAAAGAAAAGTTTTTGTTTGTTTTTCATGATACCACTATAACTTGCAATCAGGCGAGAAAATTTCAGCCTAAACAAGGCAAGAAAACCAAGATAAGGTCAATCAACAATTTTAGGTTTACACGGAAGCTAGTTAAAATGACAGACTTTAACAAAATGGCTAAAAGTTTAATAGCGGGGGACAGGCGAGCCTTATCTCGGGCTATTACATTAGTAGAAAGTTCCCGTGACGATCATAGAAAATCAGCTATTTCTCTCATTGGTTTGCTTGAGAAAAAGTCCAAAAAACAAGCAATCCGGATAGGTCTTTCCGGTACACCTGGTGTTGGCAAATCGACGTTCATTGAAGTTTTTGGCTCTTATCTCACTGATTTGGGGTTAAGTGTTGCGGTTCTTGCTGTGGATCCCAGCTCCGTTAGATCAGGCGGGTCTATACTTGGAGATAAAACTAGAATGACACTCTTGGCACGAAATCCTGCTGCTTTTATACGGCCGTCTCCCAGTCAAACTCATCTCGGCGGGATAGCTCGTCGAACTCGTGAAACAGTTAAGATATGCGAAGCTGCAGGGTTCGATGTCATATTGATTGAGACTGTTGGTGTCGGACAATCTGAAACTATCGTTTCAGAAATTTGTGATATTTTTACTCTGCTGCTTGCTCCTGCTGGTGGCGACGAATTGCAGGGTGTAAAAAGAGGCATAATGGAACTTGCAGATATTATTTTGGTCAACAAAGCTGACGGTGATCTAAAGGATCAAGCAACAAGAACTTGTGCTGACTATTCGGGAGCTCTCCGATTGCTCAGAAAACGTCCCCAGGACCCAGAGGGTTTTCCAAAGGCGATGACCGTCTCTGCTGTAGAAAAAACTGGGATTATTGAAACATGGAAGGTAATTTCTAATCTAGTTGAATGGCGACAGGAAAAAGGTCATTTTCAGATTAATCGGACTGAACAGTCCAAATTTTGGCTTATCGAGGATGTTAAATATCAGTTGTTGTCTGTTCTAGATAAAGATCCTATCAAAGCAGATCTTTTAAAGATTTCTGAAGAAGTTGTTTTGGGAAGGAAAAATCTATCGTTAGCCGCTAATCAAATTTTACAAGAAATTGTTATAAAGAAGGGTGAGTTGGGCTAATAAACTTTACATTTTCAGTTTATTTTTTTGCCTGAAGGTGCTTGACGAGCATACAGAATGTGCCTAGAACGCCGAGGTCAATATAACCATACAAGCTTATTGTTTAGAAAAATGTTTGGGCAAGCTTAGCTCAAAAAGTCAAAGTTAGGAATTTTATAATGTCGCGCCGTTGTGAATTAACAGGTAAAGGGCCAATGACTGGAAACAATGTAAGTCATGCCAATAATAAGACACGTCGAAGATTTTTACCTAACCTTAATGAAGTGACACTACAATCGGAAACTTTGGGACGTGGTGTAAAACTACGAATATCGGCTGCAGCGCTTAGGACTGTAGACCACAGAGGTGGTCTTGATGCTTTCCTTGCGAAAGCAAAAGACAAAGAGCTATCTGCCAATGCTCTTAAAGTCAAAAAAGAAATATCTAAAGCACAAGAAGCGTAATTAAAACCAAGAAATATTAGTACAAATTAAATATGGGATTTTTGTTTTCCCGATTTCTCTGTTCAATAGAATGGTTTAATAAGTGAAAATTAAGTTGTTTATTACTGCCTTCTCAGCATTTTTAGCGTTTAGCTCGATTTTAAGCGCTGGACAAATTGTGATTTCTGACGCCTACGCGCGGTCAGCGGGCCCTCTCGCCAAAGCAGGTGCAGCCTATATGAAAATAATGAATCACTCTGATGAGAGCGATCGCCTGATAGGTGTACAATCTGATATTGCAAAAAAAACAGAGCTTCATACGCACTTGAAGGATGACAATGGGGTCATAAGAATGGTCCGTATAGATGAAGGAATTGAAATAGGATCGATGAAAGAACATAAACTTGTTCGCGGTGGTCAACATATCATGTTTATGGGCCTCAAGGAGGCTTTCAAGACGGGAAAAATAATCCCGGTAACACTTTTTTTTGAAATATCAGGTGAAGTTGGCGTTGAGATTGTTGTAGATCAGGATAGGAATGAAAAAAAACATTCCCATTAGCTTTGACACTGATTTGCGCAAGAAACATTATTAACTCTATTTTTCTTTATTGATAATATTTTTTTATCACTGAATGCTTAATCAAGAGCGCAAGCCACTTGTGAC
Organism: Paracoccaceae bacterium; assembly: GCA_902632125.1. GTDB lineage: Bacteria > Pseudomonadota > Alphaproteobacteria > Rhodobacterales > Rhodobacteraceae > Salinivivens. The sequence continues at coordinate 1,981 of CACPBQ010000008.1, read as the reverse complement.
AATTGTCGCAATAGAAATGTCTAGGGTAGCGTAGAAGTAACATCAAAAAATCAAAATAATCAATAAAAACATGATTTTAAAGGGTTTAGACATAATTTTTCTTGCTCTTTTAGATGAGAGAATTAGTTCCTTTAAGATACCCAGGTAAAAGGTGAGCGCTATGCAAGTTTTAACACTCTATCTATCAACCGCGGTCGTTTTCTTGGCCCTTGACATCGTTATGCTTAAACGCGTTCTCTATCCACTGTTTTCATCAAACCTTGGAGATTGGCTTTTAGAGGATCCTAGGATGGGTCCGGCTGCAATATTTTATTTATTTTACATTGGCGGGGTGCTTTTCTTTGCATCTTGGCCAGCCTTTATTACTGGAAATCCTTCACAAGCTTTGATGGCCGGTGCTTTGCTGGGAGTATTAGCATATGGGACTTACGAATTTACTAATTTTGCAACACTACGAGCTTGGTCTCCCACGATGGTAATGATCGACGTGACTTGGGGAGCAGCTTTAACGGGTATATCTGCTTGGGCTGGGGTTATTATCACTCGCACTGTTTTTGGATGAGGACAGAATAGTCGTTCATTGGCATTCACCTTGCAGAAAGTATAGACTAAATTTGTCTATTGTGGAGAGTGGGTTATGCCGGGTAGTGCAAATTTAAATATAATGTTAAAGACTGCTCGAAAAGCAGGGCGCTCATTATCAAAAGATTTTCGTGAAGTTGAGAATTTACAAGTATCTCGGAAAGGTGCTGGAGATTTCGTTAGCCGTGCTGATATTGCTGCTGAAAATATAATTCGTGACGAACTCATGGAAGCAAGGCCAACTTATGGTTGGGTTGGTGAAGAGAGTGACGAAGAAGAAGGAAAAGATCCTACTCGACGTTGGATCGTTGATCCGCTTGACGGGACTACTAATTTTTTACACGGTTTGCCTCACTGGGCGGTGTCAATAGCCTTAGAACACAAAGGGGAAATTATTTCTGGTGTTATTTATGATCCTTGCAAAGATGAAATGTTCTTTGCGGAAAAAGGTTTGGGTGCCTGGATGAATGAAACTAGAATTCGAGTTTCAGCACGTTACAGTATAGCAGATAGCTTATATGCAACAGGCATTCCATTTTCGGGCAGAATAGAAGATTTGCCGGAAACAATAAACGACATTAAAAAACTAATGCCTAAATGTTCAGGGGTTCGCCGATACGGAGCTGCTGCACTAGATTTGGCATATGTTGCTGCTGGTCGATTTGAAGGTTATTGGGAGCGTAACCTAAATAATTGGGATATTGCCGGCGGTATCATTATTGCAAGAGAAGCAGGTGCTATGGTTGAGTCAATCTCTAAAGACGGAGATCCGTTAATTGATGGAAATATAATTGCAGCAACCGAAGTGCAATTTAATAAATTTGCAAAAATTATACGGGAATAATTATCTTCTTACTCTTGGAATATTTGATCGCGTGAAAGAATATGTTGCTTCTTTATGATCTGGTGCACCTTGGTTTTTAGACCAAAACTTTTTTCCTCCAAGTTTTCTCCAGGTAGACAAAGTGGCAATTACACCAAAAATAAAACCGCCAATGTGGGCCCAATAAGCTACGCCGCTAACTGAAACTGGAACGGCTAACCCATTGTAAAGTTGCAATACAAACCAAATACCCAAGACAATCCATGCCCGGATCGGAAATATTTTAAAAATAATTATGAAGATAAATAAAATATCAATTCTGGCTTTTGGAAATAATAGCAAATAGCCGCCCATAACTGCTGCTACCGCACCAGAAGCTCCTATGACTGGGATAGTAGAGTAAGGATCAGCTATAAATTGTGCCAGGTTTGCAAGTACTCCTGAACACAAATAAAAAATTAGGAACCAAAAATGTCCCATTTTATCTTCAAGATTATCACCGTAAATATGCAGGAAAAGCATATTTCCAAGTAAGTGCATAAAACTACCATGGAAAAATATAGATGTTAATAAACC
>CACPBQ010000007.1 GCA_902632125.1 Paracoccaceae bacterium | reverse complement strand
AAGTAATGCCCCAGGGATGAATGCGCCACGAAACAAATCTAGTGTAGAAACTTCAAGTACTGGGCCCATTACTATTAGCATTATTGATGGAGGTATCAGAATACCCAAGGTACCACCGGCTGTAATAGTGCCAGCCGCCAATTGAACATTGTAACCCGAACGCGTCATAGTCGCGCCAGCCATAATTCCCAAAAGCGTAACAGAGGCGCCAACAATTCCTGTTGCTGCAGCAAATATTGTGGATACGATCAAAACAGCAATATAAAGAGAACCCCTAACACGCGCCATAATCATCTGAATTGATGTGAAGAGACGCTCCATAAGACCTGCCGCCTCCATAACAATACCCATTAGGATGAATAACGGTACTGCCATCAACTGGTCATTCAACATAGTAGAGTTTGTATTAAGTGTAAGAAGCAATGTAGTTAATTTGAAATTAGATCCCCAAATTCCAAAAACAAAGGCGAGGAAAATAAGTGTAAATGATATAGGAAAACCAATAAAAATAACAAAAAGCATTGCTGCGAGCATAATTAAACCAATAGTTGGCTTAGATAGCCCTGGCTTTGTTGAAATGATATCACTAAACCATTCGCCACCCGGCGTGAGATCTGGGGAAAAGACTGCCATAACCACCCAAAAGAGCGCTATTAAGTAAAATGGGAAAACCCTCAAAAATATACGTTCCCGCTCTTTCCCCATTTTGTAGAAAGCTCTAAACAATTCTGGGAACCCTTGGAGCATTAAAAGCAAACCTCCAACGGGCATTGCTAAGCGAGCAGGCCATAAAACAGGCTGCCAAACACTATCAAAAGCAGTTTCTCCACTCAAATATGCAACCTGCCAGTACTGTGCTGCAATTATAGTAAAAAAGGTCATCGAAGGAATAAAAAACGCCATATAAAGAACAGCGTCTACAGTCGCCTGCGTTTTATCACTCCAATTACGATAAAGAAAATCGGCCCTAATATGGACACCGCGCATTAATCCATATCCTGCAGCACCCATGAATAAAGCTCCTGCTATCATTCGGCTAATATCGTAAGCAAACAGCGTTGGCCCAAGGCCTAAAGCGCGCGCTGTATCATCCCAGCCATAGCTAACCATGATGGCAAACGCATTTCTGGATATAACTTCGAATACCACTACAGCGATTAGAGGAACCATAAGCAGACAAATGAGCTTGCCTGCAAAATCATTCAACCTGTCAATTAAACCCGTAACTGGCCGTTGCCAAGCGGTCATGTCGGCCGGTGTTTCTCCCGGTCTTTCTGTTCGTCGCTCGGCTATCAGTTCGTCCGCAATTTCTAAATCGCCAGGCACCTGTTCCTCAGCCATATCCAATTCTCCCCCATGACAGTCCCCCTTTTTTCAGGGGAATCTTCTTAATAACAAAAAAGCGTGAAGCTTTTTTCTAATTAAGAAAAACCGTGGAGCCAATAGGCTCCACGATAAATCAAAAAAGTATCACTTCAAAGTTGCTGCGTGAGCTCTTCCCAAACCTGCGTTTGAAGTTTGAGCGCCTGACCAGTATGGAATAGCAATGTCAGCAAAATCTTTTTGTGACTGCCAAACTTCAGCAAAAAATTCATTTTCCGCTGCGGCTTCTTCAAGAAGCTTCTTGGCTGCTGCCATATATTCTGTAAAGTAATCAGCTGGTGTATCTTCAAGAATAACACCATGGTTCTCTGTTAAGTCTTTAAGAGCCCTGCCATTATTTAAAATTCTATAAGATAGGGATTTTGTAAGTGATGCGTTTGCAGCAACTTCTAATGCCTTCTTTTCGGTTGCAGATAAACTGTTATATACATCACCATTTAGGTAAAAATCCGCATTAACAGTCACCTGGTGTAAACCCTGCAGGTAGTAATGCTTCAACACTTTTTGAAAACCAAATACTGAGTCTGGCTGTGGACAGCACCACTCAGCCGCATCAATTGCACCTTTTTCAAGAGCTGGCAAAATATCACCACCGCCCATAGCAACAGCAGCAACACCAATTTCGTTATATGCTTTTCCAACCATACCTGGAGGCGCGCGGAAACGTAGCTTACGGAAATCATCCATGGATTCTATTTTGCTTGGGAACCAGCCTAATGCCTCAGGACCAACAGGTTGTAATAGAAAACCTTTTACGTTCACGCCCATTTCGTCCCAAAGTCGGTCATACAGTTCTTTACCGCCACCATACTGAAACCATGATAAGAACGCGATGTTGTCAATTCCAACACCAGCACCCGCAATTGGTGCACCGAATAGGTTAGCTGCAGGGTGCTTACCACCCCAATAGTGTGTCCAGGCAAATCCAGCTTCAACTAGACCAGAGTCAACCGCATCTAAAATATCGCGTGGGCCAACAACAGCACCAGCAGGCAAAATTTCGATTCTCAATGAACCACCCGTCAGTTCAGCAACGTCCTTTGCAAAGTCTTCCACCATGCGCACTTCGTCACCTGTAACAGGAAGCACAGACTGCAAACGAATAACGGTTTCGGACATTGCTGCCGAAGCTAAGAGAGCAAGGGATGTGGCCCCTGCAGTTAAAATTTTAAAATTGAACATGAATCTCCTCCCATAGTTCAACGCCCCCTTGTTTAAAAATAATAGCCAAGCCGGAGACTTTTCTTGACCTTTATTTAAAGATGCTTCGTGCACCCTTATTCTAATTAAGACATCAGCTGTTAGGCCTCCTTCAAAATTAAATCACTTGCTTTTTCACCAATCATTATGGCTGGAGCATTTGTATTGCCGCTCGTAATTTTGGGCATGATTGAGGCATCAGCAACACGCAAACCTTCCACACCTCGTACTTTCAATGTTGGTGAAACAACCGACATTTCATCGGTTCCCATTTTACATGTACCAGTTGGATGGTAGATGGTAACAGCTGTCTTTCGAATCCAGTCCAGCGTTTTTTCTTCATCATCCAAAGGCACTTCCAAACCTGGAGCATACTCCTCTGAGACATGGTTCTTCAATGGCTCATACTGCGCAATCTTACGAGCAATCTGAACTCCTTTTACAATAGTTTTACAGTCCGTAGCTGTTGCTAAATAATTCGGATGGATTTCAGGATGGTCCAAATAGTTTGGAGACTTTAACGTTAAATAACCTGTGCTTTCTGGTCTTAATTGTAAAACAGAAGCAGTGAATGCAGAAAAAGTATGCGCACCTTGAGAAGGCATATCAGCACTGAATGGCTGAATATGAAATTGAATATCTGGTGTCTCCAGATGATCTTCAGTTTTAAGAAAACCTGTTCCCAAGCTTGCAGCCATAGTCATGGGGCCTCGCTGAGTTAGTATATACTGAAGCCCTATTAAAGCCTTTTTAACATAATTACTGGTCTCCGTATTTATGGTAGATAAATCAGTTTTAAACACAGGCCGAGCCTGAAGGTGGTCTTGTAAATTTTTACCAACGCCCACTAAATCACTTACGACGTCTATTCCCAAATTTTTTAGATCTTCCCCAGGACCAATTCCAGAAAGCATAAGAATTTGCGGCGAGCCTATTGAACCAGCACAAATTATAATTTCTCTTCTTGCTGAAATCGAGTCCAACTTATTTTTGATGACTATGTCGACAGATCTTGCCTTACCATGGACAATATTCACTTTTTTTGTTTGGGCATTTGTAATAATTCTTAAGTTTTTTCTACTTTTTATCGGATTTATATATGCCACTGATGACGAACACCTTCGACCGCCCTTCATAGTCAACTGAAAGTGACCCACTCCCTCCTGTGTGGAGCCGTTATAATCATAATTGCGTTGGTAACCTGCGCTCACAGCGGCATCGACCCAGTGGTCCACAATATCCCGTTTCAATCGAGCTGATTGTACTGAAAGAGGCCCGTCTTTCCCCCTCAATCCAGTTTCATCAATACCGTCCCAATTTTCTGAACGCTTGAAATAGGGTAAAACTTCATCCCAAGACCACCCAGTACAGCCGAGTTGAGACCATATGTCAAAATCCCGAGGCTGACCTCGAACGTAAAGAAGACCATTAATCGAACTAGATCCCCCCATAACTTTTCCTCTTGGCCAAGGTATAGATCTACCGGCAATTCCTTCATCTGATTGAGTTCTGTAACACCAATCCGATTTAGGATTGCCCATTGTTCGGTAGTATCCAACAGGAACATGGATCCAAGGACTATTATCCGAAGGGCCGGCTTCAATTAAAGCAACGAGAAAATTTCCACACTGAGATAAGCGATTTGCAACTGCACAGCCGGCAGATCCAGCGCCTACAACAATGTAATCAAACTCCATTAATCCACCTAATATCAAAAAATGAGACTTTTTTTCTCGATTATTGGAAATTTAAAAGTTACAGTTAATTTTAAAGAACGCAATAGTTTATTTAGGCGGGTATATGACAAACAAAGAAAGAATGCCGACAAATTTAAGAACACTCCTTATTTTAGAAATTCTTGGAAGAAATAATAGAGCTATGACAGCCACTGAAATAAACGGTTCTTTGCAGTTACCCAAACAGACAGTACATCGTTTATGCAACACCTTGGAGGAAAATGGTTTTCTAACAAGAGTTGGCAATACAAAGCGTTATCAAGCAGCACGAAGATTAAGAGATTTGGGTACGGGTTTACTATACAACTCTCGAGACCATATCATGCGACGCCAAATTCTTTTAAATGTTTCAAACAAAGTGAAAGAAACAGTTAACTTTGTGATCCCAGAAGCGTCTGGAATGAACTACATAGATCGCGTTGAAACCGACTGGGCTTTCAGAATTCAACTGCCGATAGGAACCAACGTACCATTTCACTGTACTGCCAGCGGTAAATGTTTTTTGGCCAGTCTGAGTCCAAAGAAAAGAGAGGCTATGGTTGAGGCTATGGATTTAAAAGCACACACCAAAAGAACGCATATTAGACAGGAAACCCTACTGTCAGAACTGAAGCAAGTTTCAAAACAAGGATATGCGTTGGATAAGGAAGAATTTATGGATGATATGGTGGCAATTGCTGTACCCGTTAAGGATACTCGCGGACGATTTGCTGCTGCCCTTGCATTTCATGGACCTACACAAAGAATATCAGTAGAAAATGCGTTGGCTCGTAAAGACATATTAACGGAAGCAGCTAAACAACTTGCCGACAGTCTATTCAATGAGGATTAAAATTAATCTAAATTCCACAATTAATAATTGCTTTGGCAAGTATTGGGACAGTATCAGAATTCAAACCTGCTATATTTAACCGACTGTCTCCCACCATATAAACCGCATGTTTTTCTCGTAAGGCGTTAACTTGTTCGGGAGAGGCTCCAAGTCTTGAAAACATTCCTCGGTGATCTGCTAAGAACCCAAATCGATTTGAACCAGATAATTTTTCTAATTCATTTGCTAGCTGGGTGCGCAACGAAAGCATTGATTTCCTAACGGTCTCAAGTTCTGCCATCCAATTACTCCTAAGATCTTCGTCTGATAAAACCATCGTCACCAGACGAGCACCATGGTCTGGGGGAAAGGAAAAATTTTGGCGGTTTAAAAAAGCAAGTGTCGACTGATTTAAATTACGAGCCTCTTTGTTATGTGATACAACTGTTAAAAGACCTGTTCGCTCACGATAAATACCAAAATTTTTAGAACAACTAGCCGCAATTATTGTTTCTGGCACACTACTCACAAGTTTTCTAAGTCCGGCAACGTCTTCTTCCAAACCATCACCGAAACCTTGATAGGCTATATCGATCATTGGAGTTGCCCCAGATTTGAGCAAAAATTCAATTATTGCACCCCACTCTGGGGCTTTTAGATTTGCACCTGTTGGGTTGTGACAACAACCATGTAGCAGAATAATATCACCCTCATTTGCATTTTCTAAATCTGCCATCATTGCAGGAAAATCAACTGATCGTGTGTCAGTATCAAAATAACGATAAGGTTCGGCAGGTATGTCTAAATATTTTAAAATTGAAAGATGGTTAGGCCAAGTCGGATCCGAAACAAAAACCCTGAGGGCCGGATTAGCCATTTTACCTAACTCAAAAGCTTGCCGTACGGCTCCAGTTCCACCAGGTGTTGCCGCCGATGCTATTAAGTTTCTGTCAAATTTATCTCCCAAGAGAAGACTAATCATAGCTTCAGAAAACTCGGGCGCACCTGTTAAGCCAACATATGACTTTGTTTCTTGGGTTTCCCACAACAAATGTTCAGCTTTTTTAATTGACCCCATTATTGGAGTTTGCCCTGAAGCATCTTTGTAAACACCGACACCAAGATCAATTTTATCCTCTCGAGAATCTTCTTTGTAGAGCTGCATGAGTGCCAGGATTTTATCTGCGGGTTGTTGCTGCAAAGAGTTAAACATTATGTATTCCCCGTTTCTACCGGTACAGTTGGATACATGCCCCACTCAGTCCAACTGCCGTCGTAAAGCGAGTGGTCGGATTTTCCTATGCGATCTAATGCTAAATTTATAATTGCTGCCGTCACACCGGATCCACAACTGGTGATCACCGGTTTTTCTAAGTTTACATCTTTGGCTTTAAAATGATTGATAAGTTCAGTTTGAGATTTGAGAGTACCATCATCATTTAAAAGATCGCCATAAAAAATATTTTTTGAGCCCGGTATGTGCCCCGACCGAAGCCCAGGTCGAGGTTCCGGCTCATCGCCTCTGAACCGTCCGGCCGATCTTGCATCAAGAATTTCTAGATCACCCAATTTTGAAGCCGCCGATACTTGAGTCACATCTCTGACCATTTCGTCATGGTATTTAACGAACATATGTCTATCTTTTATAATTGGTGGAGTGTGATCAACGGGTTTACCCTCCTTTAACCATTTAGGTAGGCCTCCATCAAGCACAGCTACATTTTGTTGACCCATTACATTAAATAGCCATCTCACTCTAGCTGCCGAAAATATTCCATGAGAATCATAAATTATTATTTGATGCCCATCACCAACGCCAAGCTTTCTGACTTTAGACATAAATTTTTCCACAGGCGGAACCATGTGAGGTAAATCAGAACGATGATCAGAAACATCGTCAATATCAAAATATCTTGCATTTGGAATATGGGTTTTCTCATATTCAGCCTTTGCATCTCTATCAATATTTGGGAGGTACCAAGTCGCATCCAAGATCCGAATTTCGGGATCAGACAATCGGCTTGAAAGCCAATCAGTTGAAACTAAAACCTGAGGATCATTTTCCATTTAACTTTTCCACTAACTATAAATAGCTGACTACAATCTCAAGATGGTTAGAGCAAGCATCAACATGGATTAAATTTTTCACCAAACAATTCATCTGGTTTCACAAAAATCCTCTGTTTTTATTCAGATTGCCGAAGAAGCCTTTGTTTTTGTCTTCCCCAATCTCGTTTTGCCTCGTCTGCACGCTTATCATGAATTTTTTTACCTTTAGCGATACCAATTTTAATTTTAACCCGTCCAATATGATTGAAATACATGACCAAAGGAACAAGTGTCATTCCTTTACGCTGGGTATCATTCCACAATCGAGATAACTCTTTTTTGTTCGCAAGTAACTTTCTCTTTCGACGTTCCTGGTGTCCCCAATTTTTTGCCTGTTCATAAGGCGCTACATATGAATTTATCAGCCACAGCTCGCCATTTTCAATTTGAGCATAACTTTCGGCAATATTTGAACCACCATTTCGCAGTGATTTTACCTCAGATCCAAGCAAAACAACACCACATTCAAGATCGTTTTCTATAGCATAATCAAATCGCGCACGCCTATTTTCTGCGATAACTTTATAATTTGGATCTGATTTAGTCTTATTCATGAATTAGTCGCTTACACACCCTTATAATTTTTGTCCATAAAACGATAGGTTTTCACAAAAATTTAATCGACAGGATACTTAAACGTAATTAAATTTAAATTTGAGTATAGGGGAGACAATATGCGCGACAATAACTTCATCATCGAAAACAATGCAAAACATCTATGGCATCCAATGGGGGCACCAGGCGACTCAATTAACAATCCACCAAAAGTGATTAAAAGTGCCAATGGATCAAAGATTAGTGATATAGACGAACATACAACAGTTGATGCCGTTGGAGGCCTTTGGTGCGTAAATTTAGGGTACTCAAACGACGTAATTAAAGAAGCAATATCTGAGCAACTTAATCACCTGCCATATTATTCTGGTTTTGCGGGCACAACAAACCCAGCTGCTATTGAAGCATCTTTCATGGTCAAAGAAATGTTTAAAACTGATGGAATGGAAAAAGTTTTTTTTACATCAGGTGGTTCAGATTCTGTAGAAACCTGCCTAAGACTATCACGGCAATATCACCGTTTGCGGGGAGAGCCGACCAGAACAAAATTTATATCTTTGAAAAAAGGATACCACGGAACACACTTTGGGGGTGCATCTGTGAATGGGAATAATAGGTTTAGAATAGCATACGAACCTCTGTTGCCAGGCTGTTTTCACTTGCCAAGTCCCTACACTTATCGAAATCCATTTCATGAAAGAGATCCCCAAAAATTGGCAATCAATATTGCACAAGCATTCGAAGATGAAATTGCTTTTCAGGACAAAAACACTATCGCCGCCTTCATTATGGAGCCGATACAAGGCGCCGGTGGTGTGATAGTTCCAGACCCATCTTTTATGGGACTGATGCAAGAAATTTGCGAAAGAAACGGTATACTAATGATTTCGGACGAAGTGATAACTGGCTTTGGCCGGACCGGGTCCTGGTCCGGCGCAAGACACTGGAACGTAAAACCAGACATGATGAGTATGGCCAAAGGTATTACATCAGGTTATTTCCCTGTGGGAGCAGCCTTAATGGGCGAAAAAGTAGCAGATGTTTTTGAAAACTCTAATAGTCCTGAAGCTGGCATATTTCATGGCTACACTTATTCCGCTCATCCTGTTGGCGCAGCCGCTGTTTGTGCTTGCCTTTCTGAAACTCAAAGAATTAGCACAAAAGACAATGCTGGAATTCGAGGCAAACAACTCTATGAGGGCATATTGAAACTGAAAAAGAAATTTGATGTTATAGGTGATGTAAGGGGAGGTCAGGGTTTAATGGCAGCTATTGAGGTCGTCAGTGATCAGAGGAAAAAAACTGCCATGAGTATGGATGAAATGAAAAAACTACATCAAAATACGTATGAAGCAGGAGCTATGGTTCGGCTTGGACTGAACAATATCTTGATGTCGCCACCCCTTGTGATATCGGAAGCAGAAGTAGACCAAATTTTAGATGCTTTGGATTACGGTTTTTCGTCGATGTAACCTAAAAGCTTTATATGAAGTAGATTTCTCGCTTTATAAAACTTTGAAGTCTCCAGGTTTCAAATCTCCTAACTTCCATTCTCCAATTGATGTTCGGATAAGCCGAAGCGTTGGGAATCCAATATTAGCAGTCATTCGCCGAACTTGCCTGTTTTTCCCTTCCCTAATTTTCAGCTCGATCCAGCTATCCGGAATAGTCTTACGCACCCTAATGGGGGGGGTTCTTTCCCAAAGCCACTGTGGCTCTTCGATTGTTTGAGCTTTGGCAGGCTTTGTAAGACCATCTTTCAATTCCAGTCCTTTTCTGAGAGCTTGCAAATCCTTTTCCGTGGGTATTCCCTCAACCTGAACTAAATATGTTTTATCAATTTTAAATTTAGGCGAAGATATCTTTGACTGCAGACTGCCGTCATCGGTTAAGATTAATAAGCCCTCACTGTCTAAATCTAACCGTCCTGCCGAATAAACCTGTTTAATATTTATGAAGTGGGATAAAGTTTTCCTTTCTGCTGAATGATTTGAGTTGTCAGTAAATTGGGACAAAACATTAAATGGCTTATTAAACAAAATAATCATATTTTGAACGAATTGCTCGCTTTCATGATCCCAGTCTGGATCTTTCGCCAATTTAATATCGGCGCATGCGTATAAGCTCGTGCAGTTGGATGATCTGGATTAAGAACACCTAATTGTATAAGAAGTGAAGCAATTGCACATTCCGAAGCTCGAGTTCCCCCATCAATTATTTTTAATGCAATTCCTTTTTCTAACTCAGGTAATATTGCTACAAAAACCCCTTCCGCTCCAGTTTTTAAAATTGCTTTCTTTCCACAAGCCTGCATCAGATTTGTACAAGCACGCCCTTCACCAGCCACTAGCTCTGGATAATTAACCATTGCATTTCTTAACTTTACTGCCGCTTTGCTAAGCTGGTCATTTCGATAATGCGCTGTAGCAAACCAAGACATAGCTCTGGCAAGAGAATATAAAGGCACAGCAGGGTTGGGAGCTGAACATCCATCTATTGCAATTCCATCAACTTTATTTTGCGTTAATTCCTGGAATATTTCCATTACCATAATTTGTACGGGATGTTCAGGATCAGTATATTCAGAACCAGCGTTCAAATGGCGTGAAACAGAAAGAAAACCAGCATGTTTTCCAGAACAATTATTATGTATTTGACAAGGTGGCTGCCCCTTTTCGCGTATTTCTTCTTTCACATGTGGGTCCTTTGGTGGCTGAGGACCACATCTCAGATCAGTTTCACTCAGACCAAGATGAGAAAGCCAACTTTGGACTCTTGATAAATGAATATCCGCTGCATTATGCGAAGCACAGGCAAGAGCTAGCAAATCTTCTCCAAGAGAAAATTCTTTTTCAGCTCCTGATATTATAAGAGGAATAGCCTGCATCATTTTAGCAGAACTTCGAGGTAAAATTAGTGAATTTGGATCTCCCCATTGATGACTTATTTCACCATTTTTATCGCAAATTATGGCCATACCAGTATGAATGGATTCTAAATACGAGCCGCGCCAGATTTCACACATAATTTGTGGTTTCATTTAATTTTAGACCTTTTATTTAAAATTAACTTTTCCAGGGGTTTCAACTGAAGCATATTTTAGGCTAGAGTCCTGTCAACTTACTACATGATTTTAATGGGCATGACTAAATAAAGAAAAAGTCTACATTAATATTGGTTTTGATGATGAAGGAGCAGTTGTTTATGAAATTCTTTAAGCTAGTACAGTCAGTAACAACAATTATCGCCTTCACTGGCATAACTCTTTCAACTCAGGCTTTTTCGCAGGAAACCAGTAGCAACAAAGTTGCTGAAAAGACAGACTGGAGCATTTTTGTGGAAGATAATCCAAAAGAGTGTTGGAGTGTGTCTAAACCTAAGGAAACAATAAATACAAGAGACGGAAGGATTGTGAGCGTAAAAAGAGGGGATATTCTTTTGTTCGTAAATTTTCGGCCAGAAAGTAAAGTTAATGGCCAAATAACATTTACTGGTGGATATCCCTTTGCCGATAAATCAAATGTAACTTTAAATGTCGATGGAACTAACTTTGCCCTGTTTACTGAAGGTGAATGGGCTTGGGCTCGTTCCGACGAGGATGACGTTAAAATAATAGAAGCTATGAAAAAAGGCGCTAAAGCTATCTTAACAGCAAAATCATCTCGTGGCACTAAAACTCAAGACACTTTTTCGTTACTTGGATTTACCGCAGCCGTTGAAGATACCGAAAAACGCTGTAATTAAGCCCAATAACACCAGTTTAATTAACCAACTTAAAAATAACCTGTGCAAAACTTGACTAGGAAATATTTTGATTGAACAAACTCAAACATCAAAAACATTAACAAATGATTTTGTGACAGTGCCAAGAAAAGCACCTGAAGGTCTCCTAAATATAATTGGATTAACTAGGTCCTCTTTAAAGGAGGCGCTTATCGAGAGCGGGACTCCAGAAAAACAAGCTAATATGCGTGTTGGACAGATATGGCAGTGGATATACGAGAAGGGCATTCGTGATTTTGGCAAAATGACAAACCTTGCCAAACCTTATCGCGAGGCTCTCAAAAAACAATTTCTGATTTCAGTTCCTGAAATAATCTCGAAAAATATTTCACAAGATGGAACTCGAAAATATTTAATGCGAATAAACGGCGAGCATGAAGTGGAAACTGTATACATCCCAGAAGAAAATAGAGGAACTCTTTGCATAAGTTCTCAGGTTGGGTGCACCTTAACATGCTCTTTCTGTCATACAGGTACACAAAGACTGGTAAGGAATCTAACCTCTAGCGAAATTGTGGGGCAGATTTTAGCTGCGAGGGATGACTTGGGAGAATGGCCAAATCAAGGAGTTCCAAAAACAGAACCTAGGATGCTATCTAATATAGTTTTAATGGGAATGGGCGAACCTTTATACAATTTTAATAATGTTCGAGATGCTATGAAAATTGCAATGGATCCTGAGGGAATTGCATTATCAAGAAGAAGAATTACACTTTCAACTTCTGGTGTAGTTCCCGAAATCGCGAAGACAGCAGAAGAGATTGGTTGCCAATTAGCTATTTCTTTTCATGCCACCACCGATGAAATTCGTGATAAACTAGTCCCAATAAATAAAAAGTGGAATATTTCAAAACTCTTGGAAACTCTAAAAAACTATCCAAAAGTTTCAAATTCTGAGAGAATAACATTTGAATACGTAATGCTCAAAAACATAAACGATTCTGACGAAGACGCTCGTCGATTGGTAAAATTAATAAAGGGAATCCCAGCAAAAATAAATTTGATACCTTTTAATGAATGGCCCGGATCACCCTTTGAACGATCAGATTGGAAGCAAATAAAATCTTTTGCAGAAATTGTTTATAGAGCTGGTTACGCCAGTCCAATACGGACACCTAGAGGCGAGGATATAATGGCTGCTTGTGGCCAACTTAAATCTGCGACAGAAAAGGAACGAAAGTCAAAGAGAACTGCAGTGACTTTAGACATAAACTGATAAATCTAACCTACAGCTTTTTTGAAACGAGCATTTCGAGCAGAAAGTAATTTCAGTCGAAGAGCATTCAACTGGATGAAGCCAGCAGCATCCTTTTGATCATAAGCTCCAGCGTCGTCCTCAAAAGTAACATGCTCTTCAGAATATAATGAGTTGTGTGACCATCTTCCAATCGTATGCACAGAGCCTTTAAAAAGTTTTAGTCTGACTGTTCCAGATACAAATTCTTGTGAGAGATCTATTGCAGCCTGTAGCATCTCGCGCTCAGGTGAATACCAAAACCCATTATAAATTAATTCAGAATATTTTGGCATTAGTGTGTCTTTTAGATGTCCCGATCCACTATCAAGAGTAATTTGTTCTATTCCTCTATGGGCCTCTAATAATATCTCTCCTCCTGGAGTTTCATAAATGCCACGAGATTTCATACCCACAAATCTGTTCTCCACAAAGTCTAGCCGACCTATTCCGTGTTTATATCCATACTCATTCAAGCAAGTTAAAATTGTTGCCGGCGACATTTTACTGCCATTGATTCCTACTGGATCGCCTTTATCAAATTCGACTTCTATTATTTCAGCTTCATCCGGCGCATCTTCTGGTTTAACTGTACGCTGGAAAACATATTCTGGAGCAATTTTTGCAGGATCTTCCAAAACCTTTCCTTCAGATGAAGTATGAAGTAAATTTGCGTCAACTGAAAAGGGAGCTTCACCTTTCTTGTCTTTCGCTATTGGTATTTGATGTTCATCTGCAAAGGCAAGCAACTTAGTTCGGCTACTCAAATCCCATTCTCGCCAAGGAGCTATCACCTTAATGTTTGGATCTAAAGCATAAGCCGATAGCTCAAATCTTACTTGATCATTACCCTTTCCAGTTGCGCCATGTGCAATAGCGTCTGCACCGGTTTCTGACGCAATTTCTACCAGGCGCTTAGAAATTAGTGGCCGGGCAATTGAGGTTCCTAAAAGATATTGCCCCTCATAAATTGCATTGGCACGAAACATTGGAAAAACAAAATCTTGTACAAATTCTTCACGAACATCCTCAATAAAAATATTATTAGGTTTTATGCCAAGCAGCTCAGCTTTTTTTCTAGCTGGCTCCAACTCTTCACCTTGGCCTAGATCGGCAGTGAATGTTACGACCTCGCAGCCATACTCGCTTTGAAGCCATTTCAGAATTATAGATGTATCTAAGCCACCGGAATAAGCTAATACAACTTTTTTAGGTTTGGACATTGTGTAATCCTCTAAATTTCTAAGTTCAGCGCGATAACGTTTTTTAATCTAATGGGCAAGCAAACATATTTTTCGATAAAATTAAAATTATCGATGTAATTTAGTGTTTTGAACGCTTGTAACATGCTTAAACTTGATGCAAAGCTACAATATGGAACACTTTAAAAAAGCTGCAAAAGACGCTGAAAAATCAATGCGTAGTGTGTTCGAAAGAACACCCCTTCAAAAGAATGAACACCTTTCAAAAATTTATGGTACCGAAATCTGGTTAAAGCGTGAAGATTTGAGCCCCGTTCGTTCATATAAGTTACGGGGAGCATTCAATGCAATGCGGAAACTAGAAAACAACCAGCTTATAGTTGCAGCGAGTGCTGGAAATCACGCTCAGGCCGTTGCCTATATGTGTAAACATTTTGGCGTAAAGGGTTCTATCTTTATGCCTGTTACTACTCCAAAACAAAAAATTCAAAAAACTGAAATGTTTGGCGGTGACGCAATTCAAATTCAATTAGTTGGAGATTACTTTGATGATTGTATGAAGGCAGCCCAAGATTTTTGTACTAAAAATGATGGCTATTTTTTATCACCGTTTGATAATCAAAATATTATTGAAGGCCAAGCTTCAGTTGCTGTTGAAATCGAGGCACAATTAGGATTTTGCCCTGATCATATCATTATGCCAGTGGGTGGTGGTGGGCTCTCAGCCGGTGTTCTAAGGTATTTTGAAGATAATGCTCAATACACTTTAGTTGAACCTATGGGAGGCGCATCTCTTTGGGCTGCTTTAATTGCCGGAAAGCCAGTTCCTTTAGAAAAAGTCGATACTTTTGCCGATGGTGCTGCTGTTGGCAAAATTGGAAATAAACCCTTTGAAACACTCAAATCAATTGGCTTAGCGAATGTTTTGAGGGCTCCTGAAGACAGGGTATGTATTTCGATTTTGGAGATGCTCAATGTTGAAGGCATTGTACTCGAACCAGCTGGTGCTTTATCGATTGACGCGTTACAAGATCTTGGTCAATCAATTAAAAACAAGACTGTAGTTTGTATTACTACTGGAGGAAATTTTGATTTTGAACGTTTACCAGAGGTAAAAGAAAGATCGCAGCGTTTCAAAGGCGTTAAGAAATATTTAATACTCAGAATGCCACAACGACCCGGCGCTCTAAAAGAGTTTTTAAACTTTTTAGGCCCAAATGATGATATAACAAGATTTGAATATTTGAAGAAATCGGCCCGCAATTTTGGATCAATATTGATTGGAATAGAAACTAAAGATCCCAGTTATTTCGATAAATTTTTTGAGAAACTTTCGAACGCCGGCATAACATATTCAGATATTACAAATGACGAAACACTGGCACAATTTGTGATTTAATGGGCTTCAAAAATCAGACAGTTTTGATTACTGGCGGAGCCCAAGGTATCGGTTTTTCATTATCTAAAAAGTTTTCCCGAATGGGTGCTAATGTTGTCATTGCTGACAATAATAAAGATACTCCTAAAATAGCCAAAAACTTTGATGGCCTTGGGTATGTATGTGATGTGACACAAGAAAAAGAACTCAACAATTTTATTACCTTTGCAGAAGAGAAACTAGGTAGCGTTCACTGCTTTATCTCAAATGCTGGAACGATTTTTGTTGACCCAGATCATGTTGCATCTGCTCCAAATAAAACTTGGGATTTAAGTTGGAAATTACATTTAATGCCACACGTTTATGCTGCCAGGAGATTATTACCTGGAATGTTGGATCGTAAATACGGTTATCTTGTAAATACAGCCTCGGCCGCTGGTCTTCTCTATCAAATTGGCGATGCTCCGTACAGTGCCAGCAAGGCAGCTGCAATAAGTTTTTCAGAAGGAATAGCGATATCACATGGAGATGAAGGGATAAGATCCTCTGTCATATGCCCACAGTATGTTGCAAGCAATTTATTGGGATTTAGTGATCCTGCAGATGCAAAGAGTATCGAAGGTTTATTATCACCCGAAGTGGTGGCAGATAAAGTTTACGAGGCAATGTGTCGGGGAGAATTTTTAATCTTGCCTCATCCAGAAGTTCAAAAGTATTTAACTAATAAAGTGTCAGATTACGATCGCTGGATCGAAGGCATGCGCAAATTAAAAAAGAAATCTATTGCAAAACGAGGCTCGGCAAAACCGTTGGATATAATTCATCTAGTCTAAATTTTATAAAGATGATTTTCTAAAAAATGTAAATCTCCACCGTGTAATAAACGAAGTGCCAAATGCGCATGCATAATATGAGCCGAATGACCTTTTTCTAATGTATTTTTTGTCTTTAGTGAAGGAATAGCGTGATATATTTTGCATACCTTTTCGGCATACATTTTATACTCAGGCATATATACAAAGCGTTTGTATAAACCGAGGAATCTAGGCTTAGAGATAAGCCATCCTGTTTCTTCTAGAACCTCACGATGCAGAGCCTGAATTGGGTTTTCTCCGTGATCCACACCGCCACCAGGCAATTGGAATTCAAAATCTGGTTCTTCTTGGTAGGTCAATAAAATCTGATCACCGCGAGTTAATATTGCATAAACGCCGGGCCTTCTCACGTATTTTTTTTTCAAATTTGGAACGTTTCCAAATCGTCGCATATTATTTTCTCACTCGAGTTATCTTGTGGCTACTATATAGACAGGGTATGCGTATCGCTAGTGTAATAAAAGAAAGCCTGCCATGGACTCGTCAGCTAAAATTTGGGATGATACAATACTTCCATTTCAACTTGATAAATCTGACATAAGAGGTCGCGTGGCAAGATTAGACGGGGTTCTTGAAGGCGTCCTCAAACAACACAACTATCCTTACGTCGTCGAAGCATTGGTGGCAGAAATGGCACTGTTAACTGCGATAATAGGCGAAAGTATTAAGTTAAGATGGAAACTATCTCTGCAAATACAATCAAAAGGTGCAGTCCGAATGATTGCAACAGATTACTATGGGCCATCAAAAAAAGGGGAACCTGCAAAAATAAGAGCTTACGCAAGTTTTGATGAAAAACGCCTAAATCAAGCACCTTATTTTGAGCAACTCGGTCAAGGGTACTTTGCAATTTTAATTGACCAAGGCGAAGGTATGAAGCCTTATAAAGGAATTACCCCACTTTCGGGCGGGTCGTTAGCTTCTTGTGCTGAAGCTTACTTTGCTCAATCTGAACAACTCCCGACTCGATTTAAGCTTAGTTTTGGAAAATCAATAGAAAAGGACCGCAAAGAGCACTGGCGTGCTGGAGGAATAATGATTCAACACATGCCAAAATCATCAATAGAGGTATCTGGCGAGGGGGGCTCAGGAGAAGATGGCCTAATGGTCGCGTCAGATCTATTGACTGGGAATGAACATGATGATTGGAACCGTGTAAATATATTATTGGATACAGTTGAAGAGATTGAACTCACTGGTCCAGTTGTGGAGCCAAAAAATCTTCTTGTCAGATTATTTCACGAAGAAGTTCCACGAGCTTTTGAACCGCAAAGCGTGGAATTTGGTTGTACCTGTAGCGAAGAACGCGTTCGACAGTCTTTGTCAATTTATTCAGCAAAAGATATTGAAAAAATGACGACACCTGAAGGCACGGTAACCGCTGATTGTCAATTTTGCGGAGCACATTATGATTTGAGTCCAGAGACAGTAGGATTTCAGGCTACCAAAAATGGAAAATCATAATAACAGTTTAATAGCCAGTATTAAGAATAATCTTTCAAAATACGAATCTTGCTCCTCAGATTTTGATCTTAATCCAGATATGGCTTTTAATCAGAAGTTAAATTTTCTTGAGGCTAGTGTATTAATTCCAATTTTAACTTTCAAACAAGATCTTGAGATTTTACTAACCCAAAGATCGGTTAACCTTAAAAATCACCCAGGCCAAATATCTTTCCCCGGGGGTAAAAAAGAAAAATTCGATAGAAGTGCCGTAGAAACTGCCCTCAGGGAAACAGAAGAAGAGGTTGGTCTAAATCGACAGCTTGTTGAGATCATTGCCTCTCTCCCAACCCATAAAACTGCAACTGGCTTTATAATCAGGCCTTACATAGGGATAGTCAGACAATCTTTCCAAGAAACATTACAGTGCGATGAAGTTGATGAAATTTTTACTGTACCTTTTGATCATATTTTAAATGAGAAAAACTTCTCAGTTCAAACGCGAAAATGGAATGGTTCGCAAAGACGGTACTATATTGTCCCATACGGTCCCCATTATATCTGGGGTGCGACTGCCAGAATATTATTGAATTTATCAAGGGCATTGACCCAATGAAAATACATGCAGATTGGTTAAATATTCGATCAACTAGATTAGTGATGGATAAGTTACTCTCCAAAGGATTTCAGGCCTACTTTGTTGGTGGCTGCGTCCGAAATTCCATCTTAGATACTGAAGTTAAGGATATTGATATTTCTACAAGTGCCCATCCAACAGAAGTTTTGGAAATGATGAAAAAAGCGGGACTAAAAGCAGTACCTACAAGCATTGAACACGGAACTGTAACAGTAGTAGCCGACAAGAGAAGCTACGAGATAACCACTCTACGCGAGGATATTGAAACAGATGGGCGAAAAGCTAAAGTCAGATTTTCGAAATCAATTTTAGAAGATGCAAAACGACGTGATTTCACCATTAATGCCATATTTTCTGAGCAAGATGGAACAATTTTAGATCCTTTGAATGCAATTCCTGATATATTCGAAAAACGTATAAAATTCATTGGGAATCCCCGTGAAAGAATTAAAGAAGACTATTTGCGCATTTTAAGATTTTTTCGCTTCCTCGCATTATTTGGGAAAGAGGATGAAACCCACGAGGCCGAACTTACTGCATTAAATGATTTAAGAGATGGCTTAGACACAATATCCGTTGAAAGGAAAGGCGATGAAATTTTAAAATTGTTTGCTGCACCTGGTCTTGAATATTCAATTTTTCTAATGGAAAAGGCAAAAATTAATTCAAAAATTTTTAATACTTGCAATCACGCCAGTCTAAGCAGCCTAATAAAGCTCGAAGAAAGACTTGACGTCGCACCTTGCGCTATCAGACGTTTAGCCGCTTACACGGGTGACAACTTAAAATCACAGTTGAGATTTTCAAAAAAACAAGCAAAAGCTCATCAAATTTTAAGACAGGAGGCAACAAATAAGAAAGACGCTGCAGAACTATCTTATCGATACAACAAAAATATGGCTTTAGATGCTATATTGGTGAGGTCAAGCTTGCAAAATATAGAACCTAGCAAAAATGTTTTTGACCAAATAAAAAAAGGATCTGTTGCCAAATTTCCGATCAAACCGTTTGACTTGGCAGAATATTTTTCCGGTCCCCGATTAGGAGAAATGCTTGCGTATTTAGAACAAAAATGGATTGAATCTGATTTTACACTAAGTAAAGAGAGGTTGCTGGCTACCATTAAATAGTCGACAGGATAATTCGTCATTTAAGAAACGAAAGATATAAACTACACAATGTTCCGTTTTTTTGAAAATTTAGTAGACCCATTTGCTAACTACCAAGAATTAGATAACCCTCCGAACACCGTTCGCTCATTTCTAATAAGTTATACGAAACCTTTCCTGGGTATATTTATAATAACTGGTTTGATAGCCACATTAGCTGCAGCAAGCGAAATCTACCTGATTTATTTATTAGGCTGGATAATTGATGTTGTTAGCGGTGAACCAAAAGATGTCTTCACAAATTATTCAAATAATTTTATTTGGGCGGTAGCCTTTGTCCTTATTCTTCGACCACTGATTTTTGCCTTAGACGTATTGTTAATCAACAATACCCTTATGGTTAATGTCGCCACACTTTTTAGGTGGCGCGGACACAAACATGTTTTGCGACAATCGATTGGCTGGTTCGAAAATGATTTCGCAGGCCGAATTTCAAATAGGGTCATGCAAACACCTAGATCGGCAGGTGAAGTGGTATTCCAAATATTTGATGCTTTGGGATACTCGCTTGCCTATATTTTTGGCGGCTTATTGTTACTAAACAGTGTAGATTTTCGTCTTATGCTTCCTATGGCAATCTGGTTTTTATTATATCTTGTTTTAATAGTTTGGGTTGTAAAAAATATTAGCCCAGCCTCCAAAGCATCTTCAGACGCAAGATCAAGTTTAAATGGTCAAATCGTCGATACATATACAAACATTCATTCAGTAAAATTGTTCGCTTATCAAAACCAAGAATTAGATAGTGCTAAATCTGCTATTGAAAAAACCCGAAAAACTTTTGCCTACGAAATGCGCCTTTATACTATAATGGACTTTGGCCTTAATATTCTGAACGGATTATTAACAACGAGTTTGATAGGTGTATCACTTTTTCTTTGGTATAATGGAGAGGCTACTGCCGGTACCATTGCAGCTGCATCAGCTCTAGCAATTCGATTAAATGCTATGACAGGCTGGATTATGTGGGCAATATCTTCATTTTTTAGAGAACTTGGTGTCATACAAGAGGGTATGGGCACTCTAGCTGATCCAATTACGCTTAAGGATCAAGAGGATGCAGAAAATCTAGAAATTACAAATGCCCGAATAGAAGTAAAAAATTTAAGCCATCACTACGGTCTTAAAAGGGGTGGCTTGAATAAATTGAGTATCACTTTTAATGAAAACGAGAAAGTCGGATTAGTTGGAAGATCAGGTGCTGGAAAATCTACTTTATTGAAATTAATTCTTCGCTTTTATGATGTAGAGGCTGGAGAAATATGTATTGATGGCCAAGATATTTCAAAAATAACTCAAGTTAGTCTGCACAAGTCTATTGGTGTTGTTCAGCAGGACAGTAGCCTCCTACACAGGTCAATCCGTGAAAACATTTGTTATGGTAAATCCGATGTATCTGAAGTTGAAATCACTGCAGCTGCAAAGAAAGCACATGCTCATGATTTTATTTTAAATTTACAAGATGAAAGTGGAAGAAAAGGGTACGACGCCCACGTTGGAGAGCGTGGAATTAAACTATCAGGAGGACAAAGGCAACGGATAACTTTGGCCCGGGTTATTCTAAAAAATGCGCCTATTCTTCTATTAGATGAGGCAACAAGTGCCCTCGACAGCGAAATTGAAAACCAAATTCAAGATACTTTGAAAAAAATGATGAGTGGTAAGACAGTAATTGCAATCGCTCATAGATTGTCAACAATCGCTCAAATGGATCGAATACTTGTTCTAGATGAGGGTAAAATAGTAGAGGATGGAGATCATCAGTCCTTGCTGTCAAAAGGAGGACTATACTCTGAGCTTTGGCATCATCAATCTGGTGGTTTTTTAAAGTCCAATTAAATATTTTAATCACAATAAAAAAAGTCAAAACGAGAAATTTGTTGCCAAGAATTAAATACTAAAGTTAATAAGGTCGAAAAAGAGCAGTCAAAAAATAAAATGAAAATAAAATTAGTCCTGATTACCTTTATCTTTACTTTTTTTAGTACCACTTTGTCTTTGGCAAATAATACCTTTGCAATTGAGCAACCAATCACTTCCATTGTAGTCAAAAAAGCAGACCGGAAAATGTATCTTTTTAATGGTGAAAAAGTCCTACGCCGCTATCGTATTGGGTTGGGATTTTCACCTAAAGGCGATAAGAAATTTGAAGGTGATGGCAAAACACCAGAAGGTAAATATTATATAAATCGTAAAAACCCAAACAGTCAGTATTATTTGTCTTTAGGCATATCTTACCCCAACGAATCCGATAAAATAGAAGCAGCAAAATTAGGTAAGTCCCCTGGAGGTGATATTTTTATTCATGGCCGCGATAAATCACCAAAATGGTGGAAACGTGATTGGACGTTTGGTTGTATAGCGCTGAGAAATCATGAAATGGATGAAATATATAGTGCTGTCGATATTGGCACACCTATATTTATATTACCATAAATAATTAAGTCTTACCGCCTAAAACCAAAGTCCACCAAATTTTCCCACTGGGCTCTTGGAACCACGAAAAGCCTAATTCGAGCGCATTTGGATCTAAAATTACAGCTCTAGTATTTTTATTTTCCATCCATGCAGAAAGCGTATCCATTTCATTCTCAAATGTCTCAGAAATTACCTCTCCCAAAAACTCTCCTGAATAGTTTACACGTCTAGCTCTATCCAAAGGCGAAGATCCGTCTGAACCAAAGTGCCATGGGCGGTTTTGTAAGGACATATCACGAGAATGGGTGGCTGCTGCGGCATTTAGCTGAGCGTTTAATTGTAGACTAGTCAAAGATCGGCTCGAACGTAAAACATTAACAGCATCAAGCATTCGGAATTGTATTTGCGCCGTTGATTGGGCTCTCATATCATAAATTTTAGGAACTGGCTTGCCATCTGGTGCCATTTGCACCTCTTGAGGAGCACAGCCTATTAATAGAGTTGCAATTGAAATCAAAATTAAAGTCTTTAACATTTCGTCCCACACCCATGCTTTTTGATGGCAAAGATTTAGCCCAATATTTCCAATTGAGCCTACTACGTTCTTGCATTAAAATATGAAGAACACAATTAAGGTTTTTCCATGTTCAAAATCAATCGTCGCAACTTCTTGGCAGTTTCGGGGGCCTCCTTATGTACCCCAAGCCTTGCTTTATCAAACGTTAACCAAGACAATACAACCGAAATAGAAAAAGAAATATCAGGAAATATCAGACACAATGTTTCTAGTTTTAGAGCCCTAAATTGGAAACCGTATTTTAAATCTCTACGAAAAGGTGCAATTTTGGTCGATATCTCTTCCAGAGCATTGCATTATTGGTCATCAGATGAACAAACTTATCGTTTATTTCCATCTTCAGTCCCGATGTCTGATGATTTAATAAAAACTGGGAGGACAAAAGTTACCAGAAAGGTAGAAGGCCCCAGCTGGAGACCGACACCAGCTATGAAAGTAAGAAACCCAGAGTGGCCAGATTTTATAGGACCGGGCCCAGAAAATCCCTTGGGAACGCATGCTCTATACCTAAGTTGGACATATTTCCGAATTCATGGAACTCACGATACGCGAAAAATAGGGCGTCGATCTTCAAATGGATGTATTGGCCTTTATAATGAACATATTGCAGAATTATTCGATATGGCGGAAGTTGGCACGCAGGTTTTGGTTATCTAAGACTGCCTATTTGGTTAAGGAATAACTATAAGTCAATTCGATGGTTTATTTTCCACTCTCAGAAGATGAATAAATGGAAATTTCCCGAGAAAAACCAGCAGAAATTGAGATTCGCTCGGCTTCTGTTTTTTACGGAAAAGAGAGAATTTTAGAAAACTTTAATCTTTCTATAATAGAGCAAAAGGTTGGGTTTATAGGCCGCAATGGTTCGGGGAAAACCACCCTCTTAAGAATTTTAGCTGGCTTACAAGAATTGACCAGTGGTGAAGTTTTAATCGATGGGACCGAAGTAGCAAAACATAGAAATAAAGCTATTAGAAAGGTTGGAATAATCTTCCAAAACCCAGATCACCAAATTATTTTTCCAACTGTTGGAGAAGAGCTTCGGTTTGGCCTCACTCAATTAGGCTTAAACAGAAATGAGGCCGATCTAAAAGTTATCGAATGTTTAAATCAATATGATAAAGCTGACTGGTTTGAACGAGCCGTTTCTACTTTGTCTCAAGGCCAAAAACACTTGGTTTGCCTCCTCGCAGTTTTGTTAATGAAACCCAGAGTTTTACTTTTGGATGAACCATTTACCGGAATAGATATACCTACACAGTTAAAACTGGAATATTTCTTAAATTCGCTGAAGCAGACTATAATTCACGTTTCACATGTTCCGGAAACATTCCAAAGATATCAGAGATTAATCTGGATTGAGGAAGGTATTATTCAAGCTGATGGACCACCAAAATCTGTTATAAAAGAGTATAGAGATGCTATGAAAAATTTTGATGAAAAGAAAATTTGATGTTTGCTGAAGTTTCTTTGGACAATACCAAATTAGACGAGGTTTCTATTCAAAAAAAGATGCTAATCAGCTGCGCTGCTGCTGCATTCCTATTTTTTATAAAAAATCCAATTTTAATGTTTGGTATATTTTTGGCGCTCCTGCTTATTTATTTTTTTGTCGGCGGATTAAAATTTCTACGATTAGGATTATCTAGTCTTAAGATTACGATTCCTTTCATTATAATCTTAGCTTGTTGGCATTTGTATTTAGACCACTTTGACAAAGGTCTGACCCTTATTTTTCGCCTCACTTCAGCGTTCTTAATAGCAAACTTATTTTTACTAACTAGCAAGATCCATGATATAATTTTGACAATTCAAAAATACTCATTTTTTCTCAAGATTTTTGGGATTAATTCTCATGCTGTGTCTATAACGATCGGCCTTTTTATTAGGTCAATTCCTATTTTAAAACAAAGAGCAAAAAATTTAATGCTTGCGCAATCTGCCAGATCAACTAAACGCAGTTTTTGGAGAATTTCTATACCTTTAGCTTTATCAATTTTAGATGATGCTGATCATGTTTCAGAAGCTCTCCGTGCTAGAGGTGGAATAAAAAAACGAGAAAATTGATGGAAAAAACAAGTGTCCTAGTAGCTTTATTTGCCGCTCTGATTGCAGTATTAGGGCTGGTTCCTGCATTTCCGTTAGCTTTAGGTGTACCAATTACCGCACAAAGTTTGGGTATTATGCTTTGTGGAACAATTTTAGGTTCCAAAAAAGGTGGTTTAGCAGCATTATTTTTTATTGTTTTAACATTAGTAGGATTACCCTTGCTGGCTGGAGGTAGAGGAGGAATCGGCCTTCTTGCAGGGCCTTCGGCAGGTTTTATAATTGGTTTTCCCTTAGCGGCCTATGTTACTGGATGGCTTATGGAGAAAACAAAGTCTGTAAACATTCAAATTTCTGTTTCTCTATCTACAATAGTGGGAGGAATAGTCATACTTTATATTCCTGGACTGATTGGTATGATGATTAATGCAGGTATGTCTTTAAATGCAGCAGTCGTAGCTGTTTCTATCTACTTGCCCGGCGATATTTTAAAGGTAATTCTTGCAACAGTAGTAACAGGTGCGATATTCAAGGCGCGCCCCGCTAGTGTCTTAACCAGAGACTAAGACTTTAACATAATAGCCGAACCTATACCGCCGGCCGCAGCTATTGCTGCCATTCCAAATTTTCCAGCGGTTTTAATAAGTTCATTGAATAATCGAACTACCAAAATAGCACCCGACGCACCAATCGGATGACCCCTAGAAAGGGCCCCGCCTCTTATGTTTACTATATCCAAATCTAGATCACATATACGAGAACATAATATTGCTTGTGCTGCATAAGCTTCCATAAGTTCGATAAAATTTAAATTTGATAATCTTACTTCTGTTTGATCTAAAAGCTTTTTCATTGCTCCTGCTGGCGCTAATGGTGCCTCTTCAGGTAAAACCCCACTTGTTGCAGAATCTAAAACCTCAATACCTTTAAGCATTCTATTTTTTAAAAAGTTCTCTGACACCAGAACAACGAAACCAGCTGCATCCGCCGCTATCGCGGAGTTTGCATAAGTAATGGTATCTGACAATTTAGGTGCTCTTTCACAAATTTTTTGGCTGAGTTTTCTGGTAAATAAATCTTTTTTTTGATCTAAAATTGGAGTTATCTCAGATCTTAATATTTTTTCAGATTTCAAGGCATTTAAGTGACTATTAATACTCCAGTCATCTTGTTCTTTTTTACTAATTTCAAACTTTCTTGCTAACTTTGCAGTGGCTTCTGCCAATTCAGGATCATTAAAACCAAAAGGAGCAAAAGGAGGTCGATCATAAGGAACCAATACCTTGTCTGTATTTTCCGACCGTAATCTAATTGGTCGAGTCGAATAACTTTCCACCCCTCCAGCAACAACAACTTCTGAGCGACCACTTCTTATAAGATCTGAACCAATACTTATTGCGTCTAATCCTCCACAGCACTGCCTATCGATGGAAATTCCACCTACAGAAAGATTAAGCCTTGCTTCAAGGCTAACCATTCTAGCTGGATTTCCACCAGCACCTAAAGCATTAGAAACTATGAGTTCATCAACGTCGAGCTTTTCTATTTTTGCTGCATTCAAAACGTCGATCAAAACCTGGGCTGCCAAATCATAATAGTTCAGCGATGCAAAAGCTCCATCACGTGGCGCAACGGCGCTACGCTTACCTGCAATTACGAAAACACGTCTAATAGTCATGGCAGATACTTTTCAAAGCTCTAAGATCTGTTTTTCCTGATGGCAATAATGGCCACTGATTAACACTAATCTTATAAATCTTTTTAGGTTTAAAGACCTGGTTTATTTCTATCAGAGCCTTTTTAAGCTGGTCAGAGGGAATTTTTTTAGTTGTTGCTACTGCAGCCACTATTCGATAATCACTCAATTTGTTTTCAATTTTCCAAACCGCCGCATCTACTATATAGTCAATCGCCTTAAGCCTGTCTTCAATTTCATAGGTTGCTATGGTTTTGTCAGCGACTGTTATGCGTGAATTTTCTTCACCAAGAAGAAATAAATATCCATTTCTGTCTATCTTTCCGTATTCACCAATTGTTAACCAATTATCTTGCCAAACCACATTTTTACTTGCCCCTTGAGCATATTTCAAAAATAGGTAATCTGATTTAACCCATATGCGATTTTTGTTGGATCCATTTTTTTCAATTTTTATGTTAACATTTGGGAAAGCCCTACCAACTGATCCAACTGGGGTAAAATTATCTGAAAGTGTTATAAAGCTTGTTTCACTGGATCCATAAAATAAATGTAAGACCGCATTAGGAAAAATTTGTTTGGCCATTTCTCTAGTTTGAGAAGTTAGGCGCCCTCCTCCAATAAAAACATTTAAAGCACTGGGTAGGGTTATAAAAAGCGGTGAAATAAATCTTATTTGTGTAGGCGTGATATAAACAAAAGTTGGTTCAGATTTAATCGTTGCCTTTAATTCACTTTTAGATCTAAGTTTCTTCACTTGGTGAACATTATGTCCTAAATACAACGCCTCAAGCGCTCCATATAATGCTAAAGAATGTGTTAAATCACCAAATATCAAATATTTTTCTTTTTCTTTTTGTAATGATTTGATGACTTCAAATGAACTGATCCAGCTCTGGGTAGTTCTTAGGACAGATTTAGGTTCTTTAGAGGTTCCACCAGTTTTAGTTCTGAAAACGCCAACACTATTATAGTTGCTACTTTTTACTTGATCAAAATCCAAAATAATCGGGCACTTGCCCTCTGAAATCTTTTTAATAAAAATTCCTAGTGCAATATTTGCCGATATAGCCTCTGAAAAATTGCATGGCTTTAAATTTAAATTTGAATACCGTGAGTTAGCGTGCCAATTAAATAAGTTTGCCAATTTTAACACCAAAAATTTTAAGAGCTAAAGTTAATTTTTTCTTAAGAAATATATATCTGTAAAGTTGAGTTTTATTTATTAAAGTAATTATAATATCAAGTGGACTTGGAAAATCCAAAAACACAGTTTATTATAAAAATCTATTAAATTTTTAAATTCAGGAGTAGGTCCAATTAATCACATTGTGGGAATTTCCAATCTTAAACGATCCGCTGAAAAGGTGATGCGCTTAGATCGTATGGGCTCCATGCATCAGTCCAGGCTTTCTTTCTTGAGACAATTTTTAAGAAGAGCTTCAAGAGAAAATTGGGAGTTTAATAGAGACCTATTTGAAATAAATGAAAATGGTGTAGGCAGAGCATTATACAGGTTCAGCACACCAAAACGGGATTATACTCTGATATGTTTTTCACATGATTTACCTGACGAAATGCGGAGCGATCGCGTTATAGCCTCGGCTTGGGATGCTACATTTACTCTTTACGATGGGAAGCCTACAATTAATGACTTAGAAAGATTAGAAAAACATGTGCCTTATCAGGAAGAGGGTCGGCTAACACAAAATGAATTATGTTTATCACGTGCTAACCGATCCGTTAGGCTCTGGAATTACGTTTTAGACTGTCTAGCAAATGGTAATCAACCAGACATAAAGCGTGTAAGAGATGTTGGCTATTTGATGCGTACAACTGCAGTTTATGGATCAGGAAAATTTGGTTCAGCAGACCGTCGTGTGGTAGTAAACCGTGAAGAAGCAAACTCTCCTTTCCAATTAGAAATGATGACTGTGTATTTTATCCGAACATTTGTAATGGATTTGATTGAGCATCTGGCGAAACTAAAAAACCCAGATAACGCAGTAAAACTAAATAAAGTTATAAAGCGCTCTTTTGGTGTTGGTAATTCGACTGGTCTTGGAATGGCACCATTCTTAGTCAATCACCCTAGATTAATTCACAATTGGTTCGAAGCTAAAGAAAACGCTATTGCAACAGTTAAAAATTTAAAAACTTCCACGCAAGCTGAAGTTAAAAAATTTAAAGACCTGGTGAAAAGATTAAAACCTCACTTAAAAGCGTGGCAGTCAGAGCACCCAATACAAATTCAAAAAAATAGAGCTCTAGAACACGATATTGGAAAACTAGAAGCAAAGTTAGAAGATTTTGACTTTAGTGTGGATTTCCCATGGAAAATTTTATGTGTTTGGTCGGAAAAAGTACTGAGTTTTGAAGGCCAAGAAATGTTAAACTCTCTTATTTTAGAGCCTTATGGACATCTAGTAGATAATTTTGGTGATGAAATGTCTTGTGACGAGACAAAACTTTTTCTAATAGATGGCGACATAACCACCGCTAAGTTAAAGTCTGCTATTGAGAATTATTATGGTTGGGCTCTAGAAATTGATTGGTCAGATCCTGATTGTAATGCTCGAGCGTGGTATACTTCTGAGGAAAAATTAGAGCCGCGTTTGGGTGAGCGGCACGAGATGCCAGAATTAAACGAATACGAACAGGCACTGCAGCCAGGTCGCGATATAGCAAGGGCATATAAAAATCTTTGTGAAATTGACCCAAACACAACTACAGCTGATTTTTTACAGACTTACCCAGAACATAGGCACATAATAAGGCGCTGTCTTACTTGTAGCGAATTACCATTTTCAGAAATACGGGATAATACAATTGATAGTTCTATGTTACCTATTGATATGTTACGAGCAAAATTATCATTCTTTGGCGCCTGCCATTTTGATCCCCGCTCCGACAGATGGGTAAGAATTAATATGTTTAAAGGCGCACCGTTTCCGGACGAATTGTCTTCGGGAAGCGATCCAGAAAATTGGATTTGGGCACCTTGACACAAGGGATTGAGCTTTCTCTGAATGAATATGAAGCTCTCTTAAATAAGGCTGCAGTGGGCTCAGGTTTACCTTGGGGAATTGCGGAAGATGCCGCCGCTTGTGGGGCCTGGCTTATGTCATTTGGGGTAGATAAACTCGATACTTGGCTTGATCATTTAAGTGATAGTTCTTTTTGGATAGACTATTGTAAGAAAATTGATCGACCTAGTAGCAACAAACTGAAGGATATTTTTGATTTAGCGGCCTCAGTCATCGTAGCACCTGATACCAAAGTTAAATTGGATAAATATGAATGGAATGGAAAAGAATTATTTATCCGAGGAGCAAAGCAAATACCATCATTTCGTGCTTGCCTAAACAAATCACAATTCAAAATATTAAATAACCATGCAAATAATACTTACGCACCTGCTACCGAAGAAAGCAGACTTAGTGGCGCAGGAGCTGGACTTTCCGATAATGATTAACTGATCAAAATCGGAATTTTAAACTATGCCACTTTCTTTTTTATTGGAGCCCATAATGTTTTGTTTGTGGCATACAGCAATGCGGACAATAGTATTAAAAATAAAACCGCACGGAAACCAACATGCTTTCTGGCCATCATCTTTGGCTCCGCTGCCCAAGTTAAAAAAGCAGCAACATCCATCGCTTCGTACTTAAGCTCATTTGAATGACCATCGTCATAATCTACGTCTTCACCGTAAAGTGGTGGTGCCATTGCTATCCAACGACCAGGATATGCAGTATTTTCATAGAACACTGTCCCAAACTCTTCTTTTTCTTCTCCAGTATACCCAGCAAGCAGAGAGGCTATATATTCTGCTCCTCCGATCCCTTTCACAAACTGATTTATTCCCGTTCCCATGGGACCATGAAATCCCGCTCTTGCTTTTGCCATAAGAGAAAGATCAGGGGCACCAGCGTCGACAACTTCCGGAAAATGATCTGTCGGTTTTGCTGGGCGATAATCATCAAGTTCTGGATCAAAAATTTCGTAGTTTTCAGCATAAGCACGAACTTCATCTTCAGAATATCCCAGCCCGCCTTCATCACCCAGAGTACGTATTGGAACATACTTCAGACCGTGGCAAGCAGAACATATTTCAGTATAAACCTTCAGTCCTCTTTGAAGCTGATTTTGATCAAAAGATCCTAACGGACCCTCAAATGAAAATTTATAATCTTTGACATAATTGTCTCCCCCTCCAGCAGCAAAAATAGAAGTTGCAGTTAGAAAGAAAAAAGCGAAAATATTTAATGTTATTTTACCAAAAAATGCCATCATAATCACCAGGGTTCATTCAGCCGGCACTTCGGCTGGAGGAGAAGGTTCTATTGTAGGTTTTTTGGCATGTGATTTATTAAAATCTTCTTCAATTGTTTTCGGTTGCGGGAGAGGTTTTTCGAGCACACCTAACAAAGGTAAAATCACCAAAAAGTATGCAAACCAATAGGTTGACGCTATCAAGGAAAGCGACGCATATGGTTCTTCCGCAGGCATTGCACCTAGCCACATTAAAAAGAAAAAATCAAAAACTAAAATTGCAAACCAAAGTTTTAACATAGGTCTGTATCTAGCGGACCTAACTGAAGAAGTATCAAGCCATGGCGCTAGAGCCATTACAAGTATCGCACCAAACATTGCTAAAACTCCAAAAAATTTCGCATCAATAATACCACCAGTAAAAAAACTAACGATCATAACGACCCAAACGTCAGCGGTAAAAGCTCTCAAAATGGCGTAAAATGGTAAAAAATACCACTCTGGAACGATGTGTGCAGGTGTGGCCAGTGGATTGGCTTCGATATAATTATCGGGGTGGCCTAAATAATTAGGCATAAAACCTACAACTGCAAAAAACACGACGAGAATAACTGCCAAAGCAAACAAATCTTTGATTACAAAATAAGGCCAGAATGGAACTGTATCTTTTTCCGCTTCCTCTTTTGAAGTACGTCTTACTTCGACACCGGTAGGATTATTGTTACCCGTTGTGTGAAAGGCCCAGATATGGACTATAACAAGTCCCGCAATCAAAAAAGGAAACAAATAATGCAAACTAAAGAACCTATTCAAAGTCGCATTATCAACGGCTGGTCCTCCTAGTAAAAGAGTTTGAAGAGCATCGCCAATAAAAGGAATAGCCCCAAATAATCCGGTGATGACAGTAGCTCCCCAAAAGGACATCTGACCCCAAGGCAAAACATAGCCCATGAAAGCAGTACCCATCATGAGCAGATAAATTAGCATTCCAATTATCCATGTAACTTCTCTAGGGGCTTTGTACGACCCATAATACAGACCTCTAAATATATGGCAGTATACCGCAATAAAAAACAGTGAAGCTCCGTTTGCGTGCAAATACCGCAGCATATGGCCACCGTTTACATTACGCATTATATGTTCGACACTGGCAAATGCCTCATCCACGTGAGGCGTGTAATGCATTGCTAAAACAATCCCAGTGATAATTTGTAAAGCCAGGCAAAAAGTGAGAACTATGCCCCAAATCCACATCCAGTTAAGGTTTTTTGGCGTAGGAATCATCAGAGTGTCATAAAGTAGTCCGACTATCGGAAGTCTACTATGCAACCACTTCTCGCCTTTTGACCCTGGTTTATAATGGTCGTGTGGAATTCCTGCCATGCTGATTTCTCCTTATCCTAACTTAATAGTACTATCATCTACAAATACAGCTTTTGGCACAGCTAAGTTTTCTGGTGCCGGACCTTTTCTGATCCGACCAGCTGTATCGTAATGAGATCCGTGGCATGGACAAAACCAGCCATTGTACTCGCCAGCACCATCACCTAATGGAACACAGCCAAGATGAGTACACACACCCATCATCACTAGCCATTCCCCGTTTTCATCTAAACTCCTGTTTTGGTCGTCGGCAGAAGCTTCTGCGATATTATCATTACGCGCCGCATTATCGAGTAAATCGTCTAAGTTTACATTTTGAGCTTCTTCTATTTCTGTTTCGGTTCGTCGACGAATAAAAACAGGCTTCCCTAGCCATTTAACGGTCAGTTGAGTGCCTGGCTCTATCTCGGATATATCAACCCTAATTGACGCTAAAGCTTTAACATCGGCTGAAGGGTTCATCTGGTTAATTAGTGGCCAAACAGCTGCCCCAGTTCCAACCGCAGCCGTTCCGCCGGTTGCATAAAATAAAAAGTCCCTGCGAGTACCGTTTTCGTCATTTTGTGCCACAATCGAACTCCACAAACTTACACAGCATCTTTATCTCCAGATCAGAGAGATTCGAAATAGTGATGAGTGTTTAACTCTACGTGTAACTTTAGTCCAGCTTCGAACCCTGTCTATAATACAGTTTTTTGCATTAAGCGCTAAAGTGTCGCGCCATTTATGAAAAAACTCAGAAACTAACAGCTTTGAACTACAAATTTTATTTGATAAAAGAATAATAATGACGCGATTTATTTACTGCTTTTTAGTTTTTGCAATATTTTTACCAACCGAAAACATCTATGCGAACTCAATAGAAATAAGTTTTTATGGTGGTGTGCAATCATCACCGCATAGCCGAATAACTGGCAAGCATAGCACATCTGGCGCGCAATATAGTGAGTTAGTTGGCTGGGAAGGAAAATCTTTCAAAGCTCCAATCTACTATGGTATTCGCACAACATTTTGGCGTGATGATCGATTAAGTTATGGAGCGGAGTTTACACATACAAAGGCATATGCACCTAATAGCGCTTTACAAAGCGCAGGGTTTGATCGCCTAGAATTCACAGATGGACACAATATTTTAACCGTGAATATTATGAAACTTTGGGAGTTAAATGATTTTAATACCTATTCCTTAGCAGGATTAGGTGTCGCAATCCCACACGTAGATGCTTTACCTTCTGGAGGCGTACATACATTTGAATATCAATTTTCAGGACTTGCTTTTAGAGCAGCTATAGGTTTATCGAGACGATTAAATGACGATTTTTCAGTCTTTTCTGAATATCAGTTTACAGCATCTGACAACAAAGTTACATTATTAAATGGTGGCAGTTTAAAAACCAAACTTTTAACAAATGCATTTAATTTTGGCGTAAGTTACAATTTTTAAAATGTCTACGATCTAACTGTCTTATCATAACTATCTGATATCTCTTTAGTCAGTGCTCCCACTTCAAATTTGTAATCGCCAATCTGACCAACAGGTGTAACTTCCGCAGCTGTTCCAGTTAGCCAGCATTGTTCAAAACTTTCCAATTCATCAGGCATTATATGCCTTTCAGTTACTGAAATGCCCTTTTCTTTTAACAAGTTAATGACAGTTTGACGAGTAATACCATTTAAAAAAGCATCAGCTTTAGGAGTATGCACAGCTCCATCTTTCACAAAAAAAACATTTGCTCCGGTTGCCTCGGCCACGTAGCCTCTGTAATCAAACATCATTGCATCTGAACAACCCTTATCTTCCGCTGCGTGCTTGGACATGGTCGCAATCATATAAAGACCTGCAGCTTTTGCTTGTGATGGCGCTGTCGCTGGATCTGGTCTTCTCCACTTCGCTATATCTAATTTAGCTCCTTTAAATTTCGCATCCCCATAATAATTACCCCAGGACCATACAGCGATGGCTACACGAACAGGGTTTTGCGATGACGCCACCCCCATATCCCTGCCTGCGCCGCGCCAAGCAAAAGCTCTGACATAAGCATCTTTAAGGCCATTTTTTTCTAATGACTGATATTTAGCCTTTTCTATTTCTTCAATCGTGTACGGTATCTCAAAATCGATCAAATTAGCTGATTTCTTAAATCGCTCAGAATGCTCCCAACTCTTGA
Source organism: Paracoccaceae bacterium (assembly GCA_902632125.1). Taxonomy (GTDB): domain Bacteria; phylum Pseudomonadota; class Alphaproteobacteria; order Rhodobacterales; family Rhodobacteraceae; genus Salinivivens. The sequence goes on along the minus strand of CACPBQ010000007.1, from coordinate 37,401 downwards.
ATATTTTACCATTATAAGCACGTTCCCCTTCAAAAACTGAACTTGCATAATGCATTGCATGCGTAAGGACATGAACATTGGCATCTCGCCATTCAACAAATCTCCCATCCAGCCAAATTTTACCATCCCGATCATCGTAGCCGCCTGACATTGTGGATCCTCTTAAATTGCTTTTTTTCAAAAATTACAAAATTAAGGCCGAAACGGACATAAAATTTCGCAAAATGTAAATTTCGCTAACATTTGATACTTACAATGTCAACAAGACTGACTTATTATGAGGTAACTTTGGAGATCCATAATGACCAATTCAAACAATATCTCTGGCGAATCCCTTCTATATTTAACAGACAAACAATTACGACAAGGCATTGAGGCCATGTTTTTTGCATATCGCGGATTTACCGCCGACCCAGATAGAATCTTAGAAGAATACGGGTACGGACGCGCTCACCATCGCGCCATACATTTTATAAATTGCTCACCAGGAACAACAGTTAACAATTTACTCAACATATTGGGAGTAACGAAACAGTCACTTAACAGAGTTTTACGAACTCTGGTAGAAGATACACTCGTTGAAGTGAAAATAGGAACTCGCGACAAAAGAGAGAGGAATCTTTTCTTAACCGATCAAGGATATGAACTTCAAGAACGTCTATCCCTGGCTCAAAGTAACCGAATGCGACAAGCCTTTAAAAATGCTGGCCCCAGCGCCGTTTCTGGGTTTAAAACAGTTTTAGAAGCTATGATGGATCCCGAACTCAATAAAATTTATTTAAATTTGAGAGAGGCAGGTAAATAGATGCATCCACATCTTTTAATTGTGGATGATGATGAACGAATTCGTTCTCTTTTAAAGCAGTTCTTGATCCAAAGTGATTATTTAGTATCGACTGCTGAAAATGCTGAACAAGCCGGAACGCTATTGTCTACAATAGAATTTGATATAATAATTCTCGACGTAATGATGCCTGGTCAAGACGGTATTACATTTACGGCTGAACTTAGAAAATCTAAAAATATTACCCCCATTTTATTGCTCACAGCTAGAGGGGAAACCGAGGATAAAATAAAAGGGTTAGAAGCAGGTGCAGATGATTATCTACCTAAGCCATTTGAGCCCAAAGAGTTGTTGTTGCGTATAAATGCAATTCTACGCAGAATGCCAGATTTAAAGAAAGACCAGATGTCTCCAAAGACTTTGAACTTTGGCAATTTAAATTATGATGTTGCGCGCAGTGAACTTTGGGAAGGCAATAACCAAATACGTTTAACCACAACGGAGATCCATCTTTTGAAAATTTTTACTTCGGCATTGGGTGAACCAATATCACGTGCGGAATTGGTCACTTCCCTAGGTAAAGATGTTAGCTTAGCCCAAGATCGCGCAATTGATGTCCAAATAACAAGGTTGCGCAGAAAAATAGAGGTCAATCCTAGCCAACCAAGATACCTACAAACTGTCAGAGGAGCTGGGTATATGCTTCTTTTTGATTAAGTGAAAAAAGGCGTTTTTCTAACTATTATTTAAACTTGCAGTTACATAGTTAACACTAAGGTCTCTATCAGATAGAGCCCAGGACCATTTTATTGGATTAAAAACAAATCCCTTTTTATCAACCGGAGTGAGACCAGATTTTGAAATAAGTTGATACAGTTCATCCGGCTTTATAAATTTTGACCATTCGTGGGTTCCTTTTGGTAACCAACGCATCACATATTCGGCGCCAACAATCGCCATTGCGAAACTCTTTGGGTTTCGATTGATAGTGGAACAAATCATTAGTCCACCCTCTACTAAAAGTTGCTTGCAGGCAGTTAGGTAGCTAAGCGGGTCGGCTACATGTTCTACCACTTCCATATTGAGCACAACATCAAACTGAATTCCACTTTCGACTAATTCCTCGGCCGTTCCAACTCTATAATCGATCGAAAGGTCAGACCTTTTTGCATGCGCCTTCGCTACGGGTATATTCCTCTCAGCAGCATCCACTCCAACTACATTAGCACCCAAGCGAGCCATAGGCTCACAAAGAAGGCCTCCCCCACAACCTATATCCAATATTTCCAATCCTTTGAAAGGCTCCCTGCTATTGAGGTCTCTATCAAATTCTACAGCTATTTGACTTACAATATAATCAAGCCTACACGGATTAAGCATATGCAAAGGCTTAAATTTACCTTGAGGGTCCCACCACTCATCAGCCATGGCTTCAAATTTAGCCACTTCTTTGGGATCTATTGTATCAATAACAGCTTTCATCTAACACTCCGTCTGGTCATTTGGTAATAAAACATCATATAGTCCTAATATGGATAAATTCTCTGGTCAAAAACGCGCAAGTCAATTTTTGTTTCCATCAATCGATCCTTTCGACAATGATATGTTGGAGGTTGGGGACGGACATAAAATTTACGTTGAAAGATGCGGCAACCCCGAAGGAAAACCTGTAATTGTGCTGCATGGAGGGCCTGGCGGTGGTTGCAGTCCTGTCATGAGAAGGTATTTTGACCCCAATAAATATCATATTATTCTTTTTGATCAACGTGGATGCGGACGTTCTAAGCCACAAGCGTCAGTTAAAAGCAATACAACCTGGCACCTAATCGACGATATAGAACTTATCCGAAAAAAATTAAATATATCTGAATGGATGGTGTTTGGTGGAAGTTGGGGAGCTACACTTGCACTAATATACGCGCAAAATTTTCCAAAGCACGTAAGTAATCTTTTACTGCGCGGGGTCTTTTTAATGACAAAGCCAGAGTTAGATTGGTTTTATGGCGGAGGCGCTGGACAATTTTGGCCTGATGTTTGGAAAAAATTTAAAGATCCCATCCCAACTGATGAGCATGTAGATCTCATAAAAGCCTATCACAAACGCCTCTTTTCAGGAAATATAAGAGAAGAGATGGAATATGGCCAACATTGGTCGTCTTGGGAAAATGCTCTGGCATCTGTTGCATCCGACGGGATTTCAAGCAGGGCACCGGCGGACTATGCGCGAACATTTGCTCGTCTAGAAAATCACTACTTTATAAACAATGGTTTTCTAGAGGATGAACATTCTATTTTAAACAATATGGATAAAATTGAAAACATTCCTGGTCACATCGTTCAAGGTAGGTTTGATATGATTTGTCCTCCAAACAGCGCTTTTAAGTTGTTTGAAAAATGGCCAAATGCCAAAATCAAAATAGTGCCTCAAGCTGGACATGCTATGTCGGAACCTGGAATATCTTCGGAACTAGTAAAAATAACAAATGAGCTTGTAGCCTGAAACCAACAATAAATTATAGCTAAACTATGTATAAATCAAAATTTTTGGATAGGATTGATGACATTAAAAAACAAAGCAGCTTTAGATTTTTTACTGACACGGCGCTCTAGGCCGGCAAAGACTTTAACAAAACCAGTCCCTTCAAATGTTGAGTTAGTTGAAATTTTAAAGGCCGGGACGCGTGTTCCTGATCATGGCAAATTAGAACCATGGAGGCTTAAAGTACTAAGCAAACCAGCTTTAGATAAGACAGCTGTTGCTGCAAGAGAATATTGTAATTCAATCAACTGTGATGAATTGGTTACAGCAAAAGCTGCTAAACAGTTTGAAGACGGTGAGTTAGGTGTCATCGTAATCGAAGTTCAAAAGTCGTCGGAAAAAATACCTAGAATAGAGCAAACATATTCTGCCGGAGCAGTTTGTCTAAGCCTCGTTAACGCTGGGCTGGCTGCTGGTTGGGGAGCAAATTGGCTTACAGGCTGGATTTCACATGACAAAAAATTTGTATCAAAAACTTTTGATCTTGAACCAAATGAACGCGTTGCTGGAATAATTTATTTTGGTACTGAAACAATTGCTCCATCTGAAAGACCAAGACCTGACCTTGCAGAAATCGTGACTTGGGAATAACCACAGTAAAGATTAGTGTGAACTCATCCGATTAAAAAAATCTATATCGTGAATTGTGATAGTTCCTGATAAAATAGTAAATGCAATCACTACCCAAATAATTGCCGATATAACCGTTGTTATCCAAGCTTTCCTTTTCAACCTATGATTCTCAGGTGCTCCCGCATGGGTTCCAGGTTCCACTTCTCCAACATCACCCTGCGTTTCGAGTCTGATGGGAATTACAACCAGAAAAACTAAAAACCAAATAACAAAAAAAAGAACTAAAGCGGAGGTAACACCCATATTAATTCAAACCTGCTCTAATTCTATTAGTGTCCCAGTAAAATCTTTAGGGTGTAGAAATAAGACAGGCTTACCATGGGCACCAATTTTTGGATCACCCGAGCCTAATATTCGTGCGCCTTGGGCGCTTAGGTGATCACGTGCTTCAAAAATATTTTCAACTTCGTAACATACATGATGTATACCACCAGATGGATTTTTTTCTAGAAACGCGTTGATTGGGCTGTTTTCGCCGAGAGGATGCAGAAGCTCAATTTTTGTATTTGGCAGCTCAATAAATATCACGGTGACGCCATGATCAGGCTCATCTTGAGGCTCACCAACTGAAGCACCTAATAACTTTTTATATTGATCAACGGCCTCCGTTAAATCAGGAACAGCTATGGCAACATGATTTAATCTGCCAATCATTTTAAACTCCAATTATTCTTGTGGTATTACTCGCAAGTTTAATTCCATTAGTTGATCTGACATTGGCTCACTGGGAGCTTCCATCATTAGATCTTCAGCTCGCTGATTCATAGGAAACATTATAACCTCTCTTATATTTTGTTGATCTGCTAGTAACATGACAATTCTATCAATTCCCGCAGCACAACCACCATGAGGTGGCGCTCCATACTGAAAGGCATTTACCATTCCACCAAATTTATTTCTAACCTCCACTTCATCATAGCCTGCAATTTCAAAGGCCTTAAACATGATCTCGGGCCTATGATTTCGGATTGCTCCAGATACTATTTCATAGCCGTTGCATGCCAAATCATACTGGAAACCTTTTACCTGCAAAGGGTCAGCTTCTAGTGCCGCTATCCCGCCTTGGGGCATTGAAAATGGGTTATGTTCAAAATCAATTTCACCAGTTTCCTCATCTTTTTCATAAATTGGAAAATCAACAATCCATGCGAAAGCAAAACGATCATGTTCTGTGAGATTAAGCTCTTCACCAATAACGTCCCGAGCTTTACCTGCAACTTTTTCGAAATTTTTAGGTTTACCGCCCAAGAAGAATGCAGCATCTCCTATACCAAGGCCCAGCTGGGCTCGCACAGCTTCTGTTCTCTCAGGACCAATATTTTTTGCCAAAGGACCTGCGGCTTCCATCCCATTACCATTATCGCGCCAGAATATATAACCCATTCCGGGAAGGCCTTCTTTTTGTGCAAAGGCATTCATTCTGTCACAAAACTTTCTACTGCCGCCCGTAGGAGCAGGAATAGCTCTTATTTCTGTGCCCTCTTGCTCTAGTAAACTTGCAAATATTTCGAAACCGGAGCCTTTAAAATGTTCTGAGACAACTTGCATTTTTATTGGGTTTCTCAAGTCAGGCTTATCAGTACCATACCATGTTGCAGATTGTTCATAACTAATTTGAGGCCAAGCAGAAGGATTATCTACTTTACGACTGCCACCAAATTCCTCAAAAACACCCGAAATTACTGGGGAGATTGTGTCAAATACGTCTTCTTGGGTCACAAAACTCATTTCCATATCAAGTTGATAAAAATCTGTTGGAGAACGATCTGCGCGGGGATCCTCGTCTCTGAAACAAGGTGCAATTTGAAAATACTTATCGAACCCAGAAACCATTATCAGCTGTTTGAATTGCTGTGGAGCTTGAGGGAGTGCGTAAAATTTACCAGGATGAAGCCGAGATGGCACCAAGAAATCTCGAGCGCCTTCTGGACTTGAAGCAGTAATTATAGGCGTTTGATATTCTCTGAAATTCAACCCCCACATTCTTTTCCTTATAGAGGCTATGACATCAGACCTTAAATTCATGTTTTTCTGCATAACTTCTCTTCGAAGATCCAAGTATCGATATTTTAACCGGGTTTCCTCCGGATATTCTTGGTCTCCAAAAACTATAAGGGGAAGCTCTGCCGATGCACCTAAAACTTCCATATCCCGTATGAAAACTTCAATTTCTCCAGTTGGGATTTTTGAATTGATCAAACTTTCATCTCGAGCTTTTACGTTCCCATCAATTCTTATACACCACTCCGATCGAACTTTCTCCATTTCTGAGAAAACTGGACTATCGGGGTCGCACAAGACTTGTGTCACACCGTAATGATCTCTCAAGTCTATAAAAAGTACTCCGCCATGGTCTCGAATTCTATGAACCCAACCAGCCAGTCGAACGTCACTTCCAACGTTGGTCTTATTTAAATCAGCACATGTGTGACTACGGTAAGCATGCATAGTAAATATTCCAAATCGAGTTTTGTAGTCGCGATACAACTCTTTGTCAGTCAGATGTCAAGTCTAGTGGCTCAAAACGGCATCTATTTCACCACGTAGAGCATTTCCAACTCTTATTTTTTCAGCATTTTTAAGATCAGAAAAAGTTATAATTTTGACTTTGCAACTGCCAGCTTCAATTTTCTTTCTTCTTAAAACCCCAGGCAAACATCCACTTGACAGTGGTGGAGTTAACCACTGGCCAGCTATTTTGGCAAATATATTTGTTATTGTCCCCTCACATACTTCGTGACGTTCATTTAGATAAATAAATTCGTCTATTCCATCAGGCAATTTTGCTCTTTCAGAATCATACAATCCTCTATTAGTGCTTTTATGCAACAACCAAGGGTCGGAAGAACTCAAAATAGTATCTGAGAGGCGCAAGGTCCAAATTTGAGAACTGGGACTTAGAGTGGCGGTGGAAATATCAATTTTACCAGTAAGACTCAATGTCAGCCGACACCGCAATCGGGTTTGCGACTTAATCTTGGAAATTTTTTCATAAATTTTATTTACACTAAATTTAAACTTTAACTTTGTAGCAGACTTACACATACGCTCTAAGTGAAAGTCAATGTCAGGTGCACCCTCGTCCGGATCCCACAAGAAAGTTTCAATCAACTTAAGGTCTTCTTGGATATTTGAGTAAAACGGGACTTCCAAAGTGCCTCCTCATATTCAGATTGCGAAGTGCTATCAAAAACAACTCCACCTCCAACATTCAATACTGCTTTTCCATTTTGTATCAATAGAGTTCGGATAGCTACATTGAACTCAGAGCTTCCATCCGGAGCCATCCAACCAATCGTTCCACAATAAATATCACGGGGTCTTTGTTCCAACTCGTGTATTATCTCCATTGCTCGAATTTTTGGAGCACCTGTTATTGAACCACAAGGAAAGAGAGCTTCTAATAATTCGCTTACTGTGGTCTTTTTATTCATTTCTCCTACAACTAGAGAAGTCATTTGGTGAACAGTTTCATAAGTCTCTATCTTATAAAGCTCTGGAACCTTAACCGTTCCAACCTTACTTATCCTTGAGATATCATTCCGTAATAAATCAACAATCATAAGATTTTCTGCACGATTTTTAGTATCATTTTTCAAGAATTCTAAATTTTTCTTATCTTTTTCGTCATCGCGATCGCGTGGTTGTGTACCCTTCATAGGTCTAGTGGAAATATTCATCGCATTATCAGTTTTAAAAAATAATTCTGGAGACCTCGAAAGTATCGACGTCTTACTATCTAAATCAACATAAGCGCCATATTTAACTTTTTGTGTTTTCTGAAGATCTTTATAAAAGGTCCAAGGGTCACCTTGAAAATCTGCAAACAAACTGAATGTAAGATTAGCCTGGTAAATGTCACCGGCCTTGATATAGGCTAAAACTTGATCAAAGACCTGTTTATATTTGGTTTCATCCCACTGTGAAACGAACGAAGATATTGAATAAGTAGAACTTTCTAATTTTGTATTACTTGGCCCATCAAAAACACCAAATTGTAAAAGAGGAATAGGCTGACTTGAATGAGATAAGTTGGAAAGTTTTGCCTCTAAAGCATACGATAGCTCATAAGAAGCAAGTCCTGCTATCCAATATCCGTTATCCAAACATTTCTGAAGCTCTTTCAAAGCAACCCTGACTTCCGAAGGGCTACATGCTTTAATGATTTTTGAAGGATTTTTAAACCAATGGAGGCTTTTCTTTGGCGCTGTATCAAAATGGATTTTCAAAACTTTTAACCTTAGTGTTACCACAATCTTATAGCCATGCTCATAACCACATTATAGGTCTGAAACCGGATATTTTTTGAAAATTTACGATACCTCTTGCGCCAAAAGTAATGTCTATTATAACGCATGGCAATTTGCTCAAGTACAATCCAGCAATACTGCTTAGATCTAGAATAATAATAATGCCTAAAAGAACAGATATTAAGTCTATAATGATTATTGGTGCTGGTCCAATAGTAATTGGCCAAGCCTGTGAGTTCGACTATTCTGGCGCACAAGCATGCAAAGCACTTAGAGAAGAGGGTTATAGGGTAATACTTGTTAACTCAAATCCAGCAACAATAATGACAGACCCCGAATTAGCCGATGCTACTTACATCGAACCTATTACCGCAGAAGTTGTTGCAAAAATTATTGAAAAGGAGCAGCCCGACGCTTTGTTGCCCACCATGGGTGGCCAAACAGGGCTAAATACGGCACTTGAGCTGGAAGCTATTGGCGTTTTGGATAGATTTAATGTCGAGATGATCGGCGCAAAACGTCATGCTATAGAAATGGCAGAGGATAGAAAATTATTCCGTGAGGCCATGGAAAGAATAGGCCTCGAAAACCCAAAGGCTAATATTGTTACCGCCCCTATAAATTCAGAGGGTACAGCAAACGTAAACGAAGGCGTTCAAATTGCGCTAAAAGCCTTAAATAAAATTGGGCTACCCGCAATTATTAGACCAGCTTTCACGTTAGGCGGTACTGGCGGCGGCGTAGCATATAATCGGTCTGATTACGAACATTTCTGTCGTACTGGCATGGAGGCATCACCTGTAAATCAAATTCTAATTGATGAATCTTTACTTGGCTGGAAAGAGTTCGAAATGGAAGTTGTTCGCGATAAAGCAGACAATGCAATTATTGTCTGCGCAATCGAAAACGTTGATCCGATGGGCGTACATACCGGAGACTCTATTACTGTCGCCCCGGCACTTACTCTTACAGACAAAGAATATCAAAATATGCGGAACGGCTCCATCGCTGTATTAAGAGAAATTGGTGTCGAAACTGGCGGATCTAATGTTCAGTGGGCGATAAATCCAAAAGACGGCCGGATGGTTGTGATTGAAATGAACCCAAGGGTTTCCAGGTCTTCAGCACTTGCCTCAAAAGCAACTGGATTTCCTATAGCAAAAATTGCAGCAAAATTGGCCGTTGGGTACACATTAGACGAACTGGACAACGATATAACAAAAGTAACTCCTGCTTCTTTTGAGCCTACAATTGACTATGTTGTAACTAAAATTCCAAGATTTGCATTCGAAAAATTTCCCGGATCAGAACCTTTCCTGACAACGTCAATGAAATCTGTTGGAGAAGTAATGTCAATTGGTCGAACTTTTCATGAAAGCTTACAAAAAGCCTTAGCGTCTATGGAAACAGGCCTTACGGGTTTAGACGAAATAGATATACCAGGTTCTGACGACACCTCGTCAATAATAAACGCTTTGAGCAAGCAAACTCCTGACAGGATATTAACGATAGCACAGGCTATGCGTTTAGGTATTACTAACGATGAAATCCAAGCTGTCACGTTGTATGATCCCTGGTTCATCGAACGCATCAGAGAAATTATTGATACTGAAAATAATATCCGAAAAATAGGTTTGCCGTCTTCTGCTGATGATTTAAGAAAATTGAAAATGTTAGGGTTTACTGATGCTCGCTTGGCTAAAATTACTGGTTCATCCGAATTAGAAGTAAGGAAGAAGCGTCATGATTTAAACATAACAGCAGTTTTCAAGAGAATTGATACTTGTGCTGCAGAATTTGAAGCACAAACACCATATATGTACTCGACATATGAATCTCCTATGATGGGTGATGTAGAATGTGAGGCACGTCCCTCAACGAAAACAAAGGTAATCATACTTGGTGGAGGGCCCAATCGTATCGGGCAAGGGATAGAATTTGACTATTGCTGTTGCCACGCATGCTTTGCACTAACTGAAGTTGGCTATGAGACAATAATGGTTAATTGTAATCCGGAAACCGTATCAACTGATTACGACACATCAGATCGATTATATTTTGAACCGCTGACTTTTGAACATGTAATGGAAATTATAAATGTTGAGCAGCGTAGCGGTACTCTTCATGGTGTAATAGTCCAATTCGGAGGACAAACACCACTTAAGCTTGCAAAAGCTTTAGAAGAGCAGGGTATTCCAATTCTAGGTACAACCCCAGATGCTATTGACTTAGCCGAAGACAGGGAACGTTTCCAAGCATTAGTAAATAAACTTCAACTCAAACAACCAAACAATGGAAGCGCTTCCACTGAACAAGAAGCAATGAAAATTGCTGATCAAATTGGCTTCCCATTAGTCATTCGTCCTTCATATGTACTCGGCGGCAGAGCCATGGAGATCGTTCATAATCAAGACCAACTTGAAAAATATATTAATAATGCAGTTATAGTTTCCGGCTCAAGCCCGGTTTTATTAGACGGGTATCTCTCTGGAGCTGTAGAATGCGATGTGGATGCACTTTGTGATGGCACAGAAGTGCATGTTGCTGGAATAATGCAACATATAGAAGAAGCTGGTGTACATTCCGGAGACAGTGCGTGCTCATTGCCTCCTTATTCACTTTCTAAAAAAGTAATTGAAAAGCTTGAAATTCAAACCCATGCACTTGCATTTGGACTAAAAGTTATTGGTCTTATGAACGTACAATTCGCAGTAAAAGACGAAGAAGTTTATCTAATTGAAGTTAACCCTAGAGCATCCAGAACAGTGCCTTTTGTTGCTAAAGCAACCGATAGCGCAATCGCTTCGATTGCAGCCCGATTAATGGCGGGTGAAAAATTGTCGGAATTTGTAAAAAGAGAGCCTTATAAAAGAATCGCTGATCACGAGCAATTTCCGAAAACGGATCCCATGACCCTGGCTGACCCAAATATGCCATGGTTTAGTGTAAAAGAAGCGGTCATGCCATTTGCAAAATTTCCAGGGGTCGACACAATATTAGGGCCAGAGATGCGTTCGACGGGTGAAGTTATGGGATGGGATATAAACTTTGCGCGAGCATTTCTGAAAGCCCAACTTGGTGCCGGCATGAACCTACCCACGTCCGGTAAAGTTTTCTTCTCCATAAAAGATAACGATAAAACGCCACTTCTTTTAGAAACAGCAAAACTGCTAACCGAAATCGGTTTTGAGCTAGTAGCAACACGAGGAACGGCAGAATTTATTCGGAAAGATGGGATAAATTGTGATATAGTAAATAAAGTTCACGAAGGTCGACCCAACATAGTTGATCGTATGAAAAATAATGAAATTTCATTGGTTATGAACACGACTGAAGGCGTACAATCTATTAGAGATAGCAGAGATATTAGGTCCGTAGCTCTATTTGACAAAATACCATATTTTACCACAGCCGCAGCAGCAAATGCGGCTGCATTGGCTATTCAATCTTATGCCGATGGTGATTTACAAGTTAAACCTTTACAAAATTAGTTTCGCTAAAAATTCCTTTTCAAACTCTATGGGCTTGATCCGACACCAGCTTCAAGCTTTTTCATTTAAAGAAAGTTAATTGGTGGCTTCCCGCAAAAAACTATTGCCATCATTATATTTTGGGATCTGGGTTTTCCGTATGGCCGTCCACTGCAATTACTTGACCGGATATTCGGCTTGCCCGATCTGAGGCTAAAAATAAAGCCATTGACGCTATATCCTTGGCGTTCACAAAAGTCTTAAGGGATGTGCCCGATTTATAAGCTTCCCTGATAACATCTGGTGACGTCTTTTTTTTTGCAGCTTCTCTTTCAATAACCGCGTCAATCCGGGCACCCTCGACACAGCCAGGTGCAATAGCGTTTGCTCTTATTCCAAATGGTCCTGCTTCCATGGCTAATGTTTTCATAAAGCCGTGTATTGCCCATTTACTTGCGGAGTAAGGGGAGCGATATGGAAACCCATTAAAACCTGCAGTAGACGAAGTGAAAATAATATTACCTTTTTTTTGTTTTTTCATAATCGGCAAACTACCTTTAACAGATAGAAAGGCACCCATTAAATTTACATCTACACACTTTCGAAATGCTTTAGTTTCTTGATGCTCAATCAACGCTGTTTTTCCAGCTATTCCGGCATTGGCACACAGAACATCTAATCCCGCCCATTTTTCATCAATATTTTTAAAAAGAGACGACATTGCGTTTTCGTCACAAACATCGAGATTACTACACTCCCACTCTTTTGGACATTTTTTTAAATCCTCTTTTGAAATATCTATAATCCAAATCTGATAACCTGCATCACTGAATTGTTCTGCTAGAGTGTAGCCAATACCTGTGGCTCCCGCCGTGATTAAAACTTTCCGCATTTCAAGTAGGCCTTTCTAATACCTGGAAAATGTTCAAGATGCAGGATTAACTCATGGGGCGTTAATTGCTACTTTTTTTTTAAGTTTCCAATGCCACTCAAAGATTTTTCAAGCATGACCCAGATTACAATAGCTATTTTACAAACGACAAAGTCGCATTAACATGATAAAGCTTTAAATGTTGGGCCTAAGAATATAGAGATCAAAAGCTGAAGATTGCAATAGATTCGAATCTTAAACATTTTACGGAGAAAATTGATGGAAAAATTAGACTTTTATGTTGATGGCGCTTGGATAAAACCAAGTGGTGTCGAAACACTTGATGTTATAAATCCTGCATCTGAAGAAAAAGTCACAAAGATATCTCTTGGGACGGCTGATCACGTTGATCAAGCGGTAAGAGCGGCACGAAAAGCTTTCCAAACATTTTCTCAAACACCTGTAGAGCAAAGAATAGATTTGCTTACAACAATCAGAGAAATATACAAACGTCGACTTGACGATGTCGCAGATGCTATTCAAACTGAAATGGGTGCGCCAACCCACCTTGCTAAGGGAGCGCAAGCTATGGTTGGCTTAGGGCATCTAAAAGCAGCTATACGCTCATTGACAAATCATACTTTTGAATATGAACATGGAAAGTTTTTAATACGGCACGAGCCTATAGGAGTTTGTGGTTTAATTACCCCATGGAATTGGCCCATCAATCAAGTTGTATCAAAGCTTGCGCCGTGTATTGCCGCGGGTTGCACGGCCATTTTAAAACCTTCCGAAATTGCTCCGCTTTCTTCTATGATCATGGCGGAGATACTAGATGAAGCAAAAGTTCCAGCTGGAGTTTTCAACCTCATAAACGGTATGGGACCCGTTGTCGGTGAGGCAATGTCCTCTCACCCAGATATTGATATGATGTCTTTTACAGGATCAACAAGAGGAGGCGTTGCAGTTGCTAAAGCATCTGCTGATAGCGTCAAACGCGTAAGTCAAGAGCTTGGAGGTAAGTCAGCTAATATTATTCTTGATGACGTGGATTTTGAAAAATCTATAAAAAATGGTGTTGATCTTTGTATGGATAATACAGGCCAGTCCTGCAACGCACCAACGCGAATGTTAGTACCAGCGTCTCGAAAAGATGAAGCTCACGATATTGCAAAACTCGCAGCGGAAAAAGTAATTGTGGGCGATCCCAAAAAAGAAGACACAATAATTGGGCCTTTGGTAAGTGAAGTTCAGTACAAAAAGGTTCAAAATCTGATAGAAAAAGGAATTAATGAGGGTGCCAAGCTATTGATTGGCGGCACTGGCAAACCACACGGATTAGAGCAAGGTTATTTCGCAAAACCTACAGTATTTGGTGATGTTGAAAATGACATGACAATTTCAAAAGAAGAAATATTTGGTCCAGTTCTTTCAATTCTGACCTATGATGACATAGATAATGCTGTAGAAATTGCAAACGATACTGAATATGGCCTTGCAGCTTATGTTTCAGGGGAAAACAAGGAAACACTTACCTCAATTGCACGACGTCTTAGAGCTGGTCAAATTCATATAAATTATGGATCTGGTGGTCCAGACGCACCATTTGGTGGTTATAAGCAATCAGGGAATGGACGAGAAAAAGCGGAATGGGGTTTGGAAGAGTTTCTTGAAGTAAAGGCCATAGTGGGCGCGTAAGTACAAGTTTATCTATAAGAGGCGCTTATTTTCTCCATATAGGGTTTGACCAAGCCTTTTTTCCGTTGTGATCTATCACAGTCACCCTAATCCATGGGCTTTTTTTAAGACGTTCTAGTGAAAGTTGCGTGGAGACCAGCGATTGACCATGTTGGGCAACGTAAGCCGAGCCTTGTCCTTGAATAATAACAGTGCTGATTGGTGTCGACTGAACCTCTACAGAGCCAGTATCTATTTCAATATCTACTAAATCAGGTCCCTGTGAAGAGTAAAAGGCGCCCTCTTTAAGAGATTCTAAAATAGAGATAGGACTGTTTTCATCAGACTTAACCATTACCCAGCCTCCAAAGTAATCAGGATCAGTAAAATGTGCGTCATCTGTCGCCACAAGATTTAACTTACGGCCCTCTGCTAAGAGAAGGTCTAATGTATGAAATCCGTCAGGACGATCAGTACTCACAGCACAGCCGTGATTATAAACTTCAACGGCATGAGCTGCCTCTATGGATCTAGCATCTGCCAAAGTGAGCCCAGACCATTGAGGATGTGCTATGGTTACAAAGGCACCAGCATCAACACATCGCTTCGCAATTTCTGGCCCAGTCTCTTGATTATCAGTAGGGACAAAATTAGGCGAATTAGTAGGTGCAAAATCTTTTGGCAACCCTACAGCAAGAATGTGCCAAATCTCCCCATTCTCCACAGATCCCGAGTGAAGCTCAGCACCTAAAATGGTCATAAAGTCTGGATCATTAAAATCTGAAGGCTCAGTAACTGGATAATTATACAAACCGACAAAATGATCCGAAATCACTAAGAAATTGTAGCCTTCATCTTTATAACTTTGACATAAATCATCAGGTGAAAGTAACCCATCCGAGCGATTGGAGTGAGTATGCAGATTTCCTCTCCAGAATTTCCCAGATTTAGAAAAAGCTAGCGGTTTCATGAATATACCTCTCAATCTTCTAGATTACTTACTAGTGCAGTTTTTATTTCTTAAATAAAGTAAAAATCTCTGTTTGATAGCTATTCAATTGTGTAAACTATTTATTCTAATGCCAAACGTTTCCGTTATAATCCCTACCTTCAATCGGGCACACTTCATCGAAGAAAGTGTCTCTTCTGTATTATCCCAAACATTAAAGCCTGCAGAAGTTATCGTCGTTGATGATGGATCAAATGATAAAACTTGGGATATCCTTAAAAATTTAGGATTTTCATTATCTGAAGCTCGTAAGAATACCCTGCGATATATCTATAAAGAGAACGGCGGGGTTAGTTCTGCTAGAAATGTCGGGATAGAATTATCGTCCTCAGAATATGTAGCTTTGTTGGATTCTGATGATCAGTGGAAGCCGACTAAATTAGAAGCACAGTTATCTTCACTTAAAAAAGAAAGCTTTTCCTATAGAGTCAGCCATACTGACGAAATTTGGATAAGAAAAGGGATTAGAGTGAACCAGCATAAAAAGCACATTAAAAACGGAGGCGACCTTTTTAAAAAATGTCTGAAAATGTGCTGTATCTCACCAAGCTCTGCCTTAATTCACAGATCTGTTTTTAATGACATTGGAAATTTTGATGAAAAGCTAAAAGCGTGCGAAGACTATGATTTTTGGTTAAGATACTGTGCTTTTGAAAAGACCCATTTTTTAAATGAACAGCTAACTATTAAAAATGGTGGGCATTCAGATCAATTGTCACAAATGTATTGGGGAATGGACAGATTTAGGATCTACAGTCTAGAAAAACTTCTAAAAAATATAAATTTAAGTCGATCTAAATACGAACTTGTTCTAACAGAACTTATCTTAAAGCTTAAAATAATGATGAATGGCTCCATGAAACGCGGTAAAAAAGATTTTACAGATGAGCTCAATAAAAAAATAATTTACTTTGAGAGTTTATTGGGCAATGAGTGAAGTAACCGGTGTTGAGAAAAATTCGGGGCTTCTGATTAAATTTTGCTGGGTAATTGCACTTCGAGCAGAAGCCACACCATTAATAGACGTCTTCAATATGAAAATTGTGGAAAATAAATCACTGTTCCCAATTTATGCTAATGAACTAACAGGGCATGCTCTTGTTATATCTGGTATGGGGTCGATAAAAGCAGCTGCTGCCGCGACATTTTTAAAGAACCATTTAAAAATAAATGCCTACTCGGCTTGGATTAATTTTGGAATAGCTGGTTTTTACAGGGACCCGATAGGAGAGATATATCAGGCCAATAAAGTGGTCTCAAAAGAAAGTGGAGCTGCCTTTTTCCCAGGATTAAGACTTTCCAAACTAATACCAGCAGCAACTTTATTTACAGTCAGCAAACCGGAAAATGGATACGAAGAGAAAGCATTATATGATATGGAGGCTGCTGGTTTCTGTGAAATGGCCCCATCTTTTTCCTGTAATGAACTTACATACGTAATTAAGATTGTTTCTGACACACCAAATGTCTCATCATCTTTAATTTCAAAGCATTTAGTTCGCGAATTGATAGAAAAACAATTGTCAAAAATCTCAGATATTTTAGCCGAAATTGAGATATTGGTAGAGGAAGAAAAGAAACGTCTTTCAATCCCAAATGAAGTTTTGGAGTTTGAAAAAAGATTTAAATTCACCGAGACCAATAAGTATAAGTTTCGAGAAATCTACAGGAAGTGGAAGGTTACCTTTCCGTCAAGAAATTTGGACCTTTCTGAATTTTTGAATTCTAAGCCGAAAGAGATAATAATAAAGTTGGAAAAAGAAGTCTTGGCTAATGCAAAAGATTGGAACGTGCTTTGATAGAAACAATTTTTTTCGAGGAACAGATTGCTGAACATCAAACAACACAGCGCATCCGAAGAGCTTTACCTAGAGCGAATTGGGTTCCGATAGATCGTTATCAAGAATTATTTAACAAAAGGCATCAAAACTTTAAATTGCAGAAGAAAAACCCGGCCCTCATCTTGGCAAAAAAATACGACAACTTCGTTTTACCAGTGCCTTCAGGCTTCGGCATGGAATCCCACAAAAGTTTTTATTTCTCTCACATGTACAATTGCCTATATGATTGTAAATATTGCTTCTTACAGGGAATGTATTCTTCAGCAAATTTTGTTTTATTTGTAAATTATGAAGACTTCTTCACCTCAATTTCTGAAAAAATTAATGAATATAATGGCAAAACTCTCACATTCTTTTCTGGATACGACTGTGACTCTTTAGCCTTCGATAAATTAAGCGGATTTGCTGACGATGCTTTGAATTTTTTTAGTGAATTTCCTAATGCTGAGCTTGAACTGCGTACTAAGAGTATTGCCATAAGCTCACTTCTTCAGAGAAAAGCGTTATCAAACTGTATTGTAGCCTTTAGTTTATCACCAGCTGAAATTGCAAAATCACTAGACAGTAAAGCGCCGAGTATAGGTAGGCGAATTAATGCCATCAAAAAACTTACGAATGCTGGTTGGAAAATAGGCCTAAGATTTGATCCGCTAATCTATACGGCTGATTGGCAAAAACTCTATTCCTCTCTTTTCTCTGAAATAATGGAAGGACTAGACCCTTCAATGGTGCATTCAATTAGTTATGGCCCGCTGAGGTTTCCAAAAAACATGTATAAAAAGGCAGCAAACCTGCACCCTGATCACAAATTGTTTGCGTTCCCAATGGAAGACGCCAATGGTGTTATATCCTATGGGACAAAAATTGAAAAACAAATGCATGATTTCTTAAAATCTGAGTTAACTAATTATACATCAGAAAATAAAATTTTTCAGTGCATCAGTTAAATTAACAAAAGAGAGATCAACATGAAAGCCGCATTAATATCTGGAAGCTCAAGTGGGATCGGTAGGGCAATATCAGAAAAGCTTCTGAATAGCGGAATAAAAGTGATCGGTCTGGCTAGAGATCATAGTAAATTCAAGCCGAGTAAAAAAAATTATATTCCCGTTGAAGCAGACTTAAGTAAAGTCAAAAAACTCCCAGAATTAATGAAATCTATCCTTAAAGAAAACCCTGACATCGACATTTTTGTAAGCGGAGCTGGTTTCGGAGACTTCAAATCCTTAGAAAACTTTTCTAGTCTTCAGATTGAGAACTTTATAAATCTTAATCTTGTTTCGCATATTATCTTATGCCGAGCTGTTGTGGCTCATATGAAATCGCAAGGAAGTGGAGATATTTTCTTACTCGGGTCAGAGGCTGGGGTTATAGGCAAAAAAAAAGCAACGCTTTACTCAGCTGCTAAATTTGGTTTGAGGGGATTTGCACAAGCACTTAGAAATGAAGCAGGGCCTGCGGGAGTTCGAGTTTGCTTAATAAACCCTGGAATGGTCAGAAGTCCGTTCTTTGATAAATTGGAGTTTGAACCGGACGGGCTTGAAACCAATGCCATTGAAACAGAAGATATTGCTAAAATTGTGTTTGATTTTTTAGGAACCCGTCAGGGAACGATAATAGACGAAATAAACTTATCACCTGCATCCAAATCATTAAAATTTAAGAAATCCAGCAAATAGAATAATTAACTTTCTGAAGGTTTTTTTGCTCGGATGTGATGTGGACAATGTTCTCCACTTTTTAAAACTCCAACTAGTTTCATCCAAATTTCAATTTGGTGATCAATAAACTCTTTCCCATATCGTTTGGATAAACCTTGTCTATCTGAACCTTTCAGCCATTCTAGCTCTTTAGCAGCGATCTTAGAATACCAAGGGTTTCTATTTACTAGCTCTATCTCAATGAATCCTGCTTTAAACAATGCCTCCTCATATTCGCTTGGTGAAGCCATGGCAAAGTCAAGACCTTCGGCTTTTATATATTCAGACATTTCAGGCGATGGCGTTCCGCCATGACTTATTAACCAGTCTGATGCCGCAAAGTGACCTCCCGGTTTCAAAAGTCTGAATACATCTGAAGCTAAAGCTGCCTTATCTGGAATGTGTATGATTGAATCCTTAGAAAAAACAACATCAAAAGAGACATTCTCAAAAGGTAATATGCCTGGGGAAACAAGTTCGATACTAATTTTTTCTGATAAGCCTGCTGCCAAAATACGTGCCTGGGCAGCCTCACAAACAGGTGGTTCAACATCAATTCCCACTACCGTTTTCGCCAAATAATTCTTTGCAAGCAGAATTGCACAAGCTCCAGATCCAGATCCAATATCTAAAACTCTCTGGTCCTTAATATTTATTCCTTCAAGTACCTTATCAACTTCATCGGACCCTCCAGGTGATAAGAATCCGTCTCCCCAAAGCTCTTCCAAAAATGAGATTACTTGAGTGTTATATAATACTTCATTCGACATTTTTATTAGTGGCTTTCTTTCAACACTTGAGTTTATATTTCTTAGCTCAGTCTCTCAGTGCGTTTTCAATTTCTTTTGGACTGAATAAGATAATTAAATAACAGATATGCAAGTAAACCTCCAATAATTTGCGCTATAATAAATGGAATAGTATCGCCATATTGAATACCAGAGAAAGTATCAGTCAATGTTCTTGCAATAGTAACGGCCGGATTTGCAAAGCTAGTTGAAGAAGTAAACCAGTAGGCAGCCGTAATGTAAAATGCGACTAACGTCGCAACGGAAGCTGATTTTTGTTTCGTCCCTAACAAGATAGTTAGCAGTAATCCAAAAGAAGCAATAACTTCTGAAAAATATTGAGAATATCCTGTACGAACGTCCATCGAAAGTTGAATAATTGATATCTCAAACATGAAATGTGCTAAAAAAGTGCCTAGAATTCCCCCGATTATTTGAACGGATATGTATGCCAAAAACTCAAAAAAGCTGAGCTTTTTCATGGTAAACATAATTAAGCTAACAACGGGATTAAAATGGGCGCCAGATATCTCGCTAAATATTGTAATCAAAACATACAGAATAGCACCAGTGGCAATAGCATTAGCCAAAAGCGACACAGCATGATTTCCCATTGAAAGGTTTTCGGCCATTATGCCTGAACCAACCACTGTTGCCACAAGAAAAAGCGTGCCTAAAAATTCACAAACATAAGCTCTCATAATATTTAGATACTAGAACAATAAACAGAGGCAAACCCTGTTTAAAATATTTTCATCAAAATGCATAATTTTGCTATTGTGGTTTTAGACGCCAGGCACCAATTAACAGTACTAAAGCAAAAGCAGGCAACAGCAACGCCACAAATATAACTAAGTCGTAGGTACCTAACTGCCAAACTAACGACCCAAACAGCGGAGCTAAAGCAGATCCTAGCACGAACCCAACAGCTAGCAGCCCGGAGATAATTCCAAAGTCATTACGACCAAGAAGACCTGAGATAACCGTAGGACGAATAATACTCAAAACGCCGTAGCTGGCTCCCTGAAAAACAACAAAAGCTATTATTAATCCAAATGAAAGATTTCCTAAATAGATTGACCAACCAGCAATAAACATTGAAATAAAAGATACAAAACAAAGCGAGAATACGGAAACTTTTTTCTCAGATGCTAGCATCATCAAACGACCTATGACTTGCATCGGCCCAATACAGGATGCCGCGAGTACGGCCGTTTTAGCATCAAGGCCACGGTCGTAAAAAATTGGTAGAAGATGGCTGATTATCATCCCATGATTGAGTGACATGAACGCAAAAGTGCCGCCAATTAACCAAAAAGTGGGCTTTTTTATTACAGATAGAACATTTCTTAAATTTCCAGAAGATCGCTTAACAAATCCGTTGGAAACTTTATTCAACATTTTTGTTGCACTCCACACCAAAGGCAAATTAACGATCAGAATTACTAATGAAAAAATTAGTATTGCTAATCTCCAACCAAAAAACTGGGTCAAAAAGTGAGCGCTTGAAAAAGAAATGGTGCCACCAAATCCGGCAGCCAACGTTACAAAAGTTATCGCTCGTCTTGCATTATGCGCCATAGTGTTCGTTAAAAAAGCAAAGCATGCTTCGTAAAGAGAACAAGACATTGCTATACCCATAAAAAACCATAGAACGTAAAAATGCCAAATCTCAGTCGCTTTAGACAGTAAGAAGAGACAACAGAAAGCTAGAAGAGTGCCAAAGCAAAATACAAAATTTCCTGAACCTTTGTCGATAAACCGTCCCACGAAAGGAGCAAAAATGGCAGACACAATAAGTGATAAAGTATATGAACCAGTCAGCGAAGTTTTAGAAAACCCTAATTGAGCTTCCCAAATTGGCAAAAAAGCTGGAAATGAATAAAAGCATGTCGCCCAAGCAAGTGTTTGGGAAATTGCAAAAGGTAATACGTAAATAGTAAATCGAAACCCAGAAATTTGTGGACTCTCTTCAATGTGATCGTTCATAAATTGCCTATTGTTAAAACTTCAAAAACTAACCTGGCTGAAAAGCGTAAAAAATTCAAACATAAGTGCCGGTTTTAGAAAACTGTTGCGGACAATTTAGATAGAATTTAATTTATTAAGTATTAATTTGACTTTTAAATTTTCTACAGAGTTTCGAAATGGAGAATAACTATGGATGAACATGTAGATTTTGTAAGTATGAAAGACGGAACTCGTGAGGAATACGAATTACTCGCCCGATTAGAAAAACCCTATCTTGCTCTCACTGCAGATCGAGTACTGGAGGAATTAAAAAGAGCTGGAGAGACCACACTAGAAGGGTACAAAATCACACGCCTTGAGCATGGCCTTCAATCTGGAACCCGGGCACTTCGCGATGGTGCAGATTTAGATTGGGTAGTCGGCGCACTATTACACGATATTGGGGATGGCTTAGCTCCACAAAATCACGATAAGATGTCAGCTGAGGTAATAAGGCCATTTGTTAGGTGGGATGTTGCATGGACTGTCGAGCACCATGGAATTTTCCAGATGCTTTATTATGGTCATCACTACGGTTGGGATCGAAACGCCCGGGAGCAATTTAGAGATCACCCTGTGTTTGATAGTTGCGCAGAGTTTTGCGAACGATGGGATCAATCCAGCTTTGATCCAGATTACCCGATTGAGCCATTAGATACATTTGAACCAATGGTTAGAGAGGTTTTTAGTCGAAAAGCTTATGACCCTGAAATCATTCAAGAAGGGTTCGTCTCATCACTTACTGGAAATTTTCAAGCATAAGTTTGAATAACAAAAGAGTTTCTTTTGATGATTAAGAAAAATGAGTTAATTCTAGTGCGGCACAGCAACGAACCCGCAGATGATCGTGTGTTTACTTTCGCACGACTAAATGGCCTTATCCCAATTGAGAAATTTCCGTTCCGAGGTGAACTTCTTGGCGAACCAACAGAAAGAACATTTGGTACAGTTGTTTATGGTGGTAAGTTCAGCGTTTTTGAAAAGGAAAAACATCCTTTTCTTAAAGAGGAAGCCAACTGGATAAACTCTTGTATGGAGGCAAATTTACCTATCTTAGGACTGTGCCAAGGCGCACAACAGATAGCTCATTTATTGGGAGCAAAGGTTGGTCCAACCGAAGACAATCGTCATGAGTTTGGATATTATGAAGTTACTCCCACAAATGAGGGGTTAGATTTTTTGTCAGAACCAAAGTTCTTCACACAAGCGCATTTTCACACTTTTGATATTCCAAAAGGCGCCATTCATTTAGCGCGAAGTGAGGGATTTGAAAATCAAGCATTCCGATACGGAAAAAATATTTTTGGACTTCAATATCATCCCGAATGCACAATCGAGGGATTTAGAAGATGGCAGGCTGATTCACCGTCAACAAACTGCCTCGGTGTGCAGAGTGTCCAAAAGCAAACCAATCTGATGATGAAATACGACGCTTCGCAAGCTGCTTGGTTTTATAATTTCATGTCACAGCTTTTTGCAAACCCAGCCAAATAAAAATTTTTAATAAACAACTCTGAAATAATAAATTTTTAGTCTTTTTTGTTTTCTTTATTACCAATCAGTTGAATAATAATAAGCAGACCCGATGAAATGACGATCAATATTGTTGATATTGCAGCGATTGTAGGATCGATCTGATCTCGCAAGGCTAGAAACATGCTGCGGGTAATTGTAGAATTATCTCCTCCTGCAACAAAGAGCGAAATAATTATTTCGTCAAAAGATGTTAGAAAAGCGATAAGAGAAGCAGAAATAATAGAAAATTTAATTTGAGGTAAGGTAATCTCCCGAAAGGCGCGAAATCGTGTGGCACCTAAGGAGCGAGCAACCTTTTCCTGGTTCATGTCGTAGTTTTTCAGAGCACTGAATACGATAATCAATACAAGAGGCATTGCCACCAAGGAATGACCTAAAACCAAACCAAAAATACTGCCAACCAGTTTAAATTGAACGAAGAAGTAAAAAAGACCAATTGCAACAAGTATAATTGGGACCATCATTGGCGAGATGAATATCGGAAACAAAATCTTGCTGAGCCTAGAATTACTATTCACCAAACCGTAAGCCGCCATTGTTCCAACTGGCGTGGCAACAAATATTGTTAGTACCGCAACCTTTACAGAGGTCCAGGTTGCCTGCATCCAATCATTAAAACCGTTCTCGACTTTCCAAGCAAAAAAGTAATTCTCATACCATCTGAGCGACCATTCTCTAGGCGGAAATTCAAGATATTGGCTGGCTGAAAATGACATCGGGATCACCACCAAAGATGGTACAATCAGTAAGAATAAAATTATATATGAGAAAATATAAAGCCAGAGCCTGTCTTTTAAACGAATTTGCGTCTCAGAGACATTTTTATTCAAAAAACTCATAATGCTCACCTATTCCCAAGTTGGTCCATGGAAACTAGCTTTGAGGCAATAAAGAGAATTATCCCCGTTACAACAAGCAAGACAACACCAAGTGCACTGGCTGCTCCCCAACTAAAATAGAGCTCAATATTACTGGATATTTTCATAGCAGCCATAATGACTCTTCCGCCACCGAGTATTGCAGGTGTTACATAAAAACCAAGACAAAGAACAAAAACAATCAAGAGTCCAGCAAGCAAGCCAGGCAAAGAAAGGGGGAAAAATACTGTCCAAAAAGCTCGAGTTGGTGTGGCCCCCAAGCTCGACGCCGCCTTCAATGTATCTTTGTCTATAGATCGCATGTTTGCATACAATGGCAAAATTAAGAACGGCAGCATAATATGGACCATCCCAATAAGCGTCCCTGTTGTGTTATGAACAATTTTGATAGGTTCAGTAATCAAACCCATTTCGATAGCCATATTGTTCAACAGTCCCTTTTTTTGGAGCAGAACCAACCAAGCGTAGGTTCTCACCAATAGGCTTGTCCAAAATGGAATTAGTACGCCAATCATACATATATTGGCCCATTTTCGAGATAGCTGAGACATGAAATAGGCAAGCGGGTAACCTATTGCAGCACAGATTATTGTTGTAAGTATGCTTATTTTAAATGTGGTTATAAAAATACGAATGTAAGCCTTGCTTTTCATCATACGTTCATAGTTTTCAAATGAGAAACTTCCATCTCTTCCAATAAATGAAAGATAAAATAACCAGCCGACAGGAATTACAATCAAAGCTGTCACCATAATCAGATATGGCAAAGTTAATCCAAAAAAGGTGAACCGCTCGTTCGAAGCAACTTTTTGTAAACCCTTTTGGTTAAGTTTTTCCGCTTCAACAATTGTCATTCTCAGCTTACCACGTAGCTATCTGCAACCTTGAGCCCGATCGAGACTGTTTGGCCTACCTCTGGAAGAGCTTTTTGTGTTACACTTTCATTTGGAACACGAACACGAACCTCTTGCCCATCATCATTTGAATTGAGCTTTACGACCAAGAGCTGGCTCTCCCCTTGAAAAATAGAATCGATTAATTTTCCAGAAAAGTAGTTTGCCCCTTTAACTTTCTTATCGGCTAAAAATGCTTTTTCTGGGCGTACTACTAAAAGATAATCACCATCTTTCTCAGCCTTTTCAGCCAAAACAATCTTTTCGCCATTTAAGCTGGTTTTTCCATCGCGAATGGAAACAGGAAGAAGGCTCGACTCTCCAATGAAGTCAGCAATAAAGTGATTGTTTGGATGCTCATAAATTTCATTAGGTGTTCCAAGCTGCATAAGCTCACCATGATTTATGACTGTAATTCTATCTGACATCGTCAGCGCTTCTTTCTGATCATGTGTAACATAAACTGTTGTCATATTGAGAGTGTCATGCAACTGCCTAAGCTCTATCTGCATTTCCTCACGCAATTTCTTATCAAGCGCAGAAAGTGGTTCATCCATTAATAGTATCTTAGGTTTAAATACTATGGCTCTGGCAAGCGCCACTCGTTGACGCTGACCTCCAGAAAGCTCATTTATTCCTCTATGTCCCAGCCCTTCAAGTTTTACAGTATTGAGTGCTTCCTCAACGCTTCGCTTTGTTTCTGCTGCACTAACACCACGCAGTTTTTGAGGATAGCCCACATTCTGTTCAACTGTCATATGCGGAAAAAGAGCATAGTTTTGAAAAACCATGCCAATACCACGAAGATGTGGTGGCTTTAAAATAACCTCTTCATCTCCAAATTTTACACTACCGTAATCTGGGTTTGTAAAACCTGCCAAAACCATCAAAAGGGTTGTCTTTCCAGATCCCGACGGTCCTAGAAGGGTCATAAATTCACCAGATTTGATTTCTAGGCTTACGTCTTTCAACGCGTAAAATTGATCATATTTCTTTGTGACTTCACGAATAGATATATTTAGAGAAGTTTCATTCATTAATTTGTAATCACTGTATAAATTCGCCCGAAGGATAATTCCTTCGAGCGCTTAGTTTTAATTGAGATGAGTATATTATTCAGTCATCATTTCAGTATACATTTCAGCAGCTATTGTACGCCACTTAGCATACCAATCTTGGCTTATTGTAAGCTGATACTTTGCATTATCAGGATGGCTAGGCATCATACGTGCTCTGGAGTCTTCCATGAGGCCAAGCTCATATACTTTTCCATTAGTCGGACCATAAGTAATGTATTTAGCAAATTCTGCCATGTACTCGGGCTTCATCATCTCTGCGATATACTTCATTGCCAAATCTTTGTTCTTTGCACCTTTTGGAATTCCGTAGCCTTCCCAGTCCATAATACCAGACTGCCAATCATATGCCACTTTAGCACCATCTTCTTTGGCAACATCAAATCGACCATTCCAGCCTGTGGTCATGTCAACTTCACCATCTTTCATTAGTTGAGCATGCTGAGCTCCAGAAGACCACCAAACAGCAATGTGGGGTTTAATAGATCTAATCTTATTGAGTGCTCTTTCTATTCCTTCTTCACTGTCCAAGACCTCATAAACTTGTTCCTTAGGAACCCCGTCAGCTAAAAGAGCTGTTTCAAGCTGACCATCAACCTTGTTTCGCATAGCACGAGTGCCAGGAAACTTTTCGACGTCATAGAAATCAGCCCATGTTTTAGGTCCATTTCCCTCTCCAAAAGTTTCGGTATTATAAGCTGCAACCACAGAGAAAATATCAGCACCAGCACAATAATCACTGTACATTCCAGGCAAGTGATTACTTACATCAATTACTGAATAATCTAGTTTTTCTAAAACACCTTCCGCTGCGCCTGAAGCACAACTACCTGCTCCACTTGAAAATATATCAAACTTGTCAGCACCAGATTTCACCATCAGTTTCACATCAGAAATACCGCCATAAGTATCTTCTTTCACGGTAATGCCCATTGCCTTAGCAGCAGGCTGAAAAATGCCCAGTGACTGCCCTTTTTGATATGCACCACCCCAAGAAACAATTCTTAGTGTATCGTCAGCATAGCTAACGGCAGCTGTTAACATCAAACCAGCGGCGGCAAGGCCTCCAATGGCTGATTTCATAATAGTTTTTTTCATAAAATTCCCTCCCTATTACTTTAATCATCAGTAAGACTGTACTGAGTCGGGGGATTTAAGCAACAAAAGTTTATAAAAATTACTTTTACCTGGAGTTAACAATTTGTCTTTTATCACGCCAGCGATACCAAGAAACAATCGGCGGTAGAAACCAAGGGTTTCCTGTATAAAGAGGTTTTGTTGGGAAAGGCAGGTCATCAAACGCCGTCTTTCCTTCAGCCAATCCCAAAACTTTTTGGCCCATTCTCATACCCAGATAACTTGCCATCGAAACTCCAGAGCCACAATAACCCATAGAGTAATATATTCCATCATGACATCCAGTATGTGCAAGTTCGTCAAAAGTATAAGCCACGGTACCAAACCAAGAGTGAGTAACTTTAGTATCACTTAATTCTGGAAATACCCGCACAAGGTCATTGTGTAGTTTTGGGCCACTTGACGCCGTATTAGTCTCTTTTGCTGAAACGCGGCCACCAAATAAAATCCGCTGACGATCTGGGGAGGGGCGGTAATAATAAACGACCTTACAAGTATCCGTTATGTTTCTATTTGTAGGAAATAATCTGTCCATCAATCCCTTTTCTATTGGCTCAGTGGCAATAATATAGCTGCCAATTGGGATTACTCTTCTGCGAAGCCAAGGAGTTATAGTAGTAGTATAACCATTCGTGGCAACGACAAGATCCTGGCAAACTATATCACCTTTTGAAGTTCGGACTTCAAAGCCTTTGTCAAGCTTATTTACCGCCTGAGCTTCACAGTAACTAACAACAGCAGCACCGGCTTCGATAACACGCGATAAAAGCTGATGGTGATATTTTGCTGGATGTACTGAAGCGTGCCTAGGAAAAACAACGCCGCCATAATACATATCTGTTCCCAGCTCTCTATGTTGCTCAGCTTTAGGCACAACTTCCGTTGGAATGTTTTCAAACTTGGTAAGTTTTTCAGCATCTCTGGCCAAGTAATCATACTGATCTCTAGAATGAGCGGCATGAAATCGGCCGGCTCTCAGAAAATTACAGTCAAGTTTTTCCCTATTAACCAGTTCCTCTATCCAATCTAATGCATTAACGCCTTCTTGCCTCATTGCGCTTGCTCTTGATGCGCCAACTTTTTGAGTTAATTTTTCAAGCGAAGGTTTAACATGGGTGCTTATTTGACCACCATTTCGAGTGCTACACCCATATCCTGGGTAGCCACTTTCAATGACCATCACTTCGCGACCGCCTCTTGCTATTTCTAGTGCAGCATTCAATCCTGTGTAGCCAGATCCTATAATTAAAACATCTACTTTACGTTTTAGATCTCTAGAAACGCCTGAGACCTGAGGCATATCATCAAGCCAATAAGATGTATCTTTCCAGTCTGCAGCCCACATTGTTGTATTCCCTAAGTTTTAAATTTTTGTTGTTTAAACAATTTAATAAATACCCAAATTATACTGTAACTATCTTTTTTGAAATTTCAAAAATTTATATTTTATTCAAATTGGCTGATCTTATAATCTGACTTAGAAAGCCATTCATCATTAATTTCAAATCCCCAACCAGGGTCACTTTTTACAGAAACACAGCCGTCTTCGATATCAAACAAACTATTTTTGAATAAGTCTTGTTGCCACGGATAGTAGTCAGCACCCTCAATCGAAAACTCTAAATATTTTCCTGCATTTGGTATTGATTTTAATAAGTGCATTGTAAAAAGCGTAACCAGAGATAGGTTTGCGCAATGCGGTGTTACTGGAAGTCCGGCACTTTTTGCGAGCTCAACAATTCTCATTGTTCGCGAAATGCCACCCAAATATAAAATATCTGGCTGAACAATATCGACAGCTCGCATATCGATCATTCGTTTCCAAGTTGGGATATCACAATCCTGCTCCCCGCCCGTGACGTCAATACCAAGAGTGTCAGTAACAATTTTAGTTTGCTCAAGCTCCCAGTAAGGACATGGCTCTTCAAAATGGCAAAATCCGTTATCCTCCAGCATTCGGCCAACTTCAATTGCCCTATCCGGGGAATAACAGCTGTTTGCATCGATTAATAGGGAAGCATCTTCACCAAGGTATTTACGCATGGTCGGAATAATTTCTTCTGTTCTGCCTGGCCACTCATCCTGGTTGCGACCAACCTCAGCTCCTGCCCTTACTTTAAAAGCGTCATATCCAAGTTCACCCTGAAGTCTCACAAGGCGCTCTGCCTCTTCTTTTGGCGTGATATCGCGTTTCATTGAAGAGGCATAAACTCTCAATTTACCTGGCTCTCCACCTAACAGCTCGACAACAGGTTTTTGGCTTTGTTTGCCCCTTAAATCCCAAATAGCTGTATCAAAACCACCTATTGCTCTTCTTAAATAAGACCCCGGAAATTTATGTTCGCGTTCAGTAACTAAATCGAGCAAGTCATCCAAGTCGGAGATTCGAGCGCCCAAAACCCATGGCGCTACCTGTCGATGCAAAACCTGACACGTAATATCTGAATGATAAGTAGAGACCTGACCCCAGCCCTGAAGACCTGTCTCATCAGTAATGCGCACAAATCCAACAAATTCGTTACAAAAAGTCTCTATCGATGTAATTCTTAGCATTTATGCACCTCTATAACTTTCGATCCGCTAATATAATATCGGCGGCTTTCTCTCCAACCATTATGGCAGGACCATTAGTATTACCGGTCGTAATTCTTGGAAAAATTGAAGCATCCACAATTCGAAGACCTTTTGTTCCATGGACATTAAGCTTCTCATCTACAACCGATGAAGAAATGTCCTTTCCCATTCGGCAAGTGCCACATTGATGAAAAACCGTTCCACCTTCATCTCGTGCAAAATCCATAAAACTTTCGTCGTCTTTTAAATCAGATCCAGGAGAAATTTCTTCATCAACGATATTTTGCATTGCCTTTGTTTGTAAAAATTTTCGCATTAAATGCATCCCAGATATCATCACTTTTTTATCTTCTTCGGTAGATAAATAATTTCCTACAAATTTTGGGCTTTTACGAGGATCTGAAGACATAAGCGATATCCAACCTTCACTGGTAGGTTTGGTCGGGTTGAAGCCTAGCCTGACTGCTGGGTAAGGGTCTGGGCTCATTAACGGACGTTTACCTTTTGGTGCTGTCGAGTAACTCAAAGGCGAAAAGTAAAGTTGTAAATCAGGTGAGGCCAAAGAAGGCTCAGACTTCACAAATCCCCCCGCCTGGTTCAGGCTCATTGCAAGAGGGCCAGACCTTAAAAAAAGGTATTCTAAACCCACCATTAGTTTTCCCAAAACGGGGCGTAGCTTTTGATTAAGAGAGGGACGGTTAACCGCCAAGGTGAAGTCTACTCCGATATGATCTTGTAGATGACGACCCACATGAGGCATGTCCTGTAATATGGGAATACCATGCGCTTTTAGTTCATCAGCAGGACCCAAACCAGAAAGATATAAAAGTTGTGGAGAATTAAGAGCGCCGGCACTCAAAATAACTTCTCCGCGTGTAAATACTTTCGTCTCTTTATTTCCCTGAAGAAAGGATACTCCTATTACTCGCCTACCTTCAAAAATCAATTTGGTTACATGAGCATTTGAAATCACTTTCAAATTTTTACTGCGTTTTTTTTTCGCTATATAAGCGCTAGCAGAAGAGACCCTTAATCCATTAGAGGTCGTTGTCTGATAAACAGCGACGCCTTCCATATGATTGCCATTATAGTCTTTATTATGGGGAAAACCTAATTCCTGGCCCGCTTCTAAATACTTATTTGTTAAGGGATGAACATCGTTTTCAACATTTGAAATACCAACTGGACCCGACTTGCCTCTGACCGGAGAGTCCTCGCCTTTCCAAGATTCTATTTTTTTGAAATAGGGTTTTACATTGCTCCAATTCCAACTTGGAGCAACATCTGCCCATTCTTCATAATCGTTTGGATGCCCTCGAACATAAACCATTGCATTAATAGCACTAGAACCACCCAACACTTTTCCTCTCGGCCAATACATTCTGCGCCCTTTTAACTCGAGTTCAGGTTCCGTTTCATATTTCCAATTAAACTTTTGATCATAAAATAAAGAACCATAACCTAAAGGTACTTTTATTTTAAAAGATCTATCTGAGGGACCAGCTTCGAGCAAAAGCGCTTTTACAGATGGATCTGCAGTCAGTCGCCCAGCCAGAGTAGCGCCAGATGATCCACCACCAACAATGATATAATCAAAATCCCCCAATCTTTCCTCTTCACAAGCATAGCGATTTTATTGGATACCACATTAATCTCAGCAAAATATCAATTCATATATCAGTCATTCGATGGATAGCGCTGAATAGATTCCAAAATATTAAGGTCCATATGATTACGCATATATCGCTCTGATGCCTGCTTTAAAGGTTGGAAATCCCATGGATAGTACCCTCCTTTACGCAAAGCTTCATAAACTACTTTACGTTTAGCTTGGCTTTCTCGCACATCTCGATCAAAGCGATCTAAATTCCAAGTCGACTCAATAGTGTCACGAAAAAATTGAACTGTTGATTTGTAATCAGTCTTTCCAATTAAATTATCTAACTCATGCGGATCTTTATCCAAGTCAAATAGTTGTTCTGGGTCCAGAGAACAAGAAATGTACTTCCATCGATCCTTTCTAATACAGACCATCGGCGCGTGACTTGCTTCTGCTGCATACTCCATCAGTACCGGGCTCTGCCTTTTTTCTCCTCGCATAATGGAACACAAACTCTCTCCCGTAATCCAGGGTTTAACTTCAGACATAGTGACCCCTGCCAATTCACAGATGGTTGGGCAGAGATCAATTGTTGAAACTGGACTATTAATGACTTGGCTGCTCATTGAGGAATCTGAGATCATCAACGGTACTCGAGCCGACCCTTCAAAAAATGACATTTTAAACCACAGCCCACGCTCACCCAACATATCACCGTGATCAGATACAAAAATTATAATCGCTTCTTGATCAGTTTCTTCCAACGTTTTCAGTAATTCACCAATTTGGTCATCCAAATATGAAATATTTGCAAAATAGGCACGTCTTGATCGCTCAATCATTACATCATCTATTTCGTAAGAGCGCCAATCATTCGCATCAAAGATACGTTTAGAATGAACGTCGTGGTCTTCGTAAGAAATTTTGCTCACCTCTGGTAAGAGATGCGAACAGTTTTCGTAGAGGTCCCAATATTTTTTTCTAGCGACATAAGGGTCGTGTGGATGCGTAAAACTGACCGTCAAACACCACGGACGTGGATCATGACCGCGCGCCAAATCGTAAATCTTGCTCTTAGCATTAAAAGCAACCTCATCATCGTACTCTAGTTGATTTGAAATCTCACCGATACCAGCGCCAGTAACCGATCCTAGATTATGGTACCACCAATCAATGCGCTCACCTGGTTTGCGGTAATCAGGAGTCCACCCAAAATCTGCAGGATAAATATCTGTTGTTAATCTCTCTTCAAATCCATGCAACTGGTCAGGACCAACAAAATGCATCTTTCCCGACAGGCATGTTTGGTACCCTGCTCGACGTAAATAGTGTGCATAAGTTGGAATTGTGGATGAAAATTCTGCGGCATTATCGTAAACTCCATTTTGGGATGGAAGTTGACCAGACATAAAAGCGGCACGCCCGGGTGCGCACAAAGGGCTTGCCGTGTAAGCGTTTCTAAATCTTATTGAATTACAAGCTAAATTCTTCAAGTTTGGTGCATGCAGCCAGTCCGCCGGCCCATCAGGAAAGAATGTACCATTTAATTGGTCAACCATAATTATTAAGAAGTTGGGCTTTGGAGTCATATCAATACCTAAGGTGTGGTGATAGGTGGTGGCTTTCTTCGAGCTCCGGAAATTGCGTTTCCAGCAATTGCTAATAATAAAACCAGCCCCCCTAAAAGTGTATTCAATGTAGCAACTTCATTTAGAAACAAATAGACCCAAAGAGGTCCAAGAAGAACCTCTGCAAGAGATAACAATGTTAATTCTGCAGCAGGAAGTGTTTTAGAACCAAGGGTATATAAAACTAAACCTGCGCCAACTTGAAAAACACCCATTCCCATAGAAATACTGGTATCGTTAACTGAAATTTGAAATGAAAGGCCGCTAAGCAGGCAAATACTTGAAGTTATGAAAATTGCAAAGATGCCAGACAAGAATACGGCTGGAAGCATATCCCCTGACCGACCCCAACGAAGTGCAACTGTAAAAACTGCAAACCCAAATGCAGACCCTAAAGCTGCCAAATTTCCCAAAAGCGCCACCCCACCTTCGGTTTTGTCTTGAACCATTATACCGATACCCAAGATAGCAAATAATATGGCAACCCAAGTTGCTTTACGTACTATTTCGCGCAAAAAAATCCAACCAAGTATTGCTGCCATGAAAGGCGCAGAGGCAAATAAAAGCATGGCATTTGCGACGGAGGTGGATTGTATCCCATAAATCCCACCCGAGTAGGCCCCAACTAAAGCTAAACCTGCAATGCAACCTGGGAGGCCAGCCGCTTTGACTACTTTGATAAGATTTCCACCAGATCTAAGATAAATGACCGTTGCAAGAAAAAGACTCAAACTAATCGATCTATATAATAGAATTTGCCAAACTGTTGCTTCATCAATCATCCTAATGCCGAGTCCCACGGTGGACCACAAAACACCTGCCATGAATACAAAAACTAAGCCTCTGCGCTGGCCAATCGAATTTCCTAGATCATTTGTTTCGCTCATTTAATGTCCACTCAAACAATGCTTTGCACAATAGTGGAAATAAAATTAATAGACGTCTAATTCGCGACATCAAGAAAGGTCGTTTTCATTAGACAAATTAGCACTCAAAAAAAGAATGATCATCTAGGAGGTTGTTCGGTAACCGAAAACTATATACTTTGAGCCTTAAGTAAGAAGTTCTAATCACGGAGCGTTTCTTGATGTCAAAAACCTTCCCGAGGAATATGAAAACTTTACCACCAACAGCGGTGACCGCACAGGGATGTTATATCTATGATAAGTCAGGGAAACCCTACTTAGATGGTTCCGGTGGAGCCGCCGTTTCATGCCTGGGCCACGGGGATCCAGACGTTATAGCAGCTATTAAGGCACAAGCTGATCAATTATCTTTTGCGCATACAGGCTTTTTTACATCTGAGCCTGCAGAAGAACTTACAGAATTACTTATTAAACACGCACCTGGTCAATTGGACCGCGTCTATCTTGTTTCCGGGGGATCTGAAGCAGCCGAGGCTGCAATAAAACTTGCTCGACAATTTCACATTGAAAATGGCCAGCCCGAAAGACAACATCTCATTGCACGGAAACAAAGCTACCACGGGAATACTCTTGGAGCGCTCGCTGCTGGTGGCAATGAATGGCGGCGCAAACAGTTTTCACCTTTGTTAATGAATGTAAGCCACATAGCACCCTGTTATGAATATATCCTTAGAGAAGAAACAGAAACAGCTTATGAATATGGACAGCGTATGGCTCAAGAGCTTGAAGACGAAATTCTTCGTCTTGGTCCTGAAACAGTAATGGCATTCATGGCTGAACCTGTTGTCGGAGCAACTCTCGGAGCAGTTCCAGCTGTAGACGGGTACTTTCAAAAAATACGAAAAATTTGTGATCAATATGGTGTATTGTTAATCTTGGATGAGGTTATGTGCGGCATGGGAAGAACAGGTTATTTATATGCCTGTGATGCTGAGCAGGTTAGCCCAGATATACTTTGTATCGCAAAGGGATTAGGTGCAGGCTACCAGCCTATTGGCGCAATGCTTTGTACTTCGGAAATTTATGAATGCATAGAAACTGGAAGTGGCCTATTTCAGCATGGGCATACTTATCTTGGTCATCCAGTTGCGGCAGCTGCAGCCCAGGCAGTCATTGAAAAACTATTAAAAAATGATTTAGTGGAACGCGCCGCTGAAAAAGGAAAAAAACTTTCAAGGGCACTTGAGGATAAATTTTCACAACATCCAAACGTAGGTGATATGCGTGGCCGTGGCTTATTCCAAGGACTTGAGTTTGTAGAAGACCGAGAAGCAAAACAGCCGTTTGATTCAGGTCACAAATTTGCTGCTCGATTAAAGGCAAATGCATTTGAAGCTGGTTTAATTTGCTATCCGATGTCTGGAACAAGAGACGGGAAAAACGGGGACCATGTCCTTCTTGCTCCACCATTTATTATTGAAGATAATCAATTAGATGAGCTTATTGAAAAATTAGATACAGCAATTACGGCAACGTTAGGACAGCATACGTGAAAAAAGTTATTTTTGAAAAAGATGGCCGCATAGGCCGGATCACCCTCAACCGTCCCGAGAAATTAAATGCCATAGATGATGATGTCCCCGGCCAACTGCAAGACGCTGTACTTGAAGCAGAGAATGATTCTGAAATTCACGTGATTATTCTTTCAGGTAAGGGGAAGGGTTTCTGTGGGGGTTATGACCTTGGAGCTTATGCTGAAAATCAGGGGGAGAATAATGTCTATCAGGGTGAGAAATGGGATCCCCTCATCGATTATAAATTTATGTGGGATAATACACATAAGTTCATGTCGCTTTGGCGATGTTCAAAACCAGTAATTTGTAAAATTCATGGCTTTGCGGTTGGTGGAGGCTCGGATATAGCCTTATGCAGTGATATGATTTTCATGGAAGAAACTGCCAAGATTGGCTACATGTCCACACGTGTTTGGGGTTGTCCATCCACCGCAATGTGGGTCTACAGGATTGGAGCCGAACGGGCGAAAAGAGTCTTATTTACAGGTGACCAAATAAGTGGAACTGAAGCCGCCAATATGGGGTTAGTATTGAAAGCTGTTCCGGAAGGCTCGCTTGATAGTGAAGTTGAGGCGATGGCACAACGCCTTGCTAGCGTTCCACTCAACCAGCTGGCTATGCAAAAGATGGTTATCAATCAGGCAGTAGAGGCAACCGGTCTATCTGGAACACAGCAGTTGGCGACCCTTCTAGATGGCATTTCTCGCCATACCCCAGAAGGGCATAATTTTAAAAAACGCGTAGAAGAAAAAGGCTGGAAGCAAGCAGTTAAGGAGCGCGATGATGGCACTTTTGATTGGACAAAAAACGAGCCTTTCAGCAAATGAATTTACTGGATTTTTTCCAAGTCATTGATAATCTAAATGCACAATTCAAGAGAGGGCAAAATGTCCAAAAAATTAAGTATAATACGTTTTAAACCAAAGCCAGAACATTACGATGATTTTCTACAGGATGTCGTCGAAAATGGAAAAGAGAGAGACCCAGGCACTCATTTTGTAATGAAGAAAGATGATGAGGTTATTGCCATTGTTATCCGTGACTCAGAAGGTTTTGAACAAAATGCTCAGGACGGTGTAGTAAATTGGTTAGATGAGCGCAGACCAATGTTACAAGAATTTGATCCGGTAAATAGGCACACTATACCAATGACTGGCGACTTGGTTGAGTAGTTTTTAACAAACCTTAATTGCGTCAGAATTTTTGATCCATTGAAAGTTTCTGTTGCTGTAATTTTTCTAATTGCCTTAGCGCTAGGCTTGGGTCACCGGTTTGGCGCAAAGCTTTATTATAAGCGCGGAAAACAGACTTAGGACGCCATGGTAAAGCTGCAAGGTTTAACCAGTCTCGAAGTATCTTGGGCAACTTGTCAAAATCCTTCATAGGATCAGATTGGCTGCGCCTTTTTTTTATTTTAGTTTCACCTAAGTTATTAACCAAATTCAATCACTCATAAAACGTTTTATAATCCGAAGTACCGCGGATACACAGTCCTATGTTTAGAAATTCTAAACTTGATAAAAACCTGACTGGCCTTATAAAAGGTCAGCCAGGTAATTTTATCAGAGACAGCCAGCCAGAGCCTTAGCCATATTACGAATAAGATCACCGTATAGTTTGGGACCAGGCTCTAAACTAAATCCCAGTGGATCTATGACCCCAGTTTTAGCATCTGTTCCTGATAAAACAGTTTCAACAAGATTTGGGTTATATTGTGGCTCAGAGAGAACACAATTTATTCCCTCGTCTCGAACACGACCTTGGATCTCAGCTATCCTCGCAGCACTTGGATCAGAGGCATCTGCTAGCGAGATCGCCCCTGCGGCAGGAAAATCAAAACTGGTTTCAAAATACTGATAAGCATCGTGAAAGACGACGAAATTTCGACCCCGCACTGGTTCTAAGATGCTATTGACTTCCCTAATCAGCGCGTCAATTTCTGCGCGGGCCTCAGCAGCATTTGCAAAATAAACACCAGCATTTTCTGGATCAGCAGCAGAAAGCTTACCAGCAACTAAATTTAACCAGGTCTGAGCGTTTTCAACTGATAACCAAGCGTGAGGATCG
>CACPBQ010000006.1 GCA_902632125.1 Paracoccaceae bacterium | reverse complement strand
GTCTTAAAAGCAATTATAACAATAGTTTTTCTTTTCTGAAATAACTGTAACAACTAACGTATTCTAAATCCGCCGCCCTGAGAAATTATCAACCTTGGGATGGATGAGTCGATCTCCAATTTTTGTCTCAATCGGTAAATATGCGTTTCCAAAGTGTGAGTAGTAACGTCTGAGCTATAATTCCAAACTTTTTTCAATAACTCGTCTCTATCTACAGCTTTTTCTCCAGAGCTTATCAGACATTTTAATATATCGACTTCCTTTTCAGTCAGGTCAATCTTTTTATTATCACCAAGAATTATAAATTTTTTTAATGGAAAGAACGTAAAAGGACCAATTTTGTGGGTCATATCCTTCGAATTTGAAATCTTTGCTAATGTTGTAAAAATTGTTTTATAAAAATTTTCAATTCTGAAAGGTTTTTCAATGAAATGTTGTTTTGTCAATTTATCTGAAGAAAATGAATCATCAACACACTCTGCCTGGACCATAAAAAGAATTAAATTTGCAATTTTTGCTCCTTCGACAAATTGCCTAAGTGACGTAAGACTATGCAATCCCTGATTTGTACCCATTATTAATAGTTCAAAGGATGACTTCTCAAGTTGGAGTTCGACATTTTCAAGGCTATCTGTATCAATAACTTCGAAGTTTTTTTTCAACATTATTTTTTCTAGCAAAGTGCTTCTTATAACTTCGTTCGGTTCAAACAGCAAAATTCTTTTTTTCATTTTTAGGAACAACCTCCCTTCTGTCCTTGGCCTATAGCATAATAAGCACTCAGATAATTTAAAAATAATAGAATTTCAGCGATTTTTAATCCTTAATTTCAAATCGAAATCTAGGTAAGTTTGATATGTCAAAGCGACTTTATAAGAAACAGACATCTAATATGCCAATAGTTTTACTTTTAATGGTCTGAGAAATTAGCTAACGTCCCAAGACTATAAACAACCACATAAATTTACAAAGTATTCAGGTCGATTTGATAAGTATGCTAGGCCCTGCCGATCAAGAAATTTTAATACGCGCACGTGCCGACTTACGCTTGGGCATTCCTATTCTTATGGCAGGAAACAAAACTAATGCTATCATA
Organism: Paracoccaceae bacterium; assembly: GCA_902632125.1. GTDB lineage: Bacteria > Pseudomonadota > Alphaproteobacteria > Rhodobacterales > Rhodobacteraceae > Salinivivens. The sequence goes on along the minus strand of CACPBQ010000006.1, from coordinate 73,744 downwards.
GCGCCAATAGATGGCTTGAGCCAGACAAGATTAGACCTATTGATGTCAATCAATAAAAATTCATTTATTTTAATCACGGCAAGAAGAGCACAAACCCTAAATTGCCCAATATATGACGGGGATTCTGTAAAACTTGAACTGGGCCAAATTCCTAAAATTGCTTCCCTTAAGGCCATAGCTGATCCTTCACTTGATTTGAGAACCCCACTCAAAGGTCCATTTAAAATTATACGAGACAAACCTTTAGAACTTGAAAATGAAGCTCTCCTACTTTTAAAGTCGGCTCAAATCCTTCCAGCCGCTGTTATTTCACCGGTCTCTGACGGCGAAAGTTATGCCCAGAGCCACAATATAACCTACTTACAAACGGATCAGTTGATACAGAGTGCACTGAGTTCTCAAAGAATATCCGATGCGATTACGGCAGAATTGCCAACAGCAGTCACTGAAAATTCTCAATTTCATATTTTCCGACTCAATATAAGCGGGGAAGAGCATTACGCCGTTGAATTCGGTAAAATTGATCGAAATGAACCTACTTTAGTGCGTATTCATTCTGCTTGCTTTACTGGAGATGTTTTGGGTAGTTTAAAGTGCGATTGTGGTCCCCAGCTACACGCTGCAACAAAGATGGTTAATGACCAGGGAGACGGGCTTCTTATATACCTTAATCAAGAAGGAAGGGGCATTGGTCTTGCTAATAAAATACGAGCCTACTCGTTACAGGATCAAGGCTTCGATACTGTTGAGGCAAATCATCGTTTGGGTTTTGAAGACGATGAACGCGACTTTCAACTAGGTGCCGCTGTTCTAAAGGAATTGCGAGTTACAAATATCAAATTAATCACTAATAATCCTTCAAAAATTTCTACTATGAATAAGTATGGCATAAATGTAGTGGAACGGGTTCCTCTCAATGTTGGCCAAAACAAGACCAATCGCGGATATTTGGAGACAAAAGCTAGAAAATCAGGTCACCTGATGTGAAAGATTTAATACTGACAGCGTCCGGCTTGCGACTTGCAGATAAAACACTTCCTTGTGTAATTGGAAGGAATGGAATTACTTCCTTTAAACATGAGGGAGATAGAAAAACTCCGAGCGGTAAGCACCAAATCGTTGGTATGTTATTTCGACCCGACAGAATAAAGCGACCACGCAGTTGGGCAATACCAATCCGGCCTCGTGATATTTGGTCCGATGATGTAAAAGATCCCGACTATAATTTAATGGGCACAACTCCAACTTTGTTTCGTCACGAAAGACTTTTTAGGCCAGATCACTTATATGATTTAGTCATATTAACTAATTGGAATTGGCCATATGCTGTTAAAGGTCGCGGCTCCGCTATTTTTATACATAGGTGGAGAAAAAATGGGTATCCAACGGAAGGCTGTGTAGCGTTGAGCAGAGATAATCTTTTGAAAGTTGCCAAGTTTATTGATTTCGGCAGCCAGCTTATTGTTCCGGAGACTTTACACGTTCACCAAAGATAGCGGACCCAACGCGAATATGGGTTGCTCCAAAGCTAATCGCCTTTTCAAAATCACCAGACATGCCCATGGAAAGCTGACTTAAACCACAATTCTCAGATATTTTTTTAAGCAAAGCAAAGTGAAGACTGGCTTCTTCATTTAAAGGGGGAATACACATCAAGCCTTTAACTGGTAAATCCATATTCAAACACTCTTTGACAAATAATTCAGTTTCTTTAGGTAAAACACCTGATTTTTGTGGTTCATCTCCAGTGTTTACCTGCACAAAAAGTTCTGGACACTTTCCTAGATCTTGAGCAAGCCTTGCCACATTTTTGGCCAACTTAGGTCGATCCAAAGTGTGTATGCTATCAGCCAGTTGCATAGCTACTCGAGTTTTGTTGGACTGCAAAGGTCCAATAATATGCAATTCTATATCTTCATATTTTTCTTTGAAAGCTGGCCACTTAGACTGTGCTTCCTGAATCCTATTTTCGCCAAAAATACGGTGCCCTTGATCCAAAACCGTTTCAATCCGATCATTTGGTTGGACTTTCGAAACTGCTATTAATTTCGTAGTTCCAATAGGTCTCGAAAAATTAACTTCTGCCTGATGTATTCGCTTTTTTATGTCTTTTAATGCCATAAGGATATCAAATATAAAAAGGGCGGCCAAAAGGCCACCCCTAATAAGGAATACATAATTCTCTAAATTAGAATGAGAATGTTACGCTAACTTCCATTTCGTCTTGATCGGTACCTTTAGCAGCCAAAGTGACGTCACCGTCTGTGTAACCAGCACTGATAACTAGCTCTGCTTCGTCACCATACTTAGTTGTGGCACCACCTTGTCCTGAATCATAACCAGCTCCAAATGTCAGAGCTCCATCAGTATATGTGATATTAAACTCTGTTTCATCGTCTGTTCCAGGTGCATTGTTGAACTCTTGACGAGCACTCAATGTCATTGCGCCTGAAGTGTAAGCAATACCTACAGACATCATTTCTGTTTCGTCAGCAGCAACTGTGATGGTCGTATCGCCGCTTGCCATTGCAACAGATGCGTCCCAATCTTGGCTAGCTTGGTCATCACCTGAAAGTGCGATAGTGTATGGGCCGGTTACATATGTAGCACCAATAGTTGTTTTCTTGATACCAGCAGTTGTAAGTGTTGTCGGGTTTCCTGTAGCCGCAACACCACCAGATGAACCAGCAGTTTCATCAAGAGCTGTTAATGACAATGACAATGCACCAGCTGAATATGATACAGCCATTACGTTGTCGCTTGAGTCTTGGTCTTTGGTGTATGTTACACCGATACCACCAGCTGCAAATGCTACGCTGTAGTCACCATAGTTGTCATCTTCGCCATCACCTGAACCAGTAAGAGCTAGAGCACCCAAATCATTGTTGTCATATGTGAATGTCAAGGCACCTGTTGAAATTGTTACAGGACCTGCAGCAGTTCCGCTTTCATCAAGCTCTAAAGTACCTGACATTGAGATGTTACCGCTAGCACTTGTTGCAGCAATATCTAGATCAGCTTCTGATGTAAAATCGTCAGCACCAGCTGCAGCGGTACCTGTACCAAAAGCACCATATGTTAATTTGATAGCACCAGACATAGACATGTCGCCTGCTACTGCCATCGACGAAGCAAATGCCATTGCTGTCGTTGTTAGAAGAACTTTTTTCATTATTTTTCCTCGAGTTAAAAAAATTACCCTCACCATTGAGAGTATGGTCGGCTTTTTCACACAAAAATGCTAATAAGTGCAAACTTATTAGTGACTTGATACTAAAATCTTACAAAAGTGATGCAGGAATGCAACACCTCAAACTTTCACAAAATTGACAGCCCAACCTCTGAACTTCTATTAATTTTAAACGAAACAGAAAAGATATGAACTGGACGTTATTACAATAACAAATTAACAGATCTCACAAGGAATTAATCGGGCTTTCAAAATGTCACACTATAACGCTAAATCTATCGAAAAAAAATGGCAGAAAGCTTGGGAGAAAGCGAAAGTCTTCCAAGCCAAAACAGATATTACAAAGCCAAAATATTATGTCCTTGAAATGTTTCCATACCCCTCGGGCAGGCTTCATATGGGACATGTTCGAAACTATACCATGGGAGATGTGATCGCACGTTTTAAAATGAGCACGGGACACAACGTTTTACATCCAATGGGTTGGGACGCTTTCGGTATGCCTGCTGAGAATGCGGCTATGGCTTCAGGTGGCCACCCAAAGGAGTGGACATATAACAATATTGAGGTAATGAAATCTCAAATGCGACCAATGGGTTGGACATTAGATTGGACCCGAGAGTTTGCAACATGTGATCCTGACTACTATGGCAAACAGCAAGAATTATTTCTCGACTTTCTAAGTGCAGGTCTTGTTTACCGTAAAAACGCAGTTGTTAATTGGGATCCCGTGGATATGACTGTTTTAGCTAATGAGCAAGTTGAAAACGGTCGGGGATGGCGATCAGGAGCAATTGTTGAACGTAAAGAACTTACCCAATGGTTTTTTAAAATCTCCGATTACTCGAATGAACTTTTGGAAGCTATAGAAGCTTTGGATAATTGGCCCGCAAAAGTAAAACTAATGCAGTCCAATTGGATAGGTCAGTCAAAAGGCTTAGAATTCGACTTTGAAATCAAAAACCCCTTAAAACACCAAAAGAAAATAAAAGTCTACACTACCAGACCTGACACTCTGATGGGAGCATCTTTCGTAGGTATATCTGCAGATCATCCCTTGGCACAGGAACTGGAAAAAAATAGCGCTGAAATATCTGCTTTCAATAAAGAGTGCAGACAAATGAGCACATCAGAAGCGGATATGGAAAAAGCTGAAAAAAAGGGTATTGATACGGGATTGCGTGTGAAGCATCCCCTTGATCCTGATTGGGAATTACCGGTATGGATTGCTAACTTTATTTTAATGGACTACGGGACCGGCGCAATTTTTGCTTGCCCAGCGCATGACCAACGAGATCTAGATTTTGCACGGAAATATAAATTACCTGTAATAGATACTTTTTTGAGCCTAGACGATAGTGCACCAGTTGTAGATGAAGCATTTGTCCCTCCAAAATCAGAAAAGGTGCAATGGGTAAATCACTTTACAGAAATTGATATTGCCACTGGGCAGGAGGCGATAGACAAAACAATTGATTTTGCTGAAAAGAATAAATGGGGGAAAAGTGTAACAAACTTTAGGTTGAGAGACTGGGGCCTAAGTCGCCAAAGATACTGGGGCTGTCCAATACCAGTGGTGCATTGCGAAAATTGTGGGGTAGTTCCTGAAAAAAAAGAAAATTTACCAATTAGTCTACCAGATGATGTAAAATTTGATATTCCTGGAAATCCTTTAGACCGTCACTCTAACTGGCGAAAATGCAAATGCCCTTCATGTGGCAGTCAAGCCCTCCGCGAAACGGATACAATGGATACTTTTGTGGATAGTTCGTGGTATTTTGTTCGTTTTACCTCGCCCAAGTCGGAGAAACCAACTTCGAGTAAAGATGTAAATTACTGGATGAATGTCGACCAATACATAGGAGGAGTTGAACACGCTATCTTGCACCTGCTCTATTCAAGGTTTTTTGCCAGAGCCATGGTGATTACTGGTCATTTACCAAAGACAGCTAAGGAGCCGTTCGACGCGCTCTTCACTCAAGGAATGGTAACCCATGCCATATACAAAAGCACTGAAACTGATGGCCGAGATTCCTTTCATTTTCCAGAGGAAGTTGAGTTAAGTGAGGGCAGAGCTTACTTAAAGAACAATGGTAAAGAAGTTGATATTATACCCTCCGCAAAAATGTCAAAATCTAAAAATAATGTTGTCGACCCTGTAAATATTGTTGAAGCATTCGGGGCTGACACAGCTCGATGGTTTGTACTGTCGGATAGTCCACCAGAACGAGACGTTGAGTGGACCGCTTCAGGCGCAGAGGCCGCCAATAAGCACTTATCAAGAGTATATCGCATCATTAATGAAATTGTTAAAAACAAAGTACGCCCCAATGACGAGGATGAAAACCTCCTTAAGGAAATGCATCGGACAATCCACGACGTAACCCAAGCAATTGAAAGTTTTGGATTTAATGCAGCTATCGCAAGACTTTATGGATTTACAAACGTTTTGGCAAAATCAAAAGCTGGGACGGAAGCAAAACTCTCTGCAGCGAAAACTCTTGCCCAATTAATGTCTCCCATGACACCACACCTTTCTGAAGAGCTTTGGAAAATAATGGGAGAAAAAAGTTTGTTGGCTCAGCAGCCCTGGCCAGCTGTTGATGAAAACTTTCTTAAGGATGATAACATAACCATGCCAATACAGGTAAATGGAAAACGCCGAGGTCAGATAGAGGTACGAAAAGATTTAGAAATTTCTGAAATTGAAAAATTAGCACTTGAAGAAGAAGCCGTGCAACGGGCTCTGAATGGTGAAGTACCAAAGAAGATAATAATTGTGCCAGGAAGAATAGTTAATGTTGTCATTTAAAAAAATAATTCTGGTTACTATATTCTTGTTTTCTTCTTGTGGTTTTTCGCCGTTATATAACGGCCAGACCTCAACCAAGCTACCTTATAAAATCAGTATACAAGAACCTAAAACCCAAAATGAGTTTATTTTTTACTCGCAATTAACAAATCGATTAAGTGAAGGTACAGGTAAATACATCTTAAATTATACCATAGATACCTCAAAAGAAGATAGTGGATTAAATTTTGATGGGACCGTCCATCGTATAAAAGTTTCTGGTTCGGTCTCACTCAAACTAATAGATATAGAAACTGGTGTTGAAGTCTTATCCGATAAAGAAGAAATGTATTTGAGCTATTCTAATAATGGATCTACAGCCGCTGTTTTAAATGCTGACAGAATCACAAGTAAACAACTTATGGTCCTTTTGGCTGACAAAGTTGCAGACAGAATATCTCTGACAGTTATTGAAAAAAATTTATGAAACTTACAAGTCGAGATACAAACTTATTTTTTAGATCACCGCCAAAAAAAATAACAGGCGTTTTGATCTACGGAAATGACCATATGCGGGTTTCCGACAAAAGGATGCAACTGATCAAATCACTACTAGGGTCAAAGGCTGATGAAGAAATGCGGTTAGCTCGAATTTCGCGTGAAAACTTGAAAAAAGCTCCAGAGCAGGCCATTGATTTATGTAAAGCACAAGGCTTCTTCCCAGGCGAAAGAGCCGTCCTGATCGAAGAGGCAAACGAGACAATCGCTGACATAATAATTAAAGCTGTGGAGGCATGGAAAGATGGTGATGCCACTATAGTTGTCACGGCTGGATCATTAAAACCATCATCAAACCTTCGAAAATTTTTTGAACAGAAAAAAAATACATTTGCTGTACCAATCTACGATAATCCAATAACTAAATTCGATGTACAAGAAATAATTGCAGAATCTGACCTACAAAACATTACACAAGAGGGTTTTGCCCAGCTGGCGACATTAGCGTCAGATTTGCAACCTGGAGATTTTAATCAAACTATTGCGAAGTTGGCACTGTACAAACTCAAAGACGAAACGCCAATTACACCCCAAGATATAATCAACTGCTCACCAAACTCCAATGAGGCAGAAATAGACGAAATTTTAAATGTTATGTTAGCTGGTAATGAGTTTAAAGTTAGCCAAATATTAGGCCGATTAAGTTCGCAAGGAACACGGCCAGTAACCTTTATAATTGCAGCTACAAGACATTTTAAAGCGTTGTTCTCAATCATTTCAAACCCTGGTGGGGTCAGCGCGGGAGCTTCAGCTCTTCGACCTCCCATTTATGGCCCTCGCAGAGATACCTTAATAAATCAGGCTCGAAAATGGGGTCCAGTTAAAATCAAAACTGCAATTAAATTATTGACTACCACTGATTTACAGCTGCGTTCTTCTAATCAACATGCACCACAGATTGCGTTGGTTGAGAGGCTATTTATTAGGATAGCCATGCTCTCAAAAAACTAAGTTACCAAAATTTATTTATTAGCGTTCAAACCTATTTGTTCGCCCATGGCGACCATATCCGACAATAGTTTTGCTGCATCGTCCACAGGGCCAGGTTGATTTTGAAACTCTTCCTCAACCTTTTTGTACATGACCTTTGCCTCTTTAAGGATCTCATCAAAAGCGTCCTGAGACAACTCCTCTAATGGTAGTGCTCTTTCTGCCAAAACTGAAAGACCTTCACCTATTTCAGCAAAACCCCCAGTTACAACATAATCTGTATTTCCAGAGGGTGACTCAACTTTTAAGATACCGGGACGTAAATTTGCAATAACAGGAGCGTGACCCGGCATAGCTGTAAGGTCGCCATCGGCACCAGGTATTTGAACCGCAGTCACCTCTAGAGAGGCTAATCGCCGCTCAGGACTTACTAAATCAAACTGCATTGTATTCGCCATTTAACTTCCCTTAGGCCGCTTCAGCCGACATTTTTTCTGCTTTAGCAATAACTTCGTCTATACCACCAACCATATAAAAAGCACCTTCCGGCAGATGATCATATTCGCCAGCAACAACTGCTTTGAAAGAAGAAATAGTATCTTCAAGCGGCACCTGTACACCGTCAGATCCAGTAAAGACTTTGGCGACATCAAATGGTTGCGAAAGAAATCGCTGTATTTTTCGGGCACGTGCAACGGTTAGTTTATCTTCTTCGCTTAGCTCATCCATGCCCAAAATTGCGATGATATCCTGCAACGATTTATATCTTTGCAATATACCCTGAACATCTCTGGCGACTTGATAATGTTCCTCGCCAACAACAGCCGGATCCATTAAGCGTGAAGATGAATCTAATGGATCAACAGCAGGATAAATTCCCAACTCTGAAATCGCCCGTGATAACACTGTTGTGGCGTCCAAATGCGCAAACGTGGTTGCTGGAGCTGGGTCAGTTAAGTCATCTGCCGGAACATAAACAGCCTGGATCGAAGTAATTGAACCGTTCTTTGTCGAAGTAATACGCTCCTGCATGTCGCCCATATCAGTTGCTAAGGTAGGCTGATACCCCACAGCTGACGGAATTCGACCAAGAAGTGCCGACACCTCAGAGCCCGCCTGAGTGAAGCGAAAAATATTGTCTACAAAAAACAGTACATCAGTACCAGACTGGTCCCTAAATTGCTCAGCCAAAGTTAAGCCTGTTAAAGCAACCCGCGCTCTCGCTCCGGGCGGCTCATTCATTTGCCCATATACTAGAGCAACCTGACTTTCTTCTAAATTATCTGGTTTTATAACGTTAGACTCGATCATCTCATGATATAAATCATTTCCCTCGCGAGTACGCTCACCAACGCCAGCAAAAACAGAAAATCCCGAGTGTACCTTTGCAATGTTATTGATTAACTCCATGATCAAAACGGTTTTACCAACACCGGCACCTCCAAAAAGTCCAATTTTTCCACCCTTTGAATATGGCGCGAGAAGGTCTATAACTTTGATCCCTGTAACCAGGACCTCTGACTCCGTCGATTGTTCATTAAATTCTGGCGCAGGTTGGTGAATGGCTCTTGACTCCTTAGACTTTACTGGTCCCTGCTCATCAACGGGCTCACCCACGACGTTAAGAATTCTGCCGAGAGTAGCGTTTCCAACTGGAACAGATATTGGACCATCAGTATCAACTACCTCTTGGCCTCTAACCAAGCCCTCAGAAGCATCCATAGCAATTGTTCGGACTGTATTTTCCCCTAGGTGTTGAGCAACTTCTAAAACTAACTTTTTACCATTGTTATCAGTATTCAAGGCATTTAAAATTTCAGGAAGATGATCTTCAAATTGCACATCGACAACAGCGCCGATCACTTGTGTGATTTTACCTTTTGCATTAGCCATTATTCTACCTCCGGTTCTTAGAGCGCTTCAGCGCCCGAAATTATTTCAATTAACTCATTAGTAATTACGGCCTGACGAGATCTATTAAATTCAATAGTCAGCTTATCTATCATATCGCCAGCGTTACGCGTCGCATTATCCATTGCAGACATCCGAGCGCCCTGCTCAGATGCCCCATTCTCCAGAAGAGCTGCAAATATTTGGGTCGCGACACCGCGCGGAAGTAGGTCAGCAAGTATTGTTTCCTCATCCGGCTCATAATCATAAATTGCTGTGTCTGACGCCAATGATTGATTCTCAAAGATTGCAGGAATTATTTGTTGCGCGGTTGGAGTTTGACTTACAACATTTACAAATTTCGAATAAAAAATAGTAGCGACATCAAATTCGCTATTATCAAAACGAGCTAACAACGCCTTAGCAATTGCTTGCGCATTTACATATTTTATCGATTTTAACTCACTCAAGTCTACATGTTCGATAAAGTAATCACCCAAATCTCTTTTGAGAGCATCTCTGCCCTTCTTCCCAACCGTTATAATTTTAACCTGATTACCATCTTCTTTTAGCCTGACAGCATGACTTCGAGCTAGCTTTGCTATGTTGGAATTGAAACCTCCGCACAAGCCGCGCTCTGCAGTCATAACAATTAAAAGATGCACAGCTTGTTTTCCCGTACCTCTAAGAAGAATAGGGGCGTTTTCCGAATTGCCCACCGACGCAGCTAATGAAGCTAGTACGGCGTTAAACCGTTCTGAGTAAGGCCTTGATGCCTCTGCCGCGTCTTGGGCCCGCCTTAACTTGGCAGCTGCAACCATTTGCATCGCTTTGGTGATTTTTCGCGTATTTTTTACGCTTTCAATCCTGTTTTTTAAGTCCTTGAGATTTGGCACTTCTGAAATTCCTTAAGCAAAGTCCGCTGAAAACTCATCTAGAACGGAACTTATTTTATCAGCAGCTTCGCCTTTGATTTTAGGATCTTCTTTTGTTATATACTCTAACAAGTCAGAATGTTTGCTTCTAAGATTATTCAGCAATCCAGCTTCGAAACGGCCAACTTCTGAAACATCTATTTTATCCAAATAACCATTTGTCCCCGCAAAGATCAGGCAAACAATCTCTGCGTTGGTCAAAGGAGAGTATTGTGGTTGTTTCATGAGCTCGGTTAATCTGGCACCCCTATTCAACAACTGTTGAGTGGCCGCGTCTAAATCAGATCCAAACTGGGCAAAAGCTGCCATTTCTCTATACTGTGCCAATGAAAGCTTTACCGGACCCGCCACGGACTTCATTGAGTCTGTTTGAGCAGATGAGCCCACGCGAGAAACCGAAAGGCCGGTATTAACTGCTGGTCTAATCCCTTGGTAGAAAAGCTCTGTTTCTAAGAATATTTGACCATCAGTAATCGAAATCACATTTGTTGGAATAAATGCAGATACGTCCCCGCCTTGTGTTTCTATTATCGGGAGGGCTGTTAACGAGCCGTTTCCATGTTCATCACCCAGTTTTGCCGACCTTTCTAATAATCTTGAGTGAAGATAAAAAACGTCACCAGGATAAGCTTCACGGCCAGGAGGTCGGCGTAATAGCAATGACATTTGACGGTACGCAACTGCTTGTTTGGACAAATCATCATATATAATTAAGGCATGCTTTCCATTATCTCTAAAATACTCCGCCATTGATGTAGCTGCATATGGGGCAAGAAACTGCATGGGAGCAGGGTCAGAGGCTGTAGCTGCTACAACAATGGAATACTCTATTGCTCCGCTTTCCTCTAACTTTTTAACAAGCTGGGCCACTGTAGATCTTTTTTGCCCAACTGCCACATATACGCAATACAATTTCTTGCTTTCGTCGTCTCCAGCAGCGTCATTATAAGACTTTTGGTTAAGTATTGTATCCAAAGCCACAGCAGTTTTACCAGTTTGTCGGTCACCAATTATAAGTTCTCGCTGACCCCTACCAATTGGGATCATCGCATCCACTGATTTCAATCCAGTTGCCATTGGTTCGTGAACCGATTTCCGTGGTATAATTCCTGGTGCCTTAACATCTGCCACGCTTCTATCTTTAGTTTTAATGGGCCCTTTGCCATCGAGTGGATTGCCCAAACCATCGACCACTCGTCCCAACAGACCTGGACCAACAGGTACATCAACGATTGAGTTTGTTCTTTTTACTACGTCACCTTCTTTGATATCCCTATCAGAACCAAATATAACTACACCAACGTTGTCAGCTTCTAGGTTCAGGGCCATGCCTTGTACTCCACCGGGAAACTCAACCATTTCCCCAGCCTGGACGTTATCAAGGCCATAGACCCGAGCAATTCCGTCCCCCACAGATAATACACGACCAACTTCCGCAACTTCGGCTTCTTGCCCAAAGTTTTTAATCTGATCTTTTAGAATAGAAGATATTTCAGATGCTTGGATACTCATTTATCCGACCTCTTTCATTACATTTTGAAGTGAGTTTAATTTCGCTTGTATAGATGTATCAATCATTCTTGATCCTACTTTTACAATCATCCCCCCGATTAGACTCTCATCAACGGAGGCGTTAATTTTTATGTCCTTGCTAAAATTAGATTTGAGAGATTTAGCAAGCTTGTCTAATTGACCCGTAGTCAGCTCTTTTGCGCTGATAACCTCAGCCGTAAGTTCGTTTTTACTTTCAGCAATTAAATCTTCTAGTACTGACAAAAAAGTGGGCACTACAAACAATCGGCGTTTCTCCGCCATTAGAGCTAGCGTATTTGTCATGATGCTACTCAAACTCAGTTTTTTTGCAATTGCCAAAATTGCGCTTTGCTGTTGATCTCGAGAGTAAATTGGCGACGAAATAAGATGGTTTAAGTCTGCACTCTGACCTATTGCTTGTTTAAAAATACTAACATTTTTCTCTAGCGCCGGAATATCATCCTGTTCGTCAGCCAAACCAAACAAAGCGGACGCGTATCGCGTAGCTATGCCTTTCGATGTTGAGGCTTGTTCGGACACAATCACCCTTCCGATTATTTTTTGCGAATATTTAAATAACTTTAAATATCTGCGATAAATGAATTTAAAACTTTATAAAGCTCCGAGCGGGTTTAACAGAGCAATTTCGTTCCCGCAACATCAATAATGATATTTATTAAAAGCTTTTTTGTATAATTTTTAAGGACTTGGCTTTGATGCGACTTAAGGCCTTTATAAAAAAACATATGTCACCGTGGAATCGGATGAATTTCGATTCTTTTCTAAAGATGGTTTTTATTATTTATGTCCAAAACTGGCTTCGGTTGACCCTTAGAAAAACCTTCCAGCACACCCCTAACTTCTTTTCTATTGTCCAGAATGGGAGAACCTTTAGTTAGATCAGGTAATTTGGAAACCTCCAACATTACAAGACCTCCAACTAAAAACGGTAATTTTTCACCAGTCTTTTCTAAAAACGTAGCTAGGCGTTGCAGACTTTTTCGATTTGAGGGTAACATATACAATGCGGAAATATGCTTTTCTGGTAAAAAACCATGCAGCCTCAATTGGGTTTCGAGCTGGCCAGAACTGAAAGGTTTACCATGCCCAAATGGCGTATTATCTGAGCGAGACCACAAACCTGCACGATTTGGAACCATAAACAAAGCCCTACCACCAGGACCCAAAACACGATAAGCCTCGGCCAATAAGGTTGACGGGTCAACTGAATGTTCCAAACTGTGGGCTACAATTAATCTATCAACATGTCCCGTATCAATTGGCCACCTTTTCTCGTCCACCAGCACAGAAACGTTGTTCTCTTTTTTTGGCCATGCTAGCACTCCCATTTGTGCAGGCATAAGAGAAATGACCCGCCGAGAACCAACCAAAAATTGCCGCAAAAAAGGTAGTGAAAAGCCAAAGCCCACAACGTTCAAACCCGTAGCTTCAGGCCAGATTTTTGACAAATTTTTATTTATCGAAGCTTTGGCAGCTCTTCCCAAAGTACTTCGGTTATAAAATTCGTTGATTTCTTTGACATCCAGATACATGGTAAACTACGGTTTCATTATTAAACAATATTATATAATTTTTATGTCTTTTGAATTAATAACAATACCTTGCTTATCTGACAATTATGCATTTGTTTTCTATAACGTTGAAAACAGATCAGCTTTGTTAGTAGATGCGCCAGAAGCTGACCCAATAAATGAAATTCTTGGTAAAAATAATTTAAATCTAGAGAAAATTTTTTTAACTCACCACCATGCTGATCACGTAAACGGTTTAGATGGAATTTTGAAAAAACACGATGCTTTAACATTAGGTGCGCAAGCTGACATTCATCGATTACCGAAATTGGACAAATATGTTCAACCTGGGGACAAAATTTCTTTCCAGGGTCAATCCGGACAAGTTCGCGATGTTTCGGGGCATACAATAGGCCACATAGCTCTTCACATTTCTTCACAAAGTATTCTTTTCTCTGGTGACAGTTTAATGGCATTAGGTTGCGGCAGGTTATTTGAGGGTAGTGCGGAGCAGATGTGGCATAGCCTTCGAAGTTTATTACCTTTACCCGATACTACAAAAGTCTGTTCGGGCCATGAATATACGGAAAATAATGCCCGCTTCGCTCTAACTATCGATCCCAATAATCTGGATCTCTTAAAAAGAAGCGAAAATGTAAGAACTGCGCGCAGAAAAAATTTATTCACAGTTCCGTCTAATTTAGGACTAGAAAAAAGAACTAATCCATTTTTAAGGCCATTTGACAAAAATATTCGCAAAAAACTTAATATGTGTGGCTCAAGTGATGTTGAAGTATTCAGTAAAATTCGTTCTCTAAAAGACAAATTTTAATTAATTTTTGAAAATTAACAAAAAAATTTGATTTATACATTGTTTTCCACTTGAAGAGTCAAAGTAAAAAACCACACTTTAAGGTATGAAAGTTGCATAAAGCATATTAAGTAGAATACACTAAGCATCTAGGAGCAAGGCCGTGCCGTCATTTTCGTCAACACTCGAACAGGCTATACATAAAGCTTTAAGCCACGCTAACGAGCGGTCCCACGAGTTTGCCACTTTAGAACATCTCTTATTGGCTTTATTGGATGAACCTGATGCACAACAAGTGATGAGAGCCTGCGATGTTGATATAATTGGGTTGCGAAAGTCACTAACTGAATATGTTGAAGATGAATTATCGACACTTGTTTCTGACATAGAGGGATCAGAAGCTGTTCCAACAGCAGCTTTCCAGAGGGTCATCCAAAGAGCAGCCATACATGTGCAATCGTCGGGGCGTTCAGAAGTTACAGGAGCTAATGTACTGGTTGCCATGTTTGCTGAACGTGAATCAAATGCTGCCTACTTTTTGCAAGACCAAAACATGACACGCTACGATGCTGTTAATTTTATAGCGCATGGTGTGGCCAAAAATACTAATTATGACGAAACCCGTTCTGTATCAGGAGCAAACCAAAATGAAGATGATTTAGAAAAATCGGCAGATCACACCGAAAATGGAAAAAAAGAAAGTGCGCTGGAAAAATACTGCGTCGATCTTAATCAAAAGGCTGAAGTCGGTGACATAGATCCTTTGATAGGAAGAGATCACGAGGTAGAACGTTGCATTCAAGTGTTGTGTCGACGAAGAAAAAATAACCCGCTTTTAGTTGGTGATCCTGGAGTAGGTAAAACCGCAATAGCAGAGGGGATAGCTAGAAAAGTAGTATCTGGTGAGACCCCTGAAGTATTAGCTAATACAACTATTTTTTCACTTGATATGGGGGCTCTTTTAGCTGGAACTCGATACAGAGGTGATTTTGAAGAGCGGTTAAAAGCTGTCGTGGCTGAATTGGAAAGTCATGATGATGCCGTATTATTTATTGACGAGATACACACAGTAATTGGGGCTGGAGCAACTTCCGGTGGGGCAATGGATGCTTCAAATTTATTGAAGCCAGCGTTGCAAGGCGGCAAACTTAGAACAATGGGGTCAACGACGTACAAAGAATTTCGTCAACATTTTGAAAAAGACAGAGCTCTAAGTAGGCGCTTCCAAAAAATCGACGTGAATGAACCCAATGTTGACGATACCATCAAAATTCTTAGAGGGATCAAGGGATACTTCGAAGACCACCATAATATCAAATATACAGCAGACGCCCTAAAATCTGCAGTTGAGCTTGCAGCTCGCTATATTACTGATCGGAAGCTACCAGACAAAGCAATTGATGTCATTGATGAAGCTGGCGCAGCTCAACGGCTGCTAACTTCTACAAAGAGAAGAAAGACTATTGGTGTGAAAGAAATAGAAGCTATTGTTGCCAAAATTGCTCGAATACCGCCAAAAACCGTGACTAAGGACGATGCCATTGTTTTGAAAGATTTAGAAGCTAGTCTAAAAAGGGTGGTGTTTGGTCAGGATAAGGCCATAGAATCTTTGTCATCCGCGATAAAACTAGCTCGAGCAGGTTTAAGAGAACCTGAAAAACCAATCGGTAGTTATCTGTTTGCCGGGCCAACTGGAGTTGGTAAAACAGAAGTAGCTAAACAGCTCGCCGATAACTTAGGCGTTGAGCTGCTTAGATTTGATATGTCGGAGTATATGGAAAAACATGCAGTAAGCCGGTTAATTGGAGCTCCGCCTGGGTACGTCGGTTTTGATCAAGGTGGCCAGCTTACTGATGGGGTCGATCAGCATCCACACTCTGTATTATTACTTGATGAAATCGAAAAGGCTCATCCAGATGTATACAATGTCTTACTTCAAGTGATGGACCACGGAACTTTAACAGATCATAATGGACGATCAGTAGATTTTCGTAACGTGATCGTCATTATGACCTCAAATGCCGGCGCAGCAGAACAAGCTAAAGCTGCGATTGGATTTGGTAGAGACAGACGTGAGGGCGAAGATACTGCCGCAATTGAGAGAACTTTTAGTCCCGAGTTTAGGAACCGTCTCGACGCCGTAATTAGTTTCAGCCCACTGCCAAAAGACACAATATTACAAGTCGTTGAAAAGTTTGTTCTTCAATTAGAAGCGCAGTTGATGGATCGGCATGTAGCAATTGAAATGACGGACGAAGCGGCATCTTGGTTGGCAGATAAAGGATATGATGATAAAATGGGCGCTAGACCTTTATCAAGAGTTATCCAGGAGCACATAAAAAAACCTTTGGCAGAGGAACTTCTTTTTGGAAAACTGTCTAAGGGTGGATTGGTTGTTGTAAGTGTGAAAAATAATAAAATTAAATTAGATCTCAAAGGGCCTGAGAAAAGACGAATTTCTCGAAATAAGCCACCCCTTCTTACCGCGAGCTAAAATTTTAGAGCATAACCCATCGATACAGTTGACTATCTTTCAGTGAGCTTAATTTCAATTCTTCGGTTCTGAGCTCGGGCCTCTGGTGTATCTTCGGCACTAATTGGCTGATATTGACCAAATCCATTTGCGGCAAGGCGTGCTCCTGAAAAGTTAAGTTCTGTAATCATATATTTCACAACGGATAGAGCTCTTGCCTGACTTAGCTCCCAATTATCTTTAAACTCTCCAGCACCTGACAGGGGAATATCGTCGGTATGTCCGTCTACTCGTATTACCCAGTCGATATTGTCCGGAATGTCTTTCATAATAGAGCTTAAACTTTCCGTTACATTAGATATTTCAGCTTTCCCCTCCGCACTGAGGTCAGAACTGCCCGGCGAAAATAATATTTCAGACGAGAATATGAAACGATCCCCAACAATACTGACGCGCTCTTGATCCTTCAAAATTTTTCTCATCCGGCCAAAAAATTCAGATTTATAATTTGCTAATTCTTCTGCTTGATTAGTTAGCTTACTATTTTCTTCCTCGAGCTTTTTTCTTTCTTCCTCGAGCCTTTTTCTCTCATTTTCTTCCAGTTTACGGCGCTTCCGCTCCTCACTAGCTAAGCTGGCAAGTGCTCGGTTTAGTCTAGAGCCAACATTTTTCAACTGCGCTTTTTGCTCTTGGTCTCTTTCTTCAGATAGGCTGAGAAGTTCGTCTAATTCTCCAAGTTGCTTTCTAACCTCCGATAACTGCTGGTTCAGAAGAGCTGTCTGCCGCTCAGCTTTAATAAGCTCTTCATTAGATTTTCTATTTTCATTGGCTTGCTCTTCAATCTCTTGTTCAGCTTGCTTCAATAGAAGCTGATTTCTTTTTGCCTCGTCTAAATTTGACTTTGCTGCAGCATCAGCAGCCAAACGAGCAACCAAGGCATTTTCTAAATTTTTTCTCAATTCAGCATTGTTTTTTTCAATTTCTGTTTTTTCACCAAGAACATTCATTAATTTGTTTTCAAATGACTCCTTTGTGTCACTCAATTCTTGCTTAAGGTTTTCCCCTCGCGATAGTGCAGCAGCCAGTGCAAAATTTGTTTCATCCAGTTTAATCGAAATTTGTTTTTCAACTTTTTCTAACTTTTCTATCGATTGCTTTTTTTGAATGATATCAATGCTTGCGGCTTCCAAAGCAAACAATGTTTCTTTCAGTTTGTTATCTATTTTTTCACGAGCATTATTGGCAGCGGCCAACAAGGTTAACGTATTTTCTGCTTCTTTCCTCTGCTTTTCCAGCATTAGGGTCATTGCGGTAAGTTCAGCGTCAGCATTTTTCAAGCGTTCCCTTAATTCTTCTGCGACAGCTACCGAAACAAGCCGTGCCTCTTCTTCCTTTGAAAGCTTTTCCTGCAAAAGACCAATTTCATCAACTTTTTCTGTGACCTTGTTCTCTGCGTCACCGAGATCTTGTTCAAGCGCCGCAATCATACTTTCAAAAACTTCTCTTTGAGCAGCAGCCATTCTAGCAGCTTGCGTAGCAGCATCGATTTCATTTCTTGCACTTGCCAACGCTAATTCCAGTTGATCTCTATCACTTTTTAAATTGTCACTCTCATTTTGCAGTTCTAAAATTTTCTTTGTGGCTATTTTTTGAGTATCTTTGAGACTACCAATCTGTAAATTCAAATTTTCTCGTTGAGATAGAAGGCCAGCAACTTGAGCTTCAAACTGAGTAATTTTTAAGTTTGCCTCTCCAATTAATTGAGCCTGCTCCTCGCGTTCTCGAGTGAGTGTTGATATTAAGGTTGCTTGTCTTTGAATTTCACTCTCAGTATTTGCGAGGTCGCCAGCCAAGGAATTCAATTCCAGCCCAAGTTTTTCAGTTCGTTTTTTTTCCAGACCAAGAGCCTCAGCTATGAGCGCTATCTCATCTTGCAAAATATTTAACTCGCTCTCCTGACCGCTTATTGTTTCTCGAAGTACGAATTGAACAATCATAAATATGGTTAAAACGAACATCAAAACGAGCAAGAGGCCCGTCATTGCATCCACAAATCCTGGCCAAATTGACGCTTGGAATCTTTGTCCTGTCCGACGGGAAAGAGCCATACTATTTTTTGCCTTTAGCCTTACTATTAGCTTCGGAGATCACCGCAGAAAGCGAATTTAATTCTGATCTTATTGCTGAAGTAACTTCTTGGCGGCCAGTAGCTAAATCTTCCATTAAGTGAAGCATTTGAACGTCAATAGATCGTAACCGCATTCGGCTTTCCGCGTCTGCTGCATCATTTTTTTCAATATTTGACAAAACTTCAAATAATTTTTCTTGACCAATTGCAACGCGTTCAAGTGCTGCGTTACTTGGCGTACTTTGAGAAATTTGGTCAGTTAAGCCATTTAAGTTTTCAGCCAGTATTGACAATTTTTCATCAACGAGGTTCCTAGAGTTTTCTGACTGAGCAAATAAAAGCTGCATTGCTTCCATCTGTTCAGACATTTGATCTAAAACTGAATTTATTAGAACCTGATCACTTGTACCATCTGTTTCACCAGATGAAAAACCTAAACGAGTTATAGAAGATAACCACTCTTCTAACTCGCGATAAAATCTATTCTGTCCATGACTAGCGAATAATTCCAAAAGCCCAACAACGAGTGAACCCGCTAGCCCTAAAAGTGAAGAAGCAAAGGCTACACCCATACCGTTCAACTGACCTTCCAGACCATTCATCAGTCTGTTAAATACTTCTACTCCTGTTTCTCCATCTTGTTGGACCAGAGACCTAATGGTTTCAACGAGCGCAGGAACAGTCGTAGCCAAACCATAAAAAGTTCCAAGAAGCCCTAAATAAATTAAAACATTTACAATATAGCGCGTAAATTCTCTTGCTTCTTCAATTCGAGTTGCAACAGAATCTAAAATTGAGCGCGTTGAAGAGGCCGCTATTTGAGTTTTAGCACTTCGCGACCCCAGCAACGTAGCCAGCGGAGCAAGTAGTCTCGGTGCCTTATCCTTTTTATTTTCTGTTTCGCCAGCAAAGCTTTCCAGCCAGCGAACGGAGAAAATCAGTTGTACGACTTGAGCAAAACAACTTATTACGCCAATCGCAAAAACAAAAAGTATTGCACCATTTAAGTATATGTTTGAGGCAAATACTGGCCAAACACTTGGTGCAGCAATTACAACACCTAGACCACTCAAACCTGCCACAATTAATAGAGAAATTATCTGTCTAATAGGCTGTGAAAATTGTGAGCCTGTATTCAAATGACTTTGATCCATGCTAGAAGACCTCTATATTTTATTTGTAGTATACAGTGTTGTTAACTTTTTCCAATTATTCATCTTTTTTGATTTTTGATCGCCATAACTCTCGTATAAAGCCAGTCAATCTCTTTGTCGTTAATGCCTAATTCTGCCATCTTGTTTCGTGTACTGTACAGATATTCATCGTTGGGCCCTTGCCCACCTTTTGCCCTGGCTATAATTTGTGCCTGATCGTCTAAAGTTAATGTGCAAAATTGTGAATGTTCTTCATCAATTACATAAACTAGTGATTTTATAGATTGGCTATTTTTTAAATTCAGCAAAACTTTTTTTTCACGATAGGCAGATGAAACAAGTTCGCGGCCTCTTAAATATTCTAAGGTTTCAAACTCATTATCTTTTTCTACTTTAAAAGCTAATCCTTCACAAAAACTCATCTTATCTGTGCTCAAAGCCAGAACTAAACCGGGATTTTCAACCGTGCCACGATGGTGTATTGAGCGCATGCAGAACGACCGCTTGTAACCATCTAATCGAGCAATTTCTTTTTTTGAATATCTGAAGCCAGGGTTCCAAAGCAGAGAACCGTAACCAAATACCCACATTTTCAGTTCTCCTACTCTGTAATATTTATATTAGGTGCAAAACTTCAAATACAGAAGTAAACAACTAAATATGCGGTTTATAATTTTCACAACGACTTTACTAGCATTTGTGTGGTCTTGTTATTGGTTTATAATGTCAAATGAATATTCCAATAAGCTTTTATTGTGGACTGATATCAGCAGCGCTGATGTGTCAGGAAATTTTACCAGAATCCGAGGGTTTCCAAATCGATTTGACACTACGATCACAGATCTAGAAATAAAACAGGCGAGTTTTGCACCTATCAAAATAGACCGCTTGGACGTTATGCGGTTGAGTTATGACAGCTCACATTACATTTTTGCTGCTAAAACAATAAATAATGTCTTCGAAAATAATTTCACATTTTCGAAAGGTTTAGTGTCTGCAGTAAGTAATGACGGGGTCTTACCCACAATAAATTTTCAAGGAGAAAACATTTTTATCAATAAAAAGTTAATATTTGACGAATTAAGCTTCAAAATATCGCCCACGACAAATTTATCAAAACTAGGGTTTTCCTTGATCGCCAAAACGGCTGATATTAAAGAAGGTAAAACTGAATTATCTTTTCAAGGGCAAATACAACTTAATTCTCATTTTAACGTTAAAAGTTTAGTAGGTTTCGTCTCAAATATAAATACATTGAAAAAGATCTCAGGTAAGCTATCCATCAAAGATACAGATGGGTTAGATACACTTATTCAACGGGATCCCACTGATTGGAAAATTTACCTTAAATCGAAAACGCCGGAGCAAATCCCAAGTCTCATTCGAGATTTAGATATAATTGTTCATAATTAAAAAAGTATTTAAACTTATTTTCAACCTCAGTTTCTGCTATGTTTTTTCGTTAAAGTAACCATAAATTTTTTCTGCCATAGATTTTGAAATACCATCAACTACTTTCAAGTCAGCTAAACTAGCTCTTTTTACTGCTTTACCTGAACCAAAATGACTTAAAAGGGCTTTTTTTCTCTTGGAGCCTATACCAGGTATTCCATCAAGAGGGCTCAACACTATTTTTTTAGCCCTCCTCGCACGATGAGTGCCAATAGCAAATCTATGTGCTTCGTCTCTCATCCTTTGTATGAAATATAAAACCGGATCATTTCTTTTTAATGCAAATTTTGGCATGCCATATTTGTAAAATTCTTCCTTACCTTGATCACGATCCATACCCTTAGCTACTCCGACTAAAGGTATTTCCGAAACACCCATTGATTGCATAGTTTCCGAAACAGCCGAAATTTGACCGGCGCCTCCATCTATAAATATTAAATCAGGCCACTTTCCTAACTTACGGTCTGGATCCTCAGCAATTAACCTTTTAAACCGGCGCGTTATAACTTCTTTCATCATGCCCACATCATCACCCGGGACAATTTCGTTATTTTTTATATTAAATTTTCGATACTCATTTTTTTCCATGCCTTCCGGGCCAGCCACGACCATAGCACCCACCGCATCAGCGCCTTGTATGTGAGAGTTATCATAAATCTCGATTCTATTTGGAATTAATTCTAGGTTAAAGGAATCTGCTAAACTCTTTAAAAGCTTCTTTTGAGTAGCAGCTTGTTCTAGCTTTCTGCCCAAACTTTCTTTTGCGTTCCTTATAGCACCGGAAACAATGTCAAGCTTTTCCCCACGCTGCGGGATAATAATATCAACTGTTTTTCCTAATTTTTCCGTGAGAAAATTAACAATTAAGTCATGGTTTTCAATCTGATGTGATAATATTATTTGTTTTGGAGGCTCCTTGTTGCTGTAAAACTGACCAATGAATGCCTCAAGAACTTCTTCATCAGAGTTATCCAAATTTATTCTAGGATAAAAATCGCGATTTCCCCAATTTTGAAAACCTCTTATGAAAAAAACTTGGATACATGCATGTGCGGCCTCTCTATGTAATCCTATCACATCGGCCTCACGTATTCCTTTAGGGTTTATTCCTTGCGACGACTGAATATTTGTCAAAGCCCTTATTCTATCGCGAAGACCAGCAGCCTTTTCGAATTCCATATTAGCGGAGGCTTTATCCATTTTTACTGCTAACATTTCTTGTATTTCTGTTGACCTACCTTTTAGAAAATCATCAGCAGAATTCACCAGCTCTTGATATTCCTCTTTTGTAACTTTACCACCACATGGCCCAGCACATCTTTTCATATGATAATTTAGGCATGGTCTATTGCCCGCCTCAACTTCTCGATCGCTACATGATCTGAGAAGAAAAATTTTTTGAAGTGTGTTAATTGTTCTATTTACGGCACCTGCACTTGCAAAAGGACCATAATACAGGCCTTTTTTTATTTTTGCACCACGATGTTTTTCAATTCTCGGAAAATCATGTTCGCTTGAAATAAAAATATAAGGAAACGATTTATCGTCGCGCAAAAGAACATTATATTTTGGCTTCAGTTGTTTAATCAAATTTTGCTCTAATAACAAAGCTTCAGTCTCAGTCTCCGTTGTTAGAACCATCATATCAGCAGTCTCTGAAATCATACGGGCTATTCGTGAACTGTGGCCGGAATTTCGGGCATAATTTAAGACCCTGGTTTTTAAGCTGCGAGCTTTACCAACGTAAAGCACTCGCGCCTGGCTATCCAACATCCGGTAAACTCCAGGTGAATTATCCAATTTACCGGCAAAATCCCGAATGATTTCTTGGCCTAGTTTGCCCAATATCTCTCTCTACTGTAACTTTTGTTTACAAAGCGATTCTCATTTTGCTGCAACTATATTGCATCAAGTTCAAGCAAAAAGCTGTCCACTGTTTCTGTGGATAAGTCTGAGGGTAAGTTGACGTAAATCAAGATTTTTCTTTAATTTTGAAGTATTTTGCTGTTTTGCACAAAAAATAGGCGTTTTTGTAAAGCATTGATAACATTGATTATTTTTTTTGATATCGCTCAAATAGTTGAAAACATTAGATTTTTATTAGGCGGAGAGAAATAAACCGCGAAGCAGTGTAAAACTTTATAACCTAACCATCATTCTACGCCCTGAACATCGGGGGTTTGCCACGCTAAATGCTGACCTCCGTCCACACATATTAACTGACCTGTTACACTTTTGGCGTCTAATAAGTAACCAACGGCTGAGACAATTTCGGATGGATCAGACCCCCTACCTAAAACTGTATTTTTTCGCTGACTTTCAAAGTGTTCTTCGGATTGGCGCACGCCTTTTAGGGTCGGACCAGGACCGATTGCATTAACCCTTATATTAGGTGCTAAAGCTTGAGCTGACGTTTGAGTAAGCGCCCACAGACCCATTTTAGCTATCGTATAGCTAGTAAATTCAGGTGTTAATTTTTTTACACGCTGATCAATTAAATTTATGATCAAACCTTGAGCCAATGGCTCACTGTTTTTATCGCTTTTAGCCGGTGGCACTTGGTTAGCAAAGGATTGAGTAAGTACTAGTGGAGATCGAAGGTTACTTTCAATATGACGATCCCAGCTATCACGATTTGCAGTCCAAATATTATCATATTCAAATATAGATGCGTTATTTATCAAACAACTAATGGGCCCACCTAGCTTTTCATTAGCTCGTCCAACTAGCCCTTGTACTTCTGCTTCTTTTGTAAGATCCGCGCCAAGGGCAACAGAATTTTTTCCAAAATTTGTTTTTATATATTCAACAAGCTCGTCGGCACTTTTTTTAGACGAGTGATAGTGAATAGCAACTTCAAAGCCTCTTTCAGCAAGAAATAACGCCATTTCCTTACCTAACCTTTTTGCCCCTCCTGTAACTAAAGCTCTCATCAACTCTCTTTTCATTTCAAAATAGCAGTAAGGTAGCTAATATATAACGTTACAAAAATAAAGCCAGACAAGCGATTTAATCGGATATTAAAAAATATAAACGGTGCTATCAATAAACTAGCGCCCAGCATGATCCAGAAATCAAGCCTAAGAAAGGTTGGATCAACTGGTACTGGCGAAAACAGAGAAGTTATTCCAATAATCGCAAGTAAATTGAATATATTGGATCCAATTAAATTTCCTAAAACAACTTCTGCTTTTTTTCTCACAACAGCAATAAACGTAGTTGCCAACTCTGGTAACGATGTACCTATTGCCACTAAAGTAAGACCAACAATCGCATCACTAATACCGTAACTTTTCGCTAGTGCAGAAGCGTTAGTTACGAGTATATCCGCACCTAAAGGTAAACCTACAATGCCCAAAGTTAGGAAAAAGATGATTGTCCACCATGAGTGAGATATTCTTTTCTGGAATTCTAAATTTTCATCGTTAAATGCATTTTTACTATTTTGCTTAAACGTATCGAGCAGAAAAAAGGCAAGTAAGGAAAGCAGTACAATTCCATATGTAAAAGAATAACCACCAGTTATTCCAAATAAAATAAACAAAGCAGATGCCGCAATCATTACGCCAAATGATCGTTTCGTATCTGCGATATCGTTTTGCAACCCGAAGATTAACGTAGGCAGACCTAAAACTAGCAGTATATTAGCAATATTGGATCCAACAACGTTACCAAGGGCTAAACCGGGTGATCCACTTAATGTAGCTTTTATAGCAACTATTAGTTCGGGCGCCGATGTTCCAAACGCCACTACGGTCAGCGATACAATTAATGCTGAAATACCCAATCGATTACTAAGCTGGATAGCTCCTTTAACTAGAAAGTCACCCGATAGTAATAAAAGACAAAGACCCAAAAAAGAAAGAGTCCACAACATTAGATAAATTTATATCTAAGAGCAACCACAAGATCTCCCAACCTTTAGCTGACCACATTTTCCACAACGCAGCGTTTTAGATCTACCCGGCAAAAGAATATGAGCTTTCCCAAACATTGCTAAAACTATTATTAGAATAAGAAAAACAACAACAATTTTGATAATCATTAGAGACCAAACCGAGCAAATGCTGCGCGCTCTTCTAAATAAACTCCAGCCTCATTTATTAAGCCTACACCAAAGCGCTGCAAAAAATTCTTTTTTTGACCATAAATTTTAAGTCGAGTTTTCTCGCCAAATTTTTCCTTTATGACATTGTCGAGATGACCGATGCCGTCAATAAGCCCCAATTGTTTGGCCTTTTCTCCTAACCATATCTCACCCGTGAAAAGATCATCTTCCTGAGTCAGTTTATCACCTCGTGTTACTTTAACATGTTTGATAAAGAGTTCATGCATGTCACTCAGTATTCTTTTAAGCCGCTTTATATCGTCGGGCTTTTCCTTTTTAAAAGGATCCAGCATTGATTTCGATTTCCCGGCTGTATGTACTCTTCGTTCTACACCGTATTTATCAATTAAATCTTGAAAACCAAATCCAGAAGAAATTACTCCAATGGAGCCTATAATTGAACCAGTATCGGCATATATTTCATCCGCAGCGCAAGCGAGCCAATACCCCCCCGAGGCGGCAACGTCTTCCACGAACGCCAACACTGGCAGCTCGTTTTCTTTAGCTAAGCGTTTAATACGTGAACTTATTAAAGAAGACTGAACCGGGGATCCACCTGGCGAATTAATTAATAAAGCCACTGCTTTATGCTGTCCTTTTTTGAAGGCTTTTTCCAATATTGGACCTAAAGCCTGGTCAGATAAACCTCCACGAGCTCCAGCTGAAATTACCCCCGACATCTTTACAACCGCAACGGTGGGCTTGGAGGGTAGAAAAGGAATTTTTATTTTCATAAGGATTACATAATCCGTGCTTATCGGTCAGACAAGGGATCCTTCAACTTTTTATACTCATTGTTTTATTCGCCAACCAGTTTTGAAAATCCAAGCAACAATTACAATGCAAACGATAGTAAAAGAACTTATCGCGAAAAGACTTACAACAATAGGTACATCGGCATTTCCAAAAAATGACCATCTAAAACCAGAAACCAAATAAACCACGGGATTGAACAAAGTAATTTTTTGCCAGATTGGCGGCAGCATCGAAACTGAATAAAATGAACCGCCCAAAAATACTAGTGGCGTAACTACCAATAGAGGTACCAATTGTAATTGCTCAAAATTTCTTGCCCAAATTCCCAGAATAAAACCTAATAAAGAAAATGAGATACAGGTTAAAACTAAAAACAAAATCATAGCAACAGGGTACATTATCTTTAAATCTACAAAGATATCTGCAGTAACTAAAATAACTAAACCGATAAAGAGCGCTTTAGTGGCAGCAGCACCAACATATCCCAAAAGTATCTCAAAATAATTAATGGGAGCTGACAATAGCTCATAAATAGTTCCTATAAATTTTGGGAAATAAATACCAAAGCTTCCATTTGAAGTTGCTTGCGTCATTACGGATAACATTATCAAACCTGGCACAATAAAAGCCCCATAACTTATTCCCTCAACCTCTTGGATTCGACTACCTATAGCCGTACCAAAAACTACAAAATAAAGAGAGGTCGATATTACTGGCGACACAAAACTTTGTAGAAGAGTTCTAAAAAATCTGGCCATTTCAAAGAAATAAATTGCTTTGACTGCTTGGAAATTCATTCCATATTCTCCTTAACCAGATTTACAAATATTTCCTCTAGAGAGGATTGATCTGTCTGAATATCACGTAAATTTATTCCTGACCTGGAAAGATCAGATAGTAATTTAGTAATTCCTGTTTTCTTTTGTTTCGTATCATAAATATAGGTTAAACTTAGACCATCACCCGACAACTTAACATTTTTTTTACTTAACTCTTCGGGAAGCTTATTTAATCTTCTCTGCAATTCGATCTTCAATATTTTCTGACCGAATTTTTGCATTAAAGAGGCCTTTTCTTCCATCAAAACAAGCTCACCTTTGTTTATAATACCAACCCGATCTGCGATGGCCTCAGCCTCTTCGATGTAATGCGTTGTTAAAATAATCGTAACACCATCTCTCTTTAAATCAGCTACGACATTCCACATGCTCTGGCGGAGCTCCACATCAACACTGGCTGTCGGCTCGTCCAAAAACAACAGTCTAGGTTCGTGAATAAGTGCTTTAGCAATAAGCACCCGGCGTTTCATCCCACCAGACAATTCCATAATGCGAGAGTCTCGTTTTTCCCAGAGTGACAACTTAGTCAAAACTTTTTCTGTTAAAGCATCATCTTTTTTCTTACCAAACAAACCACGCGAGAAATTAACTGTATTCAATACTTTTTCAAAAGGCTCTAGAGTTATATCTTGCGGCACTAATCCAACCAATTTTCGAGCGTCTCGAAAGTTTTTTGATATATCATATCCGTCAATAGACACAGAACCGCTCGATGGATTTGTTATTCCACAAATAGTTGAGATAAGCGAAGTTTTGCCGGCACCGTTTGGGCCTAATAAAGCTAAAATTTCACCGTTATTTACCTTCAATGAAATCCCTTTTAGAGCTTCAAAACCGGTTGCATAAGTTTTTCGTAACTCATTTACTTCAAGTAGCATAAAATCATCAGCCTTCTGGTTGGAATAAATCAATACATGTCTAGTAAATCAAAATTACTCAGCGGTTCGAATTGTATCGATCATGATCTGAACATTTTGAGGATCCGCTTCAGGCGTAATTCCATGCCCAAGATTAAATATATGCGGACCGTTAGAAAGCGCTTTCACTATTCTTTTTGTCTCATCAACGAGAGCATTGCCTCCAGAAACCATATGAGATGAAGCTAAGTTACCTTGGACACAGCCGTCCACTTGAATATTCTGACTGATCCATTCTGCGGAAACAGATTCATCTAAGGCGATGCAATCGGATCCGACTTGTTTTGAAAATCCTATATATCGATTACTAGCTTGTCTAGGAAACGCTATAATTGGGATATGCGGATGCTTAACCTTTAATGCTGAAATAATTTTTTTGCACGGCTCAACTGCGTATTTGTCAAAATCATTTCCTTTTAAAGATCCGGCCCAACTATCAAATATTTTAACAACCTCAGCTCCAGCTATAATTTGGTGAGATAAATATTCTATTGTTCCCTCAATAAGAAGATTGATTAAGTCATCAAACAATTCTGGATTTTTGTTTTTCAGCAAATGTGCTGGTGCCTGATCAGGAGTTCCGCGTCCAGCAACCATATAAGTGGCCACAGTCCAGGGCGCTCCCGCAAATCCTATAAGGGTTGTTTCTCTAGGCAGTTCTTTAGACAAAATTTTAACTGTTTCATAAATAGGTGCCAAAGTTTCGTTTATTTCTTCTGGCTTTCGCAAATTTTCGAAATCCAGCTTTGTTTGCAATGTAGATAAGCGTGGGCCCTCACCTGTCACGAACCAAAGGTCGGCGCCCAATGCTTGCGGCAAAAGCAAAATATCTGCAAATAGAATTGCTGCATCAAATCCATAACGTCGGATCGGTTGAAGCGTCACTTCTGCTGCTAAATCACTGTTATAGCAAAGCGACAGAAAATCGCCTGCCTGTGCTCTAGTTTCTCGATATTCGGGCAAATAACGACCGGCTTGCCGCATCATCCATATTGGAGGTACTTCTTGTTTTTCACCTGCGAGAGCCTTTAAAATTTTTTTTGTCATCATCAGCCTTTTATTATTTATAATTTGTTAGTGTTATTTGTCAGAACAATTGTCAATTATAATTGTCACATTCATTCCACTCGGTTAGTGTCAACCAGCAGAAGATAGCTTAAAGTATAGTAAATGAAAAATACCTTCCCCTCTAGATCAGCTCCATTGCGTATTGGCACCCGTGGTTCTCCATTAGCCTTGGCTCAAGCATATGAGACAAGAAAGCGTCTAACAGAAGCTTTAGATGTCACAGAAGACTCGTTTGAAATAGTAGTTATTTCAACAAGTGGTGACAGGATTTTAGATAGGCCATTAAAAGAAGTAGGTGGAAAAGGTCTATTTACAAAAGAAATTGAACAAGAGATGCTCGACGGAAAGATTGATATAGCTGTCCACTCGATGAAAGATATGCCTGTAGAGCAGCCAGACGGATTAATGCTTGGGTGCTACCTGCCGCGTGAAGATGTCAGAGATGCTTTTGTGTCTTCACATTTTAACAACGTCAGCGATTTACCAAGTGGTTCTAAAGTTGGAACTTCATCACTAAGACGCAAAGCCCAACTTAAGTTTTTTCGGCCAGATCTCGAAGTAGTCGAATTTAGGGGCAATGTTCAAACACGATTAAAGAAATTAAGAGATGGTGTCGCTTCGTGTACTTTTTTAGCGATGGCAGGTTTAAATCGTTTGGGACTGGCTGACGTAGCACAAAGCGCGATTAACCCAAGTGAAATGCTGCCAGCAATAGCACAGGGCGCGATTGGAATTGAATGGCGAAAAGCAGATAAACAAACGGCTGATCTACTTACAAAAATACACCATGAAGAAACAGCACAACGATTAGATGCGGAAAGGGCATTTCTTGCTGAATTAGACGGTTCTTGCCAAACTCCAATTGCAGGTTTGGCGACAATTGAAGGTTCATCATTAAAATTTACTGGGCAAGTTTTGCGTACTGATGGATCCGATTCAATTTCTGAAACTGCCTCTAGTAACATTGAAGACGGGCCGGAATTAGGCAGGGAATTGGCACAGAAAATTTTGGCACAAGCTGGACCAAATTTCTTTGATTGGAAAGACTAAGCCTATTGTACTTTTGGTAAAACCTTGCCTGGGTTCATGATCCCTGCTGGATCAATTGCATTCTTAATTTGACGCATTACTTTTAGAGCTGTGCGATCCTTGCGTCTTTCCATAGAAGATAGCTTAGATAATCCAATGCCGTGTTCTGCAGAAAAGCTTCCACCTAGGCTGATAACGACATTTTCAATTGCTTCCATAATCTTATCTTTATGTTTTTCATCGTCTTTACTTGGCCAAACGGTATAATGAATATTTCCATCGCCAAGATGAGAAACAATTAAAACATCAGCATCTGGGTCTAAATCTGGGAGCTTCTGCTCCATAACGGTTAAGAATTTAGATACCTTATCTAGCGGAACCGCTATGTCATTATTTATAAGAGGTTTTTTCAAAAGGGATATTTCTGCTGCGGCCTCACGACGCTCCCACATAATTAAACGCTGCTCCTCATTTTGTGCAATGTGAGCATCTAAGATAAAATCTTCATTTAAGTTCTTGTTTAAAATTCTTTCTAATTCACCACTCAATAAAGTTTTTCCGTCATCTCCATATCGTGAAAACAGCTCTACGGTTGTTTCCAATTCAACCATAACCAAATGTTCATAGTCTTTTTTAAATGGCTTCTTAGAAGAAGAAGATAACGCCATATGACCTTGAATATACCTTTTTGGCATATACTCATAAGCTGCAACTGCTCCTCCGGTTCCATTCTGTAACTCGTTCAGCAAAGCGAGAGCACTGTCGAGACTTTTAACTGCAATCATGGCCGTTGCATAAGCTTTAGGTTTTGGAAAAAGTTTTACTACAGCTTTGGTGATTATTCCTAATGTACCCTCAGCTCCAATAACCAAATCTCGCAAGCAATAACCTGAATTATCTTTATGTAGCTCAGACATCAAATTCATTATTTCGCCATTTGGTAAGACCATTTCCACTCCAAGCACCAGTTCGCGAGTATTTCCATATTTTAGTACATTAGAACCTCCAGCGTTTGTAGATAAAACACCGCCTAAGGTTGCCGAACCACGGGCTCCAAATGTGAGAGGAAACATTAAATCGTTTTCATTCACGACCTGATGTAAATTAGAAAGAATTACCCCAGCCTCAACGATAGCAAGTTTCGAATTTGACCGAACTTCAACAATTTTATTCATCCGCTCCATAGAGATAGAGATAGCGTTATCTGAATGTGTACCTCCGTTTAAACCAGTATTACCACCAACAGGGACTATATTTACTTTTAAAGAACCAGCTAATCTCACAACTTCAGCTACTTCTTCAGTAGAAGCCGGACGAACAACGCACAAAGGTTCAAATCTATATTGGCCTAGCCAGTCCGAAGAATAGCGTTCTCTGTCAGCTCCGGTTAGCACATTTCGATCACCCAAGATCTTTTCAAGTTCTTCAATTAAGTACATCAGAAATACCAAAGATAAAGTATAGTGTATTCACTAAAATTTTATCAATATTAGATAAAATGAAAAAAATGAGAATAGTAAATATCAATGCCATTTAGCTACTGGAGGTAGGCTCATTAAGACGGCGTCTGCGTCATGACCTGTCGTTAATCCAAATTTCGTTCCGCGGTCATAAACTAAGTTATATTCTGCATATAGACCACGATGTATCAACTGCTTTTCTTTATCAACATCTGAAAAGTTTTCATTTTTACGCCTCTCTATGAGAGGGAGGTATGCTGGTAAGAATGCTTTTCCAATATCCTTGGTCAAGTTAAAGTCAGCTTCCCAATCTCCAGTACAGCGATCATCCATGAAGATCCCTCCCACACCTCTGGCCCGATGCCTATGCGGAATAAAAAAATATTCATCAGCCCAAGCCTTCAATTCAGAATACAAACCGGGCCCATGTGGTTCTACAAATTTCTTCAGCGTTTTATGAAAATGTTTCGTATCCTCTTCAAACTCCAAACAAGGATTTAGATCAGATCCACCACCAAACCACCAAGCGTAAGGGGTCCAAAACATTCTTGTATTCATATGAACAGCTGGACACTGCGGATTTTGCATGTGAGCAACTAAACTGATGCCGCTTGCCCAAAACCTAGGATCTTCTTTTATTCCAGGTATATCTTTTCTCGCAACCATCGCCCTTTGAGCCTCAGGCCCCAGATTACCATAAACTGTCGAAACGTTAACGCCCACCTTTTCAAAAACACGACCATTTCGCATAACACTCATTATTCCACCTCCAGCATCACTACCATCATCAGCGGTACGCTCAGTTTCTTTGACCTCAAAGATACCAGGCGCTACATCTGAAAACGGGCCAGACAAATGGTCAAGTTCAATTTGATTAAATGCACTAACAATTTCGTCTCTCAGTGTTTTAAACCAACCATTAGCAAGTGACTTTTCAGTTTCAAACATTAACAGAAAAACTCCTAAATTCTCCGGAAACATTGGCTTTGAACTTACAAAGTGTCAATGGAACAGCAAAAATATGAAGAGCATAGAATTTAATGAGCAGCAATAGGGACAGGGTCAATTAGGCTTCGCCCGCCGTCAGCATTAATAACCTGACCAGTGATAAACCCTGCTGCGTTAGAGGCTAAAAAATGTACTGCCTCAACTACATCGGAAGCAGGGGCAATTCTCCCAGCAGGGGTATGGGCTTCAATTTCTTTCCTAAAACCAGGATTTTCCCTTAATTTGTCCTGCAGACTTGCAGACATAACAGATCCAAACGATACCGCATTTACTCTAATACGGTATTTAGCTAAGGCCACAGCCATTGATCGTGTCATTTGCTCTAATGCTGCAGTTGAAACCGAATAGGCCAAAAGGTCCGGCTGAGTTAACCGAGCAGCTATAGAGGACAAATTTATAATCGTACCAGCAAACTCGTGATCCTGCTCCTCATCTTGTTTTATCATTCGCTTTGCGACCATTTGAGACAATCTAAGTGAAGTCATTAAGTTTTGCTGTAGTAATTTTTCTACGGTTTCATCATCCATGTCCAATGGATCTGTTGTGGCCACCTGGCGAGAGGCGTTAACTAATATGTCTACTCGATCAAATGCATCTACTGTTGCTGAAAGAAGGTTGGCTAAAGTTAGCTTTTCACGCAAATCGCCCGCGAAGTATCTAACATTACTATCGTCACCACTTTCACCTAAGTCTTTTTTAAGCGCTTTTTCATCGATATCAGCACACATCACGTTGGCGTCATTTTCGGCAAAATGTCGAGCTAAGGCTGCGCCAATTCCATTTGCAGCTCCTGTTACGATAACGGTTTTCCCATCAATTGAAAAAGACATTTTATAAATTCCTAAAGCTAACTTTTTATTGGGTTTTCTGCCCGTATCACTTTAAATCGTTTTGATCCTGGAAATTCAGAAAAAGACGAAAAGTGAGCCTGAATTGCTTCCTCATATGGTAGATGTCTATTGGCGACCATCCATAACATACCAGATTTTTTTAAATTACGCGAGGCAACTTTTATGAAATCTTCTCCAAGGCTGGGCATGGGTTGGCCCAAAAAATGAAATGGAGGATTCATTATTATAAAATCTAACAGCACTGGCGCCTCCCATTTTAATGCATCACACCAATAAAACTTAATTCTCTCATCACACACATTTCTTTTTGCTTTGTTTAGGGCTATCAAATCAGCTTCGATAAAATATAACTCACTAATGCAAGTTGTCTCCAGAGCTTTAGCACTTAGATAACCCCATCCTCCTCCTAGATCAGCGCCCAATCCTTTTAGACTTTTTGATATAACTTGCATTAATAATTTAGATGCTGGATCGATTCCGTCAGAAGAAAAAATGCCAGCTTGTGTTTCAAAACCGCCCTCAATCTGTAGTGGAACGTCTTTATATTTTCCTAAATTTGCAGGTGTTTCGAACCATGCAATTTTACCGTGCGCTTTGGATACAACATTTGTAAGTTTTGTTTCTTTTTTCAGGTCGCGTATTATTGACTCAATCCCGTTATTTTTATCGCCATCGATGATAATCAGACCTTCAGGAACAGCTTTTGTTGCCAAGTAAATAAAGTGCCTTGCCAGCTTTTTTGATTTTGGAATAGAAATAATTGCCGTGTTATATTTTTGCTGAGACATACTATGAACACATTTTATTCCTGCTGCTCTGAGTTGATCAAAAACAGGAAAAAATGTTTGATACGCAACTAACTTTTCCGACGAAAGAGACAGACAGTGAGGTGGCGTCTCAGGGTTAAAAAAAATTACTTCATTATCCTGGGAGAATAAACGACCAAATTTACGCTGTATAAATTCTATACGCTCTTGAAACATAATTTAATTTTTTCAACAATTATTATTGGAAAGAGCTTACTCTTTTTCCATCGTACATTGCAAAGGATGCTGATGCTTCCTAGCGCAATCCATTACCTGAGCAACTTTTGTCTCAGCCACCTCATAGCTAAAAACACCAACAACCGCCAAGCCCTTTTTGTGAACAGTAATCATAATATCAAATGCTTGAGCATGGGTAAGACCAAAGAACCTTTCTAAAATCATAACTACAAACTCCATAGGTGTGTAGTCATCATTTATCAATAACACTTTATAAAGAGGTGGCCGTTTGGTCTTTGGTCTTGTTTTGACCAATAATTCTCGGTCTTGATCACTATCTTCTTTTTCAGACATTAATTGTTCCGGTACAAAGTTCATTATTCAGTTTTAGGCTATTTTCTCTAAAGTCTATATATAAACACAAATTTCCTATAGAAAAGGGACTAAAATTTTGCTGAGACTTATTTTAACTTCAATCACATGTTGTGTTTACCAAGTTAATACATACAATATATAGTATAAATTGAAAAAAATCTATAAAATTTAATGGTTTATTTGACGAACTTACCCTTATATTGTTAAATAACAGAAAAAGCCCGTAGAGGCTAACTGAGGCAGTAAAGGAAAAACATTTGAGACGAAGGCAAGTTTCGCCGGCGCGAGTTGGCGCTATATTACTTTCTTTTTTATTCTGCGTTACTGCACCTATGGTGCTGATGGCAAACCAGAGGTATGCCGCTATGGTAATGGATGCCCGCAGCGGTGAAATCTTACACTCAGAGAATGCTAATAAACGTTTGCATCCGGCTTCCTTGACAAAAATGATGACCTTGTATGTAGTATTTCAGGCCGTAGAAAACGGTGAAATATCGCTAGACAAAAAAGTGAAAATATCAAGACATGCAGCTTCTGAACCGCCCTCTAAACTTGGCTTGAGATCTGGGCAAAGAGTAAGATTGCGGTATTTGATAAGAGCCGCAGCAGTAAAGTCTGCAAATGATGCTGCAACTGCACTAGCCGAGGCTATTGAAGGTTCAGAAGCAGCATTCGCTAGAAGAATGAATAGAACTGCAAAAGCGATGGGAATGAATCGCACAACATTTAAAAATGCCCACGGTCTGACAGAGGCCGGGCACCTGTCTACTGCCCGCGATATGACGATATTAGGTCGGCACTTATTTTATGACTTTCCCGATTACTACAATTTGTTTGCGCGTAAAACCACCTCTGCTGGATCTACTCAAGTCCGCAATACCAATCGAAGATTTTTAAATAATTATCGTGGGGCAGACGGTATAAAGACTGGATTTACAAGGGCGGCTGGTTATAATCTTGTTGCTTCCGCCAATCGAAATGGCGAACGAATAATCACTACAGTTTTCGGGGGCAGAAGCACAACAACCAGAAATGCACAGGTAGCAAAACTTATGGACCTTGGGTTCAAAAAAGCGCCAAGAAATGTGAAAATTCAAAAGCCAAAGCGTCTCTCGTACACTACTACTGCAAAAGCATCCATAGTAAGAAGTATAAAGAAAAGCTTGCGTCCTAAAATCCGACCAGTATATGACGCCGGCGGTGTCGTTATTGCCACTAATGAATACAGACAAAACATTTTGTCTGCTTTGAAACAAATTGAAAAATCAGATGAATTAGAAGAGCAAACATCTGAGATTTACACAAATATATCATTCAATGATACGCTTCAGCCTAAGTACAATATCGAAACTGTTAATTATCCAAGAACAATAAGTCGTATCACATCCTCTGGGCAAAAAGATTGGGGCATTGATATTGGCACTTATCCAAACCGATTTACTGCTGATAAAATACTTATAAAAACAGCCTTATCAGAGATGACATCATTAGAGGGTTCGTTGAGGAAGGTAGTTAAAAACAAATATGGGTTTAGAGCAACTTTTCTTGGCCTTTCAGCAGTTAAAGCAGAACAAGCTTGCAAACGTCTTAGAAATAGAAGTGTTAATTGCGAAATAATTGAGCCAGGCTAACTGTTTGCAGCCGACAAAAGGTCACGGGTATAAGCCTCTTTTGGTTTTCGAAAAACTTCCTCTGTATAGCCATTCTCAACTATATCACCTTGTTTCATCACAAGAATCCGATGAGACATAGCGCGAATAACTGCAAGATCATGACTGATAAATACATAAGCTAAACCATACTTCTCCTGTAGACCCTTCAATAACTTAACTATTTGAAACTGTACCGTTCTATCTAAAGCCGAAGTAGGTTCATCTAAAATAACTATTTTTGGTTTAAGTACCATAGCCCGAGCAATAGCGATCCTTTGTCTTTGCCCGCCGGAGAATTCATGTGGATAACGATTTTTGAACGCCGGATCTAAACCGACTTCATGCATAACGTCGTCTACTAATAGTTGGGTATCGTGAGAACTTTCTGATTGGTGGACTCCCAAACCCTCAGATATTATCTGTGCACAAGTCATTCGCGGTGAAAGCGAACCAAAAGGGTCTTGAAATACGATTTGCATATCAGATCGCATCCGTCTTAATTCCCATGTTTTTAATAAACCAATGTCTTTACCATCAAAATTAATTTCACCCTCGAAATCAATTAATCTCATGAGAGCTAAAGCAATGGTTGATTTTCCCGAACCGCTTTCACCCACTATTCCTAAAGTTTCACCCATTTTTACGTCAAAAGTTGCCGAATTTAGCGCTTTAATGTGACCTATTGTCCGCTTCAAGAATCCTCTATGAACGGGAAACCAAACCCTAGTATCTTGAGATCTCAATATCACCTCTGAGTGCGCAGGGATTGGTTTTGGACCCGAAACGGATACAGCTTTTAAGAGCTTTTTTGTATACTCATGCTTTGGCTTTTCAAAAACACTATCCGTGATCCCTTGTTCGACTATTTTTCCAGCTTTCATGACACAAACGCGGTCAGCTATTTGCCTTACTATGTTTAGATCATGCGTTATAAAAAGCATCGACATTCCAAACTCTTTTTTTAGATCGGCTAAAAGATTTAGAATTTGAGCTTGAATTGTTACATCTAACGCTGTTGTAGGTTCGTCTGCTATCAAAATTTTAGGATGATTTGCTATGGCCATCGCTATCATAACACGCTGTCGTTGACCTCCAGAGAGTTGATGCGGATATGCCTTTAGCCTAAACTCTATGTCTGTTATGCCCACTTTTTCTAAAAGAGTTATACAATTTTGTCGCAATCTATCTTTATTCAAGTTTTGATGTAACAATATTGTTTCTGACAGTTGCCTTTCAATAGTATGTAACGGATTAAGAGATGTCATAGGTTCTTGAAATATAAAGCTTACTTGACCTCCCCTCAATCTCTGCAAAGCCCTTTCATCCTTTTGATCAACTGTATTCCCATCAATAGTTACTACACCATTAACCGAAGCAGCCTTTCCCAATAAAGCAGCAGTACTAAGTGCCGTTACTGATTTTCCAGACCCACTTTCTCCAACTAAAGCAACCGTTTCGCCTTTATTAACCTGAAACGATATGTTGTTAACTGCCTCAAAATAAACTCCGTCTTGCACGAAACTTATATCGAGATTTTTTACACTTAAAATGGGTTTCATTTAAAGGTCTTCCTAGGATCGAATGCGTCTCTTACACCTTCAAAAATAAAAACTAATAAAGCCAACATTATTGCAAATGTAAAAAATGCCGTAAAACTTAGCCACGGTGCCTGAATATTTTGTTTTGCCTGCAGTGTCAGCTCGCCTAGGGAAGGCGCTGAAGATGGTAAACCAAAACCTAAAAAGTCTAAGGCTGCCAGACTAGCGATCGTGCCGGTTACAATAAACGGCAGCATAGTAAGAGTAGCTACCATCGCATTAGGAAGCATATGCTTAAACATAATTTTCACATTTGAAACTCCTAACGCTTTTGCTGCTCGAACATATTCTAAATTTCTGGCACGCAGGAACTCTGCTCTTACGACCCCAACTAAGCCCATCCAGCCAAATAGAACTGACAAAAATACAAGCAACCAGAAACTACGCCCAAGGATCGCAAACATAATTATGATTATATACAAAGACGGCACACCAGACCAAATTTCAATAAATCTTTGAAAAAATAAATCGGTTCTACCACCAAAATAACCCTGAACAGCACCCGCAATAATACCAATTAAGCTAGCTAAACTGGTAACTATAATTGTGAAAACAATCGAAAGCCTGAACCCATAAATCACTCGAGCTAAAACATCCCGCTTGGTATCATCTGTCCCAAGAATATTATCTCTATTTGGAGGTAGTGGAGCTGCCCCAGGTCGATCAACTGGTGTATCATAAGAATATGGGATAATCGGCCATATAGAATAACCTTGTTCAAACGAAGGTGTACTCAAATCAAAGGATGAATTCGAAATTGCCTCAATAATTGCTTCTGGAGCATCAAAACAATCTTCCAACCCCCCTGACATAATGAGACACTGAACTTCAGGGTCTCGGTAAACTGCTTCCGTTTTGAAATCGCCTCCGAAAGCTGTTTCAGGATAAAAATTTGCAATAGGAAAAAAGTACTCACCTCGATACTTTACAAGGATAGGCTTATCGTTCGCTATAAGCTCTGCAAAAAGTGAAATAAAAAAACATATGCTAAATATGACTAACGACCAGTAAGCACGTTTATTCGCTCTAAAATTACGCCACCTGCGCTTATTGAGAGCAGACAAATACATCAGCCCTGCCTACCTTCAAAGTCAATCCTGGGATCAATAAAAACATACATTAAATCGGATAATATTCCGACTACGAGTCCAATGAGCCCGAAAACAAAAAGTGTTCCAAAAATTACAGGATAATCGCGTGCAACAGCGGCCTCAAACCCCATACGTCCAAGACCATCCAAAGAGAAGATCGTTTCAATGATCAAACTGCCTCCAAAAAAGACACCTATAAAAACTGATGGAAATCCTGCTATAACAATCAACATTGCATTTCTGAAAACGTGACCATAAAGAACTCGCGTTTCTTTTAAACCTTTCGACCTTGCTGTGATTACGTATTGTTTTTGAATTTCATCAAGAAAACTATTTTTTGTCAGCAAGGTAAGAGTGGCAAATCCAGATATAGATGAAGCAAGAACTGGTAGAGTTATATGCCATAGATAGTCTTTGATTTTTCCAAATAACGAAAAATTTTCAAAATTTTCCGAAGTCAATCCGCGAAGCGGAAAAATTTGATAATAAGAACCACCGGCAAAAAGAACCAATAATAGTATAGCAAACAAAAATCCTGGGATAGCATATGCAAGTATAATAATTCCACTAGTCCAAGTGTCAAAATCACTACCATCGTTAATAGCCTTCTTAATACCTAAAGGTATCGAAACCAGGTAAGCTAAAAGAGTTGACCACAAACCCAAAGTGATTGAAACGGGCATTTTTTCTATAACCAAATCAACCACACTTATCGAACGGAAATAGCTTTCTCCAAAGTCAAACCGAATATAATCCCAAAGCATGTTTAAAAAGCGTTCGACTGGTGGTTTATCAAAACCAAATTCCTTCTCAAGCTCTTTAATAAATTCATCGGGCAAACCACGGGCTCCAGCATAGGATCCATCATTGTTATTACCTACTTCCTTACTTCCCCCAGAAAAAGCTTCAAAAACATCACCCTCGCCTTCAATTTGAGCTAAAATTTGTTCCACTGGCCCGCCTGGAACAAACTGCACAAGTGTAAAATTTATTACTAAAATTCCCAGTAAGGTTGGAAATACCAATAAAAGTCGGCGAATAATGTATGCGCCCATAAACTACCTTAAAGCTCCAGAAGACTTGAGAACTGCAGCCTTATCTGAGTTAAACCACCAAAAATCAAGATAGCCTAAATCAAAAGGCGGAATTTCATCAGGATGCTCATACATATCCCAATATGCAACTCTGTATGTGTTATTATACCACTGAGGCACCCAAAACCTTAATGCTCGTAAAGCCCGATCTAAGGCTTTGACCGATATCTTTAATTCAGTTTTATTTTCTGCATTAATAACATGATCAATTAACACATCGATAGCCGGATTGCTAACACCTGCAGAGTTAAAAACAGAAACATCGGAACTTTCAGAACCAAAATATTGTTTTAAACTTGAAGACGGCTCTAGTGACATTGGATGTTGAGTTGTCAGCATATCAAAATCATAATTTCTCTTTCGATCTGTGAATTGGGCCGAGTCTATTCTTTCATATTTAGCGTCAATACCTGCTGCACGAAGATTATCGATATAAGGTAAAATAACTCTATCAAATGCTGGACTACGCTCAATAATTTCAAGAGAGAATAAATCTCCACTAGAATTCCTTCGGAGCCCGTCATCGCCAACTAACCAGCCAGCCTCATCAAGCAACTTCGACGCTGCTCGAAGATTTTTTCGGTCTAAAGCCCTCAAACCTGATACTGAGGCACTGACAACCTCATCATCTAGAATGCCCGCGGGCAAGTCATCTACCAAAGGCTTCAGTAAAGCTAACTCTCCTTCACTAGGCTTACCTTCCGCGGCCAAATCGGAATTTTCCCAAAAGGAATTTACACGAGCATATTGACCAAAAAACAGCGACTCATTTGACCATTCAAAGTTATAAAGCAAACCTATAGCTTCTCGAACTTTAGGGTCTGAAAATTTTTCTCTTCTAAGGTTCATAACAAATGCTTGACCAGTTGCAATTCCACCGTCTGGAAGCGTCTTTTTTATAACTTTTCCCTCGTCTAAAGCAGGAAAGTCATATGCAGTGGCCCAATTTTTCGATACGTTTTCTATGCGCATCGTATACTCTCCAGATTTAAAGCCTTCTAAAGCTGCACTGCTATCTGCAAAATATTCAACTGTTATAGTATCAAAGTTTGATCTACCCTGCATTAAGGGAAGATCATTCCCCCAATAGTTTTTATTTCGTTTGTAGGTGATGCGCTTGTTCACTTCGAAGTTATCCATGACATATGGCCCAGAACCAATTGCAATTTCCATTCTGCTTTCATCGAGCCTAGCACCAGTCGCTTCAAACCATGCTTTGGACATTACTGGTAGGCCTCCCACAATCGGTATAGCATCTCGCTTCGATGCGTCAGGATTGAAAAAATATTTTATTTTTTTTGGACCTAATACTTCTGTATTTTTTACAATCTGTTCCAAAATTGCCTTATAGCTCGCCAAGCCCTGTTCTAAAAAAAGCTGAAAAGTAAAATCTACATCAATTGCGGTGACAGGCGTTCCATCCGAGAACTGCGCTTCTTCTCTTATGTTGAAAATAACCCAAGATTGATCTTCCGGGTATTCAATAGTCTCTGCAAGTAAACCATAAAGCGAACCCACCTCGTCAGCGGTACCATCCAGCAGAGATTCGAAAGGGGCTGAAGCAAGTGCACCAGACCGTCCTTTTCTGGTGTAAGGATTCATTGAGTCAAAAGTACCCATACTCCAAATGGAGATATCACCGCCCTTAGGTGCATCTTTATTTACATATTTCAAGTGAGAAAAATTTTTCGAATAACTCAACTCTCCAAAAAAATTAAAACCGTGTGATTTTATTATCTTTTCATCCGCCCCAGCGCTCCCATTTATAAGAAAAACCATAGAAAGCGTAACCAACGAACTAGTTACCGTTTGTGAAAAGAAATCTTTGCAAATTTTTGCAAAAGCGTTTGGTTTGCGAGCCAGCTTGAACATTGGAACCCCCCTGATTGATCCATACTTATGTTTTATGAATCAATCAGGGGGTTTCAAGGGGATCCATACAATTAAATAAAAAAAATAATTTGCCACCAATCATTTGAGCAGGTGATATTTACCGTCAAAATTGGCTATTTTACTGTGGCGAGATATGCTATCAAGTTCGCTCGGTCGACTGGCTTTTTTAATCCTGAAAATCCCATTTTGGTTCCAGCCGCGTACTTTTTTGGGTTTTCCAAAAATCCATCCAGATTTTCTGGTGACCATGTTTCGGCAACTGCAACTAACGCCCCTGAGTAGCCATAACCATCTACCGAGCCAACCGCGCGGTCAACAACGGCCCAAAGGTGAGGCCCGGTACCATTAGCGCCATCCTCAAGCTTATGACAAGCTTTACATTTTCCAAAAACTTTGGCGCCTTTATCTACGTCTGCTGCCAAATACAGCTCAGCAAATAGGGGTCCCTCATCCTCCATCTCCTCGACTTCAACTTCAACTTCGGCAACTTCAATAACATAACCCGAAGCGTAGTCACCCCCGTGACCACCACCAACATGATAAATTTCTTCGGCCGCCCAGTTCCCCAACAGATATATTAATAGAGCCCCGCAAAAACCGCCCATTACTTTAGTAGCTGTCATTGTGTCCATGTAATCATACCTTAAAGCTCGATCTTTTGCATTTTGTACTATTTTCCACTGGGAATATGCAAGGTGTAAGGTATATAAAGGACGGGTAAACTAAATCAAAATCGGATAAAAATGACAAATAAGATTGCCTTTCAAGGGGCATTAGGAGCATACTCCCACGAGGCATGCATTGCTTACAGGCCTGATATGGAGCCTTTTCCGTGCCAAACCTTTAGTGACGTGCTGTGTGCTGTGCGTGATAGTGACGCAGAACTTGCAATGTTGCCCGTAGAAAACTCATCTTACGGAAGAGTAGCCGATAGCCACCGTTTACTACCAGAATCAGGTCTGCATATAGTTGATGAATGCTTCACACGAGTGAGAATTTCGCTAATGGCTAATTCGGGAGCCAAGTTAGAAAACATCAATTCCGTAAAAGCACACATAGTTTTACTACCCCAAGCTCAACAGTTTTTGGATAAACACAACATAAGTGCAAATGCTGCTGCAGATAGCGCTGGCGCAGCAGCTGAACTAGCTGTCTCTAAAAAATTAGATGAAGGAGTTTTAGCCAGTAAACTTGCTGCGAAAATACACGGTTTGGACATTCTCGCCGAAGATATTGAAGACTATGGCCATAATACTACGCGATTTCTCGTTATGTCGCGAACACCAAATTTAGAGCGCAGAGGTAATGATAAATTAATGACAACCTTTGTTTTCCAAGTTCGAAACATACCTGCGGCCCTATACAAAGCGATGGGTGGATTTGCCACAAATGGTGTAAACATGACAAAACTCGAAAGTTATATGGTAGGGGGTTCATTTACTGCAACGCAGTTTTATGCAGATATCGAGGGTCATCCAGAAGACGAAAATGTCGCTAGAGCACTTGAGGAGCTAAGCTATTTTACTGACAGTTTATCAATTCTTGGAGTTTATCCTACCGATAAAAATCGATATTAAATACTACTCAGTTTTAACGCTCTCCCGTCAGTAGTACAATCGATCAGAAAGCCATTTTTCTAGAAGAAAATTAGCTATTGATCCTTTTCGGGCAGGAAATATGCTTTTGTTCAGACCCGCAAAAATATCCAAAAGCTCCGATTTACCAACCCATCTGGCATCTTCAATCTCATTCCTATCAATTATAATTTCCTCAGTTTGCGCTTCCCCATGGCATCCTAACATTAAGGAATTAGGAAAGACCCAAGGCTGGCTCGCTAAATATGAAACCTTACCCACCTGGATCCCACTTTCTTCCATCACTTCCCTTCTGACAGCTCCCTCTATTGTTTCTCCAGGTTCTACAAAACCAGCTAGTAACGAGTACATTTTTTGAGGCCAATTCAGAGATCTACCAAGCAACACTTTATTGCCTTTTGTGATTAACATAATCACAACTGGATCTGTTCTGGGGAAGTGCGAAGCCCCACAATTATCACAATTTTTTTGCCATCCAGAAAGTGCCTTTTTTAGTAAAGAACCACAGTTGGAACAATAGTTTTGCAAGGTGTTCCAATGAATTAGACCCTTAGCGATTGCACACAGCTCTGCTTCTCTTTTACTTAAATTTAACATTTGGCCTCTTAACTCACAAAAAGCATATTTTTTATCTAATCTCGGGTGACGCTGCTCAGTTGGATCAAAAAATAGATTTGGGTCAGGCTGATCTCGAACGGCAGGTTCCCATTGCGAAATGTCGAAAGCGATATAATTTTGATTGTTTTCAGTCCCTAAAAAAATCTGATCTGCATCTTTACAAAGTGGATGAGGAAACTCAAACTTTGCCAAAGACGGTTGATTTTCTAAATTCATTAAAATTTTACCACGCCAAACAAAAAGCACAGAATCACCTTTCGAAGCATTTGCCTTTTCCGTTCCACGCAAAGCAGCAGATCTGTCTAATCCGGAACTACCGAAAGTTATGTCTTCAACATTATTCACGAAGCAATCTCCATTATATTTATGAATATTGATAGAACACTTCTGATTATAAGCAATCAGGTTACTTTGAAGATCTTGTATAAAATC
Organism: Paracoccaceae bacterium; assembly: GCA_902632125.1. Classification (GTDB taxonomy): domain Bacteria; phylum Pseudomonadota; class Alphaproteobacteria; order Rhodobacterales; family Rhodobacteraceae; genus Salinivivens. The sequence goes on along the minus strand of CACPBQ010000006.1, from coordinate 29,000 downwards.
CCAAAAAGTTTTAAAAGCTAGGCGAGAGGTTGGTCGGGCAAGCGTCTCGCCAACCCGGTCAGGTCCGGAAGGAAGCAGCCGTAACGAGTTTTGTTTGGGTCGTTCTTAACCTCTCACCTTCTGCGTTAATAAACGCTTGTATTATAAAATTTTGCCCAGTTTTCCTGGGCTAGTGTTTCAATTGCGCACGGCCTAATTACACGAAGTCTTTTTAAAGCTTTTTCGGGATCTTCTCCAAATTCTATCATAAATCTTAGGACTATCATTCCGGTTCTTCCACAGCCTCCTCGACAATGTATTAGGATCCTATTTCCGTCATTAATTTGTAAACTTATATTTTTCGAGATTTTTTCCCACAAAACTTCCTGTTGCCGACCAACGATACTAAAATCTTTTATCGGAAAATGCACCCACCGAATTCTCTCCTTGGCTATCATGGAAACAAAGTCACTTGCACCAAGATCTTCCATCTCTTTTTTCGGTGTTAAAGATAGTATAGTAGTTGGGTTCCAGTTGAAAATCTTTTCAACATCTGCCAAAAAATCTCCTGTTAGACCAGGTAAGGGGCTCATCCCCAATATTGCAGGTCCAACAGATATTTCAAAAACTTCAAAGGGACACATTAAAATTTCATTTTCTCATTATATTGATGACTAGACGTCTAACATACAAACACTTAGCTTATAACTATCAAAAATTAAGAAAACGATATGAAAGAAGAAGAAACAACGAGTTATAAAGTACTTGCCCGAAAGTATCGTCCAGAAAAATTTTCTGACCTCATCGGACAAGAGGCAATGGTACGCACATTGAAAAATGCTTTTGAAGCTGATCGAATTGCCCAAGCCTTCATAATGACCGGCATCCGTGGTGTCGGGAAAACAACCACTGCTAGAATCATAGCGAAAGGTATGAATTGCGTTGGCCTAGAGGCAAAAACAGGTCCAACAACCAATCCTTGTGGCCATTGTGAACACTGTATCGCAATAAGCGAAGGACGACATGTTGACGTATTAGAAATGGATGCAGCTAGCAGAACCGGTGTAGATGATATTAGGGAAATAATCGAAAGCGTGCATTATCGGGCAGCTTCCGCTCGGTTCAAGATTTATATCATAGATGAAGTGCACATGTTATCTACCAATGCATTCAATGCATTACTAAAGACCCTCGAAGAACCACCAGCGCATGTAAAATTTATATTTGCAACAACAGAAATTCGAAAAGTTCCAGTCACCGTTTTATCACGATGCCAAAGATTTGATTTGCGCCGAATTGAGCCTGAAGAAATGATAAAGATGCTTCAAAATTTAGCAAAGCTTGAAAATATCAACATTTCGAATGAGGCTCTCGCGCTTATCACACGTGCATCCGAAGGTTCAGCGAGAGATGCACAATCGTTGTTAGATCAAGCTATAAGTCACGGTGCCGGGGAGGCTAATGTAGATCAAGTTCGAACAATGTTAGGTCTTGCAGACAGGGGAAGAGTTTTGGACCTGTTTGAATTTATCATGCGAGGTCAAGCAAAAGAGGCCTTGAACGAACTTAGTAGCCAATATTCAGATGGAGCTGACCCCATCGGGATAATTCGTGACCTCGCAGAAGTAACGCACTGGGTATCCGTTATAAAAATTACTCCTGATGCTGCTGACGATCCAACAGTTTCAACTGATGAGAAAGCACGGGGCCAAGTATTTTCTCAATCCTTGTCAATGCCGATACTGACTAGAACATGGCAATTGCTCCTAAAAGCTTTAGAAGAAATTTCATCGGCCCCAAATTCAATGATGGCTGCAGAAATGGCAATCATCCGAATAACACATGTTTCTGATTCACCAAGCCCTGAAGAACTAGTAAAAAAGCTCACGAATACAAATAACAACGCTGCAGAAGTTAAAAATGGGGGATCAGGAGTAGATTTAAAAACTAGCACTCCTTCAATTTCCAGGCCAACTCAAAAAACACAAACAAACTCCACGCAGAATAGAGGTAATACAGTCCTTGCTCTGGATACTGAAACGCTGGCTTTACAATACCCAACTTTTGAAAGCGTTTTAGAAATAATACGCAAATTCCGAGATATGAAACTTTTAATAGATGTTGAGAACTCAATTCGTTTAAGCAACTATGAGCCAGGGCGAATTGAATTTACGCCTACTGAGTATGCTCCTAAGGATTTAGCACAAAGATTGGGCCAACTGTTACAAAACCGGACGGGCTTTCGATGGGCCATAACGGTAGTTAGCAATTGTTTAACCAAAACAATTCAAGAGCAAAGAGATATAGAAGACGAAAGACTAAAACATGAGGCGAAATTACATCCGTTTGTTCAAACCGTTTTTGAAAATTTTCCAAAAGCATCTATAACAGAAATCAAATCACAGGCACAAATTATTGTTGAAGCAGAAAAAACTAGCTTACCAGAAATTGAGGGTGAGTGGGACCCTTTTGAAGAATAAACTTAGGAGATTGAAATGTTTAAAGGATTAGGCGGGTTAGGCGATATGGGCAAAATGATGAAAGCTGCCCAGGAAATGCAGGGGAAAATGGCCCAAATGCAAGAAGAGATGGTAAACATAATGGTAGAAGGCCAAGCGGGGGCAGGAATGGTCAAGGCCACTTGTTCTGCAAAAGGTGACCTGAAATCTTTAAATATTGATCCAACAATTTTTAATAGCGATGATAAAGAAGTCGTAGAGGACTTAATCGTCGCAGCAATCAAGGATGCTCAAGAAAAAGCTAGCGAAAAAGCAAAAGAAGAGATGGCTAAACTTACAGAAGGTTTAGGGTTGCCGCCAGGTATGAAACTCCCATTTTAAAATGAAAAACAATCGCGATCTTGATGTTTTAATCGAGCTTTTGGCAAAACTACCAGGGCTTGGACCACGCTCAGCAAGGCGGGCTGTTTTACATTTGATTAGGAAGCGTAACTCTTTGTTGTTACCATTAGCTGATATGCTTTCTAGCCTGTCCGAAACGGCCAGAGAGTGTTTAAACTGTGGGAATATCACTACTGCTGAATTGTGTGAAATATGTAATGATCAAAATAGGGGTAATGGAGAACTGTGTATCGTCGAAGATGTCTCAGACCTGTGGGCTATGGAGCGCGCAAATATATTTAAAGGTCGCTACCATGTTTTGGGTGGTACATTATCAGCTCTTGATGCCGTGGGCCCAGATGAGTTACGTATACCAAAATTAATAAATCGTGTCTCGGCGGAAAATGTCACCGAAGTCATATTGGCTTTAAATGTTACCGTAGAGGGTCAAACTACAGCACACTATATAGCTGAACAACTTGAGCAGTCAGTAAAGGTCACCTCCCTAGCGCAAGGTGTTCCAATCGGCGGCGAATTAGACTACCTTGATGAAGGAACAATAATGGCCGCACTCAAAGCTCGACACCAAATTTAAATTTAGTAATGATACCGTTTATTTATCGGTTTTGCCGCTATCTTCGGGAAGATTAAAAAAGCTATCTGCATCTGAAAAATCTTCATCTTTTTCTTCTGGCTTTTCCTGCTGATTTTCAGCTAGGCTAAACGCCTCCAACCCTTCCATACTGGAAGGTATTTTAGGCTCGACAGTCATTTCAAGAGACTGTTCTGTACTTACCAATTTACGTCTTTCATCGTCAGACATGATCGCACCATCAGTTGCCTTTTTTGCCGCCGCTTTTTGTACTGCGGTGTCGAGCTCCGACTGCTTACAGAGACCCAGCGCGACAGGATCAATAGGCTGAATGTTTGATATATTCCAATGAGTACGTTCACGTATAGACTGAATAGTCGGTTTGGTTGTTCCTACAAGTTTGGAAATTTGACCATCAGTCAATTCAGGATGAAATTTGACCAACCAATAAATCGAGGCTGGTCTATCCTGTCGTTTAGACAATGGGGTATAGCGAGGGCCACGCCTTTTTTCTTCTCCCACAGCAGCGGGATTATGTTTTAAAACTAACTTATAGAGTGGATCTGCTTCGGCCTTTTTAATTTCGTCTGCATCTAATTGGCTATTTGTAACAGGATCAAATCCCTTCACCCCGGTTGCTACGTCTCCGTCAGCTATACCTTGTATTTCTAATTCATGCATTCCAACAAAATCGGCTATTTGTTTGAACGTAAGCATGGTGTTATCAACTAGCCAAACAGCTGTTGCTCTCGCCATGATAGGTTTGGCCATTTTTTATCTCCTTCATAAACTTCAAAACCACCTAAATCCAGGTGCCCATCCTAAAAGTATTATCCGTGAACAGGGGAAGTGAGATTGCTATAACGATTTTTTTTTAAAAGTGAAGTCCTATAAGTAAATTTATTCTTAATCCATGTTTGTAAAATTAAATCTACGGAGATGCGTTGTAATCGAGAAATATAGTGGAGGGTCAAAAAAGGATTATCAAAACATAAATAATTTGTACTAAAAAAGTTATGGCGAAATATTTTTACATAACAAATACGTTAACAGTATTTTTGTTGCGCAGCGGTTTCGAAATCACTAAAAGATAGAAAATTTTGTGGAGACTCGTTTAATGGCTCATGACGGACAGCGCGACATTATTGCTTCAATGCCGGTTTTAGAAGATGTTTTAAGCTTAGCTAGAGATACAGTTGAACCTTTAAAAACACTAAACGAAAAAGCCATAAATAAATTGCGCGACCTTGTAGAGATAGACAACAAGGTCTCTTCTGCAATGCTCGAAGAGCATCAATCTGCTGCTCATGGTGTGGCTTGGCTAGCGACCTACACAGAAAGTATTAGCCAAATGGTAAATTGGGCTGAAAACCTTTTTGGACAAAATAAATTTGGACAAACCGAACAGCTCTTACTTCAGATTGGAGTTGGCGAATACCTTGAGCAAATTCTAGGCGGTATTATGATGAGCCAAGGAGAGATATTTAGGCTTAATGATTTAGGCCTCAATGCTTTGGATTTATCAGAATTTCAAACTCAATCAGTAAAAGAGCTTTCGAGTAAAGGTAACACTCCACATGCTCGTGCACTTCTAGTTGACCTCATATTGGAATATTCAGCCAATATAACCGTCGGCGACAACGGTCTGGACGAAGATTTAGAAATGATAAGAGAGCAATTCAGAAAGTTCTCGATTGATAGGATTGAACCCTATGCTCATGAATGGCATTTGAAAGACGAACTAATTCCCCTCGAAGTGATTTCAGAATTATCAGAGTTAGGTGTTTTTGGACTTACCATCCCGGAAGAATACGGTGGCCTTGGCTTAAGCAAAGCATCAATGGCGGTTGTTTCAGAAGAGTTGTCCAGAGGATATATTGGCGTTGGCTCGCTAGGCACTAGAACAGAAATCGCAGCTGAATTGATTCTATGCGGCGGAACAGAAGAACAGAAAAAACAGTGGCTGCCAGGTTTGGCTAGTGGCGAAATCTTACCAACTGCAGTTTTTACAGAACCCAATACAGGGTCTGATTTGGGAGCCTTACGAACTAGAGCAACACAATCTGAAAATGGCGACTACGAAATTACTGGAAATAAAACGTGGATCACACATGCATCACGTACGCATGTAATGACCTTGCTGGCAAGGACCGATCCTGATTCACAAGATCATCGAGGCTTGTCTATGTTTTTGGCCGAAAAGAAACCAGGAACTGATGATAATCCTTTTCCCGATGCAGAAATATCTGGCGGCGAAATTGAAGTTTTGGGTTATCGAGGTATGAAAGAATACGAAATGGCCTTTGATAAATTTAAAGTGGCTAAAGAGAACCTTTTAGGAGATCAAGAAGGGAAAGGTTTCAAACAGCTCATGCAAACATTTGAAAGTGCGCGAATTCAAACAGCCGCACGAGCCGTTGGAGTTGCTCAGGCCGCTTTTGACGAATCCTTAAATTATGCAAAAGATAGAAAGCAGTTTGGAAAATCGCTGATTAATTTCCCACGAGTTATAAATAAATTAGCAATGATGGCTGTAGAAATAATGATAGCCCGGCAGCTTACTTACTTCAGTGCGTATGAAAAAGATAATGACCGCCGATGTGATCTTGAAGCCGGCATGGCAAAACTACTTGGAGCAAGAGTTGCATGGGCTGCAGCAGATAATGGGCTTCAAATACACGGTGGTAATGGTTTTGCATTAGAATATAAAATTAGCCGAATTCTTTGTGACGCCAGGATCTTGAATATTTTTGAAGGTGCGGCAGAGATTCAAGCCCAAGTTATAGCGCGTAGGTTGTTGGAAAGCTGAATATTACAAAGTTAGACTGAAATTAGATTTAGAGGTGCTATAAGCTAGCGCTGGGAAGAAACTCTGCTGGTATTCGATCTTTATTTAATAATAAAAAGTCTGCAAAAATTTTTCCCATGCGAGGAGCCATACCTAAGCCTATTTTAAAACCACCATTCATGATGAATTCTGACGGAAAAAGAGGATGGTGGCCTAATATTGGCGCTCTAGAACGTGCACGTGGACGTATATTTGCCCAGGTATAGATTGGGTCTTTACCATCTAATTCTGGCAAGATTTTTGAAGCTTTTACCATTAGAGCCTGTAGATTATCGTCGTTAGTATCTTCCTGGTCAAAACTACTTTCGGATGTTGAACCCACAGCAAGCGTACCATCAAAATGTGGAATAAAATGTAGAGTTTCAGCAAAAAGTTGTACCGACTGTGGCTTTGTTAATTTAAATAGTGCCGCCTGCCCTTTTACTCCGCTTCCAAAATTTTTTTCTAATTTCTTTGATATTCTACGAAGATCGTGAATACCTGTTGCCCAAATAACTTTACCTTGGTTTTTCCCCTCTAAAAGGAACTCACATCCATTTTTTTTCAAAGCTTTAGCCAAAGATAAACAAGCCAGTCTAGGATGTATTATTGCCGATAATGTATCAAATATCCAAAGTCCTGTGGGTGATGTTAATTTCCAATCCTCGCTGTTATCAATTATCTCCCAAGTTGCAAGATTTTGCCAAAGTTCATGAGCACCTTCTTTCCTTTTTTTAGCCAAAGCGACGCTGGACTCATCCATCAAAGGCTGTAATCTACCAGTTCTTCTATATCCACTATGCAATCCAGAGACATTATCAACGGATTGCCAAAATTTTTGGCTGTAAACCAAACTTTCGAGTTGGAATTGTTTTTTAGAGTTCCAGTTTTCTGGCACATGTGGCGCTAGTGCTCCTACGATGCCACCACTGGCGCCGTTAGCAATACCATTGGGATCAATTACTCTTACAGAAGCACCCAAATTAAGACAGTGCCAAGCAAGTGTAAGCCCCATAATCCCAGCACCTCTTATTGTGATGTCTATCATTCGCTCATTTCGCCTGCTAATATAAGAGCGATAGAGGTGACAAAAGAAAAGTGCAAGCCTTTGAAAAATGATACTCACCCGACTGTTTTTTGGCGAAACGATCGAATACCCATAGCTGAAAAATTTGATGACCCCTATTATTCATTAGACAACGGTTTAGAAGAATATAGGCACGTCTTTTTACTCGGCAACAAGCTTCCTCAAAGGATGAAAGATGGTTTCCAAATCGCAGAATTAGGTTTTGGCACAGGAATGAACTTTTTGTCGACGCTGTGGCAATGGAGGTTAAAAAAACAAAAAGGGAAAATTTTTTATACATCTTTTGAAGCCTTTCCGATGAGTCCAGAACAGATGGTCAAAGCACAAAATGAATTCGATCAAATAAGCTGTATTAAACAAGAGTTTTCATCTCTTTGGACCGCGCTCCTTGAGACAGGTGAACTGAATGGAAATGACTATAACTTACGACTTATTTTAGGTGATGCCAGGCGCACAATTAAAAGTTTTGATACACAGGTTGATTGTTGGTTCTTGGATGGGTTCTCACCAGCAAAAAACCCAGAGTTATGGGAAAAAAAATTAATGGAAGAAGTCTTTAGATGTACTGCTTCTCAGGGTACTCTATCAACCTACTCTGCCGCAGGTATTGTACGGAAAAATTTAAATTTGGCAGGTTTCAGAGTTGAACGAATTAATGGTTTTGGTCGCAAGCGGCATATGACAATAGCAGTTAAAAAATGATGAAAAGTAATCAAAAATTTGGGATATCACTTATGGCAATTACGATGCTGATCTTTGCTATCCAAGATGGTATCTCCCAGTATCTGGCCCGCGAATATAATGTTTTTTTTATTGTAATGGTTCGGTATTGGTTTTTTGCAATTTTTGTAATCTTTTTATGTTCACGACAACCTGGTGGGCTCTCTAACGTTGTATCAACAAAGCAACCTTTTTTACAGATCTTTCGAGGAGTATTGCTTGCTTTCGAAGTTATTGTAATGATAACCAGTTTTACTTTGCTAGGATTGATCGAAAGTCATGCTGTTTTTTCGATTTACCCACTACTGGTAGCGGCATTATCTGGACCTGTTTTAAAAGAATATGTTGGCTGGAAACGTTGGTCTGCAATTTTTATCGGTTTTATTGGCGTTTTGATAATTTTGAAACCATCCAGCAATGTATTCTCCTTAGAAGCAATAATTCCCCTGATTTCTGCTTTAATGTTTGCTGTATATAGCATCCTGACAAGGTATGCAGCACGCCAAGACACTGCAATGACTTCATTTTTCTGGACTGGAATTATTGGAGCAATTGTAATGTCCGTTGTCGGAAGCAGTTTTTGGGTTACTTTAAAACCTAATGATTGGGCATGGTTAAGTCTGCTCTGTATTCTTGCGTGTCTCGCGCATTATCTACTTATAAAGTGTTACGAAGTTTCAGAAGCAAGTTCCCTTCAGCCTTTCGCTTATCTGCAACTCCTTTTCGCAACGATGATTGGTTTATGGGTATTTAGTGAAAAATTAGCGGCAAATATTGTGATCGGCGCATTACTTGTGGTGCTAGCTGGGTTATTCGCTTTTTGGCGCGAGAGGCAAAAAAGCTGAACCTTTCAAATAAAAATAAAAAGAAGTAGGAGGTTTTCCTCCCAACCTTACTTTATAATTTGGTAGACTTTCAGAAACTCGCATCACGTAATTACGTGTTTCTTCGAAAGGAATACTCTCAATCCACTGAACTAAATCAACTTTTGGATTTCGTGGATCGCCAAGAAGTTCAATCCATCGATCTGCACGAGATGGCCCCGCATTATATGCGGCTGCCATTAGGATTGGATTACCCTCATATCTTTCAGATAATTCTTCTAGATACGCAATTCCAATCTTAGCATTGTACTCCCAATCTGATAACATTCGCTCAGATGAATATCGTAGTCCTAGCCTTTTTGCGACTTCTTTCGCAGTCTTTGGCATGACTTGCATCATACCTAAAGCTCCAACAGGTGAGGAAATCTTTGGATAAAATTCGCTTTCGCGACGGGCTATAGCCAAAGTCATTTCTGGAGGTATTCTGTGTGGCATGTCTGATACAGAATGAAGTGCAAAATAGGGCCGTGGAAAAACCTTACTTTGACTTGCTGCTCTCTTTGCAACCATGACAAGTTCGTGTGGTTTTTCACTTACCTCCAAAAAATTGACCAATTTTAATATATCTTCATCAGACAGAGTTTCCGTTAAGTGGGTAAGAAAGCGCTCTGCTAGAACCTCTTGATTTGCAGAAAATAGCACTTGGGCTGCATTAAAAACTGATCCAGTTGAAAAACTTGCCGTCTCCCAAGATGTGGTGTGAAGGGTATTTAACGCTTTTATATCTACTGTTCTTCCAACTTTTTCGGCTGCCAGTAAACCATAGTAGGTTTCCCAACGATTGGCTCCTATTTGATAAATTTTTTGCGCAACATCCGTTTTACCTTGTTTTTCATAGGTTCTTCCAAGCCAATAGAAACCCCGGCCCAACGAAATTGGAGCATCTACAGCTACTAAAAAATTCTTAAAATGCTTTAAAGCTAGTTCTGTATTATTTAACTTTTCTAATGCTAAATAACCAGAAAGCCACTCTAGAACAGCATAAGTATCACCTTCTTCAAGATAATGGTTGGACGCAATAGCATAGGCTTTTTTGTACTGTTTGTCATACATCATATCACGAGCTAGAATCTCTCTTCTTTCGGCCCATTTTGACGGCTGCGAAAGATGTGTTCCTGATTTACTATATTTATCAAGAACTTGAAGAGCTGAGTCCCGAAGATTATTTCGTAGGCGCCACTCAAAACGCGCATGCATTACAATAGGGTGTTTCTTCCAATCTGGCGGTAAAGATTTAATTTTTGCAGACACATTTTTTTTATTTTCATAGAGAGAAAAAACCGTATCGGCCACTGCCTTTTGAGTATCACTCAATAGAAAAGACATTGCGTTTAGTGAAGCTTTATCTTTTTCCCATAAAAGAAACTCAAACCGATTATCTTTCAAAGGAAGTAAATTTGTTCGAAAATTTTCAATAATCTCGAAAGTTGTATTCTTGTTCATACTTTGATCAGCCCAGGCGGCTTGAGCAATAAGAACTGCCTTAGATTTTTGCCCATTCCGCTTCAAGGCAAGTGCATAAATTAAACTGCCTAAACCAGTTTGTGGTTTCCCCAATTCAAAAAACGTCAAAATCTGCTTGTCTGAGGCGTTAAAGAAAATTTTTTCAGATTTTTTTCTAAGATAAGGCAATCCTGGCCAATCAGCATTTTGTTGTAAAAAACTTAATGCTTGATCTGGTCTTCCTAAACCTTCTCTTAGATAGTGCCACATGATAACAGAGTAGCCCAAATCTCCATCTTTATCAGCAAGTAGAAAAGCCTTATCCCAGTCTTGATTTTCCATGGCCTCGAAAGCTAGCCCTAAAGGCCTTACCGGCGCCTCAGCATGTGCTGTGGTTAAAAGCAAAAAAAGAAATAACGTAATATATTGCAACTTTGCTTGCATTTTTGATCCAGAACCTCAATACGTACCTTAAGTGTACTGTGCATTTTAACTTAAGCAATCTTGCATTTTAGGAAAACGTTTGTCTGCATATAAACTTGAAGGAGTGTTTCGTGTTTAAAGGATCATTACCAGCATTGGTCACGCCATTTAATGACGGCGAAATAGACATAAAAGATCTGAAAAAACTTGTAAATTGGCATATAGAACAGGGTAGCCACGGACTTGTGCCCGTTGGTACAACCGGTGAAAGTCCAACCCTTACACATGCTGAACATGAACAAGTGGTTAGCGAAGTTATTAATGAAGCAGCTGGTAGAGTTCCTGTGATAGCTGGCGCAGGCTCCAATAATACTGCCGAAGCAATCAGATTTGTAGAACATGCTCAGAATGTTGGAGCTGACGCCGCTTTAGTAGTTACTCCTTATTACAACAAACCAACTCAGGCAGGTTTGATAGCGCATTTCACTGAACTAGCAAAGATCGGGCTTCCAATAATTATCTACAATATTCCGGGTCGTTCTGTCGTAGATATGACACCTGAAACTATGGGTAAATTAGCAAAGTTGTCTGCTATTATCGGTGTTAAGGACGCGACAGGCGATTTAGCCAGAGTTTGTGATCAACGTGAAACTTGCGGTCAGGACTTCATACAATTGTCAGGAGAAGATGCAACGGCACATGGATTTAATGCGCAAGGAGGCGTCGGCTGTATATCAGTTACTGCAAACGTTGCTCCTGCGCTATGTTCAAGAATGCAAGAAGCAACCCTAGAGGGTGACTATTCTATGGCACTCAAGATCCAGGATAAATTGATGCCTTTGCATAAAGCTATTTTTACTGAACCTGGTCTGGTTGGTGCAAAATACGCATTGAGTAAACTAGGATTATGTAAAGATGAGGTGCGGCTTCCACTTACACCACTCTCTGAACCAACTAAACAAAAAATTACCTCAGCACTTAAGCACGCCGATTTGATTTAATCGGCATTATCGTCAAACATTTTGTTTATTTTAACTTGATTTTGGAGTTAAAGACCGCAAATCTTTTGATATGAACAAATTGAGTCCTTTTCCTGGCCGAAAATCAATTCAAGTAATTTCATTTGATCGAAAAGAGCTTACAATTATTCTATCGATTTATGGTAAAATGGTGGCCGCTGGTGAGTGGAGAGACTATGGTATTTCGGCACTTTACGATGTGGCGGTGTTTTCAATTTTCCGCAGAACGGCGGAAAATCCCCTTTATCGAATAGAAAAACGACCAAAGTTACGAAATAAGCAAGGTGAATACGCGATAATTGGCATGGATGGTCAAATTTTGAAAAGAGGGCATGATTTGAAAAAAGTAATATGTGTTTTAGAGCGTAAATTAATTAGAGCTGTAGTATAAATTCACGGACAAGAGTGTTGTAATCAAAACTTTGCTTCAAAAGAATATAAAATAAAAACTACTACTAGACAAAGAACAAAACAAGAACATATTTATGTTTATGTTTGCTGAATTATCAATAATATCAAACTTTACGTTTTTAACTGGGGCTTCACATCCTGAAGAATATATAGAACGCGCTGCACTTCTTGGCTTGCCGGCTATTGCAATAGCCGATGTCAATTCAGTTACTGGAATTGTACGAGCACACAACGCAGTACGCGATGTTAAGCGTTTAATAAAAGACCGTAAAAGTAAAAGCTTAATAGGGCCTCCCCGGCCGCAAAATATTAAAAAGCCTCCTTCATTAAATCTAGATACGGTACCGAGATTGATACCTGGCTCAAAATTACAATTAATAGACGGGTTTGAAGTTACAGTTTTACCTAAGTCACGCAAAGGTTGGGGCACATTATGTCGGTGTCTCTCTAAAGGTAGATTACGCAATAATAAAGGTTTATGTGATTTGGTTATTGATGAAATCATTGGAGAACTAGATGATGTAGTACTCCTTATTCATTCACCAGAGACGCCATGGAACGTGAAAAAATCAAAACTTTGGTTAGAAAATAGTGCCCTTCTTAAGAACAAATTTAATCAAGATATCTATATAGTATTGACCCCAGAGTATGATGGGATCGATCCTAAAAGATTTAAACACATCAGAAAACTATCCGAAATTATTAGATGTGATCTTGTTGCCAGTGCACATCCAATTATGCACCATAGCAAACGCCGCAAACTAGCAGATGTTCTGACGGCAATTCGCCTAGGCAAAACTATCGATCAGTTAGGAAAAAATGCACTACCAAATGCAGAAAGGCGCCTACGTTCATATACTGAAATACTGCAAATTTTTTCTAGATACCCCACAGCAATAAAGAATACGATCCATATTTTAGATAAATTACAGTTTTCATTAGATGAGTTAAAATATCAATATCCTTTGGAAATAAACAACGGGGAAACACCTCAAAAACGTTTGAAAAGATTAGCTGCCGAGGGGCTCAATTGGAGATATCCAGCGGGAGCACCCAAAAAAGTGCAATCCATGCTAAATCACGAACTAAAACTTATAGGAAAATTAAAGTATGAACCTTACTTCCTAACTGTGCATGACATTGTTACTTTCGCACGAAGTCGTAACATTTTATGCCAAGGGAGAGGGTCTGCAGCAAACTCAGTTGTTTGTTACTGCCTTGGGGTCACATCAGTCAGCCCAGAAATTGGAACAATGGTTTTCGAGCGATTTGTTTCCGAAGCACGCGACGAACCCCCTGATATCGATATTGATTTTGAGCACGAACGTAGAGAAGAAGTTATACAGTACATATACAATCGCTATGGCCGACATCGCGCTGGTCTTTGCTCAACAGTGATTCATTACAGGGGCAAGCGTGCCATCCGAGAGGTTGGTACTGCAATGGGCCTTAGTAAAGACACCGTCAGCGCCTTATCGTCCCAGCTATGGGGGTTTTTCAGTACAAAAAAATTAGAGGAACAACGTATACGTGAGATTGGTTTAAATCCGTCAGATCGTCACTTAAACCTAACACTTAAGATTATTGACGAAATTATTGGCTTCCCAAGGCACTTAAGCCAGCATGTTGGCGGCTTTGTAATAACTGAAGGACGCTTGGATGAATTAGTACCAATTGAAAATGCCTCAATGGAAGACCGAACTGTGATATCATGGGATAAAGATGACATTGATGCTCTTGGTATATTAAAAGTAGATATCCTTTCATTAGGCATGCTGACCTGCATCAGAAAAAGCTTCGATATGATTCAGCAATATTTTGGTGATGATTATACTTTAGCAAATCTACCTGCCGAAGATTCCAAAGTTTATGATATGCTATGCCGCGCTGATAGTATTGGTGTTTTTCAAGTAGAAAGCCGTGCACAAATGAATTTTTTACCAAGAATGAAGCCTCGCTGTTTTTATGATCTTGTTATTCAGGTTGCAATTGTACGACCGGGACCAATTCAAGGTGACATGGTACATCCGTACATTCGGCGTCGAAATGGTGAAGAAATTGTCAATTTCCCTTCGGATAAGCTTGGAGAAGTACTAGGCAAAACTCTTGGTGTTCCTCTTTTTCAGGAACAAGCAATGCAAATTGCAATCATAGGCGCTAATTTTAGCCCTGATGAAGCTGACCGTTTAAGAAGAGCACTAGCAACTTTCAAAAAACATGGAAATGTCAGTGAATTTCTAAACCGATTTATTAATGGTATGCTCGAAAATGGATATGATGAAAACTTTGCAAAGCGATGCTTTTCTCAAATTGAAGGTTTTGGCTCATATGGTTTTCCTGAAAGTCACGCAGCTAGCTTTGCACTATTAGTATATGCAAGCGCATGGATTAAATTTCATTATCCAGAAGTATTTGCATGCTCCCTACTAAATTCTCAGCCCATGGGGTTTTATGCACCCGCACAAATTATCAGAGACGCAAAAGAACATAATGTAACTATAAACCCGGTATGCATAAACCGTAGTCTCTGGGATAACACACTTGAACCTGACGGGTGTGGAGGTCACGCTGTCCGGCTTGGTTTCAGACAAATTAAAGGGATGAAGGAAGAGGATGCAATTTGGATCAATGCAACCCGAGGAAATGGATATTCTTCCATTCATGATGTTTGGCGCCGTGCAGGGATATCACCAAATTTATTAGCACGTCTTGCAGAAGCAGATGTTTTTTTTGCTCTTGGACGCTCTCGCCGCGAAGCTCTGTGGGAAGCAAAGTCTATAAGGGCTAATAAACCTCTACCCTTATTTTCAGGCGACCTTGGTGATGAATTTATAAACGAACCCACCGCTAATTTACCAATCATGACAACCGGTGAAGAGATTATTGAAGATTATGCTGCCCTCCGGTTCAGTCTTCGCGCGCACCCTATTGCTTTGTTACGTTCCTATCTTACGCCAGTTCACTGAAGTGATAATTAAAATACCAAACTAAAATGGTGCTTTTGACCGAAAGGACATGCCTCTTCCACTCTCGGGATGATTTAACCTTAATTCTTCTGAGTGAAGCATCAATCTATCATAGTTAACTGCTTCTCCTTCTGCATACAAAGGATCGCCTAAAATTACGTGCCCCATAGCCATACAATGCACACGTAATTGATGTGATCTGCCCGTTTTAGGATTTAATTTTAAACGACTTTCATTTTGATCAGCTCTGACACGGCGCCAGTTCGTTATTGCCGGCTTACCAGTCTCATAGCAAACTTTCTGCAATGGCCGATTCGGCCAATCGACAATGATTGGCTTGTCAATTATTCCTGATTTTTCGGGTACTTGCCCCGAAACACGGGCAACGTAGGTCTTTCTAATAAGTCTCTTTTCAAACTGCATTGAGAGTTGTCTTTGAGAGTGTTTACTCATAGCAAAAACAATTAGACCTGACGTATCGCAGTCCAAACGGTGAACTAATAGAGCCATTGGGAAAATTTCATGTATTCTGTTTAGCAAACAGTCTTGTAAGTGCAGACCACGACCCGGAACTGACAGCAAACCTTCTGGCTTGTTCACGACTAGAATATCGGAATCTTCATAAACAATATCTACCGGTGTAGCTGGAGGAGAGTATTTTCGGTGTTTCATTCCTAAGCCGGTACGAAATTTTAATACAACAAACAAGTTAATCTATTCAGATCCAAAGTTAACAAGCATTTTGATCTCTAAAAAAAAAACAGGGATTTTATTGTATTAAATGGATACTTTATCAGTTACTCAACGACATGACTTAACTTAACGCGATTTATCAATGCCCCTAGAAGATTGGATTATTTTTACAGGCTTTTGGGCACTCTTTGTTACCATTCCTGGACCAAACGCACTTAATTGTATCGCTAGTGCAAGTGAATTTGGTTTTAGAAAAAGTCTAGTTTGTGTAGCCGCCATATTAAGCCAAGCAACATTTTTTTTGGCACTTACTATTCTCGGACTTTCGTCCATAATTATAAATACTCCCGAAACACTTATAATTTTAAAAATCATGGGAATTATTTTTCTTATATATGTTGGAATCAAAGGCTTAATTGATGCTGGAAAGTACACTCAACCTAAGTACTCAATTCGCTCTTTATTTGTGAAATCATTTTTAATCGCGACAATAAATCCAAAATCGCTCGCTGGGTATCTGGCTGCATTTACTATTGTTGTAAATCCTGAAGTCGCAATCGGAACACAGATGTGGGTAATTGTACCAACAGCCCTCACAATCACTTGTTTAAATTATACCAGTCTCTGTGCTTTTGGAGCCTATTTAAAAGATAAAGCATTAACGGTGACATTAAATATTCAACTTCGCAGAATGTTGTCATTTTGTTTTGTTTTGTATGGGGTAGCTTTGGCATTTTTGACAATTTAAAAAAAAACTAACTAATCAGCAATTTCATGTTTTAATCTTTTAAAAATATAATAAAATTTATTTAAAGATCATTGTAAAATATCAGGGGAGATTATTTTATGTCTGACTTTCCAAAAAAAGCTAAAGTTGTAATTATTGGCGGTGGAGTCGTTGGTGCAAGTTCGCTCTATCATCTAGCCAAAGCTGGTTGGACGGACTGCGTTTTATTGGAAAAAAATGAATTGACTGCTGGCTCTACTTGGCACGCTGCGGGTAACGTACCCACATTTTCAACCAGCTGGTCGATAATGAATATGCAAAGATATTCGACAGAACTATACGCAAAACTTGGTGAAGAAGTTGATTACCCTATGAACTATCATCAAACTGGGTCTTTGAGATTGGCTCATTCTAAAGAGCGTCTTCAAGAATTCAAACGTGCCGCCAGCATGGGTAAATATCAAGGCATGGATATTCAAATTCTCTCACCAAAAGAGGCTAAAGATTTATATCCTTTTTTAGAGATACATGACCTTGTAGGCGCATTGTATGATCCAAATGACGGCGACATTGATCCAGCACAACTAACTCAAGCTTTAGCTAAGGGCGCACGAGATCTGGGGGCCAAAATACTTCGCTTTACTCCAGCAATCGGTGTCACCCAAAATAAAAACAAAACCTGGACTGTTCAAACGGAAAAAGGTGACATAGACTGTCAGTATGTTGTGAACGCTGCCGGGTACTATGCTCAACAAGTTGGAGAATGGTTTAAACCTTATGGTGGAAGAACAGTGCCTATGATGGTTATGAGCCACCAGTATCTTTTATCAGAAGAAATACCTGAAATTGATGACTACACCAAAAGGTCCGGTAAAAAACTCCCTTTATTAAGGGATGTAGATATCTCTTATTATTTAAGACAGGAAAAAAACGGTTTTAATTTGGGGCCATATGAACCGAATTGTAGGGCTCATTGGGCTACTGAAGACGACCCTATGCCTGACGATTTTAGTTTTCAATTATGGAACGATGACTTAGATCGAATAGAAGATATTGTTTCTGATGCTATGGAGCGCGTTCCACTTTTAGGAACTTCTGGCGTTAGTAGAGTTATAAATGGTCCAATTCCATACGCCCCTGATGGCCTTCCGTTAATTGGACCTATGCCTGGAGTTGAAAATGGGTTTGAAGCCTGCGTTTTTACTTTTGGCATTGCACAAGCTGGCGGCGCTGGAAAAGTTTTATGCGAATGGATTACTAAAGGCGTTACAGAGTGGGATATGTGGTCCTGTGACCCGAGAAGATATACAGATTATACCGACCATAAGTATTGTGTTGCAAAGGGTATGGAAGTCTACGGTAACGAGTACGCAATGCATTTTCCTTGGCATGAATGGCCTGCTGGGAGAAATAAAAAACTCTCACCAGCTCATGACCTCGTTTTGAAAAATGGAGGCCAAATGGGCGCATACAATGGGTGGGAGCGTGCTAACTGGTTTGCAAAAAAAGGAGATGATACATCAGAAAAAGCAACAAAAACCTGGAAGAGATCTGGGCCTTGGGAGAAAAGGATCAAAGAGGAATGCGAGGCTGTGCGAGATTCTGTTGGGATTTTGGATTTGCCAGGCTTTAGCCGTTTTGAATTAAGTGGTGAAGGTTCTGCCGAATGGTTACGTTGCCAAATAACAGGTGGCTTGCCTAAACTTGGCAGGATAAACCTTGCTTATTTTGCGGATGAAAGAGGACGCATACTTACAGAAATGTCAGTCATGCGACACAGTGAAGATCACTTTACTTTAATTACTGCAGCTTCTGCCCAATGGCATGATTATGAACTTTTGAGTCGATCATTACCCATGGAACTAACTCTCAGGGATATTACAAAAGAATATGGAACCTTAATTGTAACTGGACCCAAAAGTCGTGACTTATTCCAAACTTTAAATGCAGAAGCTGACCTTGAGGCAAGTTGGTTAACTCATCAGAAAGCGAAAGTTAATGATATAGAGTGTAATTTGGTCAGAGTGAGCTTTGCTGGAGAATTAGGATGGGAAATACACGCACTTAATAAAGATATAGCAGCCTTGTATAAGTTATCGCTTCAAGCAGGAGCAAAACCTTTCGGCATGTGGGCCTTGAATTCACTCCGGATCGAAAAAGGCTATCGAGCATGGAAAGGTGATTTATCAACTGATTATTCTATGCTTGAAGGTGGACTGGAGAGGTTTATCAAATTTGAAAAGCCCCAGACCTTCCCAGGAAAGTTAGCACTTCAAAACGAAAAACAACAAGGCAGCAGCAAAAAATTTGTAACCTTGATTGTAGATGCTGAAGAATTTGATGCGCCGTACATGTCAACCTTATGGCACAATGGTGAAGTTGTAGGGGAAACAACATCAGGTGCGTGGGGTTATAGAGTCAATGAATCAATTGCTTTGGGAATGCTTAGAAGCGACTTAGCTAAACCTAACATAAATTTGGAAGTAGAAATTTATGGAGAACGTAGAAAAGCGGTAGTGCAAGAAAATGATGCACTTTGGGATCCGCAAAATGAAAGGCTGAGAGCTTAATATTCGTTAAAAATTATTCAAAAATTAGAAATTTTTTAATTTAGTTTGCTGTGTAAATAGAGAGAATTATATAAAAATGAAGGAAATTAGTTTACTTGATGGATCTATTGGCCAGGAACTTGTGAAGCGATCGGGGGAAAAACCTACACCCTTATGGTCTACCACGGTAATGCTGGATGATACAAAATTACTCTCCGAGGTACATGACGAATACTTCTCGATGGGTGCAACCATCGCAACAACCAATACATATCCTGTTCTCAAGGATAGATTAGAAAGAGTTGGCTTAGAAGACAGATTGGAAGAGCTTTGGGATAAAGCCGTTGATACAGCCATAAGTTCAAAAAATAGAAATGGTTATGGTCAGGTTGCTGGCTCAATTGGACCTCTGCATGCAAGTTACCGACCTGATTTAATTCCAGACGCTATTGAAGGGTCTAAACAATATAATGATGTAATAAATCATCTGGGCGCAAAATGCGACATTTTGCTGATTGAGACAGTGAGTTCGATAGAACACGCAAAAGCCGCTTTAATTGCCGCTAAAAACATTGAAATTCCAGTTTGGATGGCATTTACAACAGAAGATTTTGACGGGACAAAACTCCGTTCAGGTGAAGAGCTTTCTTTAGTCAAAAATCTTTTCAATACGTACAAAATAGATGTTGTTTTGGTCAATTGCTCGCGGCCAGAAGTAACTAAGGATTCATTAAGAATAATAGCCGATTTGGACAGACCGTTTGGCGCTTATGCAAATGGCTTTACTGAAATAACACCAGGTTTCTTGGAAGATTTTCCAACGGTAGACGCACTTAAAGAGAGACATGACTTAAACCCCCAAGAATATTCAAAATTTGCAATGGAGTGGGTTGAAATGGGCGCAACTATAATTGGTGGCTGCTGTGAAGTAGGCCCAAAACATATTGAACAACTTGCTAAAGATCTGAAAAATAATGGGCACAAAATAGTTTGAGGTAAATATGAGTATTGTTCCAAAACATGCACGAGTGATAATTATTGGCGGTGGCGTAATTGGATGTTCGGTTGCATATCATTTGACTAAAATTGGTTGGAAAGACGTTTTATTGCTTGAAAGAAAGCAACTCACATCCGGAACAACTTGGCATGCTGCTGGATTAATTGCTCAGTTACGTGCAACGGCTAACATGACTAAGCTGGCCAAATATAGTCAGGAACTTTATGGAACATTAGAAGAGGAAACAGGCGTTTCAACAGGATTTAAGCGTGTGGGCTCAATTAATGTTGCTCTCACCAAAGAACGTATGGAAGAATTGAGCCGGTCTGCCGCAATGGCGAGAGCATTCGACGTTGCGGTTGAGGAAATTTCTCCTGATGAAGTTTTAAAGAGATATCCCCATATCAATTTAGACGGGATTGTTGGGGGTGTTTTTCTCGAAAAGGATGGACAAGGCGATCCAGCTAATATTGCGCTTGCTTTAGCAAAAGGTGCAAAACAAAGAGGAGCGAGCATAAATGAAGGCGTAAAAGTAACAAAAATTCACAAGTCTGGAAGGGTAGTAAAGGGTGTTGACTGGGTCAGTGGGTCGGGAGAGACCGGGCATATCACTTGTGAAATGATCGTTAATTGTGCCGGCATGTGGGGACGTGAGGTTGGCAAAATGGTAGGTGTAAATGTTCCTCTTCACGCTTGCGAGCATTTTTACATTGTTTCAGAACCAATAGAAGGGCTCAGCCAATTACCGGTACTACGCGTTTTGGATGAGTGTGCATATTACAAAGAAGATGCTGGAAAATTAATGTTGGGCGCTTTCGAACCGAACGCAAAACCCTGGGGAGCCGATGGCATTCCTGATGATTTTGAATTTGACCAGTTACAAGAAGATTTTGATCATTTTGAGCCTATATTAGAAATGGCTGTTAATAGAATTCCAATGCTAGGCGAGGCAGGCATTCATACTTTTTTCAATGGACCTGAAAGTTTTACTCCAGATGATGCGTATCATTTAGGTCTTGCGCCTGAATTAGATAATTTTTGGGTGGCAGCAGGCTTTAATTCAATAGGTATTCAATCTGCTGGTGGAGCCGGCATGGCATTGAGCCAATGGATGAACGATGGTCAAAAACCATTTGATCTTGGAGATGTCGATATTTCGAGAATGCATCCATTTCAAGGCAACAAACATTATCTATTTGAGCGGTCGAAAGAAACTTTGGGCCTTTTATACGCGGATCATTTTCCTTTTAGGCAAAAAGAAACGGCAAGAGGTGTGAGACGATCACCTTTTCATTCCTATCTAAAAAATCATGGAGCCGTTTTTGGGGAGCTCGCTGGCTGGGAAAGAGCAAATTGGTTTTCAGAAAAGGGTCAGAGCCAGGAATATCAATATAGTTGGGGACGCCAAAATTGGTTTGAAAACTCCCATAATGAACATATGGCCGTTCGTAATAATTTAGGTATGTATGACATGTCTTCCTTTGGCAAATTGATGGTTGAGGGGCGAGATGCTGAATCCTTCCTCAACCATATTTGTGGTGGAGATATGTCAGTTCCTTTAGGCAAAATTGTATATACGCAATTTTTGAATTCAAGAGGAGGTATAGAAGCTGACGTCACTGTTACAAGGCTTTCTGAGATTTCATATTTAGTAGTAACACCAGCAATCACAAGATTAGCAGATCAAACATGGATGAGAAGAAACATAGGAAATTTCGAAGTCGTAATCACAGACATCACTGCGGCAGAAGGAGTTCTAGCGATCATGGGACCAAATTCTCGACAATTCATGGAAGCCATAAGCCCTAACGATTTCTCTAATGAAATAAATCCATTTGGAACAGCCCAAGAAATTGAAATTGGTATGGGCTTGGCCCGCGTTCATAGAGTATCTTATGTTGGCGAATTAGGCTGGGAGATTTATATCAGTACAGATATGGCCGCGCATGTTTTCGAGACCATCATGGAGTACGCAAACGACAGCCAGTTAAAGCTTTGTGGAATGCATATGATGGATAGCTGCCGAATAGAAAAAGGCTACAGGCATTTTGGCCATGATATTACCTGCGAAGATCATGTATTAGAAGCTGGCTTGGGATTTGCAGTAAAATCGGAGAAACAAGGCTTTCTAGGACGTGATGCTGTGATTGCAAAAAAAGAAACGGGTCTAGAAATGCGAATGGCGCAATTTCTTCTGAAAGATGCAGAACCCTTGCTGTATCATAATGAGCCTATTGTACGCGACAGTCAAATAGTTGGTTATTTAAGTTCTGGAAATTATGGGCACGCCTTGGGAGGCGCGGTTGGAATGGGCTATGTACCTTGTAAAGGAGAAAAAACATCAGATTTGCTTGCTTCGTCGTATGAGATAGACGTAGCTGGAAGTCGCGTCGAAGCCGAAATTTCCTTCAAGCCTTTGTATGACCCTACGGGCGCGAGAACGAAAGCCTAAAAATTCTATCTTAGTTTTGGCGGCTGCAAAACTGCCTTCTTTTTGACATCGCGAGTAGCATTCTTAACTTCGCTTACCTCAGGAAACTCAAGCTTAATACCTACCTCACGGATTTTACTACAAGCTTCATTATCATAATTAAAATGTGCCACATCAGTGTTTCCCAAATTAATGTCTGAAAAGGAGAGCACCTCTTTTATCGATTTTATCATCGCTTGCTCTGCAGGTTTTTGAGCTCCCATTAAGCAAATTAGATTAGAAAATTCATCTTCATCATATTCAACAGAACAAATCCAAATTTCATCAAACAAGCCCACTGCAGGCGCAAGTTTTTCTTGCAATACTTTTAACATCTTTTCAGGGAAGGCATTTGCAGAAAGGAACTTTTTAGGACTGTTTCGTACAACATCAGGAGTTTCCTCCAACACACTTACAAACCATTCAATAACGGAATATGGGAGTAGTAACTCACCTCCAGAAACTCCTAAGTTAATCCCTAATCCTATTTTTTCTTCCAACAGTATTTTGGCCAATACGCGACCTGTGATTTGCGCAAATGCAGCAGCTTCTCCATAAAATTCAGAAAGATTTTCCTCACTATCAAATGCTAAAGCAAAATTATTTCCCTCAAGTTGAATAAACTTAGGTTCAAGTATTTCATTGCTTGATTCCTGCTCAAGTAACAAAAATAAATCTGTATCCGCAAGCACTCCATAATAATTTAGACGGGCATCATTATTTTCTGGATTCTGGGACATTTCCAAAAAAGCTTTGTTAAGCTGCTTCATTTTTCAAAACGCCTCTTACTTTTTTTCTCAATACAGGTACGAGTTCTTTTTCAAACCAGAAATTTTTCTTTACCCAAGCTCTATTTCTCCAAGAAGGGTGTGGAAGAGGTAAAATCTCGGGGGTATAAAGTCGCCAATTCTTCACTACATTAGTTACAGTG
Organism: Paracoccaceae bacterium; assembly: GCA_902632125.1. GTDB lineage: Bacteria > Pseudomonadota > Alphaproteobacteria > Rhodobacterales > Rhodobacteraceae > Salinivivens. The sequence goes on along the minus strand of CACPBQ010000006.1, from coordinate 5,442 downwards.
AAATTGGTATCAAGGTGCCATTTTTGAGCGAAAGATCCTACAAGAAGTTTTAATTCTAAATTTTGGAAATTTTCTAGAATTGAAGAGCGCCAAGTTGTTGCACAAATTTTGGGTGGCGGTAAATCACTTCCTTTTTCATCATAACCTGGAAAACAAAAAGACATCGGGATTATAGCTATATTTCTCTCATCATAAAAATCCTCTTTGTTCAAACCCATCCACCCCCTTAATACATCTCCTGACAGATCAGAAAATGGAACACCGCTTTCATGCGCACGTGCACCAGGTGCTTGGCCAGCAATCAAAATTTTTGCCGTACTTTTACCTCTAATAACCGGCCTAGGGCTATGCTGGGTCTTTGTATTTGAGAAAACATCACTACAGATTTTGCAAAGTTTAACTTGCTCAAGGATATCGCTCACAACAATAGCTAAATTTTAGCTTTTTTGAGATGAAAAGTGTTTATCCACATTTTGAATAACCACAACTTCTACAAGTCATGCATCCCTCAACCATCTGCATTTCAAATTGGCCACAGCTGGAGCAAGCTTTTGCTTTATTCTCTGAAAAATTAATAACCTGATTTGATTTAGGATCTTCTTTTAGTCCCAATCCTTCACCCTCAAGAAAACCAATTTTTACCATATGTGTTTCTAGTACTCCACCGATCGCTGCAAGAATAGAGGGTATATATTTTCCGTTAACCCATGCACCACCACGCGGATCAAACACTGCTTTCAACTCTTCAACCACAAATGAGACATCTCCTCCTCTTCGGAAGACAGCTGAAATCATTCGTGTTAATGCGACTGTCCATGCGAAATGTTCCATATTTTTAGAATTGATAAAAACTTCGAAAGGACGCCTCGAACCATTCACAAGTACATCATTTATTGTAACATAAATAGCGTGTTCACTGTCAGGCCACTTTAACTTATAAGTTGAACCTTCCAACTCATTAGGCCGATCCAATGGTTCTGACATATATATCACGTCTGCACCATCTTCTTCCGTTGGCTTTTCTCCTTCAGAGTTGGAAACTGTCAGTACGGATCCTGTCACGTCATTTGGTCGGTAAGTTGTACATCCCTTACAACCAGTTTCATATGCTTCCATATAAACACTTTTGAAGGACTCAAAATCAATATCCTCAGGACAATTTATTGTTTTAGAAATTGAACTATCAATCCATTTTTGCGCAGCTGATTGCATTTTGACGTGCTCTAATGGACTAAGTGTTTGGGCATTTACAAAATAGTCTGGCAGAGGAGTATCGCCTTTTAGGCCTCTCCACATTCTCACAGCATAATCGACAACTTCTTCTTCAGTCTTGGAGCTATCTTTTTGCAAAACTTTGCGAGTGTAAGAGTAAGCAAATACTGGTTCAATTCCAGAGCTTACATTCCCAGCGTAGAGACTTATTGTTCCAGTAGGAGCTATTGATGTTAATAAAGCATTCCGAATTCCATACTTTTTAATATCGCTACAGATTTCTTTATCCATTATCTGCATTGACCCTGACTTTAGGAAGGCCTCTGCATCAAATAATGAGAATGCGCCTTTTTCTTTGGCCAATTCCACAGATGCAGCGTATGCAGACCTTGCTAAAATATGCAGCCAGCGTTCGGTTTGCGCAGCAGCTTCATCCGAGCCATACCTCAAACCCACCATTAACAAAGCATCAGCCAAGCCAGTTACGCCAAGTCCAATTCTTCTTTTGTTTTTGGCCTCTGCGGCTTGCTCAGCTAAAGGAAATTTTGATGCATCAACAACATTATCCATCATTCGGACAGCAGTTGCTACTAAACTTTCTAGCTCTGCTTCATTAATTCTTGCATCCTTTTCAAAGGGCTTCTCAACTAGTTTCGCAAAGTTAATCGATCCAAGCAGACACGCTCCATATGGTGGTAATGGCTGCTCGCCACACGGGTTTGTAGCAGAAATAGTTTCGCAGTAATTTAGATTATTAAGTTTGTTTATTCTATCGATGAAAATCACGCCTGGTTCTGCATAATCATATGTGGATTGCATGATTTGATCCCACAGCTTCTGAGCTTTCAGTGTTTTGTATACTTTACCATTAAATACTAAATTCCAGTCATCATCATTCTTCACTGCTTCCATGAATGGATCAGTGACTAAAACTGATAGGTTGAACATACGCAAACGTACGGGGTCAGATTTCGCAGAGATAAACTGTTCTATGTCCGGGTGGTCACAACGCATTGTTGCCATCATTGCACCGCGCCTAGACCCAGCACTCATGATTGTTCGACACATCGAGTCCCAGACATCCATAAAGGAAAGTGGACCAGAAGCGTCAGCTGCTACTCCCTCCACTAATGCACCGTTGGGCCTTATCGTAGAAAAATCATAACCTATCCCCCCACCCTGCTGCATAGTTAGGGCAGCTTCTTTTAACATATTGAAGATGCCTTCCATATCATCGGGAATGGTGCCCATAACAAAGCAATTAAATAAGGTTACTTTTCGATTTGTGCCAGCACCCGCTGTGATGCGGCCAGCGGGCAAAAATTTAAAATCTTCCAACGCTGCATAGAATTCTTTTTCCCAATGCTCTTTATCTTTCTCAACACTTGCAAGGTCTTTTGCAATTCTTGCCCAAGTATCCTCAACTGTTTTATCAATAGCTGTTCCATCAGCATCCTTTAAGCGATACTTCATGTCCCAAATTTGTTCGGCAATTGCTGCATCGAAACGTGACATTTTAAAACCCTTGATAGAAAAACTTAAGAACGGTAGGCAATCACTTTAGTATTTTGAACACCCTTGGTCAACTTGCTAGTTTTGTTAATGGTACTATCGTTTAAGCAAGCGTAGGAATTATTATGAGCGAATATATTAATTTGGTAAAATTAAGCGTAGGATCGCAAAACGTTTCTGACCTCGTCGCATGGCAAAATAATCCAAGGGCGCAGGGTGCTGACGGTTATCCCCGTCATGTTACACGTATGTGGCCAAAGCGCGAAAAAGAGATTGTAAATGGTGGCTCTATTTACTGGGTGATTAAGGGCCAAGTTCAATGTAGACAAAAGATAATCAGACTTGATGAAATCATTGGAAATGATGGCATACGAAGATGCGCAATTGTTCTGGATAAAAATTTAATCTTGACCACCATAGCCAACAGGCGCGCTTTTCAGGGCTGGCGTTATCTCAATCCGGCAGACTCACCCAGTGACTTAAATGCCATGCGCCAAAATGAAGAACCCTTACCTCCATCTTTAGCTGGGGCACTTGCTGACCTTGGCGTGATTTGATTTTTTGCCTCAAGCTAGCGACCTTACAGCCTACCTGAAGACAATAGAGTGCTTTGTGTATAATAAATTCAATCTTTTGCAGATAATTTCTTTACTAATAAATTGGCCACCTGATTTTCCTCTTTAGAAAACTCAGCTGTTAAAGACTTAAAGAACGTTGCTTGTGATTTAAGGATCAAACCATCCGATAAAATTTTAAGATGATTTGCCTTTAAGGTATTCCCAGTCGAAGTTATGTCTGCAATAGCCTCGGCTAAATCGTTTTTAACTGCACCTTCGGTTGCCCCCTGACTATCAACAATTTGATAATCTGCCACGCCCGCTTCCATTAAAAATTCCCTAAGCAATCGATGATATTTGGTTGCTATGCGTAAGCGATATCCATGTTTATCTCTGAACTGGGCCGAAACAGCATCTAAATCATCTAAAGTCTCGACATCAACCCAGAAGCTGGGAACTGCAATAATCAAATCAGCAAATCCAAAACCTAGTTCTGAGATGGGCTCTACGAGCTGATTAAAACGAACCAGTTTTTCTTGAATTACGTCATATCCAGTAACCCCAAAATGCAAACGGCCAGCAAAAAGTTCTCGCGGTATTTCGCTAGCTGATAAAAAAATAAGCTGAACGTTCTCTATGCCCTCAATATGGCCTGCATACTCTCTGTCTGACTCGCTTCGGACTAAATTTATTCCACGTTTTGAAAACCAATCAAAAGTTTGACCCATGAGGCGACCTTTTGAGGGTACGCCTAGTCTAATCATGATTTTTTTCCCTTAACAAAAAGGTAAGGTCAGGCCTTAAAACTGCCCCAACCGCTGGTATTTTTTTGCCACTTTCCATTCTCTCGGTAAGCGCGTCGTAGCGACCACCAGTGGCGACCGCTGCTAGATCCATATGAGTTTCCGAGTAAAAACCAAATACAAATCCGTCATAATATTCCATAGATGTTCGCCCATAGGATCCCTCAAAATCTAAACGATCAATATTAATTCCATTTTTTTTTAAAAAATCCAATCTTGTGGCAAAATTATCTACTGTCGATTCTATGCCAGGCATTTTTTTTGATAAATTTTCCAAGTGACTACGCGCTACCATACATCTATCTTTCAACGATAATAGTTCGTCCAAAATTTTAACTTCTTCTGGGTCTAATGGATCTGTTTCAGACTCCAATTTAATTTGTCGGAGCCGCTCTTTTATTTCCTGGACCTTTCTAGACCCAATAGCCTGAAATTTATCAAGTAACTTATTATAGTCATCAAGATCCTGATTAGGCTGAGGTTTTGAAGATAAACCTGAGTATTGGTTTAAAAGCGTGCGAAAGCGATGAGGGCGCCAGATATGTCTTAGGAGTGCCTTCTTGCGTGTATCTGTAGTAGATAAGGACCTTACAGCAGCCATTAAAATACCAATGTCACCAGTTGCTATTCTTACTTGGATACCACTGAGAGCCTCATTAACTAGAGAAAAAACTTCTGCATCTGCTTTTTCAGGGTTAGCACCATCAAATATTTCATAACCTACTTGAAGAAACTCCCGTGGTCGATCAGGGAACTCTTCTTGTCTTCTAAAAACCTTACCAGAATAAGTATAGCGCGCTGGTGAAACATTATTTGCCATGTGTCGCTCTACGATCGGAATGGTAAAGTCGGGCCTCAACATCATTTCACCATGAACCGGGTCATTAGTTATAAAAGCCCGGCCGCGAATATCTTCCCCATATAAATCAAGAAGAACGTTTGAAATTTGTAAGAAGTCCAATTCAACGACTTCTGCACCTGTTGCCTCAAAAACAGCCGCTAAATTTCTTGCTTCTCGTGATATATCTTTCAGGACTGTCATTACTTGTAGGCACTTAATATTTCTCTAATTTTTTGCACAAGCTCATCCCGCTGAACAGTGAATTGACTGGGTCTATCTTTCCATTCTTCCAAAGTTGCTGCCTCAGAGAGTTTTTTGCCTAAGATAAGATCTTTAATTTGGATCGTTCCACTCTCACGTTCCTCAATTCCCTCTATCACGGCAGCAGGCGAACCCCTGTTGTCTGCATACTTTAGTTGGTTACCAAAGTTTTTAGGATTACCAAGATAAACTTCGGAGCGTATTCCAGAGTTTCGCAATTCGGCTACTATCTTTTGGTAATCACTAATTCGATCTC
>CACPBQ010000005.1 GCA_902632125.1 Paracoccaceae bacterium | reverse complement strand
TACTTCTGCGAATGTGCCGCTAATACTGGTATGGAGTGGGCTGGTGCGCAATTGAACGGTGTCCAATTCACTCACGGGATGATCCACAATATGGAATACATAGGTGTGCCTTTAAGAACGCTACTTAATGAAGCCGGTTTGAATGCAGCTGGTAATCTTAAAGGAAAATGGATTTTTGTTGAGGGGGCTGATGCTTCCTCTAACGGTCGTTCTATTCCTATGGAGAAGGCTTTAGATGATGTTCTTGTTGCCTTCAAGGCCAATGGTGAGGCGCTCAGAAAAGAGCACGGTTACCCTGTGCGGCTCGTAGTGCCCGGTTGGGAAGGGAATATGTGGGTTAAATGGCTTAGGCGCGTTGAAGTTATGGATCGGCCCGTTGAAAGTAGGGAAGAGACTTCTAAATATACAGATACTCTAGCAGATGGTACAAGCAGAAAGTGGACTTGGGCCATGGATGCAAAATCTGTAGTTACGTCACCCAGTCCCCAATCTCCGATAACACATGGCAGAGGCCCATTGGTTATTTCTGGTTTAGCCTGGTCTGGGCGGGGCTCGATAAAAAGAGTAGATGTTTCAGTAGATGGCGGAAAAAACTGGAATGAAGCCAGATTGGCTGAACCAGGGACTAAAATGGCCCTTACAAGGTTTTATCTTGATGTAGATTGGAATGGGGTGGAGATGTTTCTACAATCAAGAGCTCATGATGACACTGGCTATGTTCAACCAACTAAAGAGGAGCTGAGAAAGGTACGTGGTTTAAACTCTATTTATCACAATAATTGTATCCAAACATGGTGGATTAGATCAAATGGTGAGGTTGAAAATGTTGAAATCTCGTGATCTGTTCATAGTCTCTTTTGTGTGTGTTTTTGGAGTTTTCTTTGTAGCTAGTAATTTTGCTGACCGTTTCATTACGCGGCTACCTGAAGATCCAAAAATTGTGTCTAAAGATCTTGATCTGGATTTTCAATTAATTGCTGCAGCTCAAGCTTCTGTTGTTAGGCCAAGAGATAGCAAATTTGATTTAGGTCGTATTGCCACAAGAAAAGAGATAGCAGCCTGGGATAGAGATATAAGTCCTGATGGAACTGGTTTACCAGTTGGTTCAGGTGATGCTATTGACGGAGAGGAAATATTTTCTGAGCGATGTGCCTTTTGCCATGGCGACTTTGCTGAAGGATTAGATAATTGGCCGGAGTTAGCGGGAGGTTTGGATACACTTGCCGATGAAGATCCCGTAAAAACAGTTGGATCGTATTGGCCCTATTTATCTACGACGTGGGATTATGTGAAACGCTCAATGCCATTTGGTTACGCCCAGAGTTTGACCGATGATGAAGTTTACGCAACTGTTGCATATATATTGTATTCAAACGACCTAATCGACGAGGATTTTGTTTTATCTAATGAAAGTTTTTTTGATGTTGAAATGCCAAATGCTAATGGTTTCATAATTGATGATCGAAAAATTTCCGAGTCTCATTTTTGGAATAAAAAGGTTTGTATGTCTGATTGTAAGAACGATGTAAAAATCACAATGCGTGCAGCTGTACTTGACGTTACCCCAGAGGATGAGTGATTTTAAAATATAGTCTGTAAAAAACAAAAAATTTCAGATGAAGGTAATAAGCAATATTTTAAACGAACAGGGAATCTGCAGCTTTTAATCCTTGCGGTTTATAATCAGGAGCTAAATACTTCGAGAAATTTAAGTTTTATCTTCAAATTGAAGGTTGGATTTGGAAAACCCTCTGCATTCGCAATTTTTTTATTAATATAGTTCAAGTCGCTAAATTATAGTTTGGCTATGAGTTTTTTTTGACAGACTGCTTTTTATCGGTTTTACTTAGATTAAGTCTAAGGGTGAAACATGTATTCTAGATTGCTTTTTGGCATTTTTATTGCGGTTATTGGAATCGCAGTTCATGCGGAAAATAAAAAGGAAGAATTCATTCTGCCATCGTCAATTTTGGAAATTGAAGGTGACCTGGCTTACGGTGAGTATTTAGCCAGTGACTGTCAAACCTGTCATCGAGCAGACAATAGTGACCAAGGCATACCAGGGATTCACGGAAGAGAAACAATAGAACTGGTTTACGCCTTACACGAATACAAAAATAAATATCGTACAAATGAAGTAATGCAAATGATGGCTGGAGGTTTGGATGACGAGGAGATTGCAGCTTTGGCAACCTATTTTGCTTCGTTGCAGTAAATACCCGTGCTTAGGCGGTATCGGGGAAAGCGTTTTAAAAGGCTCTGGGCTGGTCTCAGAAAAACAGTGGAGGGAAAAATATGTCGATAAATAGACGTTCATTTATACAAACTGCGGCTGCTGTCACCGCCAGTTTGTCGGCTCCAATGGTAATGGCAAGCGGAAAACCGCGAGTTGTTGTCGTTGGAGGTGGTGCCGGTGGCGCTACTGCAGCCAGGTATATTGCTAAAGACAGTAAAGGTGCAATTGATGTAACTTTAGTAGAGCCATCTCGCACTTACTATACATGCTTTTTCTCTAATCTCTATTTAGGAGGTTTTAGAGATCTTGGCAGTATTGCACACAGTTATGGAAATCTTGCTTCAGAATATGGTGTAAATGTTGTTCATGATTGGGCGGTGGATATTGACCGAGAGGGCAAAACAGTTTCTTTAGCTGGTGGTGGAACGCTTGATTATGACCGTCTTGTACTTTCACCGGGCATCGATTTTGTTGATGGTGCGGTTGAAGGCTGGGATTTAAATGCTCAAAATAAAATGCCGCATGCTTATAAAGCCGGCAGTCAAACTGAGTTATTGAAAGCACAACTTGCCTCAATGCCTGCAGGTGGCGTATTTGCAATGGTTGCTCCACCTAACCCTTACAGATGTCCTCCTGGGCCTTATGAGCGCGTTTCGATGATTGCTCATATGCTCAAAAAATCAAATCCAACTGCAAAAATTATTGTGGCGGATCCAAAACCGAAGTTCTCAAAAATGGGACTATTTCAAGAAGGTTGGGCTAATCATTATGATGGAATGATTGATTGGATTGGATCAGAATTCGGTGGTGGAGATGTATCAGTAAACCCTGAAGCCATGACAGTATCGATTGATGGTGAGCAGACAAAAGTTGATGCTTGTAACGTAATTCCTGCAATGAAAGCTGGACGTATTTGTGAGATGGCCGGTATAACAGACGGGAATTGGGCACCAGTAAGCGCTCATGATATGTCTTCCAAAGTTGATAGTAATATTCATGTTTTGGGTGATGCTTCAATGCAGGGAGATATGCCAAAATCAGGGTTCTCGGCTAATTCGCAAGCCAAGGTTGCCGCTATGGCGATAAGAGGCGCATTAACGGGTTCCAAAGTTTTCCCCGCTAAATACTCAAATACATGTTGGTCTTTGGTAGACACAAATGATGGTGTTAAAGTAGGAGCCACATATAAAGCAACCGACGAGAAGATAGCAAAAGTTGACGGTTTTATTTCTAAAACTGGTGAAACAGCCGACGTGCGTAAAGCTACTTACGAGGAGTCGCTTGGTTGGTACGCTGGCATTACAGCCGATATGTTTGGCTAAGGGTTTAATCCCAGCCCATGTATTAGGGCTGGGATTTTTTCCTTAAATCGGAAAAAACCATGTGTCGCATAAGGCCATGCTTTTTGATCATATTCCTTTGCAATTTGAACAACATTTAGACCGAACTTGGTTAACTCTTTGATAAATGTTGCGTCAGGTCCTATTGCAGCATAGGCAACAACAATTTGTTCCAGTTTGTTGTCCTGATACCAATCTGCAATTTCATTAACATTTGAGTTCATTTTAATCACATTAATTTTATCTTTGAACCTTATTGAGACATCTTCAATTAATGAATTTGTGAATGTTTGTAACGAGTTTGCACATGACCACGGGCTTATTTTGTCCAAATTACTTACTGCAATAGTACTGACAATATTTAAACCTTGTATAACTGGCGAAAGGTCTAAGTCGTCATTGTGTATCAATAGTCCAGTTCTTAAATTGGAGTTTGGTTTGTTATTTAGGTTTAACATTGATAAGTTTGGATGAGGTTTTCCTAGTAATGCTTTGGCCGAGCTTGAAAGACCAATGGGATCAAATCTATTATTCGTAAATTTTAGAATATTGTCCCTGCGCGCTAAGTATGTTTTCCCTTGAGTTTGGAGGCCTGCAACCCATCTCCAACTTAATGTGTTAGACGCTGGATCTCCGTCTAGTAAGTGGCGAAGAAAAAAATCAGCACCAAGCTGCCAAGGTAAATCAAGTGTAAATATCCATATTGACGCGAACCACATTCGAGAGTGATTATGAAGATATCCAGTTTCTTGTAATTCACGTGCCCAAAAATCAAAGCAATCTATGCCGGTTTTACCCTCACAGGCTGCCTCCCATGATTTGCGGAAGCCAGCTTGCGTCATTATCTGATTTTCTAATTGGCTCAAATCGTTTTGGTAATCTAGCCAAACCGCCGGTCTCATTTCCAGCCAACCTTTCCAGTAAGTTCGCCAAAATATTTCTTGAACAAACTTTTCTGCGGAAGAAAGACTATGCTTTTTTAATATAGCCGTCAAAACTTCTACTTCATTGATGATCCTACGCCTAATAAAGGGCGATAATTGAGAAACATAGTTGTGGTTGCTAGGCCCAAAGTCATAATTTCTTTTATTTCTGTAGCTTAGGCCGGCTTTCGGTATAAAATCAGTGAGTTGTTTGAGAGCTTTGGCTCGACTGGGCTCGTTATTTAAATGCACGTTTTCTAACATTCAACGGAGGTAGTAGAGATTGAATGCAGATCAAGTTTTAAAAATAAATAATAACTTTCTTATTTTAATTTGTGCCAATTGATTACAAGCTCTTGAAGCTTTGGCAAGGCGCTACTAACATTACAAGTATAACAATTGTAATGCGCTTCAGAAAAGGCAGGCCCCATGAACGATCCAGCAGAATTTTATATGAATACACTAGTACCTATGGTGGTTGAACAAACTAGCCGTGGGGAACGTGCGTACGACATATTTTCGCGTCTTTTAAAGGAACGAATTATCTTTCTTAATGGTGCTGTGCACGATGGTATGTCGAGTTTAGTTGTAGCTCAATTGCTACATTTAGAGGCTGAAAATCCATCTAAAGATATAAGCATGTATATTAATAGCCCGGGTGGTGTAGTTACTTCTGGCTTATCAATTTACGATACTATGCAGTATATCAAACCAAAGGTTTCAACATTAGTAATTGGGCAGGCGGCCTCCATGGGTTCACTATTGCTTACAGCGGGAGAGCCTGGTATGCGATATTCTCTGCCTAATAGTCGCATCATGGTACATCAACCGTCTGGCGGGTACCAAGGACAAGCTACCGATATTATGATCCATGCAGAAGAAACGCTTAAACTCAAAAAGCGGTTAAATGAAATTTATGTTAAACATACTGGGCAGTCTTTAAAAACGGTTGAGGCCGCACTTGAGCGGGACAATTTTATGGCCGCAGAAGACGCTAAAAAATGGGGATTAATTGACGAAATAGTGATCCAACGTACCAATAGTGATGAAGAGTAAATTGGCACCACATTTGCTTTTAAAAATAAAATATTAATTTTGCCATTGTAGACAGCGAAAGCCTGACTTAAGCTATTGATAATTATGGGCACCGAATAGGACAAAGGACCGTGTTTAATGTCAACAAATTCTGGCTCTGACAGTAAAAATACACTTTACTGCAGTTTTTGTGGTAAAAGTCAGCATGAAGTAAGAAAACTTATTGCTGGTCCCACGGTGTTTATATGCGATGAATGCGTTGAACTTTGTATGGACATAATACGTGAGGAAACCAAAACAACTGGTTTTAAGTCGTCAGACGGAGTTCCAACACCTAGAGAAATTTGTGGGGTTTTGGATGACTATGTTATTGGCCAAGCAGTAGCAAAGCGTGTTCTTTCTGTAGCAGTTCATAATCACTACAAGCGTTTAGATCATTCTGCAAAATCAGGTGACATAGAGCTTTCTAAGTCAAATATATTGCTGATCGGCCCAACAGGCTGTGGAAAAACACTTCTAGCTCAAACATTGGCACGTATCCTTGATGTACCTTTTACTATGGCTGACGCAACCACACTTACCGAAGCAGGATATGTTGGTGAAGATGTTGAGAATATAATACTAAAGCTTTTACAAGCCTCGGAATACAATGTTGAACGCGCTCAACGCGGGATAGTCTACATTGACGAAGTTGATAAAATAACTCGGAAGTCTGAAAATCCCTCGATTACGCGCGATGTGTCAGGCGAAGGTGTTCAGCAAGCATTGTTAAAACTAATGGAAGGCACAATAGCCAGTGTACCACCACAAGGAGGAAGAAAGCATCCTCAACAAGAGTTTCTGCAGGTAGATACTACTAATATTTTATTTATCTGTGGTGGAGCATTTGCTGGCCTGGATAAAATTATTGCTCAGCGTGGCAAAGGTAGCGCTATGGGTTTTGGTGCAGATGTGCGTAATGACGATGAGCGTGGTATTGGAGAGATATTTAAAGATCTAGAGCCGGAGGATTTACTTAAGTTTGGATTAATACCAGAATTTGTCGGGCGTCTACCTGTACTCGCCACTTTGGAAGATCTAGATCAAGATGCTTTAGTAACAATTCTTACAGAACCTAAAAACGCACTTGTCAAACAATATCAAAGGCTTTTTGAGCTTGAGGATACTAAATTAAATTTTACAGACGAGGCCTTGAATGCAATAGCAAAAAGAGCGATCGAAAGAAAAACAGGCGCTCGTGGGTTAAGATCTATCCTTGAAGATATATTACTTGATACAATGTTTGATTTGCCTGGTCTTGATGAAGTTGCGGAAGTTGTTGTTAACGAAGAAGCTGTATCTTCAGACTCTAGCCCATTAATGATCTATTCAGAAAACCAGAAAGAAGATCAATCTGCTTAGTTTGCATGTCTGGGTGTATGGACGTTGTTCTAATTATATTGCATAAAAGAACGGTAAACCTTGGAGTAAATTATGGGTCTGTTGAACCTGCTTTCTAGAGCTACAACATGGTGGAATAGAGAAACCCTAGGAACTCAGCTGTATACTTGGCGCAAAGGCGTTAAAGTCGGTGAGGACAGTGCAGGTAATGTTTTTTTTAGAGATAAAGAGGATAAACGGAGGTGGGTAATTTTTAACGGGGAGGTTGAGGCTAGTCGAGTAAGTGCTGAGTGGCATGGTTGGCTGCATAGAACTTGGGATGAGCCACCAACAGAAAAGCCTCTTCCTAAAAAATCTTGGGAAATTGATCATAAACCTAATGTCACAGGGAGTTTAGAGTCTTACAAACCTTCAGGATCTTTAAAGAGGCGGGATATAAAAGAGCGGCGAGATTATGAAGCCTGGAGTCCGGAGTGATCCAATGAAAGAAAATAAACTTGAGGTCGTTATTGGAGCGGTAGTACTCGCAGTAGCGTTGGGGTTTGTTGTTTTTGTTTATCAAACAACGGGGCTCTCGGTCTCTAATTCTCGACACTACGATTTAAAAGCGGATTTTAGATCAGCTGATGGCATTCACGTTGGAACCGATGTCCGTCTAGCGGGCGTGAAAGTCGGTACTGTTAGCGATTTAGTCCTTAACGTTGAAACCTACAGAGCCGAAGCCAAACTAGCTATTGAAAATAAAATTGATATTCCAGATGATAGTGCTTTGACAGTAAGTTCTGAGGGGTTATTAGGTGGAAATTTTATAGAAATTATACCAGGCGCATCTTACGATTATATGCAACCAGGAGATGAGTTTCTTGATACACAGGGATCTGTAAGTCTTATTTCATTGCTGCTGAAATTTGTTTCAGGAACCGATAATTGAAGAACCTGATATTCTTTTTATTTTTTTTTATTTCTTTCTTTACCAGTATTAATGCGCAGGAACAAACTAACATTGCAGATGGCGCTTTGCTAAGGGGGCTAGATAAAGTAAGTGGTGAAGTTATTGATTTTGGGCTCAAATCAGGCGACACATATATACTTTGGAAACTTGAAATAAAGCTTTCTGAATGCCGTTATCCTGTCAGTAATCCTGTAGGTGATGCTTTTGCACATCTAACGATTTCGCAAGATAGCTCTGAAAGTGATTTGTTTCGTGGATGGATGATAGCGTCGTCGCCTGCGCTTAACCCATTAGAACACTCACGCTATGACGTTTGGGTACTTCGTTGTGCTATGGTGTCAACATCAGCTGAATAATTTTTGTCCAAAAATAAAGCATTTTTGTTTAATGCTTTTTCCAGTTTGATCAAATACTCAGCTTGTGTAATTTCAATAGCGCCAAGGCTGGCTAAATGCTCGGTCAAAAATTGGGTATCAAATAATACAAATCCGGCGTTTAGAAGCCTATCGTGTAAAAAGGTCAAAGCAATTTTTGACCCATTGGAAACTTCAGAAAACATACTTTCACCAAAAAAAGCAGCGCCAATGGCTACGCCATAAACGCCTCCAACTAGTTTATAGTTTCTCCAAACTTCGACCGAGTGAGCAAATCCGTCCTCGTGCAATTTACAATAGCATTTATATATATCGTCATTTATCCACGTTTCGTTTCTGTCTGCACATTTTTCTACTACTGTAGGAAAACACGAATTTACTGTAATGGAATAATCTTTTTTAAGTATAACGCGCTTTAACGATTTAGAGATATGAAAGTCTCCTAACTTAAATATCCCACGTTTTTTCGGCTGGATCCATTGAACTTGTTTTGCATTTCGACTTTCAGCCATTGGGAAAAGGCCTTGTTGATAGGCAAATAAAAGAACTTCTGGAGAAAGGTATTTGATCACCTTAAGCCTCAATTAACAAATGATAGAATCTATATTTGAGCTTGATTTTATCGGTTTTTTGCGAAATTTTTATCTAGCCATTTTTCTAACCAGTGAATATTATAATCACCACTTTGGATGTCCTCTTCTTCTAAAAGAGATCGAAAAAGTGGTATTGTAGTGTCTATCCCGTCAATAATTATTTCAGATAAAGCTCCACTTAATCTAGCTAATGCTTCTGATCTATCTCTACCGCGCACAATAAGTTTTCCGATTAAACTATCGTAATATGGAGGAATTGTGTACCCCACATAAATTGCGCTATCTGTTCTAACGCCTAAGCCACCAGGCGCATGGTAAGCCGTTATTTTCCCCGGGCACGGGGCAAAGCTTGGAATTTTTTCTGCATTTATGCGAACTTCTATAGAGTGGCCTTTTATAGACAAGTCTTCCTGCCTGAAGTTCATCTTTAACCCTGCTGCCACTCGGATTTGTTCACGCACAATGTCAACACCAAAAATACTTTCAGTAATTGGATGTTCGACCTGTAGTCTTGTGTTCATTTCAATAAAATAAAATTCACCATTCTCATATAAAAATTCAATTGTGCCAGCGCCAATATAATTTATCTTTGAGACTGCTTCTGCACATATCGCACCAATTCTTTGGCGTTCTTGCTCAGAAATACAAGGGCCTGGAGCCTCTTCAAAAACTTTCTGGTGCCGCCGTTGAAGCGAACAATCTCTTTCGCCCAAATGAACAGCTTTGCCTTTGCCATCTCCAAAAACTTGTATTTCGATGTGTCTGGGGGTTGTAAGATATTTTTCGATGTAAACTTCATCGTTACCAAATGCGGCTTTACTTTCCGCTCTCGCAGTTAAGAAAGCTTGCTCGATATCTGCCTCGGTGTTTGCCACCTTCATTCCTCGACCGCCACCTCCTGCCGTAGCTTTAATAATTACAGGATAGCCAATATCGGTTCCAATTCTCTTGGCCGTATTTATATCTGGGATACCTCCATCTGATCCTGGGACACACGGTACACCAAGTTTTTTCATTGTTTCTTTTGCTGTAATTTTATCACCCATTATCCGAATATGTTCTGCTGTAGGACCGATAAAAGTTATTCCGTGATCCTCGACTATTTGAACAAATTTTGCGTTTTCAGACAAAAAACCATACCCAGGGTGAATTGCCTCTGCCCCGGTGATTTCGCATGCAGCAATAATTGCTGGCATTGATAAATAACTTGCAGTCCCTGCCGCTGGGCCAATGCAGACACTCTCATCTGCCATACGCACATGCATGGCGTCACTATCTGCTGTTGAGTGAACCGCAACAGATTTTATACCCATTTCTCGGCATGCACGAATTACTCGAAGGGCAATTTCTCCACGGTTTGCGACAAGGATTTTATTGAACATTGTCTTCACTATTCAATGATTGCAAGTGGTGCACCGAACTCAACGGCCGCTCCATCCTCAACTAGAATGCGTTTTACGACTCCAGATTTTGGGGCGGGAATTTGGTTCATCGTTTTCATAGCTTCAATGATTAGTAAAGTATCTCCTTCTGAAATACTCGCTCCGACTGAAATAAATGCTGCAGCGCCGGGTTCTGGTTGCATATATACTGTTCCTACCATCGGCGAAGTAACAGCACCTGGGTGATTAGCAGGGTCATCAATAGTAGATCTGGAAGTCTGATTTGGGTCGGAAGCAGGTTTAATTTCTTGTATAGGGGCTGCTAAAGTTGAATTGCTACTAGGTGTTCCAGATACTACTTGACTGCCCCTGGCCACTCTAACCGTTAAGCTATCATCCTGACCAAATTCACGATTAACTTCCACCTCGTTTAGGTCATGTTCTCTAAGTAGAACTGCTAATGCCTCAATAAATTGGACGTCTTTGTCTCTATTATTTTTTGTCATCTTGTCCTCATATGCGATTTATGAATATTGCAGCACTAAACTTGTGTATAAAGCAAGGTTGCAGCTGTGAAAAGAACTTGAGTTAAAACTTAACAATAATTATCGATATTTTAACCAATTTTGAGAATTTCATTAATTTGAAGAGCTAGCTTGATACTAATCATTATATAAATCAATTATTGGTAATTACATTTTGAATATTCGGGGTAGTCTCTATGAATTTAGCGATTTGGTTAGAAAGAACGGCTTTGAAACATCCTAATCGCGAAGCACTATTTTTGGGTCACGAATGTATTGGAACATACAAAGACTTCTGGCTAGCTGTTTGTGCGTTAAGAGTTCATTTAGAAAAAGAGGGTATTAAACGCGGCGATAGAGTAGCAGTTTATATGCCCAACTGTCCTGAATTTCTTGTAGCGTTCTATTCAGTTTGGTCACTGGGTGCAGTTATTTTACCCATTAATTCAAAGCTTCATACGCGAGAGGTCAAATGGATCCTAGGGAACGCCGAGTGTACCTATCTACTAGGCGATGCCGTGCTTGCTTCTGAATTAAATCAACCCGATATTACAGTATTCAGTCCAAAATGGGATCATTTGACTGCAAATTCTTCGGTCTCGCCCGTTTTGTGTTCATCCGATGACTTAGCCTGGCTTTTCTATACTTCGGGTACAACAGGAAAACCAAAGGGTGTTATGATCACACATGGCATGATCAAAAACATGTCATTATCATATTTTGCTGACGTTGACCAGGTTCATCCTTCTGATACAACCTTATATGCTGCTCCTATGTCTCATGGAGCAGGTTTATATAGTATTATGCATGTACAAGCAGGTGCTCGGCACGCGATACCTGTGAGTGGTGGTTTTGATGAAGATGAAATCTTTGATTTAGCTGAAAAATTGCAAAATATACATATGTTTGCGGCTCCAACGATGGTGAAGCGACTAACGAATTTTGCCAAAAAAAGTAATAAGCGGGGTAATGGGTTTCGGACAGTAGTTTACGCTGGGGGTCCAATGTATCTATCGGATATAATTGAAGCTGTGGAGCACTTTGGTCCAATATTTGTGCAAGTCTACGGGCAAGGTGAATGTCCAATGGGTATAACGGTTCTTCCAAGATATGAGGTTGCAGATCGAAAATCAAAAAAATGGAAAGAGCGGTTGCAGTCCGTTGGTTATGCTCAATCTGCGGTTGAAGTCAAAATAGGAAATAAGAATGGTGCTACAAACAAACCTGGAGAAACGGGCGAAATCATGGTGCGAGGTGATATCGTTATGCCAGGTTATTGGGGTAATATAGACGCTACTTCAAAAACAATCATAGACGGTTGGTTAATGACTGGGGATATAGGGACGATGGACGAGCATGGTTATGTAACTATGCATGATCGCTCAAAGGATATGATTATTTCTGGCGGATCAAATATATATCCGAGAGAAGTCGAAGAAATTTTACTTTTGCATAAATCTGTAAGCGAAGTTTCAGTAGTTGGCAGAGAAAATGAAGAGTGGGGTGAAGAAGTCGTTGCATTTATTGTCATGGAAAAAGGACATGAATTTTTACCAGAAACCCTTGATCAACATTGCATTGAACACATAGCCCGTTTTAAGAGGCCCAAACACTATATAAGTATTGCTGAATTGCCTAAAAATAATTATGGAAAGATCCTTAAAACCACATTACGAGAAAAATTAAAGCAAAACATTTAAGGCTAATCTAATAGCCTTGAACTTGGTGGTTTTATTGGATCAGCTAAGCATCATTCATTCTATTTATAATGAGGTCGTCTACTACAGCAGGCTCGGCCAAGGTAGATGTATCTCCTAGTGAGCCATAGTCATTTTCAGCGATTTTTCTTAGTATGCGCCGCATGATTTTTCCAGATCGAGTTTTTGGTAAACCTGGTGCCCACTGAATTAGATCCGGAGAAGCAATCGGTCCAATTTCGGTACGAACCCAATTCCTTAGTTCCAACCGAAGTTCTTCGGTAGGGGTCTCTCCAGACATCAATGTCACGTAGCAGTAAATACCTTGTCCCTTGATATCATGTGGAAAACCAACTACCGCGGCTTCAGAAACTTTAGGGTGAGCAACAAGTGCACTTTCAACCTCTGCAGTTCCCATTCTATGGCCCGATACATTAATAACATCATCTACTCGACCCGTAATCCAGTAATATCCGTCGCTATCACGGCGGCAGCCATCTCCAGTAAAGTAATAGCCTTTGTAATCACTGAAGTAGGTTTTAACAAAGCGATCGTGATCGCCATAAACAGTACGCATTTGCCCTGGCCAACTATCTTTAATACATAAAACACCCTCCGCTTCTGTATCTTTAATTTCTTTGCCTGTCTGTGGGTCTAAAATAGCCGGTTCAATTCCAAAAAACGGATTTGTTGCTGATCCAGGTTTCGTATCTGTCGCACCAGGAATTGGTGTTAATAGGTGTCCACCAGTTTCAGTCTGCCACCATGTATCAACAATTGGGCAATTTCCTTTTCCTACAATCTCATTATACCAATTCCATGCCTCTGGATTTATCGGTTCGCCAACTGTTCCAAGAACTTTAAGCGATGATAAATTACATTTTTTGACATATTCGTTACCCTGTCCCATCAGCGCACGAATGGCTGTTGGTGCTGTATAAAATTGATTTACTTGGTGTTTCTCACAAACTTGCCAAAACCGTGATGCGTCAGGGTAGGTTGGAATACCCTCAAACATTAAGGTCGTGGCTCCATTTGCGAGGGGACCATAAACAATGTAGCTATGGCCAGTTACCCATCCCACGTCCGCAGTACACCAGTAAATATCATCTTGATGGTAATCAAAGACGTATTCATGGGTCATTGAAGCCCAAACCAAATAGCCGCCTGAACAGTGTTGAACACCTTTAGGTGCGCCAGTTGAGCCTGACGTATAAAGGATAAACAATGGGTCTTCGGCATTCATTACAGTGGGTTCACATTTGTCAGATGCATCCTTCATAGAAGAATTGTATGATATGTCGCGACCTTCCATCATCGGAACGTTACCTCCGGTTCTTTCAACTACAAGAGTTTGCACATCACCGCATATCTCTAATGCTTTATCTACATTTGCTTTCAATGGCGTATTTTTGCCACCCCTAGGCGCCTCATCGGCTGTCACTATTAGTGAGGCTTTACACCCTTCAACTCGAGCGGCTAAAGCTTCGGGTGAAAAACCCGCGAAAACGATGGAATGGATTGCTCCAATTCTTGCACAAGCGAGCATTGCATATGCTGCTTCTGGTATCATAGGCATATAAAGTACAACGCGGTCACCCTTGGATAAACCCAAATTTTTGTAAACATTTGCAAGCTTGCTGACTTGTTGATACAGCTCTCTGTAAGTTACATGCTTACTCTCTGAAGGATTATCGCCTTCCCATATGATCGCTGTTTGCCCACCACGACTGTCAAGATGTCGATCAATACAATTAGCTGAAACATTTAGCTCACCATCTTCAAACCACTTTATTGAAACATTTGGGTGATCATATGATACGTTTTTGATTTTAGTGAACGGTTTTATCCAGTCTATTCGCAAACCGTGCTTTGACCAGAATGCGTCTGGATCATTTATCGATTCCGAGTACATTTTTTCATAACTTTGTTTGTCAATAATAGCGTTTGCTTTAAATTTGTCGCTTGGAGGAAAAATATTATTAGACATGTGGTCTCCCATCGATAATAAGATCTTTATTTGGCATTATTTAACTAGTTTGTAGCACGATCAAATTTATAAAGCTAAATTGCAGGCTAGCAACTCTTAATATGTAAAACTTCTTTAAGATGTTTTATCAAATGTTTCCGGCTAGCTACCGATTAGAACAAACCCTCGAGATTATAACCGCTTTCCCTTGTTGTTTTTAGAATGTCGTCTTTAGACATCTTCCCAAGTTGGCCCAATGCCCATATAGCAACAGATCTGGTTCCACTGGTGCAGTAGGCTAATACAGGACTTTCACTTGCTGTCACGAAGGCCATTTGTTTTTCTATAGTTTCCTTATTCATGTTTTCGAAGGTAAGGGGGTGATATTTAAAGGAAAGGCCAATCTCCATTGCAACTTTTTTTATTACATTTGACTGCATATTTTGCGGAACTTCAAAATCTGGCCGATTGCAAATAATCGTCCCAAAGCCTTTCTCTGAAAGAAATTCTAAATCTGTCAAAAGTATTTGTGGCGCAACATTGTAAAACCCAGATATATTTATGATTTGCATTTTTTCTTGATATCTAGCTTATTCATAATTTGTTAACGGGTACTTTTATATAAGTATTTCCCTGTTCATCTGGTTCTGGCATATTACCAGCCCTCATATTCACCTGAAGAGATGGAATGATTAACTTAGGCATATTCAATTTTTTGTCGCGTTCGTCCCGCATTTTTACAAAATCTTCTTTAGATTTTCCCGTTTTAATGTGGATATTTTTTTCTTTTTGCTCGCGCACGGTTGTTTCCCAGGCAAACTCATCTCTTTCTGGTGACTTGTAGTCATGCCCTACAAATATGCGCGTTTCGTCAGGAAGACTTAATATCTTTTGAATAGAATGAAACATAGTCGTGGATGACCCTCCAGGAAAATCACAACGTGCAGTCCCAAAATCAGGCATAAACAATGTGTCTCCAACAAAAGCTGCATCACCAATTACATAAGTGAGGCATGCTGGAGTGTGTCCCGGTGTATGAATTACATCGCCTCTCATTTGCCCTATGTGAAAACTGTCACCATCTTTAAAAAGGCGATCAAATTGTGAACCATCTCTTTGAAATTCAGTCCCTTCATTGAATATTTTCCCGAAAGTATCTTGGACTAATTTAATATTTTCCCCAATTGCAATTTTACCCCCTATTTTTTCTTGAAGATAAGGAGCCGCAGATAAATGGTCAGCATGGACATGAGACTCTAACAACCATTCCACTGATAAACCTTTTTCATTTATAAAAGATACAATTTCGTCAGCAAATGCTGTATTTGTTCTGCCCGATGAAAAATCAAAATCTAAAACGCTATCAATCACAGCACACGAGTTCCCGTTAGGGTCTGAAACAACATATGATATCGTGTTTGTCGCCGTGTCAAAAAATGATGCAACTTCAGGTTCCATATATACCTCCGCTATTGAAAAAAATTATATGAAAAGCGGGTTGTAAATCAAGTGCAACCTTCTTGAGCATTCTATAGCATTATTCCAAGAATAACCAGCATAAGGCCGATCGCAGATAAAAAAAGTGAAGCCATATTTAAAGGAACAATCTTTTGTAAGCTACCACGTAATTGTTCATCTGAAGTTGCAAGTTTTTTGGCTTTCAAAACGGTTTTAATACACCAAAATAGGCCAACAAGGCCTAGAATAGATAAAATCGAGCCAATCCAAATAAACAATTCCATTTCTAACCTCATTCAGCTTCGGAGTTAAGCTAGTTTATTTAATATCGCAAGGCTCTCCAAAAATTTAAAAAATTGTTTAGGATAAAGTTACAGGTTTTTGCTAGGAGATGAAAAATGGTGGATACAGTATCAAGCGTTTATAAAGTGACCGCTGACGAATTGAGACAGTTTGTAGAAAGATTCGAGCGTTTGGAAATTGAAAAAAAAGATATTGCTGACCAACAAAAAGAAGTTATGGCTGAGGCAAAGTCACGCGGATATGATACTAGAATTATGCGAAAGATCGTATCGTTAAGAAAAAGGGATTTGGAGGATGTCGCCGAAGAAGAGGCTATCTTAACTATGTATAAGACGGCGCTTGGTATGAATTAGGTTATGGTTATTATTTGATCATCTGCTATGTTGCTTTGATGTAAATTTGTTTCAATAAGGTACGTCTTGATAGAAGAAAATATACAAGAAAATAAGATTTCAATTTTGCGAGATTTTGATGTTTGGTCCATCAATTCTGTTTTCATTGCGGTATTGGTGATCGCTCCTATACTGTCGGTTTTTGTAATCGCACTTACTCCTACAGAAAATATTTGGCCGCATTTGCTATCAACAACTTTGCCCAGATATGCTTCTAATACTCTTTTACTAATGTTCTGCGTTGGATTGTTTTCTGGGATAGTGGGGACATCCACTGCGTGGTTAATTGCACGTTACCGCTTTTTTGGATCTACTTGGTTGCAATGGGCTTTATTTCTTCCATTAGCTCTACCTGCTTATGTTGCGTCTTATGCTTTAGTAGATCTATTGGAATATGCTGGCCCTGTTCAAACTTTGTTAAGAAGTGTTTTTAATTGGCAAACATCCCAGGACTACTGGTTTCCTGAAATTCGTAGTTTGGGCTCTGCAATATTTGTTTTATCGCTTGCTCTATATCCCTACGTCTATCTGATGGCGCGCTCAGCTTTTTTAGAACAGTCGGCTTCTGCTGAGGAGGTGGCAAAGTCATTAGGTAGTTCAGTACAAGGTCTTTTTTTTAATTTGGGTTTGCCGTTAGCGCGTCCGGCAGTTTTTGCTGGTATTGCTCTAGTAATGATGGAGACAGCAAGTGATTTTGGCGCAGTCGATTTTTTTGCCGTACAAACTTTAACGACTGGAATATTCAGTGTTTGGTTGGAAAGTAACAATGCAGGCGGAGCCGCTCAGATTGCTTCAACTGTTTTAATTTTGATTTTTATATTGGTTTCATTAGAAAAATTTAATCAACGAAAATTACGATTTTACAATTTGTCCTTTCGTCACAAAAAAATAGAAAAGATAACTTTAAACCGCGTTTCTAGTATAATCGCGTTCATTATTTGTTTTTGTCCAATTTTTTTTGGTTTTATATTACCTTTCTTGGTTCTGCTAAATTTAGGTTACGGAAATTTAGAAATTTGGCTCAATTCTAGTTTGTTTTCTGCTATAAAAAATACTCTTACAGTGTCTGGATTAGCTGCATTTATAACTGCCACGCTAGCATTATTGATGGTTTATGGTATCCGATTGTCTGGTAAAAAATTACCGCAGTTAATTTTACCTATAACGACCATAGGATATGCAGCGCCTGGAGCAGTACTTGGAATTGGTATTTTAGTTCCTCTTGCATTCATGGATAATTGGATAGCAGATCAAATCTTTGACTTTACTGGATATGATCCTGGGTTGGTTTTTACCGGAACAGCCTTTGCAATCATTTTAGCTTATTGTGTTCGTTTTTTTTCTATTGCTCAGCAAACCGTAGATGGAGCATTTGGCAGAGTTTCGCCTAGTTTGCCAAATGCAGCTAGATCGCTTGGTCGCAATAAACTTCAAGTTTTATGGGAAATTTATCGACCAATAATGAGCACTTCAATAGCCACTGCGCTTTTATTGGTATTTGTGGATTGCGTGAAAGAATTGCCTGCGACAATGCTTTTGAGACCATTTAATTTTGAAACTCTTGCCACAAGAGTCCATGTTCAGGCGAGTTTAGAAGACTTGCCAAATGCTGCGCCTGGTGCAATTTTAATTGTTTTAATAGGTCTTTTTGCTGTTTTTTTATTGGCTAGGGTGAATACGCAAATTTCTAATTAAATTACTTTTGTCTCTTGCAAGACTAAAGGTGTTTATTTATTGACTTTTTCAGTGCCCCTATAGCTCAGCTGGTAGAGCAACTGATTTGTAATCAGTAGGTCCGCGGTTCGAGTCCGTGTGGGGGCACCATAAAATCAAAAAAATTTAATATAAACAATATATTATTATTTTTATATAAATTTATCCACCCTTCTATCCACCTTTTTAGTGGTGCTCCTTTTAAATGTTGTTCCCTTCGCGCGCGTCTGCGCGCGACCTTGTCGCCTATGGTTATGCATATATTCCCGCGCGTGCGCGCGCGACTTGCGTTTTTATTCCCCTTTATTAGCCTGACGGATTATAAATCTATTGGAGCCCCTCCTTGCTCTTCTCTCTTAATAACGAAAGCATCTAGTGCTTCTTTAGTTGAGGTTTCTAGATATGGTTCCTGATAAGAATTGAGAGCTTTTTTATACACAATGTTTGCTCGCTGTGTGGCATCTAAGCTGCCTTCCTCTTCCCATTGTCCAAAATTTTTAGCTGTAGCAATAATTGGCTCATAGAATGCTGTACTATAATTTTTGATTGTATTTTCTGTATCAAAAAAGTGACCGCCATGACCGACAGACTTGATCTCTTCAAATGCCAGCGTTGTATCATTTACTTCTACAGGCTCCAGATATTTGGCCATCATCTGAAGCATCTCAATATCCAAGATAAATTTTTCAAAAGATGATCTGAGCCCACCCTCAAGCCAACCGGCAGCATGCATGATAAGGTTGCTTCCTGATGTAATGGATGCCCAAAGCATTCCCAAAGATTCATAAATTGCTTGCGCATCGGGTGCAGGCGATGATGTAAATGTCGATGAACGAATTGGGAGCCCATAAAATCTCGCCATCTGTGAACCAATCTGCAAAGATTTGTTTGTCTCCGGCGATCCAAACCCGGGCGACCCCGTCTGCATATTCACGTTCATCGTGTATGCAGCAGACGCAACGGGCGCACCAGGTCTAATGAGTTGCGTTAGTGTAAGTGCAGCCAGCATTTCAGCAACGGCGAGTGAATTAGCCGCTCCAAGTGAAATTGGATGGGATGCTCCCGCTAACGAAAATGGCGTAATCATCGACAACTGATTATGCTTTGCCATTTCTATGAGACCGTTGGCCATTGGCTTATCATATTGCAAGGGCGAATTGGAGTTGATAATCGTAAATGTTGACGGCTCGTCCACAAGACCATTTCGATCCATGCCCTTCGCCATTGCAATCATATCCAACGCATCATGCATCCTCTGGCGCCCTTGGCAAAATACAAATGGTACCTTATCCGAAAGCTCAAGAACCTTTAGCGTGCTATATAAATGGCGCAATTCGAGAGGAATATCCATGGGTTCGACCGGTGCTCCAGAAATCATGTGGATTATATTGAAGTACTGTCCTAAGCGTACAAAATTACAATAGTCATCCAAAGTTCCTTGGCGTCGCCCGTTTTCAAGATCTGAACAATACGGGGGACCTAGTACGGATGCGAAAGCAACATGATTGCCACCAATTATTACTGAGCGCTCCCTGTTTCTGGGATATAGAGTTACTTTAGATTTCACACTCTTCAGTGCTTGATTGACGATTTCTCGACCAATACGAACCGTAATGCCGTCTTCGCCTATTATACAACCCGCGCTTGCAAAAATTTCGACTGCTTCGACTGCCTGGAACCGTATCCCAATTTCTTCCAAAACGCGCAGGGCATTATCGTGTGTTTTCAATACCTCTTCATGTGTCAATAGTTCCACGAGTGGGAAATGATTTTTGGGTTGCACCCACGGTAATTGTGGGATTGTTTGACCACGTTTATTTGACGAACGTCTTTTTACTCGAGCTGCTACTTCAGTCATGAGGAGTTCTTTTCTTAGTTGATAACTTGCTAGCTTTGACTTGCATTTAACTAGCGAAAGTTTCTTTCGCGATTTTCAGAGCATTTTCGTCCAGTTTGATTCCCAGGCCCGGCGCGTCTGGCAGATGCATCCAGCCATTTTTGGGTTTGAACTGTGATGTCACAATATCCTGCTTCAAAAGTTGGCACATAATCTGGTTTCCGTCGTCAATGTTGGGAATTAACTTACCAATTTGATACTCAGCACTTGTTGTAATTCCCGTGGAAAAAGAGCTATGTATACAGATTTTTAGACCCGCAGCTTCTGCAATTGCCGCAACTTTTAACATGGGTTGAATGCCGCCAACTTCCACTGGCCCAATACAAATCATATCGGCTGCACGTTTTTGACAAATTTCGTATACTTCGTAGATTGTGAATGCGGATTGGTCAGCAATAATCGGTATACCAACAGAATTTCTGACATGTGCTAGAGCATCAATGGACCAACAGGGAACTGGTTGTTCGATGAAATCAATATCAAAGGGTTCGAGCTTCCGGCACATTCTGATCGCTTCCTGTGGATCCCAAGCTTCGTTAGCGTCAAGGCGTAAGCGCGCGTCACCTATTTCATTTCGAACAGCGCGGACCATGTCTATGTCTAAGGCTTCACCACGCCCTACCTTAAAATAAAAAATGCGCTCGTCAGCTGCTGCCCCTTCTGCGGCATGATTTGCAATCTCCTCGACAGTGCTTCCTTGAAGAAAGAAAAAATATCCAACTTCCTCATGATGGGCGCCCCCAAGAACTTGGTGAATCGGACGCTTATCAAGCTTGCCAATTAAGTCAAGAATTGCAAAATCAAACCCTGTCATCATTTGATTGTAGGCCCGCAGCGTCCAGGTGCCCGACACTTCGTAGAATTCCGTGAATATGCGGCTTTTCAGGGGTATCCAATCAAATGGACTTTCGTTAAGGAAGCCGTCTTTAAGGCGATTAAGGATATGCATGGTGCCGACTTGGTCGGGGCCAACTGCGCATTCTCCATATCCAACTGTACCATCTGATGCAGTAATCTCGATTAAGTTAACAGAAAAGTTTACAATAGTTCCTTGTGACCAAATATAGGGCTTTTTTAATGGCACTGACAAAGGGGTAATTTTTATATCTTCTATGGATACGTTCATGTTAACGTTTCCAGCCTGTTACAAAATTTTTATTCAAGAAATAAGCCTTCCTATTTTAAACGTTACTAGCAGTTTGTTTGTGGTGTGTTATTAATGAGTCAGGTCCGGCGGAAGATACTATTTTGCGACCAGCCACAGGGAATTAAGCGTAACTGATGATCTCCCGCCGAAGATACCGAGTTGTATGGAATATCAACTAAGTATCTATTTTGGTATTTTTAACAATCACGTTGTTTGCGAAAACTTCCTAACTAGTGAAGTGATATTTATAGAGCTGAGGAAGGTGTGCAATGTGCATATCGCAGACTATGTTTTCCTTATGGAACTTCGTTTGAGTTCTAAAATAAGGTTGAATAGTTACACCTTCTTCTGCAATCAAAGCTTGACATTTCCCAGCGATTTCCCTTCGTTTATCCGCATTTGCTAGGGAGTTGGCTTCCGCTAACAATGCGTCAAATTCAGGATTGGACCAAGCAAACTCATTCCAGGCCTCTCCAGATCTATAAGCCAAACCCCAGACCTGTGTTGCAAGCGGGCGGTGGTTCCAGTTCGTTGAACTAAAAGCATAGTTTGCCCAATTATTCCAAAAAGTAGACCCAGGGAGAATTTCTCTCTTAACCTTAAATCCGGCATCTCTTAACTGAGCAGCGACTGCATCTGTTGTATTTTTTCGCCAGTCATCATCAATTGATGTTAGGGTATGCTCAAAGTTAATCATTCCAGCTTCTTCCATCAAAGCCTTGGCCTTGGCAGGATTGAAAGGAATACGTCCAACAGTTGGATCAAATTCTGGATGCATTGCTCCTGCATGATGATTATCGGCAGCGACTCCCATCCCCGCGACACCGAGCTCTAAACAAACGTTATTATCAACTGCCATTGCTATCGCTTGACGCACCCTTTTATCAGAATATGCAGGTTCTGTTTCTTGATTTGGCCTGATGACGATTGTCGCACCAGATGCCACGGCAGTTTTTTTCCATCCAATGGCCTCAAAGGTTTGGATAAAGTCTCCATCCACTTCCCAAATTACATCGACCTCGTCGGCTTCAGCAGCTGCCAAATGTTGAGCTGGGTCAGTTCCATAATCTACGAATTCAAAACGGTCTATGTATGCGCCTTTGCCCGCCGCATAGCCCCACCATTCATGTCCCTCGTTGCGTACAAGTACCGCTTTTATGCCAACCTCATGGCTTTCAATCAAATACGGTCCAGTACCAACTTGAGTTCCCAACATATTATCTGGATCATGTGACTGGTGTACGATAGCAGCAGGGTAATCGGCCATTCCTGGAATTATAGTGATGTCAGGTGCGTTTGTATTTAATTGAACGGTGTGATCATCAAGAACGACGATAGCTCCCTCTGCAGCAATACCAGTATCAGGGTCTATTAGTGACGACATGCGGCCAGCCATTGAATTTCCTTCAACGGACTTTTCGCACCAGCCAGTTATATTGCGAGCGACATCTTGAGCAGTGAAATCGTCGCCATTGTTCCATTTAACACCTTTTCGCACATTCAAAGTATACTGCGTTGCATCTGTATTTGAACTCCAACTTTCTAGAAGCATTGGGTTAAACGAACCATCGTTATTGTATTCTACCAGGTATTCAAGATGACCAGCAGTGGTGGTTGCGATTTGCGTCCAATCAAATGTTCTAGGATCCCGCAGCGCTCTAATTTCCATTAAGTACCTTAGTGTACCACCTTGTTTAATGTGACCAGCAGCAATTACTGGACGCTGCAGACCGGCAAGACCATAAGCTGCGGTTGTGGTAACACCAAGAGCTGTTGTGCGAGCCAAGAATTCTCTACGACTTAGCTTGCCAGTCTTCAGCTCGTTCGCATACATTTTTGCAGCTGGATGTATGGTTGTTGAGTTTTTGGCTGTTGTCATTTTTTTCTCCCTATTCTTTGAGTTTAAGATTACTTTTGGGAATATGAGATACGTTGTGAACGCATTGATATTTCCGATTCTAATAGCTACTTTGTTATGCAAAAAACTTTATATTGGCCTACATGCAACAAAAATATTGAAATTTGTCTTATAAACCTATAACTAAATGGAATGAAAAATTATCGAAAATGTTTACCGCCACTCGATAATTTACCGTTTTTTCTTACCGCTGCACGGAACAAAAGTCTGTCGACTGCAGCGAAAGAATTATTTGTGACCCAAGCTGCAGTTAGTAAACGCATACAAAGGCTAGAGTCATGGCTGGGGGTCGATTTATTTAAGAGGAACGGACGCAATCTAAAGATTAGTAATGCCGGTAAAGAATTTGCCTCAGACGTTGAGATGGCTCTCGACTTTCTCGATCGCGCCGTTCGAAAGATTAAGTCACCAGAAGAGCCCGTCGTTCGCATAGCGACCGGAACCACTATTTCCGCGTACTGGCTCTATGAGCGCCTCCAAACATTTTCGCGAAGTGAAAATGCGTGCAACATATATGTTTCAACAAGTGATAGCACCGCAGAAGTTATGTCGGAGTCAAATGACTTGTTTGTGCTTTTCTGCGATGGGTACGTGCAAGGTTTAAAATGTATGAAAATCTTTGACTGTGAATTGGCTCCTGCTGCAGC
Organism: Paracoccaceae bacterium; assembly: GCA_902632125.1. GTDB lineage: Bacteria > Pseudomonadota > Alphaproteobacteria > Rhodobacterales > Rhodobacteraceae > Salinivivens. The sequence continues at coordinate 58,751 of CACPBQ010000005.1, read as the reverse complement.
GCCAGATGTTGCGGATGATATAGTTCATTCAGGCATATTTTCTGATAACAAATCAGACTCGGATACACCGCCACTGTTAGAGTACTCAAATATGAATCCCGACTGGGTCAATTGGGAGATATGGCTTAGAGAAATGGGTAAGCCAGAAATTAAACATTGGCCAACGCTTCAATGCGATAGCTTTATCGAGTCAATTGCAAAAGCAAGAGCAGGGCTTGGTATCTGTCTTATGCACCAACCAATGATGCAGAAGGAGATTGATGATGGTGCTTTAGTGAAAATAGATACTCAAAGCTATATTACTAAAAAGTCATATTACCTATGCCACCACGAAGGTACGATACTGTCCCAAAACGCTAAAAATCTTTTGGAATTTCTCTTAGGCCTGGACATGTAAATTTAGCGGAACAGCGAGGTGTCTGTTCTGCGTCGCGTCCTCGGATTCCATCTGAGTTGCCAATAAACCGCAACATAAACCTGCTATTGAAGTATGTGTTAGCCCAAGAGGAAAATCACTATCATAATAATTACGAACACTCATACCGGTGGGGCTAAATTATCCCATTTATAGCTTTTTAGTCCATAACTGGTTCAAAAAAACTAGCAGCAGTTAGGTTACTAAGATACTTCCCTCACATTTTTTTCCTAAGGATACGATAGCTTTGAACTCTAAAAGTTTAGACGTCGTATCAGAAATTTAAAGGTGCATATCAGATTTTTTCCAGGGAGAGCGTTGAGGTTGTATGGTTATCTCAGTTGGACAAGCTGTTTTGGAAGTGGTTAAAATAAACTGAACAACTTGCGATATATCGTCTGGCTGCATCATCAGTTCTGGATTTAAGCGTTCAGGATTCACCATCGATGTATTAACAAATCCAGGATTTATGGTGCACACTTTAGTACCGTATTCCCTAACATCTTCAAAAAGAACTTCCATATAACCATCGATAGCCCGCTTTTGAGCGGTTTGAATACCTATGCCCGTATGTGGTGCATCTCTAGAGTTTATACGAATAACGGCACCACCTGATGTCTTATTGATTTTTGGAAGTAAGTGCCTTGCAAAATGATATGTGCTGCGAAGATTTGCATCTAAAATATCATCCCAAACTTCTAAGTCGCACTGATCAGCTGAAGCCTTATTATAGTTTCCTGCACAGTGGATTAAATAGTTCAATCCGCCGAGACAGTTGATTGCCTCTTCACAACATTTTTTAATTTCTGGACTATCGGATATGTCACAGGAAAATGTGAAACATGGATTGCCAGATGAAGAGCAAACTGAAAAAACATTTTCAAGTTTCTGCTTGTCACGGCCAACTAAAGCGCAATGCACACCATTTTCGGCAAGCATGGTTGCTACTGCACTTCCCATTCCGCCACTTGCACCAACGATTAAGGCTTTTTTACCAGCAAAATTGTTCATACTCTCCTCCAGGTTCAGTAACCCAACATCACAGTGTCCAATCTAAATATTCAATAGTCAAAAGCCAGTCTTTTCGGAAACGCCTTTGAGTGTTTCAAATCTTTGAGAGCTAAATGCAGCGAGATTAATTTTTTCACTCTTTCCAAATTTAACTAGATCTTTGATGATTAATCCTGCAGCTGGTGCGTGCATCAAACCTGTTCCTGAAAAGCCCGCAGCCGTAAACAGTCCAGGCTTTTCTTCCTCTATAACTGGCTGATAATCTACAGTACCTGGATACAGTCCGCCCCAATGTTCAAGAACTTCTGAATTCCAGTCAATAAGCCCAAATGACCTTTCTGCCGCAATAAGAACTCGCTGTTTCCAATCCTCCGAAATTGGGAAATTATATCCCTGAAGTTCTGTCGTATCATTATTACCAAGAAAGCCTCCAACTAATGCTCTTCCAGCCCCATCAGGCCTGGTATGAACTTGGTTATCTATGTCGATTAGCCATGGACATTTCTCTGGAAAGGGTTTCTCTGGCCTGACTATCAACAACTCATGATGTCTTGACGTGAAGGACTGCTTAGCTTTTGAGTATCTGCCAAATTGGCCCGCATTTGCGCCAGCGCAATTAATTATAATGTTTGCTTCAATTATCCCCTCTGAAGAGGTTATGCGGTATTTGGAATTATCAATTTCAGAAATCGTATTTACTTCAACTCCCTCTCGTAGCTTTCCCCCCAGTTTATGAAAACCTGAAACTAGACCATCAATAACTTTTTGATGATTTAAATAACCACCAATAGGACAGTAAACTCCATAATCCTGAATGAGCTGACTTAAATACGGCCATTTGGTTTTAATTTTCTTCCGATCTAAAGTCCTCAAATCTAGTAGGTCGCCTGGAGCAATACTGCATAAATCTTCAGACTTTTGGCGGTTTGAAGTCAGGAAAAGATGTCCAGTTGTCTGATAATTGATGTCGACATTGAATTCACTTTCGAAATTCTTCCAAAATAGTTCACTCAAGAATGACATTCTGATGTTTTCTTGGGTTCCATGTAGGTAGCGTATACCGCCACCAGTTCGCGTGGATTGCCCACAACCTGGACGACCTTGTTCCAGCAGGGTTACTCTTTCGCCGCTTTTCAGAAGGTTATAAGCGCAGGACAGTCCAACTACGCCAGCACCTATTACCACAATATTTTCCAAGGCTAATCTTCAACAAACTCTACGACTTGAGTATCCTTTCTCCAGTTCCATTCCAATAACCAGTTTTATAGACATCGGAGTCATTGGGAAAAGAAACAAAATTTAGCGCCTCCTGCCACCAGATATTATCTTTTATTGCTATCGTTTTTCTCTGATCTAATGTACCCAATGCGATATGTCGCGCATCCATACTTGGGACCTTTATTCCAAGCTGCGTTCCACATTTAGAACAAAATTGATTAATCATTGGGCGACCATGCGCTGTGTCACTATCTTCATAAGATTTTAAAGTATCACCCGAGATCTTCAAATCACTTTCATTAAATAAAACAAATGTCCGAAAAGCTGCACCACTAGTGGTTTGGCACCAATTGCAATGGCAACTGACTTTCCATTGTGGTTCTCCGTTGACAATATAAGTGATATTTCCACACTTACAGCCTCCAGTATATTTTGACGTCATTTTAATTCCTCCATTTGATTTACTATAAAATTATTTCTGTAGCTTAATCCACGGGTATTGGAAAAAACTCATCAAATACTTTTTGTAAAACCAACACATTAGGGGGTGGGGGTCAAAAACTAGCAGGTGTCCGAATGCTAAGATACTGCGCTCACATTTTTTCTGAAAAAGGTGTTCAGCATTTCTGATCATGGACCCGTTGTTTTATTTACTGGGGCATGTTGCCTTTTTCGAGTTGCAACACCTCAACTTTGTTAATTTTTGCAATCAAATTTCTTAAAGTAATACCCTGCGAACTTGTCGTAGGTGGAGCAAAGCATTCTGATATTGGTTTAATATCTCTAAATCTCTTCCTTTCTTGAGGATACTGTAACGAATGGAAGATGGGTATAGTTTCTGAAGGTATGTCTGCAGCCTCACCCTTGTAGTCTATAAGATGAATGATGGCCTTTGGTGGAGTGTTTGCATTAAAATTTTGAATGCAATGTTCTGGTTGCATCATGAAAACATTGTCTTCGTAAACTACGTGATCAATGGCGATGCATGAAAAGCATAGTTTGCAATATACACGAGTTGATTTTGCATCACTTCTAAGTTGGGTTACAGTCATGTGCTCTATCCCATCATAACTTTGAATATCAGACCGTAAATAAACTGAATAAATGATGTCTTTAGGCTTTTTGCCACCTCTTTGTGCCGCCCATCTCAAGGCTTGTCTACAATCTTCACAGGCGCACATTAATGAAAATTTTGGTGATGGTTCATTTAATTTGAAATTACATGCACCGCAGTGACATGAGATAGTATTCTTTACATTCATTAGCTACTTGACCTCATCACTTTTCAGCCAGTGCTTCACAACCTCTGCAGCCAAGCACTGCTCACACAGGTTATTACGGATGTCTTTAGTATCAAAGAATTTCTTGCAGGAGGAGCAAGTTTTTGCGGCAACCATAGTTTATCTGTCTTTCTTGGGTTTATTATTCCATAACTGGACCATCAAAGACTATAGTCTCGTAAACATGATGACCGTACATTTTCCACCATTCGGCTGCGATGACTTGGGCCTGATTAAGTAATTCTTCGTTTTCATAAACAGCCGTCATCATAGTCGACTTTTCACCTGTTCGCACGATGTATCTACTCAGCGAGTCTGGCATGTTATCTGGAGACCACTTTTGCCATGCGATTATTGATAATTCTAGATCTTCTTTGGATTTAAACTCGGTGTTTATAATTCGCGCATGGGGCATTTAGGGATTTCCTCTATTTGTGAACAGTCTTACAAACACTACTACTTCTGACAATGAGAAATAATCCTATTTTACCAGAGTCGATTCCTGTGATAGTCTTTGACACTTAACCAGCAGAATACTGGTAATAAGAGGCAGATAAAATAAATAATTCAGCAGTAGTGCGGGCTTTACGCCGTCGCATAAGTTTTTATTAAAATTCACATGTTTTTAAAAAGTCTGGCAAACCCTTGGAGAGCAAGTGCCTTTGCAATGCCAACCCCTAATTTCCTGGTATTTTCAACATCCAAATGTAATCCATCTTCCGGGTCTGGTTCGCAAAGTTGAGCTGCATCTGCGAAATAAGTATTCTGCTCTATAGCGAGTTCACCATAGAGTTTAGCCAGTTCTGGCAACCATCGAGTAAGTTTATCTAACTCAGGAAAACCCTCTCCAACCACTGAAGACAAAGGTAGACAATTTGGAGGAGCGACAATCATCACTTCCGGTGGCGATGTATTTGGCACAGAGCTACCTTGAGCTGTTGGCAGATCCTTTGTCACCTTAACAAGGGACCGCATTGCATTGACTGTATCTTCTGGTTTGCGACCAGCCTCAGCAAAGACATCATTCGTCCCAAGTGCTAAAATAACAAGATCTAGTGGAGCAGCTTGAAGTAAGGCTATGGGCAAGTGTTTTAAACCATTGCGCCCAGGTAGACCTTGAAAATCAAGATTGGTTGTTCTCCCTCCAAGACCAGCTTCCCAGACCTTTACATTTTTCAAACTTGCACCAAGAATATTTGGCCAACGGTCTTCGTATTTGTGTCGATCTCTATTGCTGGCATTGCGCCCCCAAACAAGGGAATCTCCATAAACTAAAATCGACTTCAAAAAATTTCCTCATCTTTCTGAAATTGCTACAACCGTAGCAAACCAAGTGACTCAAATAAATAACTTAGTGAGTGAATGTCAGGTAATGTGAGTTGGCGTGAGCCTACTTTGTGGAGGTGATGGAGCTTTGATTCTACGCATTGGCCTCTCATTAGTTATCAAAGCTGTTTCGCAAACTGTATAGCATCCTCAAGTCGATCATCGCCCCAAAAAATATCACCAGCAACTTCAAATGAGGGTGCGCCAAACACCCCCGATGTTTGGGCGTCTGCTGTGTTACGTTCGTATATTTCCAATATTTCACTCGACGAAGCGGCATCCAATACTTCTTGGAGTGTTACTCCCATAATGCGCGAAACTTTTTCTAGATTTTGCTCCGAACCTGCTTCAAGGCCATCAAGAAACCAAGCCCGATATGTTTCTTCCAAGTATTCTAAATATTTTCCATCTCTTTCCATTACGATACCAACTAGGTTTGCCCGATCAAACTCTTTAAGTGGGTAAGCTGCTGGAACGTGAGGCACTGGCAACGAATAAAATTCTGCACGCCTTTGTATGTCTCTCCACATGTAATTGACTTTGGTTTTCTTGCTTGATGGGAACGGAATATTATCCATATTCTTCATTATTTGGCGAATGCTAATTGGCCGTATATCCAATCTTATTCCTGATGCTTCAATCACCTTACCTAGACGTAGTGCCGTTAAATAAGTATATGTGCTGCCAATAGACAGCCATGCTTTGATGGTTACTGACACGAAAATACTCCTCTAGTTATTGCTTTTTGAAGCTAACATGAAATTTTGACAAAATTATTAAATGTTTTTTGACGTTAAGTCAGTTCATATAATATAAAATAGTGCCTAGTTATTTAACATTCTCCTAAACATTGCGCCTTTCTTCTATCTCAGTTAGTTCCAGAGTGTGTCTGCCGCTATCCTCGAAACTTTCTGCAATACTGCCCTCACATTTTTTACATAGAGTTTCGTCTTTCTTGCAATATGATCCGTTTCGATCTTTTATGTTCTCAACTTTTCAAATGAGTAGAATAGATGATCCGAAAAAAATATATGGCTATTCACACTTTTCATAGTGATGAAATGAAAAAAGCTTTCTTTAGGGGATTGCATAAAAGTGAGCTAACTGACTTTGAATGGCGGGATGGTTACATATTTGAAAAATGCCAATGTACTGGCACATGGGTTGGCGATGATGATTTTTTCTTTTGCCAGTGGGAATCTGAAAGTGAAGAAGATGTGCTGAAAGCTTTAACTTCGAAGGGAATGGACGAGTATATTTTTACCGCTCTATACCCAATTGATATGCACATTGATATTAGAAACTTGACCGGGAAGGTTCCTTACGGTCCAATTTTTTACCTAGATGACGAATATAATCCAGAAAAAACATCTTAGTTTCTATTATCAGTAACCGACCGCTACAGTTGCTAAGGATCAACAAGTAGTTCCAACAAAACTCGAAGACTTTTTCACCGAAAAAAATTGGCCTCTGAAAAACCTAATTCCTAAACCCCAAACATAAAACCTTCCGAGGGTTTGAAATCCAACGGTTTTGATATGACGTGTGTTTTGTCTGAGATAAGATCAAAGCCCTTATATCCTTCCTCTGCGATATTATCGCAGATTTTGCGGTATATATTCAAACCTCCCGCATAGGGCATAAATACGCGTGGCTTACCGGGAATATTTGCGCCTAGATACCAGCTGTGCTTCACTTTGGGCAATAATGTGGCGTCGGCTGTTTCACGCACGTGATCGGTCCAGATTTCTGCAGACTGTTCCTGTGCTTCAATTGATGTACATCCAGTTTCGAGGCAATGGGCAATGCACTCAGTTATCCAGTCGACATGCTGTTCGATGGAAACGGGCATATTGGACAATACCGAAGGGCTCCCTGGACCTGTTATTGTAAAGAGATTTGGAAACCCTGGAATGGCAAGCCCAAGATAGTTACGTGGCCCTCCCCCCCAGTAGGATTTTAACGATGCTTTTGCAGTTTCAATGTTTAAATTGAGCAAAGGTCCTGTCATAGCATCATAGCCAGTAGCAAAAACAATGACATCGAGTTCGTGATGTGTACCGCTTTCCAAGGTAATTCCATTTTGTACTATTTCAGCAATTGGATCTGCCTGTAAGTCTACCAATGTGACATGATCTTTATTGAAGGTTTCAAAATAGTGCGTATCGATAGGTGGACGTTTTGCAGCATAGGGATGATCAATATTTGTCAATATATCTGCCGTCGCGGGGTCAGTGACCTTTTGACGAATTTTTGATTTGATAAAATCTGCTGCAGCAGAATTTGCTGTTTGGGAAGTTAGTAAATCAAGGAAGACACCTCGAAAGCGAAGGCCACCATCGCTCCACGCTGCTTCGAACATCTTCTGGCGCTCCGCTTCAGAGACTTCCATCGTTAGATTATTCGAAATACGAAAAGGGTGGCCATTAGGCGTCGAGCGGACCAAAGCCTTTAATTCCTCATAATGACTGCGTACCCAATCAGTATAAAGAGCATCCCATTCTGAGTTACGTGCTGGAATAGAGTAATTCGGCGTTCGTTGGAAAACTGTGAGATGCTCACAGGTTTTGGCAATTTCTGGTGCAGCTTGTATTCCTGTTGACCCTGTGCCGATCTGGCCAACACGCAAACCTTTAAAATCTATATCATAATGGGGCCATTTTCCGGTGTGATACCATTGCCCTTCAAAACGCGAAAGCCCTTGAATATTGGGCACGTTAGCAGCCGATAGACATCCAACCGCAGTAATGAGCCACTTGCAATATCGAGCGTCACCATTTTCCGTTTGAATTTCCCAAAGTTTCGCATCTTCTGAAAAAGAACATTTGGACACCGTTTTGTTAAAAAAGATATCTTTTCTTAAGTTCAATGAGTCTGTGACGTAATTCAGATATTTTCGTATTTCGTTATGTCCCGGATATCTTTCGGACCACTGCCAATTTTCATGTAACTTGCGCGAAAAGAAATATGCGTATCCTTGACTTTCGCTGTCGCATCGTGCCCCGGGGTAACGGTTCCAATACCATGTCCCGCCTACGTCCGCTCCTTTCTCTATTACAGCGACCTTCAAACCTAGGTCATCACGCAACCTATGGAGTTGATATAGGCCAGAAAAACCTGCACCTATCACAAGTGCATCATATACATTATTCAAATTCTTATTCATCTTAATTCTGTAGAATGCAGCACGAATTTAGATTTTGCACGTGATAATTTGGATGGCCCCAAGTTTCTTTAAAATAAGTTTTACCATCTTATTATTTTGTCTGGTTTATTAAGAAAATTTTCTAGATGTAACTTTGTATTTATATTACAAAAGATTGAGCAACCATACTGATACTCGTAAAGTCAAAGACAGTCGCTCCGGTCAGTAGGATTTGTTTACTTGGTTATTCCTATTTTTCGGGCAGTGGGGTTACACCAGTTTCAGTTCGCCAAAGAAGTCCATCTTTTTTAAGGTGTACCAACATAGTCGCACTTCTTTCGCCCTCCGTATAGGTGCTAATTCTGTGTTCAACTAAAATATCATCATTTTCATAAATACATCTTGCACTTTCACGTTTAGTTGAAATCATCCATCTAGCTAGCTGATCCATGTCAAAATCTTCTAAACGAAGAATTTTGCCAGTAGAATGGAAAATCATCTGATAATCCTCATGCAAGCATGAAAAGTATCCTGCAATATCTTGATTATTCCATGTATGCATGAATTTTTCGTAAATCATAGGTTAGTTTCCATATTAATTATTTAGCTTTTGGAGCAACTGTTGTAATAAATTATTGGTTGTTTCTTGTAGTTCGTTTTGCTTCTTTAAATGTTCAGTTATCTGCCTAAGATATACTTCTTCCATATCCATTATTTTCTTCCTTTATTATTCTATACATTCTTCATCAAGGCCAAGTATTAATATCAAATCCGGGTCTGTTCGTTTTGAAACTACTATCGAACACATTTGATTTTTAATATAACTTTTCTAATTAATTGATGTCATGGAAAATAAAAAAACTGCTCTGATCATAGAAGGTGGAGGCCAAAGAGGTGTCTTTTCCTTTGGAATAACTGACACTTTTATAAGTAGGAATTTTGACCCATTTGATATTTACATTGGGGTGTCAAATGGCGTTGCTGTTCTTTGCTGGTATCTAATCAGAGAAACAGACAATAATTTAGATAAAATGCTTTATGCTGCTAAAGGTGATTACCTGAGTTATAAAAATCTTTTTACTGGTAAAGACATAATAAAATTTCATCAGATGTACGAAGATGGCAAGAAAATGTTTAAGCCAAGTATGGAGAAAATAAAAAATAACTTAGCGGCAAAAGAATATATTGCTGTTGTAACAGACGCGATCGAAGCAAACGCTGAATATTATTCGTTTGGAGATGACGAGTGGATGCCAAAAATGATCGCCTCTGGTACACTTCCCTTATTGGTGAGAACACCAAGCTTAATAAATGGGCGCCGGAAATTTGATGGAGGCATTGCAGATCCGTTACCTGCTCAAAAAGCATATGAGATGGGAGCTAAAAAGATAATTATAATTAGAACATATGAAAAAAAATTTAGAAGGAAGCTTAAGTTCGAAAATTATCTTGGTGCTTTACTGTCACGAGAATACCCTAAATTGAGAAAAGCTTTATTAGAACATGATAAGACTTATAATCGAGCACTTGATTTTATAAATAATCCTCCTCCTGATTGTGAGATTTTGCAGCTATGTCCTCCAAGAAAATTAAAATCAAAACGAGATTCAAAAAATATTGAGATTTTAAAAGCGGACTACAAGCTAGGAAAAAGAGTTGCCGAAGAATATTTAGATGGTCTAGAGGACTAATTTGACAAACTTACTTATACTGTTCTCAAGGGAGGTTGTAAGCTGTGAAAGAAAAGAATTATTTATTTGTATTATAGATATGGTACTATTGCAAAGTGATAGAGTAGCAAACCGATAACTAAACCTTTCAGGAAAGAAATCCATGCAACGACATAGTCACTGATACCCAGTTTAGATTTCCAAAACTCCATCCATTTAATATGCATTTCAATCATTGTTAAACTCCTCATCTGTGAGCCTGTGAACTAGTAACTGTCTAAACTCTCCACAGAAGATTCTACGCTGTCTAAAGTATACCCAATATCCAAAATTGCACTCCACACACTTTCCATGTTGTCATCAATATCATCAATCTTGTCCTCGATATCGTCAATTCTGTTCTCAATTCTAAGCAAAATGGAGTTCATCATGGTTACACTGGACTCTAAATTACTGTGATATCCAGCAGCAGCAGGGCTTACATCCATAAAAGGGTTAGCTAAATTTAATGTCAAAGCTAGCGCTATCGCGTATAGAACTACAGTTACAGGCTTGGGTATTTTGTGTTCGTGAACCACCTTCCTACTCATCTTTCGTCTCCTTCTTTTTAGCTATCCTTTCCAAAACCACCTTACGTGTAAAGCTTCATGTAGATATTGTTTGCATCTTCAGTTTGTGGGCACTATTAAACCGCAGGTTTAGCGGATACTACGCTAGGCCTCTAGTTTGTTGGCAAACTCTAGGCAATTTTTCTCCAAAAATATTAGCCTGTAGAAGGACAAAGGTGAAAACTAGTAGGTTTCAGGACTTTGGGATGCCTAGCTCTCTTTTATTTGAAAAAAACAGATGCTGGCTCTACTAAACAAATAATGAGGAAAGAAAATAAACGAGAATCCCTCATTTGGGAACTTCTAATCAAGAACTAGAGCTTAAATGTAGTAAGCCCTTTTCTCATTGTAGTAGCACTTTGAAGAAGCTTCGCTTGATTTCATTATCCAATTAGTAAAAACGTTCCATAGTTTTCTCATTGGTTTACTCCTTAACAACTGATGCTGTGTATTTAAAATGTAAAAACCTTATTCGGTAGATACAATTTTGCATTGCCGCCATGCATGTATCTTAGAGCTAACGTATTAAAAATTCTATAAAAAAATTTAGGAAAATTTTTGAAAATCTCCGAAAATAAATCAGAGTGCCAAAAAAATTAGGCTTTAAAGTCAACTCTTCGGCATTTCATTAGTTTAAGCTACGAGTTATTAAGTATAAACTTCAGTATCTTGAACTACCCTCCAGTCAAGGGCTGAAGTGGTTGAGCTGATTGCCCAACCACGCCATTAATTAAAAAATGTCCCACATATCTTGCAGCTGACACACAGTGATGGCACCAAATATTACAACTATTAAGGTTTTAAACATCATCCAAGGTGCGTCTAGGAATTTTTTACCAAGATTGGTTGCGCGTTCTTCGTCGCCCATGTCATCAGCATTTGCCTTAAAGTCGTCCATGCAGTCGAATGAGTTTACGCAAACAAAAATAAACGCACCTAAAATTGCTGCGGTTATTCCAAGTTTAGGTATACCGCCACCCATGGAAATCATAAACATTGTTGCAGCGTTGACGACAAATCCTAGGGTGAAACCCCAGTAAAGGTCACGTCCTCTTTGCGCGCCAAACCTTTGGCGACGATCACGTGCTGCTTCTGAGTTCATAGTATCTGACATATCAGTCTCCTGTACTTTTTAAATTTGCTCACCTTGCTCTGCTGCTGGGTTGAACACCAATATCCAAATACTTAAATATTTACTTGTCAAAGATAACGCTACGAAAGGTAAAAGAAGATCACCCGAGGCGATAAGGACGCTGAAATTCTGCTTTGGCATTTTCGTTGATTAATAAGCTATTTAATGTCATCCAGAAGCTGATATAAAAAGGATATTTAGTGCTCGCATTCTGGTTTATGAGAGATGTTTCAACTATTGATTTTTTTGGTACTGGTAATTTTTATTGCCATTTTGATAAAAAAGAAACGTCATAGGCCGGCCAAGAATTTTATACCAAAGCCAGTAAGCAGATCATTCAGTAGAAATTCAAGAAACAAAGGGAAAGCAAAGAATAAGTAATGGCGCGGTTTGCTTTAAATTTTCTTTTCATCCTTTGCGTTTTAAGCGGGCCCACTTTGTCGGAAGACTACCAACTTCCCCAAGATACTGATGTTAAGTTTAAATATTATGTTGCTGGTTTACCATTTGAGGGCGAATTTAAAGTTATTAAAAGTAAGTTTGATATCAATTTCCGAGATCCCGTCAAATCGGTGTTTTCTGTAAATTTTGATTTGATGCAAAGTAATGCAGGTTTTCCATTGGCGACTAAAGCAATGAAACATGTTCTAGACGCTTATAGATTTCCCAACGTAGTGTTTGAAAGCGAAACTGTGGAATTTAAAGATGAAAAATTTAATGTTGTAGGATTTCTAGAAATTAGGAATGTATCAAAGCCAGTAAACTTAATAGTGACCGTTTTGGAGAATTACAGCTCGGCGAGTGAGAAAATTCGCTTTTCTATTCGATCAAGTTTCAATCGGCGTCAATTTGGTGCTGATGGTTATTATCCATTAGTTCATGACGCTATAATAATCAAAGATGTTTTAACGCTAAATAAATCCCAATAATCAAGGGAAGCCTAAAGGAAAAATTAAGAATGAAAAAACTGTTACTAACATTATCAATAACATTAGGGTTAAGCTCCTTAGCTAATGCTAATGCTGTGTACGAATGTTCTCTTTTTGATGAAGGTCAATCTTACGCACAGATGATTAAATACGAAAATAAATTGGTAGAGATTTTTCCAACAGGAGAAGTAGAAGAATTTTTTTGTACTTCATTACCCTTCAACTACACAGAACGGCCAGTTTGTATAAGTAGAAAAGACGGAATTGAAAAAAATGATCATATTTACACTATTATTACGCTAGATATGGAAAACGATTTCCCAATTTCATTAACCTATAACTCTATTGCCGATGATGAAAAGAATTGGAAAAATCCAATATCGCAAACAACCCAAGTGAAGGGTTGTAAGGCCTTTTAATTGATCCAAGTATTTTAATATAAAAAAGCCTTATCTTCACACTAATCTCAGATGTGAAATGGGTTTTACCCCAACTGCGCGATCCATCTAAAACGTGGCCCCGAAAACGGCTCTTCCTACTCAAAGTAGATTGTCTTAGTTTTTTACGAATTAAAGAACTGTCAACTATTCAAAATATTGAAATCTATTCCAAGAACTTTGATTACCCAAAAACGTTTTCCTGAGTGCCTTTCACTCCAACATCAACTTGCACCAAGGATCCTTCTTGTGGATTAGCGTCTAGATGGTCTTTTGCCATTGTAAATCGGGCTGATGTCACAAATAGTTGATCCAAATCGGTGCCACCAAAAGCACAGCTGGTAGGCCAAGTGACGGGTAAATTAACAGTGTTAAGAATCTCACCTTGAGCAGAAAGACGCAAAAGGCAAGCTCCACCAACTACTCGGCAGTTCCAGAATGCTCCATCAATATCTGCAGTAGAGCCGTCAGGTAGCCCGCGATCAAATCCTTCGAGAATTGTCTGACGGTCTTCAAGCATCCCTGTTGAACTGTCTATACCAAATGAATAGATCTTATTCTCGATAGTGTCAGCTGTTATCAGGCGGTTGCCTGACCAGACAAGCGTATTGGTGATGCCAAATGTTTGCTCAGAGATGCGCGTAACGGTGCCGTCGGCCGTCACTCTATAAATAGCTCCGGTAGATGCTGTTATTTCTTTAGGATCTCCATTGGATTTGATATTATTTTGCATGGTTCCAACCCAGAAAGCGCCATCCGGGCCGACCACACCTTCGTTGAGCCTGTTGTTGGGTATATCTGCTTCTGGAATAGCCAGCGAAACAAATTCTTGGTTAGGTCGCCAAAGGGTAATTTCGTGGCAGAGGCCAACAACGTAACCGCCGTCTGCTGAAAGTCCTATTGAGGTCACGAAATCGGGGGTTGCCCAACTATCATGTTTTCCATTTTGTGGGTCAAAAGCGTGGATAAATTTACCAATGATATCGACCCATACGAACCGGTTATATCGAAAGTCCCATATTAAACTTTCCCCAACTATATTCTTGACGGGTAAACGAATTATGGCGCTTGGGCTCATTTTCAATTCTCTTATCGATTAATAATGAAATGGCTATAGCTCATTCTTGATCAAATCAATGTTAATTTGTATTCTAATTTAGCTAATCAAAGCCCGAGTCTTTATAAAGTAAGCAAAAAATGAAAATAGTAAAACTAGAAACTATTCGTATTGAAGAGCGCCCCAACATATTATGGCTTCGGGTTTACACTGATGAAGGCTTAATAGGATTAGGCGAGACTTTTTTCAGTGCTGAAACAGTGGAAACCTACGTTCATGAATTTGTTGCACCTCGGGTTATCGGTCGTGACCCCTTACAAATCGACCTGTTGGCCAGTGAACTAACAGGTTACTTAGGCTTTCGATCATCCGGGGTAGAAGTAAGAGGTAATTCGGCTTTTGATATTGCACTGTGGGACATTTTTGGTAAAGCAACCGAGCAGCCAATCGCGCAACTTTTAGGTGGTTTTTCAAGAAAAGAAATCCGCACCTACAACACTTGTGCGGGTACTGAGTACATTAAAAAATCGACAGGTCAACAGTCCGACAACTTTGGGCTGGCTGCAGGAACTGATTATGATGATCTGAATGGTTTTTTGCATAAAGCGGATGAATTAGCACTCTCTCTTTACGAAGAGGGTATTACAGGAATGAAAATCTGGCCTTTTGACATGGCCGCTGAGAAAACGCGCGGCCAATATATTTCAGGCCCCGACCTTGATGCTGCATTAATACCTTTCCGTAAAATACGTGACGCTTTGGGTAATAAAATGGACATTATGGTAGAGTTTCACTCAATGTGGCAGTTATTACCAGCAATGCAAATTGCACGAGAACTTCAATCATTTAAGACTTTTTGGCATGAAGACCCTATTAAGATGGATAGTCTTGCTAGTCTTAAACGTTATGCGGAAGTAAGCCATGCGCCTATTTCAGCTTCAGAAACGCTTGGTACTCGCTGGGCTTTTCGTGATCTGTTGGAAACAGGCGCGGCGGGCGTCGTAATGCTTGACATTTCTTGGTGTGGTGGCCTTTCAGAAGCCCGTAAGATCGCCGCAATGGCGGAAGCTTGGCACTTGCCGATTGCACCACACGATTGCACCGGTCCTGTAGTTTTAGCTGCATCGACACACCTATCTCTGAATGCACCAAACGCACTAGTGCAAGAAAGTGTTCGAGCATTTTACAAAACATGGTATCGTGACTTGGTAACGGCTTTGCCAACTGTTACAAATGGAATGATTACCGTTCCGCCCGGAAATGGGCTTGGAATGGAACTTAACCCCGAGCTAGGTAAGGCTTTCAAAGTCCTCAGCCAGGAGACAACTGCGTCGGATATTTGACGCAACTTATAAAGGGAGAAAATAAGTGAAAAAATTACTAAGTACACTTGCACTTATGTCCACATTAGTGGCTGGTGCAGTTTCTGCGGATGGTCATAGTCCAATGAATATAGTTTTTACGCACCATTCATCGGCATCGAACCCGTTTTGGCAAGCTGTTAAAAAGGGCTTTGATGATGCTTGCAGTAAGATCGAGGCAAATTGTCAGATGATTTTTACTCAAACTGAGGGTGCAATTGACCAACAAGCTGCCAATATGATGGCTGCACTTGCGGGCAACCCAGATGCCTTGCTCACATCGATTGTAGATAATAATGCTTTCGATGAAATAATTCAGCGCGCCGTGGATAATGGTGTGATAACAATGGCAGTTAATGTTGATGACACAGAAGGCGCTGATGGAAATGCTCGCGCTTCATTTGTTGGCCAAGGTTTTATACCTGCTGGATATTCTTTGGGTAAGAAAATGGCTGAGTTCTTTCCAAAAGATGGTCCGATCAAGGCTGTTGTTGGGATCTCAGCGCCAGGCCAAAACTGGTCAGAGCAGCGCGGAGCGGGTGTAATGCAATACTTGGAAGAGTTCAAAGCCGCTAACCCGGGCCGTAATGTTGAAATTGTACGTTTGGATACTGGTACTGACGGGGCTGTAGTGGCTGAGCGTGTTGGAGCCTATATAAATGCAAACCCAGATACGACAGCCTATTTCGATACCGGCCTTTGGCATGCTTACGTTGCACAAGTATTGGCTGACCGCGGTGTCGCACCAGGCAAAGTGCTCATGGGTGGCTTCGATATAGTAGCAGAAGTGCTCCAGCAGATGGAAGCAGGCTATATTCAGGTTCAGGTGGACCAACAGCCGTATATGCAAGGTTTCATTCCGGTAATGCAAGCTTATCTTGCCCATACGATCAACTTATCGCCAGCTGACGTTGATACTGGTCAAGGTATTGTTCTTGTGGAAGACGTTCCCGCACTGTCGGAACTGGCCAAGCAAGGACTTCGTTAAATATTGACTGGAGCCGCCGCTGATATTTTATCATGCGGCGGCCTTCAAATGTCCCTTCGAATGACACTATTTCAATGAAACGCTTCTTTAAAATATATTTAGAGAAACCTGAATTGGCAGGGTTAGTATTTTTGGCTATCCTGACCATTGTTTTCCAAGCTCGTTCTGGCGGTGTTTTTCTCAATGGTGTAAATTTGCAAGGTATCCTTGGCCTATTACCTGAAGTTGCTCTGGTTGCCATGGGTGTAACTCTATTGATGATATGTGGTGAGTTTGATTTGTCCGTTGGATCAGTCTTTGCACTAACGCCAATGTCAATGGCTGTCCTGCTAGAAGCAGGGTGGCCATTCTTACCGGCTATTTCGGTTGGTTTATTTGTTGCGATGGCAGTGGGTTTTGTAAATGGGGTGCTTACAGTGAAATTTGCGATCCCAAGCTTTATTACCACTTTAGGAATGTTGTTTGTTGCCCGCTCACTGACCGTGGTGATCTCTGGAGGTTTCCCTCCATTATTGCCATTAAATGTCATTCCGAAATGGCTCTTTGTGACTTACGTTGGCCCCGGCGATATGTTTAGGGTATCTTTTATTTGGTTTGTAGTCATTGCTGTCGGCATGACACTGTTATTATCTCGCACAAATTTTGGAAATTGGGTACGCGCGACAGGAGGCTTTTTGCCTGCTGCTAAATCCATGGGCATACCAACCAAGAGAGTAAAAATTGCCTGTTTTATGATTTGCTCGCTTTTGGCTGGTTTTGCTGGAACACTGCAAGTTATGAGACTTGGTGCACCTTTACCTTCGATAGGTGAGGGACTTGAACTTCAAGCCGTCGCTGCTGCGGTGATAGGTGGAACCGCCTTGACCGGTGGTATAGGTACCATCCTTGGCGGTATAATTGGCGCAACCTTAATACGAGTGATTGATAACGGGTTGGTTCTTAGCCAGGTCGATGCAAACTGGTTTAAAATGGCTCTAGGTGCACTGACTGTTTTTGCTGTTATCTTAAATGCCTGGCTTCGAAAGAAGGCTAAATCAATTAAGGTTGAGACAGGAAAATGAATAGTGACCCAATAATTCAGGTTAAAAACCTGCACAAGTGGTATTCAGGTGTGCATGCCTTGAAAGACGTGACTTTAGATTTCCGACGCAATGAAACTGTTGGTCTTGTTGGTGATAACGGTGCTGGAAAATCAACACTAATAAATTTACTCTCTGGCATGCAGTCGCCAACTGAAGGCGAGATTTTTTTTGAGGGTAACAAGGTTTCTTTCAAGGGGCCGGCTGATGCTATGGAGGCAGGAATTGAGACTATATATCAGTACAATTCTATGGTCCCAACTATGTCGATTGCTAGAAATATGTTCATTGGGAGGGAACCGATGAAGTACTCTATCGGGGGCATTGGTATTCTGGATACCAAGAAAATGGCTGTGGAAAGTGTTCAGGCGATTGCTGATGTCGATCTTCATCTTCGCTCGCCTGACGCCCTCGTGGGAGAATTATCGGGTGGTCAACGTCAGGGAGTAGCAATAGCCCGCGCCATGCATTTTAAGTCGAAGGTTATGATACTTGATGAGCCTACAAATCATTTAGCTGTTAAGGAAACACAAAAGGTACTGGGCTTCATAAAATCGCTAAAGACAATTGGAATTCCTGGTATATTTATTAGTCATAATATTCATCATGTTTTTGAATGCTGTGATAGAATGGTAGCTATGGCCCGGGGCGAAGTAGTGTTGAACAAAAGGGTCGAAGATACAAATATGACAGAAATTCTCGAAGTTTTATGAGGAGGTCAATTTATGTTAAAGCATGAGGGAAAAAAGGTGCTGTTGACGGGTGGACTAGGATCGCTCGGTCAGGCACAGGTTATGAAGCTCAAAGATGAGGGCGCTTTGGTTACTATACTGGAACGTCCTGATATTGACGATGGATTGGTTCGAGCAGAAGAGCTAGGGGCGAATTTCTTACCTTGCGACCTCAACGATTTAGAGAAAGCCAGACAGCATGTCCTGAATGCGATAGAGCAGGCTGGTGGTTTCGATATATTAATCAATAATGCGGCCCTAATAATTAATAGGCCTTACGACTCTTTCACGCTTCAGGAATACGAAGATCAAATCCGTGTTAACTCTTCTGCGGCTTTTGCTATGACCACAGTTTGCGCAGAACATATGAAAGCAAAAGGATGGGGTAGGATTATTAATTTCACTTCTGTTACTTTAAAAGGAATGATTGACGGTTATGTTCCTTATGTGGCCTCCAAAGGGGCACTTCTAGGTCAAACTGTGACTTTAGCTCGAGAACTTGGCCGCCATGGAATTACAGTGAACGGAGTATCGCCAGGAGCAGTGGTGTCAGAAGCTGAGGCAAGAGTTTTTGGTGAGAAAGCTGGTGAATATTCAGACTGGGTGATTGAACAGCAATGCTTGAAATTACGAATAAAACCAACGGACATCGCTGATTTGGTATCTTTTCTTGTCTCTGACGACGCACGTGTCATTACGGGTCAAAATATTGGTATTGATGGAGGATGGCAGGGTGGTCGCGCTCCTGGAACTTGAGGATGAGCGCAGCCGCGTGCGACTTGTCCCAGATTTGGGCGGAGCAATTGCTGATATGGACGCAAAATTGTCTGGCAGATTGGCCCCGGTGTTGCGTCGTTGGGATGGCCCTCAGACTGGATGGATTGGTGTTGGATCGAATATACTTGTGCCATTTTCAAATCGGATTTCTGGTGGCGGTTTTTATTTTGATCAAGGCGGAAGCGCTACGTTTCATCCTCTTCATCCAAATGTCGAAAATTTAGATCCATTTCCTCTGCATGGAGATGGATTGTTAAAATCTTGGCAAGTTGTCTCACATAGTTCGACCGATGTTATTCTGCGTTTAGTAAATGGGGAAATAGGAGATTTCCTTTATACGGCGGAAGTCCGCTATTTGCTCTCATCGGGTACGCTCAATATTACATTGAGGGTAACAAATAAAGGGATCAGGCTACCTTTTGGAGGCGGCTTCCATCCTTGGCTTCCACGTTATTCCGATACACGTTTACAATTTAATGCTGAAGCGGTCTGGCTTGAGGACAACTTACATCTACCAACTGAGCAAATTGCATTAAAAGACTATCCAGAATGGGATGTTGGAAGCCTTGGGTTTTTGCCCAAAGGATTAATCAACAATGCGTTCACGGGTTGGGATGGACACGCAAAGATTGAACAAAAAAACCTTGGACTGACTGCAGTAATCACCGCTGAAGCACCTTTGGACACTGCAATCATTTATTCTCCAGATTGCCATGCCAACTTTTTCTGTTTCGAACCAGTAACACATTCAGTCGATGCGCATAACCAGCCAGGACAGCCAGGCTTGGTCATATTAGAGAAGGGCGAAGCTATGATTCTCAATATGAAGATTGGCTGGTTGCCTTACGGTTCTTAAATCTGAGAAAATTTTTTTGGTTCGGAGCATTGTGAAATATCATGGCTTAAATTTGCCTATATAAAAGCCAGTGTATTATTTAATGCCCCAAATAAAATTCTATGTTCAGGTTTGAGAGATTTAAGATACGCGAAAGCGAAATAAGGTCAAACTTAGTGCAGATGCTGTCAACTGAGTGAATTATTTTATAATGCAATGTTTGCAGACTTCTTTTTGGGTGCTCAATAAAGTTGTTATAGTGATTAGAAATGGCGTTCAATTACATAAGCTAGACATGTTTAGATCAGATAAAACCTTTCAAAGTTGCAGTACTACTCATTTAACGCTTGAGTATATTTGTAACAGCACTCTATAGCTAGGGAAGCATTCAGGGCATAAGCTGCCTTTACAAAAGTACGATGTGTTGCTTGAAAAACAATAATTTATTGATGGAGAATAAAAAATGCTTTTTAAAGACAAAACCGTTTTAGTTTCCGGCGGCAGCCGTGGCATTGGATTGGCAATAGCAAAAAAGCTTGCTCACAACGGTGCAAACATAGTAATTGCCGCAAAAACTGTAAACGCACATCAAAAACTGCCTGGCACGATATATACCGCAGCTAAAGAAATTGAGAGTTTGGGGGCTAATTGTCTACCAATTCAGTGTGATATTCGCTTTGAAGAGCAAGTATCAAATGCAGTAGATTTATCAGTAAAAGAATTTGGAGGGATTGATATATGTGTGAACAATGCCAGTGCGATCGCTCCGATTTCTACAGAAGCTCTGGATATGAAAAGATATGACCTCATGCAGGATATAAATACGCGCGGCACATTTTTGATGACTAAGATGTGCTTACCTCATTTGAAGAAAAGTGAACATGCCCACATATTAACACTATCGCCACCTTTAGATCTCAATGATAAGTGGTTTGCTCCAACAGTTGCATACACTATTTCAAAAATGGGAATGAGTATGTTAACACTTGGCCACGCAAGAGAACTAAAAAAATATTCAATTGGGGTAAATTCTTTATGGCCGCTTACTGCTATAGACACCGCAGCGGTAAGAAACATATTAGGTGGAGAAACTATGGCAAACAAAAGCCGTAGCCCGGAAATTGTAGCCGATGCTGCTTTTGCGATATTGTCAAAAGATCCTAAAGAATGCACAGGAAATTTCTTTATTGATGAGGTTTTACTAAGAGATTTGGGCCAAAAAGACTTTAGTCAGTATTCTATTACAAACGAGGAACTTTTGCGTGACTTTTTTATTTCAGATGAGATCGCAGAGGGTTTGCCGACCAAAACTGCAAACATTTTTCAGTCAAAATAGCAAGCAAAAAGTTATATATATTACTTACTAAGACCAATCAAAGTGGTTAAGTTTTTAATCGCTCCATGGGCCGTGATGCGCTCCTTGCTGGTCAAATCTTTCAAAACTATGAGCACCAAAATAATCACGTTGAGCCTGTATCATGTTCGCGGTAGAGCGACTGGTACGCATCATATCAAAGTATGTAAGTGCAGAAGAAAGGGCTGGTATGGGTAAACCGGACGCTAGACTGCTTGTCACGACTTGACGTAAAGTATTACTTTTCGACTTTAGAATATTGGCGAAATATGGTGAGAATATAAGATTTTCAATTGGATTTTGAGCTAGAGCACTGGCCATATCGTTTAACATCGACGAGCGTATTATACAGCCCTCGCGCCAAACTTTGGCAATTTCCGGTAAGGGCAAAGTCCAACTGAAGGTTGAATTTGCCGAAGATAAAAGAGCAAAACCTTGAGCGTAGCATAATATCTTTCCAGCGATAAGAGCCGCTTCTAGATCGTCGAGATCAAGGCTGCCTTTTGGTAGGATTTTTGGTGCGGGTCCAAAAACAAGCTCTCCATTTCTTCTTGTTTCTAAATCAGCAGATAGATTGCGAGCAGCAACGGCTGCTTCAATAATAGGAATAGGTGCACCCAAATGCTGAGCTTCAATCGCAGTCCAGCGGCCTGTTCCTTTTTGTCCAGCACGATCAATTATAAGGTCAATTATTGGTTTGCCTGTTTCAATATCTTTTGTCGACAAAACCTTTGCAGTTATTTCGATTAAATACGATTTAAGGGAACCATTATTCCAACGCGCGAAGACTTCAGAGCACTCTCGCGCATCAATTTGCATGCCATCTCGCATTATACCATATATTTCAGCAATCATTTGCATATCCGCATACTCGATACCGTTGTGTACGGTTTTCACAAAATGACCAGAGCCTTCTTCTCCCATCCATTTAGCACAGGGTTGGCCGTCATATTTTGCTGCAATTGCTTCAAAAAGGTGCGAAACTCTATCCCACGACTGCTTTGATCCTCCACTCATTATAGATGGACCATATCGGGCGCCAGTTTCTCCACCTGAAACGCCTATTCCTAAGAAACCAGTTCCATTTTCTAACGCTTCAGAGGCCCTTCTATTTGTCTGATTGTAATCGGCGTTACCCGCATCGATGATTATATCTTCGGGATTAAGCAGTGGGCGCAAAGTTCCTATTTGTTCGTCTACGGCTGAACCAGCCGGAACCATCAAAATAATTGCGCGAGGATTTTTTATTGTTGTAACGAGTTCATGTAAAGTCTCGCAAGGAGTTATGTTTTCTGAAAGTTTTCCAGCTGTTTTACTAAACTTCCTCGTGATCTCTGTTGTACGATTAAATACTGAAATATGAAAACCCTTTTCTGCGATATTTAAAGCAAGCATTGAGCCCATAGTACCAAGCCCGATCAGGCCAACATTTGAATTTTTCAACTTAAGTTTCTCCAAAATTATTTTTAATATTTGCGCCCAGGATAGTTGTAATGATACCGATGCCGTCTTCTAATTTTCTAGAGCTTTTTTAGTGAGCCTTTTTAATACTGAGGTAGCTACTCTAGATAATTTAATTTCGTTAAGGTTTTGTAGGTTATGAAAATCATTTTCCACTACCACTAAACCCAACATTCCCATGTTACCGTGGGGAGTGCATTGATACAGATAAACTCCAGGTAATTCAAAAATAACTGAATGTAATGAATTCAATTTTGATTTTGGGGGTAGATCGTTCATATCTGGACCGGCCAAAAATTCCACATTGTGTCCTTTGTTTTTTGGTAACCATTCTATTTTGTCACCAACATTTATTTTAGCAACTTCCAAACTGTAAGTATCATTTTCTGTAAACTCAATTTGAATAGTCTCTGCATTAACTAAGTTTGAAATTAATAGCAAAGAAGTCATAAGGGTCATTAGTTTCATTATATTATCCATCTTATCGATTTTAAGTGATCAACCTTACAACGGATATATTGAAGTTTGGAACACAAGACCATACTTGTCCTGTTGTGATAGTTTTCTGTAGATATATTCAATTTTAAAACTGAAACTAATTGACTGAATTAAGGTTGAGTCTAATAGACCTCTATTTTTGAAATGGACGCTGTTTTAAAAAAATAATGAACGACAAGTTTTGCTTTGGTAAAGCCTTGTCGTTCAGCTATTTTTATTTTTTATATTGGCTTGCTTCTTCCGAACCACTCGTGGCGCTACCTTTACTGTAAGAATGTGCTCCAGTTCCAGCTAAAGCACCATTTTGAACAATCAAATATTCATCTCGGATTGGCGTACCGTCAAAAAAACACTCTAAAATTTCTCGTGTTCCAGCAGCATATCGTGCCTGTGCCGAGAGTGAAGTGCCCGATGTGTGAGGTGTCATTCCATGATTTGGCATTGTACGCCATATATGGTCATTTGGAGCTGGTTGCGGAAACCAAACATCACCAGCATATCCACTAAGTTGGCCAGTTTTAAGACCTTCTTCGATAGCTTCTCTATTACAAATTTTACCACGTGCTGTGTTTATAATATAAGCGCCTTTTTTCATTTTAGAAATCATTTCTGTGTCAAATAAATTCTCTGTTTCTGGGTGCAAGGGACAATTTATAGTGACAACATCACAAACTTCCACCATCGACTCTACAGTTTCATGAAAAGTTAAATTCAATTCTTTTTCAACTTCAGGAGCAAGTCTGTGACGGTCAAAGTAGTGTAGCCCGACTTCAAAAGGTTTTAATCTTCGCAATGCAGCAAGTCCGATTCTTCCGGCCGCTACGGTTCCAATTTGCATGCCTTCTACATCATAGGACCTTTTCACGGCGTCAGCTATATTCCAGCCTCCAGATTTTGCTATGGCGTGTTGTGTATGATAATCACGCACCATGGATAAGATCATCATAACAATATGCTCGGACACCGAAATTGAATTACAAAATGTTACTTCAACAACATCAATATTGTGATCCATGGCGGCTTGGAGATCAATGTGATCCGATCCAATGCCTGCAGTTATAGCCATTTTAAGGTTTTTAGCTGTCTCCATCTTTTCGCGTGTTAAGTAGTACGGCCAAAACGGTTGAGAAATTACAATGTCAGCATCAACAATTTCTCTGTCAGCCTCTGAATTATCTCCGTCTTTATCTGAGGTCACAACTAATGTATGACCGCCATCTTCGAGAAACTTTCGCAACCCAAGTTCGCCTGATACACAACCTAGAAGTTCACCGGGATTGAAATCGATCGATTTCGGAGAGGGGAGTGACATACCATCAGCATATTTTTCTATATGCGGAAGGCTGTTTAATGCGTATGAATTAGGCATTCCATCTGTTGGATCATCATACAAAACACACAAGATTTTCATTTCTCTATCCTTTCTGAATATTGCTTGAGTTTGAACACTGCTTGCGGTCAGAATTGGATAGCTCGCTTTAAATACACGATGGCAGAACTTAGTGGTATATTACAATAGAAAAATTTAATATGCTAACTGTAGATAAATAAAAAAAATATAAGTAGTCGCGATTGAAATTTTAGCATTGGTAGGGGTTTATAAATTATTCTTTTTAGATGGTTTTTAAAAAATGGCATTCTGCAAAAAAGCCTGCGGTGTTACCACCTTTAGGAAATAAA
This sequence comes from Paracoccaceae bacterium, assembly GCA_902632125.1. GTDB lineage: Bacteria > Pseudomonadota > Alphaproteobacteria > Rhodobacterales > Rhodobacteraceae > Salinivivens. Next base: position 33,759 of record CACPBQ010000005.1, on the reverse strand, counting down.
ATGTATTTTTGAAATTTTACTAGAATTGCTCAGTATTTAATAAATGAAATATTTAGAAAAATTTAAGGGCCAATCTGAAGCCCCTCCCGCTAGACCAGAGCTTAAAGTAATCTTACTATCATTTTTTGGAGCGCTGTTTGCTGGTGCAATCTTAGGTTTTGTTGCATTTTTTCTTGAGTATGCAATTATTATGGGTTCATTCGGCGCCTCTATTTTTCTTGTAATGGCTGTCCCAGACTCGCCTTTTGCGCAGCCAAGGCATGTGGTCTTCGGTCATTTTATGGCTTCTTTGATTGGATTGATTTGCTTACACCTGCTTGGTGACTTTTGGTGGAGTATGGCATTAGCACTTGCCATCACTACTCTTGCAATGATTGTGCTTAAAGTTTCCCATCCACCCGCGGGCTCAAATCCTATTGCTATCTTTTTAATTACGCCTGGCTGGGACTTTCTATGGTTGCCAACAGTTTTAGGAGCATTTATGGTTGTTTTGATCGCACTACTTTATAATAATCTCATACCAAATCGTATTTATCCAAAGTACTGGTAAACAATGTCATTGAAATAATAATTTCCACCTCAATATTATGAATAAACAAGAATAGATTTGTAAGCTGCGTGGTAAGATTTACTCCTAAGGCTCATTAGTCGATGAAAATTCGGCTACAATATTTTTATTTGTAAAAAGTTATAATATTATTCTAGGCGTTTGCTGGTTTGTAAGCACTCGCAATTGACCTTGCTGCTTCCCAAACAGGATCACCGTCGACGCATTCTAGATACATTGTATTTGACATGGATCCGGAGGCTTCGACAGTAGCCATTGCACCCATCATCATCTCTTGGCTGGGTAAATTCATATCTACGACAACGTCATAAGGCCCACGTGTAAAGCTCACCATATTGACTGAGCCGCCAGCCGCTTCAACAACAGCTTTAACTGCAGCCATCCGATCGGAACCACTTAGGATACCTTTAATACTATCTGGTGTGTACTTGCCAAAAAATAAGCATCTTACTGACATATTCATTTTCTCCTGTTTAACACAATTTTATTGATATCATAGAAACTATACAAAATAAAAATTCGTAACGTTAATTTTGAAAATTAAAATAAACTTTTGAAATATCCATCTTTTCTAGATCAAAACTAGAGATTGCTTTCCAACCCTATTATGCAATAGCTTGCTCTTAAAGGTCTGAAAAAAAGTCATTGTTCGGTTATACTTGGAAAGGATCTAATAATTGAAAAATTGTGACAAATTTTACATAAATGGGTCATGGGTTGATCCTAAGAGTAGTTATAACTTTGACTTATTACATCCTGCCAATGAAGAAAAAATTGCATCAATAGCAATGGGAAGTAGGTTGGATGTCGACGAAGCTGTGAAAGCAGCTAAAAAAGCTTTTGTAACTTGGCAATTTAGTTCAATAGAAGAGCGTGTTGATTTACTGAACAGTATCATGAAAGTTTATAAATCACGCTCCGAAGAGTTTATAAAGACAATGTCCTATGAGATGGGGACTACAATTTCGTTTTCACGTGAGGTTCAAATGCCAGTAGGCATTGGACATCTTGAAGCAGCAATTGAAGCTTTAAAATCGCATCAATTTGAAAGGCAGTCCCCTAGAGGCGGCTCTACTTTAGTTGATGAACCGGTTGGCATTGTAGGGATGATTACACCCTGGAATTGGCCGGTAAACCAGATTATGATCAAGGTTGCACCCGCTTTAGCAGCCGGTTGTGTTATGATACTCAAACCAAGCGAATATTCTCCGTTAAGCTCAATTATGCTTGCTGAAGTTTTTCACGAAGCAGGCTGCCCTCCTGGCGTTTTTAATTTGATTAATGGCGATGGAGAAGGAGTTGGTAGCGCAATTTCTAGCCATCCTGAGATAGATATGATTTCATTTACTGGCTCTACAAGGGCAGGTAAAGCAATTACAAAAGAAGCTGCTGATACAATAAAACGAGTAACTCTTGAATTAGGAGGAAAGTCTCCAAACTTGTTTTTTGGTGATGCTGATATCGAAAAAGCGGTTAAAGTTTCAGTGGACGCTTGTTTTATAAATAACGGTCAGTCATGTGATGCCGCATCGAGATTACTTGTAGACCGGAAGGTTTATGACCTTGTTGTTGAGAAGGTAGCAGAGGAAGTAAGGTCTGTTCAGGTTGGTGATCCAATGGTTGAAGGAAAACATATTGGGCCAGTGGTAAACAAAATTCAATTTGATAACATTCAAAAACTTATAGAAATTGGAATTAATGAAGGAGCAAATCTAGTAGCGGGAGGTCTAGGTTTGCCTGAAGGTATGAATAAAGGTTATTACATTCAGCCGACATTGTTTGCAGACGTCAGAAATGACATGGAAATTGCCCAAAATGAGGTTTTTGGACCAGTCCTGTCAATTATACCTTTTGATACTGAAGAGGAAGCCGTCGAAATTGCAAATCAAACACCATATGGTCTGGCTGCCTACATCCAGTCCACTAACTCGGAGCGAATAGAACGAGTGAGCCGACGTTTACGGGCAGGCGTAATTAACGTAAATGGATTTGCTGGTGACTATGATGTTCCTTTTGGCGGTTATAAACAATCAGGAAACGGACGTGAGGCAGGGCCTCTAGGTTTTCACGAATATCTTGAAACAAAAGCTATAACACAAAGTTAGATTAGTAATTTGTCGGATCAAGACTGTAATCCTCAAGCTTTGCGAAAATAAAACGATTTTGAAATCAAATCTCGCATTTGATCGGAAGTTTCGAATATTGTAAAAAATAAAAGAAATTTTAAATAATTAGTTTTTTGAATTCGCGAAATTATCTTTATGGATTACTCTCACTCACCACAGTTTAATAATTCAACAAAGCGGTTCGAAAATCCAAATGGTGAAAAAATCGATAGAGAATTTTTGGAAGTTTTTAAAGTTGCGTCAAATTATATTAAGCGTGACTACGATGAATGGGAAAATAAAGGTTTTCCAAGTATAAATTCATCCAAAGAAGACCTCGCTGATTTTTCTGAGAGTGTCATATGGATAGGCCACTCTACTGTTTTAATTAACCATAAAGGTGTTACAGCCCTGACAGATCCGCATTTTACCAAAAGGGCTGGTCCATTTGGAATGATGGGGCCAAAAAGGATCACTCCACCTCCTTTTAATATTGAAAACCTGCCAAAGATTGACATTATCCTTATTAGTCACAATCATTATGACCACTTGGATAAGCAAAGCATTATTCAACTTTTACAAAATCAACCGCGAATAAAATTTTTTGTACCTTTGGGTTTATCTCCGATTTTAAGGTCCTTTGGTGCCACTGAAATTTCTGAAGTTGACTGGTGGCAGTCTGTCGAATGTGGAGGCGTTAATATACGGTCAACGCAAGTTCAGCATTGGTCTAGGCGATCTTTTTTTGACCGTAATAAAACTTTATGGTCAGGCTGGATGATGAGCTGGGAAGATTTTTCTTTCTATTTTACGGGCGATTCCGGTTTTTCAGGTGATTTTATCAAAACCGCACAGAGGTGTGGAAATCCAACATTAGCTGCTATACCCATTGGGGCTTATGATCCACGAGAATTTATGAAAGTAGCTCATATGAGCCCAGAGGAAGCGGTCAGAACATTTCAGGACTTGGGTGCAAAATATGCATTTGCCATTCATTGGGGTACATTTAAACTTTCATTAGAACCCATGGACGAGCCTCCTATGCTACTAAACAGAAGCTTAGAAAAGGCTGGAGTTCATCATAGTAAATTTAAGTGCCTTATGCACGGTGAGCACTGGCGAAGTCCTTTTTTAAATAATTCTTAAAAGTCAAAATTAGACAAGTGGAAAGTATTTGATATTTTTATTATCCACCAAATAAAATTGATAACTGGGATATTGCTAAAGCAATCGCCAGCAGCAAATTCATAAGCCTCAGTAAATTGTAAGGCTGGGTCGCGATATGCTTATACGCATAAGTTTTTTGGGTTTCCAAATCTGCATCTTTAATATTGGCAACTTGTGATTGAAGAGTTGCATCACCCCAGACTATTGTAAATAAGGCAGTAGCTATAATTGGAACGCATAAAGCAAATTCATGTCCGCTGGTATCAGCAAACAAAATGAAGGCAAAATTTGCAGAGTTAGCCATCAATGCTAGTGCTATTCCCGCAATTTGAAAAGATATGGCATGAAATAAACCGGTTAGGCTCGAGTTAGTTTGGCTCTCCAATTTTTAATCCTCTATTTTGAGATTATATAAGATCAAAGTTTTTAACTGTGTAAGTTACCAATCACTATAAAAAAAAATTTCTTGAGCTTCTATGATTACTTTTGGGACTCAAGGAAAAGTTGATGAAATTTAAAATATCATGGATGCCTAAAAAATTTTGTTTGACCGACGTTAAGCCTTATGAGAGGCTAGAGTATGAATTCAAATGATCAAAATAGTAGCTGTGAATGTTGTAGCAATGAATGCAATTGCAGCAATTGTAATTGTGGCGGTCCAGATGACTGTATCAATTGCGATTGTTGTGAGCCAGATTGTACCAAAGAATCGGAAATTTGTGTTTGTGACTAATCTCTAAAAGTCTTCTATAAATATTGAAAAATATATTCAAACCATGCACTGTTTGTTTGGGTCGCATGCTCAGGTTGTACAAGTATTGGATGGCTGGGTTATACACCCAGCCATCCAACTATTTATGCAGTATCTTGCACGCATTCGGCTTGGGTTTCGTTCCATGTGAACCCAGCTTCACAAGACATAGCCTCTAGATTTGCTTTATTATGCTTAGCGCAATTACCTGCTAGTAAACTTGATGCAGTCATGCTTAAAATAAAGATGCTAGCTGATATTAATTTCATGCTCTCACTCCTGATAAATATAATTTGAATGTATGTCTAACCATGAGGTTTTAAAGTATGATTGAAGCAATTGTGGCGAAATGACACGCTTTATCAATCTGTTTAAAAAATGGGTCTATTTTTGTGAGCTTGAAACCTTCGTTGGTACGAATTTATTTCTAGTTTATATACTAGATATTCATTATCCCATTGGCAACTTTATCATATTAAAGGGTAATAGCATTGTTAAAAAACTCTCTATTTTAAGAGAATAACAACAAAGTAAGTTTTACTAACTGGTAGTTTTTAAACCCTCTATGTTTGAAACTTCGCTGGCATTCAGGGGAGGATTATTTCTCAGTTCTTTATATTCATCATCGGAAAAAACCTTAGATCTAGTTAAAAACCTCTTTCCAGTTGGACCCTCCAAGGAAAACATGCCCCCTCTGCCTGGTACAACATCAATTATTAACTTGGTATGCTCCCAATAGGCGTATTGATCATGAGCAATAAAGAAAGGTTGTCCTTTAATTTCTCCCAAATAAATATCCCTCGAACCAACTTTAAATTCGTCGCGCGGAAAACACATTGGAGCGGAACCGTCACAGCAGCCACCCGATTGGTGAAACACCAAATCTCCGTGTATTTCGGTTAATTCGTTTACCAAATCTTCGGTATCTTGGGTAAAAGATAATCTTTCGATCACGTTAATCTCCAGTAAAAATGTATCCCCTACAATTAAGTAGGGGATACGTATAAATTCTTAAAAGAAACCATCAGGTTCTTCAGCATATGAAACCAAAACATTTTTTGTTTGTTGGTAGTGATTAAGCATCATTTTGTGGGTTTCGCGGCCAATACCAGAATTCTTATACCCACCAAAAGCAGCATGAGCTGGATACGAATGATAGTTATTAACCCATACTCTTCCTGCTTGTATGCCACGGCCCATACGATAGCACGTGTTAGCGTCTCTTGACCAAACTCCAGCCCCTAATCCATAAAGGGTATCGTTTGCTATAGATAATGCTTCCGCCTCATCTTTAAATGTTGTGACGGATACTACAGGCCCAAAAATTTCTTCTTGGAAAATTCGCATTGAATTATCGCCTTTGAAAGCAGTAGGGGCTACATAATAACCTCCACTTAATGAACCCTCCATCTGACGTTTGCCTCCACCGAAAAGAACCTTCGCACCTTCTTGGACGCCCACGTCCATGTAAGACATTATTTTTTCAAATTGTTCATTAGATGCTTGAGCGCCGACTTGGGTATTTAAGTCAAAGGGTGTACCGCAATTCAGCATATTAACACGCTCTTCTACCATCGCCATGAAAGGTTCATAGATGTCTTCTTGGATAATTGCACGAGATGGACAGGTACAAACCTCACCTTGGTTAAAATAAGCGTGTAAAAAGCCTTCAACGCATCTAGAGATGTAGTCATCTGTTCCGTCCATAACATCTTTAAAATAAATGTTTGGACTTTTACCACCCAGCTCAAGAGTTACTGGGATGAGGTTTTCAGAAGCGTATTGCATTATCAGCTTACCAGTAGTTGTTTCGCCAGTAAAACCGACTTTTGCAATGCGATTACTTGAAGCCAAAGGTTTACCAGCTTCAACGCCAAACCCCTGGACAATATTCACCACTCCAGGAGGTATCAGGTCTTCGATTAATTCCATTAACACACAAATCGAAAATGGTGTTTGTTCTGCTGGCTTCAACACCACTGCGTTCCCAGCGGCCAGAGCTGGGGCAAGTTTCCAAGCAGCCATCAAAATTGGAAAATTCCAAGGAATGATCTGACCTACTACGCCCAGTGGTTCAGGATAATGGTATGCCATCATTCCTAACGCTGAGTTCCCTCCGCCAGATTGCATCCCATCAATGTTTCCGATGGTACCTTCTTGGGATCGGATAGCACCGGCAAAATAGCGAAAATGGTCCACTGTTAAAGGAATATCTGCGGCATGACCCTCGCGAATTGGCTTCCCATTGTCTAACGTCTCTGCTAACGCTAGCATTTCCGTATTTTCCTCAATACGATCAGCTATTTTTAACAATATATTAGCTCTTATAGCAGGACCAGTTTTGCCCCAATCTGGTGCAGCTTTGTGCGCAGCATCAAGCGCCAACTCAACATCTTTTGAGTTAGATCTTGGTATTTCACAAATCACTTTTCCTGTTGTTGGTGATGTGTTTTCGAAATATTTTCCATCTTTTGGCGAACACCATTTACCTCCGATGTAATTTTCATATCGGCTTTTGGGCATAAGTTTTGCACCAGTATCGCCGGGATACACAAAAAGTGTAGAATTATCTAGCATTGACTCCTCCAACGTTATTAAATGTTATTTGTCTCACCAATAGTTTGACAAAAATTCAACTTTACTTACCGAGAGTTCATTTTAGTGTTAAAAATTTAGCACTTTTACGACAAATATTAAACTTGACGCTTAGTGCTATTCTCCCCAGAACACACATTATTTTGACTGGTGGAAATGTCAAGTTGTATACTTTAATAGAAACCTTATCTTAAACTAAGCACGAGCTAGTATTACTTATATTTTTTTAATTTGTATTTAGGTAACTTCTAAAAAAATATTTTGGTAGAATAAATCCAGCTCAGCATAGTATTATAAATGAAGCGCTATGGTAAAACTTTCTGTTAATAAAGCACTTATGGAAGCACGTCACCTTGTTGCAAGGGGAGAGACAATTAAAGCCGAAAAACTTTATAATAGCGTATTGAAAGCTTTCCCAAAGAATAAAAAAGCGAAGCAGGGGCTGTCTGATATAAAAAAGACTATACAAACTGCTACTTCGCGGAACCCACCCCAAGATGTACTCGATCAACTGATCGAATTGTATAGAAAGGGTAGTCTGGAATTGGTTGTTGAAAAAGCTCAAGTTATCTCAAAAAAATATCCCGAAACATTTATTGTTTGGAACATACTGGGAGCCGCTGCAGCCCGGACGAAGAAGCTGGATCAAGCGGTTTTTGCTTTCAAAAAAGTGACTTTAATTCAGCCTGATTATCCAGAAGGTTTCTATAATCTGGGTAACGCACTTAAGGACCAAGGCAAATTGGAAGAAGCAATAGGCGCTTATAAAAAGGCAATCGCATGTAAAATGAATTATCCAGAGGCCTTTTATAATTTGGGCGTGGCTTACAAAAATAAAGATAATTTGGATGAAGCAATCAAAGCTTATAGAAAAGCAATTGAGTTTAAACCAGATTATGTTGAAGCTCATAACAATTTAGGCAATGTGTTTCAGGACCAAAATAAACACGGCGAGGCTATAAATTCTTACAAAAAGGCAATATCAATTATGCCGGGGCATACGAAAGCCTATAAAAATATGGCTAATGCACTTGGGGATCAGGGTCTGTTTGATGAGGCAATAAGTGCTTATAAAAAAGCACTCTCACTTGAGCCAAATTATGCCGAGGTGCACAGACATTTAAGTTCATTGATAAAATATAAACCAAACAACCCTCAAGTGGAGCAAGTTTCACGATTACTAAAAAAGCCTGAGTTGGATGATCGTGATAGGTGCCATTTAAAATACGCTTATGCAAAAATAAATGAGGATCTTGGTGATTTCGGCACAGCTTTCGACAATTATGTATCCGGAGGTGCAATACGCCAAAAATTGCTATTTTATAACAAAAAAGATGATGCTAATTTATTTAAAAAAATCAAAAACACATTTCCAAAGTTGCAAAAGATTAATTTCAAGTCCCAAAATGATATAAGGAATGTTACCCCTATTTTTATTTTAGGAATGCCAAGATCAGGTACCACTCTGGTGGAACAGATCGTGTCTGCCCATTCTGAAGTTACTGGTGCAGGTGAGTTGAGGATATTTGGTAAATTGGGTGGCTTAATAGGTCTGGGTCAACAAATAGCATCGCCAGAAAAATTTTCTCAGGTACGCCGATTTTACTTAGACCATCTGATTAAATTGTCTGGTGGAAAAAGATTTGTGACAGATAAAATGCCTCAAAACTTTCTTTATTTGGGGCTAATTTCTGTTATTATACCTGAAGCCAGAATAATCCATGTCAAACGTGACCCTGCTGCTACCTGCTGGTCTAACTTTAAGCATTACTTTCCAGCACGTGGGCTCGGGTACAGCTATAGTTTAAAAGATACAGTTAACTATTTCCGACTATACCAAGATTTGATGAAATTTTGGGCTAAATTTTTGAATATTAACATTTATGAATTGAACTACGATGCCCTCACTATTAACCAAGAGTTAGAAACAAAGAAGCTGATCGATTATTTAGATTTAAATTGGGAGGAATCTTGCCTCAATCCTGAAGAAAATAAAAGAACTATAAGAACAGCTTCTCAATTACAAGTAAGGGAAAGAGTTTACCAAGGGAGTTCGCGGGCTTGGCAGAAATTTAGTCCATACCTAAATGGGATTTTTGATCAGCTGACAGAGCCATAAATAGTTTGAATAATAATTTCGTAAAAAATCAACTTTTCTTTGACTTGCCTGTCGGCGGATTCAAAATGTAGATTTAATATGATAGACATACTTGAGATTACTAAAACGCCAACCTCTATTAAAGCGTGAAATGCCGGTGCAATGTTTTTATCAAGTTATGGCAAATGAAATCGAAACAAAGCCTCCACTCAATATGGAAATTATGGTCGTGTAAAGTTCATAGACCTTGTTTCATGCGGTCTTCCTAAAACTTGTAGTGAAGGGCCGCAAACCAACTTCTTTAATAAGATTATATTTTCGTAATTACCCGTGATTTGAATATTCCTTAGCTTCTGCAATAGAGAAACCTGAGTAATTGACACTCTTCAACTCAGTATATTCATGTAAACCACCGATCCCAAGTTCCCGGCCAACACCTGAGCAACCGAAACCTCCTCGCGAAACAGCAGGATGCTCTGCTAAAAGTCCTTCACCGGTAGACGTGGCAAAAACAGCCCCTGCACGGATGCAGTTCGCAACTCTCATTGCTTTTGCAGGGTCAGAAGACATAACAGTCGAGGCTAAACCGAAAGCTGTTGAATTTGCTTCAGCTATGGCTTCCGATTCGTTAGAGAAGGAACGTACTGAAAGTACTGGCCCAAAAATTTCCTTCTGCCAAGCGTCTGAGTCGCGCGGTACATTAGTCAAAATAGTTGGTTCGATAAAATATCCGCCAGATTTTTTTACATCCGTTGGATCAGGAACTCCACCACCAGTATAGATTTCGATACCTGCATCTTTGGCCCCATTAAGAAAACCCAAGACTTTTTCGTGTTGAGAAGCAGAAACTACTGGCTGGATCACATCTGTCATTCCGGTTTCCCACGCTCTGTCACCGCGTTCTCTTTCCTTAATCGGATCCACACAGTAAGGTATCTTCTCCAATACGTTTTTCAACTTTTCCAGCAGTTGGTCTTTTATTCCTTCTTGTACTATTAATCGGGTATGTGCAGTACAAATCTGACCGCCATTAGTCAGGCATCCCTTTATAGTGGCTTCAACAGCTCGATCGATGTCGGTATCTTCAAATATAACCATAGCCGACTTGCCACCCAATTCTAACGCTACCTGTGAAAGTTTTGGGGCAGAAGCGGCCATAATCTTGCTGCCTGTCGGTGAAGAACCCGTGAAAGAAACCATTGACACTGAGGGAGAGGCGACAAGAGCGGCACCAGTTTCGCGACCGCCAGTTATAACGCTGAACACGCCTTCAGGAATACCTATATCCTGTGCTATCTTACCTAAGAACATGCAGGAAAGACCTGCTATTTCTGAGGGTTTGAGAATGGCGCAATTTCCAGCTACCAATGCTGGCGCTACCTTTCGAAAAGCAACATTTAGTGGGTAATTCCATGCTGAAATAAGACCAACGATACCAACTGGATCCCGTCTGTAAACAACATCCCATTCAGTAGGAGGAAGTCCACCTACACCTCCACCAGAGCTAACCGGTGTATCCTGCTCTGCGTCTAGAACTGCACCTAGCGATGCCCAGTATTTACCTTCACTAGCAGCGCCACCAAGTACAATTTCAGCTTGGCGAAAGGGCTTACCAACATCTGCAGCCTCAATTGCAGCTAAAACCTCGATGTTTTCCTCAATACCATGCGCCATTTGAGAAACTAAATCACCCCGTTTTGACGCTGGCATTTTTGCCCAAGCAGAATTTGACCAAGCAGCTTCGGCTGCCTGGATGGCTGCCTCTATATCATTGGCATTACCTTTAGGCACTTCATGAAAAACTTCACCTGTTGCAGGATAGTAGGTTGGCATCTTTTGGCCATCGATGGGGTCAACAAACTGACCTCCTATAAACAATTTATTGAAGCACTCTGCAGTGAGGAGTTTTTGTACTTGGTCTAATGAATTTATTTTAGAGATTTTGGACATATCATTATTTTCCTAGTTTGTATCATTAATCTAACCTAGCATAACGCATATTACTCGAGTTCTCCTCGCCAAGGTGGATTTGCCCCCGCTCGGCCAACCGTTATGGTGACGACGCGGGCACCAGGATTCAAAGCTGCAAAAATATCACTTTTTAAAGTCAATCTGATCGCAGCTTTGTTCAAAATGCTTGCCTCGGCGATACTGGTTAGAAATCCAGCGCTGTATTAGACAGGCTAGTGATGGCTGAAATATTGATTTTTTCTATAATCAGGTCGTCTGGCCACCTCCATCAACAGTCTATTCCCTAATAGGATAACCTTATATCTTGCATCAATATGGGAGCCATTTCTCATAATCACTTACCAATAGATGGTCCGGCGGCGCGTCTTCTTCGATTTGCGAAAAACGGCCAATTTCTTCACGGAAAACGTTGTCGGTATTGTCATCATTTACCGTTGAAACCTCCCCGATCAAAACATCACCACCTTCACCCCAAAAGGCGTGCCAGTCTCCAGGCATAAGGGTTACGCTTTCTCCTGGGGCGAGGCGGATTTTATCTCCAGGTGCGAAGTCTCGGCGAATACCATCACAGTAGACTACTCCACCTATATCGTTGGTAAACTCACCATCGGCATTAGATCCAAATAACTCGACCACTAAAGTAGCGCCACCGCGATTAATGATATCTTCAGCTTTGATTTTATGAGTGTGCATGGGCGATAGCTGGTCTTGCTTGGAGATCAGCAGCTTTTCTGCATAGCACATACCACAACCCCGTTGCAGATCTGCCAATCGGCCATTACGTAAGGTAAACAGAAACAGTCCCATTGAATCAAAATTTTCCAAGCCGAAATCAGTAATATCCCAGCCACACTGAGTTTCTATAATATGACCAGCGATGCTCCTATTTTTGTAGAACTCTTCAGGTGTCCAATAGGCGAAAGGTGGTAATTGGAAGCCAAAGTTGCGGATCATCTCCTCCGCATGTGCCATTATACTGTTTACTCTTGAACGTTTCATATTTCGTCCATATTAATACTAGTTAACTGGTACAACACGGTTATATATTAACTTTACGCCTACGTTCTTCTATTTTTTAAGCATTTGAGCGTACCAAAAAAATATTTGATTATTCAGCCAATAAAAATCCTGATTGTAAGCCTGTCAAGGTCAAATAAACTTCACTCCACTTCAAATCTGTTCTGCATAAATACTGATATTTAGATATCGCTATTCAAGTCCCAAAAAGCTGGTATAATATTGGAAGATGAGACAGCAAATGAGGTTAAAGTAGAATTTGGCCCAAAACATTTCATCCAAGAAACGCAATTCGTTTATAGAGTTTGAACTAGTCAAAACTCATATTTCTTAGAATTCTCCAAATGTACATAGCCAGTGTCAAGAAGAAAATACCCCCTAAAACATCCCCTCCAAAAAACGAAATAAAGTTATCAAATTCACCAATTGAAGAATGCAATCTAGCGAGACCAATACTATTAAAAAAGGCTGAAAAAATTATTATAATCGTTACCAATATCCAACCTTTATCATAAATATTGTCTGGTAAAAAGTTTCTTAGACTTAAAAATAAAATGTATCCGATTACGCAGCCCAATGTGCTCACCAGCGGAGCGAAGAGGTCCAAGCCAATATCTGCGCCGTGTACCGAGATATACCACATGGCATAATGAGCTGGTAGTAAATAAAAGGCAGCCTTTAATCCAAAGAGAAAAAATGCTATGGCTCTCACGCCGTGTGGAAGAAATAATACAGAAGCCAGTAGCGAATTTTCAGGCAAAATGATTTTTTGCATTGGAAAAATAAATCCGAGAGTAAAAGTGTAGGCTAAAGTGTATCCTAAAAAAACCAAAAAAAACTCGATAAACCACTTGCCCATTGAAATACCAAAAATTGCCTGAAAATAACTGTAAGCAATATTTTTTTTTAAACAATGTTAAGTAACTAGACAGGATTTTGTCACTTGTTGGAATGTGCAGGTTCGAGTTTTTCGATTTCGTTTATCGAAGCCGAAAGATTGCGCATATCCAATTCGTTTATAAATTTAAAAAGCCAATCGCAATAATCTGCATAGGTTTCAACAGTGATATTAGAGGCTTGAAGCATGCGGCGATTGCCATTGCTACGTTCAACTTTAATCCAATTAGCCTCGTGACACTCTTTAATCATGGTTTCAGCACCAGCTCGCGAAATTCCAACTAGTTTTATTATTTGTGTTACAACCAAATAATCATTCTCGAGTTTGGCGCGAATACAATACATTAGAAATTTTCGCCTTTTTTGACTACTTAGTGAATATTCTTTGATTTTTCTTTTTACAGCATCGTCGATGTAGCGACTGCCCTCTGATGTTTTAATTTCGATGTCTAGCTGCTTCCGCATCCATTGGTTTTTAAGAGCTCTTTTGGTGCTTAATAATTCTTTTTGGTTTATTTTTATATTCATATGGAGACTACTCGAACTAGTTACCAGAAGAAACTATGTATTCTCCACGTTTCGAAGTCTTGCGTTCAATTCTTTTGAGTTTTTCAAGCGATTTAATGCTTCTAAACACAGAAATTCTACTCATTTTGGCGGTAAAATCATGGTTTAATAATAGTCCAGTTTTGGCTGTGCCGTTTTCTTTTTCTAAATCTTTTATCGCGTATAAAACGTTTCTTTCGACTTCTGACAAGGCGTCTAGTCCAAAGTCTTCTTCCATACTATTGAGTAACTTTTTAAGTTCAATAATTGTGTCAGTTATCATTTAGCGACCCAAGTTTCTATTTGTTACCATTGGCCAGGTGAAACTATAAAAAAGTTGTTAAGTCAAGAAACTAGATCAAAAATTAGAGAAATTGAAGATATATTTATTAATTTACAGTTATTTTGATTATAATTAAAAATTTATTTTTTAAATTTTTGATAGGTTATAATGTAACAATTATTGCAATTTGGTCAACAACATATTATAGTATCTTTATGAAACTTTGTTCAATTCGTCTCACCGCTTTGCTGATGAGTACTTTTCTGTTGTTTTCAAAAAGCTACGCTGATACGCAGCCTATAAATTATTTGGAACTATTAGGAAAGCCAATCTCGACTGTAGATGATATTTATTCCTGCTCACCTAAAATAATATCTGGACCTTCAAAAAAAAAAATTATCTGTGCTAACTCAGATGAAAAATTGTTCGCATTTTCACTAAAAAATAGAATTGTTTCGATAACTATTTTTCAATTCACAAATAAAAAATTTATTTCTGATTTATCTCTTGGCTTTCCCAAAAGCTGTCAACCAGGCTCACGGAGTAAGTTGGGATTGAGGCTTAATTGTGATAGTGGGAAAAACATTTTTTTAGAATTAAATGTTGAAAATTCGGAATTAATTAGTGAATTTTGTTTTTCAAATTTTTGTAACTCAAATTTTAACTAAAATTCGTAAAAATCTCTTAAAAACAATATTAGTTTTTTATCCTATTCTAAATAAAGGCCAAGTAAAAAATATTTTATCGCCAAAAAATGTTTGAATTTTTAAAGGAAGGCCATTTATGCCAATTTTAATAGAAAAGTTTTTTTGAGAGGTTCTTAAATGACTTTAAAATACTCAACGATAAAAAATATGCGAAAACTCTCGCCGCAGAAAAGGTTAGATGCTATCCAGGATGCCTTTGAAGGAAATACTGGGTTTTTAAATTCTTTGGAAGGTAAAGGCACGCTTTCAATCGCTTTAGCCGACAGTATGATCGAGAATGTTATAGGTCGGTTTGAGTTGCCTTTGGGAGTAGCAACAAACTTTTTGATTAATGGCAAGGATTATCTAATCCCAATGGCAGTAGAGGAACCCTCGGTAGTAGCAGCTGCGTCCTATATGGCGAAGCTAGCAAGGCGCAACGGCGGATTTGAAGCTTATTCGGATCGTCCAATCATGCGTGCTCAAATTCAAGTCATGGGCGTTCAAGATCTAGAATCTGCAAAAAATAGAATACTTGAGCACAAAAGTGACTTAATTAATGCTGCCAATGAGAAAGATCAAACTCTAGTCAGCCTAGGTGGCGGATGTGAGGACATAGAAGTTCATCTTTTTAAAGATACGCCTTCTGGCCCAATGTTGATAGTACATTTGCTTGTTGATGTTCGCGATGCAATGGGAGCTAATACTGTTAATACTATGGCGGAATATACAGCTCCCATGGTAGAAAAAATTGCTCATGGGCAAGTAAGATTAAAAATTTTATCTAATTTAGCCGATAAACGACTGGTAACAGCTTCAGTAAAAATCGCTTCGGAACAATTTGACACTCCAGATTACAAAGGTAGCGAAGTCATTCGAGGGGTCTTGGAGGCTGCATCCTTTGCAATGGTAGATCCGTACAGAGCAGCGACGCACAATAAAGGGATTATGAATGGAATTGACCCAGTCGTAATTGCTACCGGAAATGATTGGCGCGCAATTGAAGCTGGCGCACACGCTTTTGCAGCAATCGATGGTCACTATTCTTCTCTAACACAGTGGTCTAGTTCAGATGAGCGTGAGCTTGTTGGAAAAATCACGTTGCCTATGGCGGTTGGACTCGTTGGAGGCGCGACCAAAACGCACCCAACTGCCAAAGCTGCAATTGCCCTACTTGGTGTAAAATCGGCGATTGAGTTGGGCCAGGTTATAGCAGCCGTAGGCCTTGCCCAAAACCTCGCAGCGCTACGAGCATTATCAACAGAGGGTATACAACGCGGTCATATGACACTTCACGCAAGGAACATTGCTTTTCAAGCTGGAGCATCTAATGATGAAATAGATTTGGTTGTTCAAAGAATGGTTGAAGAAAGAAATGTCACAGTAGACAATGCAAAACAGATTTTGAAGGGAAAAAATTAGCTATACATTTTCAAAGTTTAGTGTGAGCCGTAATCTATTTGATTTAACCAGATGGGCATTAACTTAGTCATTTTGTCATTATCCTCAATAACAATAATTTTTATCATTAAAGCAGAATAGAATACGTTTAATCAAAAACAATATGTGTAATACGATTTTTCTTGATAAAATCCCAATCGTAGGAAACACCAAGTCCTATTCCATCTGGTACATTAACCATTCCCTTTTCATCAATGCAGTCAAGCTGATCGGAATAACCATTTAAATAAACTGGTGCCACTGCATTTGGACAATCTGGCCCAACTAATGCTACTTCATAAAAATTTGAATTTCTTGACATACCAATCAAGTGTCGATGGGCAGGACCACATGCATGGACCTCAACGTCAACGCCCAAGCTTTCGGCAAAATGATGTATTTTCATACATCCGGTTAAACCCAAGTCATACTCTGGATCTGATCGGAGAAAATCAGTTCCTCCAGCAATTAAAAAGTCAGCTTTGGGTTCGATACCTCTAATATGTTCAGTTTGCAGTATTGGTGTCTTTAACATTTCTCTTAGTTTGCGATGTCCAAAAGCAGAAACGCCAGAATCCCTATAAGGATCCTCAAACCAGAAATATCCAGCTTCATCGCAAGCCCTTCCTACGTATAAAGCATCAGCAAAAGTACGTAATTCACACGCCGGATCAAGCATAAGCACCATTTCTTCACCAACAACTTTGCGTACATGTAGTACGAGTTCGGCCTCTTCTTTAGCATTGCCCTCGTGCCAGCCGTGAATTTTGAAAGCTTTATAACCCATTTCTTTACATTGAAGCGCAAAGTCTCCAAAAGCTTCCTTTGAATCTAAACCTCCGCTTCTATCGCCGTGGTAAGTACTGGCATAAGCTGGGAGAGATTTTCTATATCCCCCTAATAGTGCGGAAACCGAGCAGTTTAAAGCACGTCCTTGCCAATCCCATAAGGCTATATCAAGAGGTCCATGACCCATATGGTCAAACTGTCTTGCTTCACGTTTTAAATTTTCAAATATTCCATTTCGTTCCTCTGCATCACAGCCGATAAGCATAGGAGCGAGCATCTGCATTTGCCCAAAAACAGATGGTGAGGCTCCCCAATTTAGTACATAGCTTCCTTTGCAACTGTCTTCAGTGGAAATTTCAACCGCATATTTGGTAATAGGAGTTTTTGCGCCTTTTTCAAAAGATAATCCCCCTATTGAGTTGGTATTTGCGCTTAGTCCAAGATTGGTAGCTTCAAATTGAAACTCATGTAATTCAATTTTATCGATTTTGGTCATATCAACTCATTCGATTTTTTTAACGCACATTTTGTTTTTTTGGCATACTAGTAAAAGGTGGGCAAGTGTCTTAACAAAGGTGACACTGTACATCAAAATCTTGCATCCCAAGTGATACGTATTTTGAAAAGGGTAAAGAAGCGTCAGTTATCGTTTTTAGGCAGCACGCCTTCCAATAATTTAGACAGTAGAGATCGCGTGTTTTATTTTTCAATAGCAAAAATTAACCAGATATTGTAATAGATAAAAACGATCCCAACAATTTAGGTCTCTATTATGGTTGACACAGTCGAAAATAGTTTAATTGAGAAATATATAACAAGCTTAAAAGGCAGAAAAGCCTATGAGGAAAAAAAGTCAATTAAGTTAGGATTTTCTAGTTTTGAGGATTATGTTGCCGACAAAATCGCAAAAAAGCTCTCAGAGTCTTCAAACATTTGCAAGGTTCCCAAGCGGAGAGTGCGGGGAAAAAATAAAACTAAAACAAAGGCTGTGCCCACCTGCGGCTGCTGCTGACTTTTTAATAAAATCCTGCAGATTTAACAATTTTAGTAAACAGAAATGAGATTAATCAGAGTGTTGCTGCCAGACTAATCGAAATAGTCGACCCAACAGAACTGAAAAGAATGGCGCGGGCTATTACGTCTACTTGAACTTTATAGTTCAATGCTAGCATGAAAGACATTAATCCACATGGTGCAGCTGCGGTCATTATTGCCGGATTTCTGAACTCCGTTTGCAGAGCAAAAACGGTTGTAAATATAACGCCAAGAAATACTGGATGAATGACTAACTTAATGAAAGCCATAATTATTGGTAGTGTTAATTTTGTACCCTTATAAGGTCTGCTTAAAATTATACCCAATGCAAAAAGTAGAACAGGTGAGGCTGAAACGGCAACTGCATTTAAAAATACTTCGATTCCAGTTGGAATTTTGGATTTAGATAACCCAAATACTAAACCTATTAAAACTGCTATCAGTGGAGGATTACTAATGATTTTCTTAAAAGATTGAGCTGCTGTTAAGCCTTGGGTCTTAAGAAAATCTAGTAAGATGATCGTTCCTGCGAACAGGATTACTCCATCCATTGTAATTATAGAAATGATTGGTTTCGCATATTCGTCCCCAAATAAGGTTTCAGCAATTGGCAAAACAAATAAAACATGGTTAGTCAGAGCAATACATAAGCCTATTAAAACCGCCTCTTTGATTTCTCTATTAAAAAAAAATTTTGCAATTAAAAAGCCAGTTAAATAAAGAATGACTTCTGTAAAAAAGTAGCCGCTTAGCATTCTGCCGTCGAATTCACTAATTGGAGCTTTTGAGAGTAGCAAGAAAATTAGTGAAGGCACGCCAATTAACATCACAAACTTATTTAGAACCATAGCGTCCTGAAAATTGAAAACTTGTCTCCTCCCCAAAAAGAAACCTACAGCGCCGATTGAAAAAATTGGCAGAACTCCGTTTAGGAAATGATCAATCATAAAAATCACCAGTACTTGGTTTTAAAATAGAGAAATGTTTAATTGAAACTATGATGCCTTCAATTGTTCCATTGCGTAAAACGTTTATTTATTAAAAATTTAGAAAATATTTAATTGTCGGGACAGAATTTATAAATTAATCATATGCTTTTTAGGAAGGATAATGGGGAACTCCCTTCTAACTTGCTCGTCTGATGATCCAAAATAATTAGGGAAATGATTGTTAAGTATTTGCTGGGCGGATTCCGAAGCCCTATTAAAAAGCTCTGTTTTACCCTCTTTCTCCCACGTGTCAGTTCGCTCTCTATCCATTAGTTGTGGATACAAAAATTCACTATTCATATACTCTAACGTATGTGCGTTTCCGAGGAAATGGCCTGGATCAATCGCACATTGATGAATGATATCAACGGCCATGGTGTCGTCGTTTATTTCAATGCCTCTTAATGAACGGAGAATCATGCCACCAATTTCATTATCGATTACCATACTTTCAAAGCTACATCCCATTAGGCTTCCCATCATACCACCAAACTCACATAGCCGATTTGCGCCAGCATGCGCAGCGAGTACGAAGGTCATAGCTTTTTCAATACCATATTGTGCATCAGGAATTTTTGAATCCGTCATTCCGGCCCCAACAGAAGTTGGAAGACCATAATAGTTGCCCATTTGAATCGCAGCTGCACCAATTAACGCTTGTTCGCCGCCGCCTCCAGTGAAAGAGCCACTTCTTAAATCTGTTATGAAGGGCCAAGCTGCAAAACAAATAGGACAACCTGGACGTATTAAATTTACAATTGCAACGCATGCCAATGTTTCTGCAACTGTTTGGACCAATGTTCCTGCAAGTGTAGCTGGTGCGGTCGCACCTGCCTGTGGTGGAACTGCCAAATCTACTGTTAGCCCTAATTTTGCTGTATCTATAAGAATTTCCATATTTTCGCGACCTACACGCAGTGGTGACACAATTGGACATCCCCCAAAAATAACTGATGGCTTTTTCATAAACGAGCCTTCCCCACCTGAAGCAAAGTCAAAAAGGCGGATTGCATGCGGAATATGGCTTCGATCGCGGAATGTTATGCAAGCTGGTTTCTGGCTCCCAGAAAGTATTGCATATACCGAGTTAATGTCGTGGGTAAAATCGTCTTCGATATCGCTGGCTAATACCGTATCACCAAGCATATGAATATTTTCTAGTTGATCTACTAATCTAGTAAAATCATAAATATCTCTCAGCGTCGACGGTCTGTAAGACTTTGTTTGGCTGTCAAAAGTAGTTACTGCAGTTCCAGAATTTGCAAAATATACACTTTTGGAAGTACAGTGCATGTCATCTTTACCTTCACGTTCTCCTCGTGCAAAAACGTAGAACTCTTTGGCAGAATTTGCTAAAACATCTTCCATCAATGATCGCGAAAAACACAATCTTCCATGTTTGTTAAGGAATGCTCCATTGGGTACAATTAGATCTAATAGCTCCTCAAAATGATCAGAAATACCGGTTTTTTCTAATACAGTCAGAGCTGCTGTATTGATATTTTCCATATCAATCCTTGAAAGAGGGCTATAACACCCGCCCAATAGTCCGCCTCGTACGGCTTCGTTGCCAGTCCTCATACGCTGTTTGGCGAGGCGTTCCGTTCGACCTCCGCTTACTCGGCGTCGGGGCTTATGATGAGCAGTAACCATTGTTTCATTTCCTATAACGGACTGATTTATAGTATATTTTACAATTAAACAGCTGTCACCAAAGAAACTCATAGTTTCCAAATTTTAGAGTTTAATCATAGGTATGGATAAAAACAGAATTAAGCTTTTTCAAATTTAAGCTCATGGTTTGTACCCTGATAGCATTGGTACAGACACGCCTAGTCAAGATTTATATGATATTTTACACAGTCAAACTTTAGTACTATTAATCTTAACACATAGAAAATGTTGTTATTAGACTTGGTGGCGACTCCGACAGGATTCGAACCTGTAACCTGCCCCTTAGGAGGGGGCTGCTCTATCCAGTTGAGCCACGGAGCCGTCCAGACAATTTTAGCTGGGGTGTTGTTCGTTGTCACGTGAATTGCTATCCTATTATGAAAATTGGTGAATAAATTTTTGGTTTAGATTATTGCGACTTTATCTTGATACTGCCGATCCAGTTGACTGGGAATATTTAATGCCTACAGGAGCATTTTACGGAATTACTACTAATCCGTTACTAATTAGCCAGTTAGGTTTAAATTATGGCGAAATCGTTTGGGAAGAAATGGTTTCAAAAGCTGCTGACCTGGGTGCGAAAGAATTGCATATTCAAATATATGGTGATGTAAATAAGGCCTTAAGTTTTGGTAAACATATTTATCATTTGGGGCGTTCACTGGATATCAGTTGCGTTATAAAAATCCCTTTTACCCTGGAAGGCATTCTATTATCTCGCAAAATAAAAGAGCTTGGTGCAAAAATTTTAATGACTGCTTGTTATGAGCCAAAACAAATGATTACTGCATGTGCTTTGAAAGCTGATTACGTAGCTCCTTACTTTGGTAGGATGATGGATGAAGGCTTAGATGCGATGGCTCACATGAAAGTAATTGAAAAGATTGCTCGTAAGAGTACTTGTATCCCGGTTGTAGCCTCTCTAAGAAACGTGCAACAATTAACGGACCTTGCCGCGATAGGACATAATTGTTTCACGATCTCACCTGATGTGGCCAGAGATTTATTCGGTAGTAAATTTACTGATGCAGCAGCAATCGCTTTTGAAACCGCGATAAAGGGGGGCAAAGTATGATCGTTGTTGGTGGCGAAAATCTAATCGATTATGTTCAAATTTCTGCAGAAGATGAGTTACCGGTTTACAGGGCTATCCCGGGCGGATCTTGCTATAATGTTGCTATCGCCGCAGCTCGGCAGGGTCAGCATGTCTCTTATATCACGCCAATCTCCAACGATAGCTTAGGAAATATAATAGCTTCACGGTTGGAGGCGGATGGAGTCAAAGTTTTCGCACCGAGAGTACAAGAGCCAACTTCACTGGCGGTAGTTTCGCTTAATGACAGGCAGCCTAGTTATCAATTCTATAGAGCTGATACAGCAGAGCGGAAAATAACAAGTCAAATGCTGAACGAAATCACTCCTGCTTCTATAAAAATTTTTCATGTAGGTTCTATCGCCTTGATTGATGGGCAGGATGCCGATCTTTGGGGGCAAAAATTTTGTGAACTTGGAGAACAGGGAGTAATTACCAGTCTAGATCCAAATATTAGGGAGCTACTCGTCAAAAATAAGCAGCAATATTTAGATAGACTTAAGAGGATGAGTAAATACGCTAATATACTAAAGTTATCTGATGAAGACTTAAATTACATGGTGCCACAGGTATCTTTAGATGATGCATTTGATGAAATTTGTAAAAATACTGCGGCCGAAATCATAGTTTTAACCATGGGAGAGAAGGGTGCACGCGTAAAAAAAGGTGGGTTTTCTTTTGAGGTAAGCGCGTCAGTTTGTGATCCTTTAGTTGATACCGTTGGTGCTGGGGATACCTTTATGGGTACAGTCCTGGCTGAAATTAATGAAAATAAAGTTTCTGCTGAGACGCTTTCTAATATTAGTCAAAATGAATTAGTGAATATAATAGAGCGTGCATGCAAAGCCGCGGCACTTAATTGCGAAACTGCAGGCTGTAATCCTCCATATAAGCATGAATTTTAAACAATTAGGGTGTTGGAGCATCTGCCCTCAATAGCTTTCTTTCTTTTAAACTAGTCCAGAAATCAGTGGGAATTTCTATTTTTTGCCATCTTAAAATTTCCAATAGTTCTTCTTTTGAGCGTGGACCTGGTATCACTGAACTGACCAGTTCATTGGCTTGTGGAAATTGGAGAGCCGCTGCTGCGAGAGGGATTTTGAATTCATGTGCTACTTTGCTAAGAGCTTTGGCTTTTTCAACTACATCCGTTGGAGCTTTGGCATAATTCCACATTTCTCTCCCAACTAATATCCCCGAATTAAAAGGCCCACCACAAATTATAGAGGTTTGACTTTTGGCACATGCAGGAAATAATTCATCCAAGGCTGTTTGCTCCAGTAGGGTGTAGCGGCCAGCCAGCAAAAAAACATCCCAAGAACCTATTTTAAGTGCGTCCAAGCAAACTTGGTTTTCATTTACTCCAAGGCCTATGGCTTCTACTAATGCATTTGCACGCAATTCTGCGAGTGCCCTATAGCCAGATTCAGCTAGATTTTTAAAATGCTGGGCATTTTCTTGGCCGTGTTGGAAAGTCCCAATGTCGTGGACTAGCAATACATTTATTTTTTCTAAGCCCAGTCTTTGGAGACTATCTTCGTAAGCTCTCATGATACCGTCGTAACTATAATCGTATATTGGATGAAACGGCATTGGATCTATCATCCCATAATCCATCGGGTTAGTTACAGCTCCCGGCTTCAGTATTCTGCCAACTTTAGATGAAATTA
This sequence comes from Paracoccaceae bacterium, assembly GCA_902632125.1. Lineage (GTDB taxonomy): Bacteria > Pseudomonadota > Alphaproteobacteria > Rhodobacterales > Rhodobacteraceae > Salinivivens. The sequence goes on along the minus strand of CACPBQ010000005.1, from coordinate 10,385 downwards.
TAGCGTTTTTATTGCGTATCTGATCTCCTACAACTCTTTCCGATCTTCCAAACCCATACCAGGGCGCCGTATCAAAATACGAGATGCCAACATCTAATGCAGCGCTCACAAGATCAGCTGCTTGGTTATAGTTTAAATCCACAAAATTTCCACCAAGAGGAGCACAACCCAACCCCAAAGTATCAATTTTAAGTTTTGTTTTTCCTATTTGTCGTTGCTTCATAATTTTACAAATTTCCAATAAATATTTTGATTATGCAGTTTCTATTAAATTTTTGGCAACAGATTTTTATTAAAACACCTACGGAGTAGGCTGCTTTATACAGTTGAGCTACGGAGCCAATAGTTGGATTGTTTAAAGATTATGTGACTTTATTAATCTAAATATATATCCCATTTATTTTTATTAGTGGACTTTAGTGCATTTGCCTTTTCTGAATAAATCCACTGCAATACTATAAACGCCATTTGCCTGAGCCGTGTCGCCTAATTTATTCCAATTCTCGGCTGTCTGCAAAAATTCTCGATATCGTATGCAAGAGTGAGAGCTATCTCGAATACGTTGTTCTTCGTCTAAATATCGTGGAATATAAATAAACGCAGCTACTGCAAAACATAAAATTATTACCGTTGAAAATACTGCTATTAATCTTTTCCAGAACAAAAATCGGCACCAAATTGAACATTTTAGTTGTGTAAAATAAACTCAAAGTTAATTTTCTCAAGTGCGTTAATTACAAGGATTTAAAATGGCTTATTCTCGTATAGTAAATGTTGAGTATAGATCTGAGAAAGATATGGAAATATTTTTGTCTAATTGGAAGGATTGGATGCAAACCCATATGCCTGACGCAATTAGCAGAACTATGGTAAAAACTGGGCCGTCATCCAGTCTACTTATGGCAGTCTACACTTCAAGCGAGGTTGCCGAAAATGCTAGACAAGTAGTTGAGGTTTTTTTTGATGAAAATAGAGACTATATTCTCGACGTTATTGCCTTTCATGGTGAAGTCATCAAATTCGAATAAGCTTTCGGATTATTACCAAATTTCTTTATATAATTGAATGATCTCCGTTTCAGAGGGCACTCTAGGATTATTTTGTGGTGATCCAGAAGCTATTGCTTGTGATGCCATCATTTTCAATGTCTCTTGATCTGCAGTGTGCCCCAAAGTTCTAGGTGATGGTACTTTTAGGTCTTCATTCAAAATATAAAGATTTTCGATCAATTTTGAACATGCAATAAAATCGCTATCTTTCGCTTCCGCCCATTTCATTGCGCGGGCGCAATCCGCATATCTTTTTTCGTTACCTTTTATTGAGAATTCGGTGATCTTAGGCAGCAACATTGCGTTTGATAGTCCATGGGCAACATGAAAATGAGCCCCAATTGGTCTGCTCATTCCATGCACTAGGGCTACAGATGAATTTGAAAAAGCCATTCCTGCCTGAGAGGCTGCCAACATCAGATCTCTTCGAGCTTTTGCATTTTCTGGATCTTTGCAGGCAATTCCGACATTTTCGACTATTGCAGGCATGGCAGCAAGTGCGAATGCGTCTGTATATTTGAAAGCTCTTTTACTAACATATGCCTCTATCGCGTGGGTTAGGCTATCCACTGCCGTATCAGCAGTAATTCGCCAAGGCTTTGTTGTAGTGAAAGTCCAGTCAATAAGCGCGGCCGTCGCAACGCAGGCTAATCCGGATAAATTATATTTTTCGGTATTTGCAGTATCAGTAATAACACACCACCTCGTAAGCTCTGAACCAGTGCCGCCTGTGGTAGGAACTAAAATTATCGGTGGCCCGCATAAATCAATTTGATTTGGCGCTTTGTAATCTCGGACATGGCCGTTATTTACGCTCATAAAACTGATTGCTTTAGCAGTATCCATAGGGCTTCCACCCCCAAAGCCAATAACGCAATCAAATGAGCCGTTTTTGAAAACTTCCAAGCCTGCATTGACACACTGATCAGTTGGATCTTCAAGCACCCCATCGAAAATACCCCAAGAAATATTTTGATTTTGAAGAATGTCTAAAATTAAATCAACATGGCCAATTTCTATGAGGTTTTGATCAGTAACAATAAGAGGTCTTGATAGACCCAGCTGTTTTAATAGATCTACAATTTCTTTGGATACGCCAGCTCCAATTCTTATAATTTTTGGAGATTGTATACGTCCAATTTTTTCACTAAGCAAAAGAAAATCTTTCTCTTATTATTTTCGGCGTTGGCTGGAAAGATATCAGGGTGATTTTTGGAACTCCACTGTTTGCTGTTTTCCGTCAAAAGTAAAAGTTATTGTTGAATAAGAATAAACAATTTCTTCTTTTGGAAAGTTTTTAAATTTTGTTTGGCATTGTTGTCTATTTTCATATCCAACAATTCCGGTTTTTGTTTTTGTTTTTTGGTTTTCGTTTGCTAGAGCACCGCCGATTAATGCACCAACTGCAGCGCCCCTATCTTTTTTTGTTACCGCTTTACCAATTATACCTCCTAAAACCGCTCCACCCACGACTGCACCTACATCAGATTCTGACTTAATTTTACCATAGATAGGTACTTTTTGAGTACTACAATTTTGATAAGGTATTTGTTCAAAAACTGTTTGGTTTTTATAAAAATCGGTTATTTTTACTCCATCAATACTAACTGTTAAACCTGGGTAGCTATAAGAGTTACACTTTTCGATAAACATGTTGTAAGCGGTCTCACTGCGCATGCCCCAAATGCCATCAGCTTTAACCCCCACTAATTGCTGCAAGCGTTTTATTGATAAATTTGAGGCAGTGGATTGTGTAATTGATTTATAAATTGAGTTTGCATCAGCAATTTGTGCGCAATCGTCTGCATATACTGGAGAACAAAGCAAACATAATAATACAAAAAGGTTAGTTATTTTTGGCATCATTAATTTCCACCTCCAGTTTTATATGATAATTACCTTATTTTGTGTTATTAATAAGAAGCATTATGACCACTGCAAAAGCAAGCAGAGCGAATGCCCAAAATATCCCTTCAAAAGATGTTTCTACCGATCGAGATGGTCTTGTGAAAGTTTGTTGACTTTGAATAGGTTGAAAAAGTTTGTCTCCAGTAACAAGTTTTTCTATAACTTTTTCTTCATCGGACATTACTCTCGTGTCCACTTCACTATCATCGACTTGGGTATTAACTATGCTGCTTCGAATAAGCGATAGTAGTCCTCTGTCCATATAATCCTCATCGATGCCGCGGGCAGCTCGGTAAACAAGAATTCTCTTACTTTCCTCTAAACTTTTTAACGCATCTTCAAATTCTTCGTGTGATATCCCAAAATCAACCTGATTTAATTTGTCAGTATCTGGATCATATGAAGTTTTACATCTTTTAATTAAATCAATTAATATTCGTGATTTACCCAAAGATGTTTTTTGGCTCTCTGTAAAAAATGTTGAATTTAAGTACTCGACTAGCTTTAAATTTTTACCAATATTTTCACTGACAAAAAGATCAGCAACTTCTTGTTCATTTGGTGTTAAGTCCTCCTCTAATGCTTCATTTTTAAAGCCCAGTTCTGCTAATTCAGAGTTAAAATTTTCCAAAAATGAGAAATATGTTTCCCTTTTTGTATCTTTCCCAATATTTGGAAGTGTATACAATATTTTGTAAAGTACTTTTACACTTTCAACATCACTGTTTTCAGCAAATATTTTTAGGCGGTGCAAACACTGATCATAACTTTCGTCTGACACATTAAATGAGGCCATACTCGAATGAAGACGGCTTAATTTTTCGACAAGCAACGATCTTTTTTTTCGCGTATCCATTTTGCGCTATTGATAAGAAGGCTAAATTTTCTATGCTTATAATAACAATTTTTTAAATATAATTCTATTAAAAAAAATGATATTTTATACTGAAACGCTGTGGTTAAATCTTTTGATTGACGTTTACCAGGTCTTTAAATAGCACAAAGTTAGCTGCATCTTTGGATAATCAATTTTGGAGTGTTTAATAAGTATAATGAATTTTCTACCATTTACAAAATACTCTTTGACTGGAAGCCCGGTAGAATGCCCAATCTGTGGAAACGTTAAAAGAACACAAATCAGCAAATATGACAGGCGCTTTAAAATTTTACCTCACTCCAAATGTGATGAGTGCGCGTTAGTACGCCATGAGTTCATGCTTTCAGATGAACAACTTTCCCAATACTATTCGGCCAATTATCGAACTGACTATCAATGGGTAAATTCTGGCCCAACTTCACGTCATATTCAAAAAAGAGTTTCTGAAGCTAAACTCCGACTAAACAATCTTCATCCTCATCTAAAAAAGAATCCGAAAATTTTAGACTTTGGATGCGGATCAGGAGAGTTTGTTGAGCTTGCGCAAAACAGGGGTGCAATGGCCAGTGGCTTTGAACCAGGAAAGTCATACTCAAAATATGCCAGAGATCAAAAAGGTTTGGATGTCCAAAACTGTGGTTGGGAAAACTATGAACGTGAAGAAAAAGTAGATGTTGTTACCGCGTTCCATGTTTTTGAGCATCTAATTGATCCACTGAAAGCTTTTCATAAATCTGTTAGTTGGCTTAATGTCGGCGGGATCATTTACATTGAGGTTCCCAATATGGCCAATGGCCTGAAACGCAAAGGCTTCGGTTCACTTCACATGGCTCATACAATTGGTTTTGGCCGTTACAGTTTAGAATTGCTTGGCGCTTATTGTGATATGAAAATCTTGGAAGTGTTTAATGGGTATAACATAGGCATTATATTTAAAAAAGGAGTGCCAAGACCTTTAGATAAAATAAAAAAGGACTCAATAGACGAATTTAAAAATCTAAATCTAAAACAAATTAATAAACAGTTCTGGATCTACAGCGCCTCAAAGCTTTTTGGCAAACGATCCGTAGATTAGCTTGTTGGCGCCATAGGTTAATTTATAAATTTGGGAGATTTACAAATGGAGATCCAAAATTAAACGGACTCGGTTTCTTTGTTGGAATTCCGCAACATTTCGATATTAGCCTCTAACTTGTCAAAAACTTCGCCATTGTGGCCAACTTCTTTAGCTTTTTCGAGTGCTATCTTTGCATTTTCAACATCCTTAATTTCGATGAGAGTATTGATTATGCTTATCCAAAATCCAGCAACTTTTGGATTGGTCTCTATTGCAGTTCTTAAAAACTGAACACCCATTGCTGGCTCACCCAATTTTGAGCAAAGTAGCCCAAAGTTATGATTTGCATCTGGATGACTTGGATCCACTTTTAAAATTTCGAGATATTTTTCGCCTGCGACCAGTAAATCACCGGCCTCATGTGAAGAAATAGCGCTTTCTAGCGCAGCATCGACGTTATCTAACATTTATAAAATCCCTTCTTATTTTGGGAACAGTTGCAATATCCGTTCCAAGTCATGCAAAAAATTAAATTATATTGAAAATTATGAAAAAAATGCTGTTTAATAAAAATAATAAGATTTTTCTTATATTTTAAGGTTTGGTTTTATGCAAAATCAGCTTTGTTAATTTGTTATCTCTATCTTTTTCGTGTTTTTCGCGCTCGCTGAGCGGATAAAGCTTTAAAAGTTCTTCTTCTAACCCAAGCTCAACTATTGATGACCAATCAATTTCGGGCTTATTTAACATGTCTTTGTACATTTCCTCGTAACGTTTGACGTATCCGGCGATCCCTTCTGGTGCATTTAAATGAATCGTTTGAAATGGTCCCATAAATGACCATCTTAGCCCAAGACCCTCAGAAATTGCTTTATCTATATTTTCTGCTGAAGAAATATCGTCTTTTACGAGTTTAAAGGCCTCGTTCAGTAGAGCACCTTGAAGACGGTTAACCACAAAACCTGGGATTTCTTTATTCAATTCTAAAGGTTCTTTATCTATAGAGATAATAATGTCTTTTACAGCCCCCGTTATTGATGTGCTCGTAAATGGTGCTGGTACGATCTCCACAGCTGGAATTAAATGAGGCGGATTAATAGGATGAGCTACAAGGCACCTGTATTGTCCTTTTACATCGCTTGCATAAAGAGATGCAGGAATTCCAGAAGTTGAACTAGCAATTGGTATATTTTCCGCAGCTACAGCATCTATTTTTTTTGTAAGTTCTTTTTTTACTTTAAGATCCTCAGGGCCACTTTCTTGAATATGGATACTGTCTCTGACAGCACTTGAAAGATCTTCAGCAAGGTGAATTTTGGCCAAATAGTTGGAAATATTTTTCTTTTTAATTAATCCGTTGACTTGTAAGTCGCTCAGCTTGGCCTCAATTTTTTCTTTTGCTTGAGCTGTAATACCTTTGGCCGGATCAAATAGTGAAACATTGAATCCTGCATTTAAGAAGCTTATTGCCCATGATTGTCCGATCAAACCACATCCTATCAAAGCAACTTTTTTTTTCCGATTATTTTCAAATTTTTTATAATCCATGCCTAAAACCACAACTGAAATATTTTGTTTGAAATAAATTTTGTTAACTGTAGCTTAGGAACAGACTGGAAACTACAAACATGGGGATAAAAATGAAAAAAAAGGCTTGTTTTTGCGGTAAAGTTACAATGGAGTTTCCAGAAAGGCCGCTTCTGCATTTTATGTGCCATTGTGTTGACTGTGATTTACTTTGGAATGGGGCATATATGGGTTTTGTTTATCCAACTGACGAAGTTTCTGTTGGTGGTGAGAAATCTAACTTCCAGTATACTGGAGGTAGCGGTTTAGTTTTGGAAATTGATTTTTGTGCGCATTGCGGCACAAAGGTGGCTTCGCGCCCTCAAATAGTAGATGGATTGACTTACATTCCAGCAGGCTTTCTCAAAAATGAGCTTGATTTTTCACCGCAAGTGGAAATTTTTGCTTACAACAAATATAAATGTTTTGGTAATCCAGATACCCTAGTTGAGAGTTTTGATCATAATGGAACTGTGGAAAGAATTTCTGCTGTCATAGAGGCAATGAGCCAAGCCTAAACAATCAAATAAATTTACAATTCGTCAATAATCTTTAACAGTGTCTTTCTATCAATTTTTTGAGGGTCATACTCTAATTTAAATCCATCGATTTCTTTTGTGACTTTTTTGCTTTCCGAAGTTATCTTAGTTAAAACGTAGCTTGCGATGGGTTTATCAATTCCCTTGGCCTTTACTTCAATTGGTGAAGAGGTTTCGAATTTATTTTTTATCAAGTTTCGTACAGTTGAAGATACTAAAATAGAATTTTTTGGTGCAGCTTGCTCTAGTCGAGAAGCGACGTTAACGGCTCTTCCAATAGCCGTGTAATCAAGGCGTTGCGCGCTGCCGAAATTACCAACGTTACACAAACCGTTGTGAATTCCCACGCGTACTTCAAGCTTTTCTGGAAAATTGTACGTTTCCTGAAAATGCTGCTGATTGCTCTCAAGAAAAGCGAGCATTTCCAATGCCATATCACAACACGCGGCAGCATCTTCCTTAGCTCCTTTTGTTTCAGGGTCACCAAAAAAAATCATCAGTGAGTCGCCAATGAACTTATCGATAGTCCCTCCATATCGCAGAGCAATATCGCACATGTTTGTAAGATAAAAATTTAGAAAGTTTGAAAGATCTTCAGCTTCCATTTGCTCAGAAATTGTCGTAAACCCGATAATGTCAGAGAAAAAAATTGTAAGTTTTTTTCTTGCACTTTTGGTTGAAAATTCTGCCCCGGAAAAAATTTTCTCGCAGATTTGTGGCGATAGATATTTTGATAGTTGTTCTGAGGCTTTTTGTAGTTTATCCCGTTGTCCATCTGCCTCTATTTTTGCCTCCTGGACGAGAGATTTTTGACGCTCTAATTCGCTCGCCAGCGATTTTCTCAAACGTGCTTCCAATTTAAGTTTACTATTTTCTTGTTTAAGTGCTTTAAGTTCTTCAGTACTTTCCATTAGATAAACTTTCTAAACTCAATTGATATACCGTAAAAACATAATGTTAATCCAAAAAAATAATAAGTTTCTATTAAATAACAATTTTACACATGGTATATTGTAGTTAAAGGTTTCTCATTGAAAAGTTACATTTTTCTATCTTTAGCGATTATTTTGGAAGTTTTTGGGACTATGATGTTACCCGTATCTCAAAATTTTTCTAAAATTGTGCCAACCGTTGCTTTAGTAGTTGCCTATGTTTGCTCATTTTATTGTTTAACATTTGCGCTTAAAACGATTCCAATAGCAATAGTTTATGCTTCGTGGGCAGGTCTCGGCGTTTTTTTAGTCGCTATATTTAGCAAATTTCTTTTTGACCAATCCTTATCTTGGCAAGCAATCCTTGGACTTATTTTGATCATAGTAGGTGTTGTTTTAGTAAATACTTTCTCCGGTTCTCACAATGGTACGTGAAATATCTTAAATGACGCTTTTTTAGTTTAATTTCTCATTATTGTTGAAAACTTCGTCTAGATGGAAAATAATGAATTGTAGTTAGAAATAAGGATCAAGGGCTATGAAAAATTTCAGACTGTGTTGGTTAGCATTATTTTTTTCAATTGTTTCGTCGATGGTGTTGTCTGAAACCAATTTTCAGTCTGTAAGCTTATCGGGTACTGTCTTTGCAAATAATGAGACAAGTCTTTCGTATCAAACTGGAGGATGTATAGCCGAAGTTTCTAGTCAATCACAAACAACTTGGAAAACTTCCCAAGGTCAAATATTAGTAGAACTTGATGATCGAAATGCTACTCTGGCAGTTAAAACAGCAGAGGCTAGACTGCTTGATTTAGAAGCTTCAGTAGAAGATGCTGACTTTTCTATTGAAGTTGCAAAAGCAGATGTGGGACGGGTTGAAGAAGAATTTCAGTTTGTGAAGCGTGAGTTTGAAAGAACAAAGGTTCTATTTGAACGAGGACTAGTGAACGAAACGACTTTTGAGGCTGCCGAGCGGCGCAAGCTGGAAACAACTTTTTCTGTTCAACGTGCAAAAGAGGCACTTGGGCGGTCTATTTCTTCAAAAACAAGATCCCTTATTGCTCTGGATATTGGTAAATTGGAGTTAGAGGGGCGACAACTTGATTTGGACAAATTAATTGTTCGTGCGCCTCATGATGGAATTTTACTGGAGTTTGAACCAAATATTGGGGATTGTGTCTCTCAAAGTTCGTTGGCAGCAAAGTTATACAGGCCGGAGGAAAAAAGTGTTGAAACATTTATTTTTGTTGAGCAGCTTGTAAATGCTGAAAAAATAGGAGTTGCTCTTGGGAATTCTGTCAACGTGATCAGGACAAATGGAGAGATCTGTAAAGGAGTTTTCTCTTTGGTTGGTACAGAAGCTGATTTAGAGAGTCAAAACGTAAAAGCCATCATTGACTTAGATCCAACCTGTGCGCCTTCAATGTTTCTGAACGAGGCCGTCAGAATAGTAACTTTATCAGAAGACAACTAGTGATTAAGTAAAATTCGTGGTATGCCACCAGTTGAATTTAATATTGATTATGATGAATTTTCTAAGGACCCTTATCCTGTACTTTCGCAATTACGAGATACTGCACCAATTTCATTCGTTCCGCAGTTGAATGCGATATTAATGTCAAAACATGAAGATATTTTTATTTGTGAAAAAAATATCTCGATATTTTCATCAATTCAGCCTGATGGCCTAATGACCAGATTGATGGGCCAAAACATGATGAGGAAAGATGGTGAGGAACATAAAAAAGAACGCCATATAATTTTTCCAACGGTCTCACCCAAAACCACACAAAATGTTTGGAAACAAAAATTCATAGATAACACTAAGGAAATTCTTGATAGTCTTTCAGACCAACGGGAGATAGATTTGGTGAATGAGTTTGCTAAACCAGTTTCAGCAGAAGCATTAAAAATCATAACAGGTCTTACAAATATGACTTGGCAGGAAATGGATCGTGTTAGCCAAGGTATGATTGACGGCTGTGCAAATTATTCTCAAAATAAGCAGGTTGAAGAAAATTGTCACAATTGCACCGCCTCAATTGATTTTCATATTCAAGACAGATTAGAACAGGATTTAGGTTCTGATCCCTCACTATTATCTGTTTTTAAAGCAAAAAATGTAACATTCGAAACAATTTCTGCAAATGTCAAATTAGCTATTTCTGGAGGCCAGAACGAGCCGCGTGATGCAATCGCTGGTACTATCGCAACACTGTTACAAAACCCAAATCAGCTGGAAAAGATATTTAATGGTGAATTTAATTGGTTGAGGGCATTTGAAGAGTATGCCAGGTGGATGTCTCCTATCGGAATGTCTCCAAGACGAATTGCAAAAAATTTTCTTTATAAAGATTTCAATTTTATTGAAAATGACCGTGTGTTTTTAATGTTTGGTTCGGCTAATAGAGATGAAGAAATTTTTGAAAATGCAGAAAAGTTCAAATTGGATCGAAA